>NZ_JAJFNK010000032.1 GCF_021739485.1 Alicyclobacillus tolerans
GAGTGGTTCAACAGACTATTATCAGCTGCTCTTTCTGCTAAAACCGTGACCTTTGCTGAGCTAACGGAATAGCCATGATTAATTTTATTGTCTGAAACCGATTATGGTAATTTGATTAGATGATTTGACAACACACTTAGTTAGCTAAACAAGGCTATGTTTTTTGTTGTACAAATGACGACAATGTTTTTTCACCTGGCAGTTTGCTTTTTGTTCTGTTGTTAAATGATGTAACCAGTTTACTGAGCATTATCAGAAAGTTATCTCGGTGGTGTTGTAACTATTCTATGTAGACCCTTAGCCTGTACGAAACTCATACAGGCTATTCGTGTTTACCACAACGCAGCGTGAAGGAAGTTCCTGGAACTCGTCCTGATGTCTCTCTAAATAGGCTATCTGGGGAATGACTTAAAATACTTTAACATTCCAAGTAAATGTCCTTGACTTTCCACTGCACAAACAGTAAAATGTTAATATTCAGAGTGCATCGGATTGAGGGTATGGTTTAATGTACCGTTTTTTCTCTGCTTTCACTTCGGATTGCAGAAGGAAAACGGTTTTTGTGCCTTTGGTTTTGTATGTAATTTGTGAATAAATTGGTTCGTGCCATGGGCATGAGGAGGAAATAATATGGAACAAGGAATCGTAAAGTGGTTTAATGCGGAAAAGGGCTTTGGCTTCATTTCGCGCGAGAACGGTGATGACGTATTTGTACATTTTAGCGCCATCCAAGGAAATGGTTATCGTTCTTTGGAAGAAGGACAGCGTGTAAACTTTGACGTTGTGCGAGGACCAAAGGGACTACAAGCCGAAAACGTAGCTTAACTTCTTTAATCATCAAGGGACTGTCCGTAAGGTGTTGCTTAAATACCTTAAAGGCAGTCCCTTTTAGTATTACTCAATCGCTCACCCATTTGTAGGAAAGGAGGCATATCAATGAGCTACTTTAATAATAGGAGAAAGCCCGCTTCTGAACACGTCTATGCGGACGTTGTTATTTGGCAGTGTTCAGAATGCAATTGTTGGTCAAGACAAGAGTTCGTTCATGTGTCCGAACCAAACTGCCCAATGTGTAAAGGACTTATGAATAGAGAAGCAAAAAATATTCGGATTGAATAAGCTTACTTTCGTCGGAGACTCGCTATTGCGGACTGCTGCTCGTTTGTTCAAGAACGATCTATCGCTGTAGCTCCCGTTAATTTTGGCTTCGGTAAAACGCCCGTCTCTATAAGTCAGCTTCTCGTCTGCATTTACGTTAATATCGCGATCAGCCATCAGGACACGTAGCCGCTTTGCAGGAGCATCCTTTTTGCGTATCCCCATGCCTAACATCCGAAATCCCTCCTGGTTCTATTGAAAACCGGGTGGACAATATTACTAGAATTTAATCAGCCTGAAGTGCACATTCTCCCCCTGACTGGGGATGGTCTATCTTCAAAGGGGCAACACATGCATTATGCGCATTTTGCGTACGGCTGTTTTTTCATCATTGGCTGAGTCCCCTGAAATACCAAAACTAGAGTTATCACGATTATGGCGATCCCTCACTTGAAATTAGTACCCTGTATTTATTCATGGTGTGAATCTGTCACTAAACGTCACAAACTTCTGATAAATATAACGCTTCGCTTGGTGATTCGCAAAGGAAGCAACCTCCGTTTGTGGAATATGTGATCGGGAGGTGGTGTGGTGGACTATCTAAAGGTATATACGACACACTTTGTTGAAGCGGAGCAAGGGAGTGAAGATACGAAACTAAAGGAGTTGCTGGTTAAAATGGCAGATAAGTGGGAAGTGCATAGTGTGGCTCCGTTTAACTACATGGGTACAACTACCGGGTTTGTTGTAGTTCTGGTTAGCAAATTTTAACAACATGCAGCAACAAACAAGTGTATTGGAAGTTTGGATAAAGTGGGGTCCCACATAGTTGTCACAAGTGCTGCAGTGGTACTAAATTGTCACCCGTTGAGATGCCTCATAGCTGTTTGGATTTTGTGATTACTTAGTTGATTAAGTGTGGGAGTTGATAAGTGTGACTGACAATCCAGGAGCGAGAGCTAAATTAAGAATTAAAGTTATTACGTCCGATAAACCAGGTAAAATTGAAAGCATGGTCAACGATTTTTTGGAAGGAATAAGTTGCGAACTGATAACTGATATAAGGTTAACGGTTGCTCCTTCGGGAAGTAGCACAGATGAGCTGTATACAGCCATGATTGTTTTTAAACACTATCAACACTAAAGTATTCATTTGCCCACTTCGGTGGGTTTTTTGTTCTAAAGAGATAACACTCACACAATGAGCGGGTAAATGAGCCTGTTGGTCTAGTCTAACCAGAGGGCTTTCTTGCTTAATTGATACCAATTAAATGCTAATTTTATGTCATTCCATGAAAATTCCACTACCAGGAGTTCATTTTTGAACAAAAAATAACCACTACATTACTGTAGCAGTCCAAATTGGGGGTTAAGGTGATGAAAAAGGGCTAAGCGTTTTGCGCTACTTCCACTCCAAATACGATATCAAACATCAATTGAAATCGAATTGAAACTCTAACGATACGGGCAAGATCTCCCCAGGAACGTCAGTCTGCCCGCTCCCCACGACTGACAACACCTCTTAGGGCATACATTCCGCTGTTCTTTGACGGCTTCAACACGGTCATTGTCTCGGCTGGATCATGAATATCCCGACTTAACCATATGTCTTCTTTATCCTTGGTTGGCACAATCACCAATATTCAGTCATGGACATTGTTCATGAAGATGTTCGGGGGTACAGTACAGGTGATAATCGCGCAGCTGCTCACCTTTCTCCCCTCTGGTGACGTCTAAGTATCGTACAATCCTGCGGATCCGAGGTATAACCGGAATGGCGCCTCTGACATCATGTCATGAGATATCGGACTTCACAAATCGACGGTTTTACTACTAGGAACATTTTATCACAAACATACTGGAGGTCGGTTTCACCACATAATCCGATTTTTTGTATACTTGCTCTCATAATAATTCAGATTGGATTCCACCACAAAATCCGGATACCCAAAGTTTCGACCTTCTAAAGATTTCTCCACGGCTCCAGCGGCGCCGGGGTTGCAACTTCAAGCTGTCTGGCGCAACCCCTGGCACCCGCCCCTCCTGAGCCCATAGCCTAAACATAGCACCTTCGAGGTGAACGATTCTACTAGAAGGTGAACAGTTCCATCCCGCCGGATACGTTGAGGCCGATTCCAGTGATGTACTTGGCTTTATCCGAACACAAGAACACAATGGCATTGGCAATGTCCTCCGGCTCACCTGGGCGATGGAACGCCGTACGCTGAATCATCCGTTCGTTCATCTTGGGGTTGCCCATCTTAAAGGCCTCTGTCGCGATAATGCCCGGCACGATGGCGTTGACGTTAATTCCATGCCGCGCGCCTTCCAAAGCCATGCTCTTCGTGAAGCTGAGTAAGCCGCCTTTAGTGACCGAGTAACTCGCCTGCCCGAACCCACCTAGTGTACCGGCGACTGAAGACATGTTGATGACGCGTCCCCACCCTTGCTCCTTCAAATACGGCCAAACGGCCTTCGTGCAGTTGTAAGCACCGGTCAAATTGACGCGAAGGTCTCGTTCCCAGAACTCGTCGTTCTGGTTTTCGATTTGAGAAACGTGATCGAGCGTGCCTGCGTTGTTGACCAGAATGTCGATGTGGCCGAACTCCTCTTTGACCCGGGCCAAGACTTCCCGAACCTGATCGCGGTTCGTCACATCCATTTTCACCGCAAACGACCGGCGTCCCATCGCCTGAATCTCTTTCGCCGTCTTCTCCGCATAGACGACCTGCGTGCTTTGCATTACCTGAGCCAAGGGTCCGTACTTGCGTGCTTCATCCGCACTTTGCGTATCGCTCTCCACCAGAATGTCCGTAATGACCACGTCAGCTCCGGCTTCTGCCAAAGCCAGCGCATCTTGCCGTCCCAATCCGCGCGATGCACCGGTGACTACAGCGACTTTCCCTTTGAGCAATTCATCCCATGAAGACAACGAGATTCCACCTTTCCAACGGAACTCCCCATCCCCCGCGAATCGACCCACAAACTCTATTTTTTCTGCTAATTTCTATCCGACAATCGCATCACTGGCAGTTGCATATCCGGGACTTGCATATCCGGCAATTTCATGACTGACGATGGTGTCTGGCAATGGCCTATCCGTCTAGTCTCAGCCCAAAAACTTCGGTTTGCGTTTCTGGAAAAATGCTGCAATCCCTTCCATCGGCTCTCCGGCCGCGAACGTCTCTTCAAACGCCTGGCTTTCGACGGCAAAGCCATCGGAAATCGCGGCACTTGCTGCAGCGTCAATCGAACGCTTTGCCAATCCCATGGCCCGCACCGCACCCTCAGCGAGCGTTTGGGCAAACGCCAAGGCTTCCTCTAACAGTTGTTCCGGTTCTACGGCCCGGTGGACGAGGCCAATCTGCTCCGCTTCTTTGGCATTCAGGCGCTTCGCCGAAAAAATCAGTTCAGTCGCCTTTGCGCGGCCCAACAGCTGTGTCATGCGCTGTGTGCCGCCTGCGCCTGGAATCAGCCCCAACGAGACTTCGGTCAGGCCGATGGTTCCGCCTCCCATAATGCGAAAGTCGCACGCCATCGCCAATTCGCAGCCGCCTCCCAAAGCGTGACCGTTCACGGCGGCAATCACGGGCTTTTCCAGTTTGGCCAGGCGGTCAAACGTTTTTTGCATGCGCTGACTCATGGCCGCAATCGCTCCCTTTTGCCCCAAGGAACCTGCATTCCCCGCCATCGCCGAAAGGTCCGCCCCGGCGACGAAGATTTTTGGGTTTGCGGAGGCGATGACCACAACGCGATCGTCCGAACTTTCAAGCTCATCCATCAACGCGTCGAGGTCGGAAGTGAGCGCTTCGCTGAGCGCGTTTGCCGGAGGATTTAAAATGGTGATCAAGCACACACCCTTCTCTTTTCGTTCCACCGTCAATGTCTGGTACCCCATTTGAACTCTCCTCTCCAATTTCCAGCAACACGACTTGACGCCCTGGCAGTCCCCGTTCACTCAATGAACCAATGGCACGCGTCAGATTCGCAGACCCTCTTGGTCGTACAAGCGCCGGGCGACAATCAAGTGTTGAATCTGGTTCGTTCCTTCGAAGATATCGTAAACTTTCACGTCGCGATAGAGTTTTTCCACCAAGTTGCCGTCGACGCCCACTGGACCCATCAGTTCCAGACACGCTGCGCACACGTCGAGGCCAGTTTTTCCTGCGTAGGCTTTGCACATGGCGGCTTCCTTGGCATTGGGTTGACCGATGTCGCCCTTCCACGCCGCTTCCCAGGTTAACAGGCGGGACGCTTCGATGTTTTGCTCCATCAATGCCAGTTGTTCACACGCCATTTGATAGGACCGTCCGTGTTTCGGATACTCTTTTTTGACGTAGTCCAACGTGGTTTCGTACGCTGCCCGGGCGATTCCTGTCGCCATCGCAGCAACCACCGGACGGGTCGTGTCAAACGTCGCCATGGCCACGCGAAAACCAGAAGGACCATTCGCGCGCTGTTCGTAGTACTCTTCTCCCCCTAACAGGTTTTCGTCGGGGACAAAGCAGTCCTCAAAGACCAGTTCAGCCGTTTCGGAAGCGCGCATCCCCATTTTGTGAGCCAACCGCGATACGCTAAAACCAGGTGTCCCCTGCTCGACCACGAAGGCCCGGTGACCGGCGCGGCCCAAACTTGGATCGACCGTTGCAAATGCAACGACCCAGGACGCCCGACCTCCGTTCGTGATGAAGACCTTCTGCCCGTTGAGCACGTACCCGCCGTCGACTTTTCTGGCCGTGGTGCGAAGGCCAGAGACGTCAGACCCTGCTTCCGGCTCCGTCAATGCGTACGCTCCCCAGCGCGGCTTATCCTTGCCAAAAATGCCTAGAAAGCGCTTTTTTTGCTCCGGGGTGCCGCTTCCCTGGACTGGCGGACCGCCGAGCCCAGGTCCCGGCAGCGACAGAGCAACAGCCGGGTCTCCCCAACCCATTTCTTCAGCAGCAATGACGCTCAAGCGGTTGACTTGTCTTTTGACCTCGGGGTCCTGGTTAGCTTCCTCATGCTTTTCCTTTTGGCTAGACCCCGACGCGTCTTTGCCAATGGCCGAAGTGCTGAGCGTCACGCCCATCTTGTTGACTTTGTCCAGCCACTCGTCAGGGACCCTTTCCAGTTTGTCGGAAAGCATGGAAATGGGCCGGACCTCGTACTGAGCAAAGTAGTGGATAAATTCTTTCATTTGTTTTTGCTGTTGGGTCATCTCAAAGGAAATCATGCTTGCACCCCCTGTTCTTGGCTCCTGGGCAGGAGTAATTCACCTCGTTGCAGCATCAGTTCCGATTCCCTGCCGTAGACCATGACTTGGGCTTGAGCGTCGCGCATCCATTTCTCAACCGGGTGGTCCTGAACAAACCCATGACCTCCCAGCAACTGAACGGCGTTGTTGGTGACAAAACGAACGGCTTGGTGTGCCTTGGCCAGCGCGCGCAGCGAAGCCGCGACTTGGTCTTGACTCTCTTGATCGATGAGAGCCGCCGCCCGCAAGGTGAGGTTTCGCGCAGCCTGAAGCTCCATGGCCATGTCTGCGGCAACAAACGACACCCCTTGGAACTTGGCAATCTCTTGACCGAACGCTTTGCGGGTCGCCGTGTAATTGACAGCGTATTCGAGTGCGGCCTGCATCAGCCCCGTTTCTTTGGCTGCCTCCAGTACCCGGATGCGCACAAGCGCCTTGCTGAGAAGTTCCTCTGCGGCTGCACCTTGAGCCAGGACGTTCTGTGCGGACACCCGGGTTTGTTCAAAGCGAATGCTGCCCAAACCGCTGGCCAATAGTCCCAACCGGATGTCTCCAGGGAGAACCTCCCATGGCGTATCACCGCGGTTGAGCCAAAGCACGACAGGAGACTGATCACTATCTCGAGCAGCCAGGCACATAAACTCTGCCGACTGCGCCAGTCTGACCGGTCGGTAGGTTCCGTTGATGACGTAGCCTTTGGACTCTTTGACCACCCGTACAGGGCAATCCCACTGCTGCCACTCCTGACCGGCATCTATAAAAGCCACTGTCGGATACGGCGAAACCTCATGCGCCTGCAAATACGAGGAAATAGCTGCAGAACTGCCGGCAACCCGCAGAACACTGGCGGCATCTCCAGGTCCGGGAAAACCTTGCACCACAGCGAGATCGCCATAGGCTAACGCCTCCATCACCTGTACCTGAGAAACCATCGGCAGTTCAAGACCGTCCATCGACTCCGGCAATTCCAAAGCGGTGAAGCCGAGGTTGATGGCTTCCTGCGTCACTTTTGCTGTCAAGCTGCGCGCTTGTTCGCACTCGCGCGCGACGGGACGAATCTGCTCTTTGGCAAACGTTCGCGCCGTTTGGGCGAAAGCGATTTCTTCCTCGGTGGGTCGGAAAGAGATCACCGCAACTTCACTCCTTTGTGCTACTGAGAGTTTGTTTCCAGTACTACAATGGGGTACTACAATGGGGTACTACAATGGGGTACTACGATGGGGTACTACGATGGAAAGCTCGCTTCCAGTACTACGAGGAAGAGCTCGCTTCCCTAGCCCACTCTCGAAGGACTTTTTTATCCGTCTTTCCAATCATCGTTTTTGGCAAGTACCCGACAAACTTGAGATACCTCGGCGTTTTGTATTTCGCCAGCCGGTCCTGACAAAAGGAAATCAAGTCCGCTTCTGTGACATCAACTCCCCGGCGTTTGACGACAAAAGCAACCACTTCCTCGCCCATGGCTTCTGACGGCGTACCGACGACGCTGACTTCGGCAACTGCCGGGTGAGTGGCCAGAAGTTCTTCCAGGTCGCGGGGATAGACGTTGAAACCGCCCCGGATAATGACGTCCTTCTTGCGTTCCACGATATAAACATAACCTTCGTCGTCAATTTTTGCCATGTCCCCGGTGTACAGCCAGCCGTCTTGGATGACCTTTTGCGTCTCCTCAGGCAAATTGAGGTAGCCTTGAGTCACATTGGGTCCTTTCACGGTCAACTCGCCGACTTCGCCCGCGGCCAGTGCATTTCCTCGTTCGTCGACGACCTTGACTTCGACGCCAGGAATCGGCAGGCCAACAGAACCGGGCTTCACAGGGAAACCCTTGCGTGGCGCAGTAACGACGGGCGCAGCTTCGGACAGCCCATAGCCTTCGTAAATGGTGCAGCCAAATTTTTGTTCAAACTGTGCCTTGACTGCTGCAGACAGCGGAGCCGACCCAGAGACGCACTGAGACAGCGAGGAAAGGTCGTATTTGTCGGCATCTGCATGGGTAAGCATGGCGTGAAACATGGCAGGCACCCCTGAGAAATGGGTCACTTTGTACTTTTCTATGGTTGAAAACACCAGGACTGGGTCGAAATACGGCAACAGAATATCCCGCGCACCCGCCATCGCGGTGGAATTCATCATGGTGAATCCAAACGCGTGAGACAGCGGCAGAATGACTAACCCGACCCAATTGCCTTCTGAACCCGCGTATTCGATCGCTAACTGAGCAGCAGACTGCGCATTCGAGTACAAATTGGCATGCGTCAAAACGACGCCTTTAGGGCGCCCCGTAGTTCCGGAAGTGTACAAAATCACCCCAGGGTCGTTCGCGTCGACTTGCACGTTGGGGGCTAAGTCCGGTTGTGAAGCCGCAATCCGGTTCAACGCCCCCGCTTCGCCTGCGTTTGCATCCGCATCCACCGATACTACGATGGGCTTCTGCGGCAATTCCCCCACAGCTTCTTGTACCTTGCCCAACAACATGTCAGATGTGACGACCAGCTTTGGAGCACAGTCCATCGCAATAAAGCGAATTTCCTGCGTCTGCAGCAGCGGCATCACAGGAACCGCCACAGCGCCCGCTTTTGCAATGGCGTGATAGGCGAAGACGACTTCTGGGCGGTTGGGCATAGTAACGACGACGCGATCCCCTTTGCCCACGCCCAATTCCATCATCGCCCGTGCCATTTGCGACGAAATGCTGTCGCAATCCACGTTCGTAACCTCTCTGCCTTCGTAGACAAGGTATACAAAGGCCCCAAACTTTTCATAGCTTTCTTGCAAAATATCGATACGGTTCACAGTTTCATCCCCCAGCCGGCATTGTCGTTCCAGCGATGTGGACAGCGCGCACCCTCTAACCACTGGCCGGCGCTCAGTGCAGCCGCCGGCCGAACCCGCGACGACGCCTGAAAAAGCTGTCAGGCCGTATAGCTTTGAAGCACGGTTTGAAGTCTCAATGCCAATCCCATATCTCCGTTGACTTTCAGCTTTCCGCTCATAAACGCCGCCGTTCCGTTTAGCTTGCCTTCGACCATATCTTTGAAATCGCTGGCTGCCATTTCCAACGTGCAATTGGATGATTCGGGTTGACCCTCTACGGCATAAGCGCCATCCGGACGCAAAACGACTTGGTAAACACCTTCGTCCTCCCCAGTCAGGTTGAACTGGTAGACTGCATTGATTCCAGCCGCTTTTGCGGGGTCCGAACTGAGCGAGTCGTTTATTTTCTCAAAAATCTCCTTCGTCGTAGGCAAAGTGTGTTCCCTCCTAAGTTTGTTTTAGCTCAACACCTATTCAACACCCTTTCGGCACAACTTACAATTCCGCGTTTTCAGAAATTCAACCCCCGTATAGTTGGGGAAAAGACATAATTACCAGATTGAATTCGAACTATATGGAAACCGCGAACTTTGTTGGATTTATAAGTTGTCCAACCGTCAAGGAGGGGTTGTCCATGTCTCGCGCACGCTCCCCAAGTTTGCCCTTGGTTCCAAAACGCGCCTTGGATGCAGTAGTCCAACAGATTCATCTCAACCACTTGGACTGCAAGACGCGTCTAGCTGCAAGGCTGGCGTCACTCAAACTAAACAGCGACCTCCAGGCCGGAATGGAAGGATTGTTTTCCTTTTTGCTGAACCAATTTGACTTGTTGGTCCACGGCGATTCCACGGTTTTTAAAGGCTTTCAAACCCAAGTCATGAAGTGTCAGCCGCCGTTGACCGCTGGGGACATTATGGTGGTATTGTCGAACTTCGAAGAAGTGGTCATGTCCGTCGTTTGGCGCGATGCCCAGACGCTTGAAGCAGAGGCCGTCTTTCATTGGATCCACTCAACCACTCGACGCCTGGCCGAAGCCGCCCTGGAAACCGGTTATGTGTCCATTCAGCCGCGGACCACGAACTTGGAAGAAATGTGGCAGCCACCGCTGGCCAGGGTCCTCAACAGCCTGGTGCAAAACGATCGATGGCAGTGGATGGCTCTTGTCGAAACCAAGCCGAGTCTCGAGATTCTCACCCTCGTCGAATACGACGCCAAACGGCGCAAATGGCATCACGTCGCTCAAAGCGAGGAGTGGACCCAGACGGTTCAAAAATCTCTGGCGACGTCGAAACCGTTTACCACTCAGCTTTCGGCAAAAGTGACAGCCGTCGCTGAAATTGAACACGACGCCTTGTCTAGTTTTCAGTTTCGACAGGTAGCCGCTTGGTGCAAAAACGCGTTGGACTTCTCTCACTACCACAATCAAAGCACAGCCGAAGCCCAACAAGCGTCCCTGTATGAACTTCTCCTTGACCTCGACGAAGCGCTGTTTGCCGCCAAAGGCGTCGCCGACGTGTTTTCTACCATGGTGAACTACGTCTGCAAAATTGCGAACTTCGAACGCGGAGCGTTGTTTATGTACAGCCCATTGACGAAAGCCGTGGAGGGAATTTACGGTCATAACATCGACTTAAGCGAGGTCATGCGCATTCGCGAAAGCGAACGGAGTATCCCAGTTTTACAACATGTGATGCAGCTCAATCAATCCATGTTTTACGAAGACGTTTCCCAAGCGCTGCCGGACTACTACATTCGTCACTTTCAATTGTCGTCTCTTTTGGTATGTCCCATTCGAACACTGGACGGAAAACCTGTCGGCGTACTGCTTTTGGATCGCGCAGGCCGAGGCTTTCGGCCAGACGAACGTTCCATTCTTTTAGTCGACCGGATTCTGTCAAGAGCTTCGAAGGCTTTGGCCGGACACATATACGAATCGCGCACCCTTTCTACACCGCCTGCCTTACACGGCTTGACGCAGCGAGAACGGGAGATCCTGCAAGCGGTATCCAATGGCTACGAAACCAAGGAAGTGGCTTCCAGGCTGCACATCAGCGAATACACCGTGACTGAATACGTGGGTTCCCTGATGCGCAAATTGCAAGCCAGAAACCGGACCGAGGCCGTGGCCAAGGGCCTTCGAGAAGGGATTATTCATTGACCGAACCCACCGCGACTGAACACACGGGCCGGCCGGCAAAGCGTTCGGCCAGGCCCGGTTTTCGCGGTGCCAATTGACTCACTGCACAGCTTTTCGCGTCCGGTAGGCGCTCCACAAGACCCATAGCCCCAATACTCCACTGACGGCCACCGCCGTTGAACCCAGTGCTTGCATCCCCGAATGACTGCCGTACGGCGTATGGGCAAAGGCAACCAGACCGGCTCCGCCGACAAACAGCCGGCCTGCCAGATTTGACAGCGACAACTTAGTGGCAGCCCTGTGAATGGTTCGCGTTGCCGTACTGGAAAGGCGGGTTTCGATGTTGACATTGAACTTATTCCACTCAAAGTGTTCAAGGATCTTGGTGAGCTTTCTCGGCAGCGTCGTTCCCAGCTTCAAGAGTTCCGCTAACAAGCTCGCATTGACGCGGTAGTTCATCCGCCGCTGCAACCAGCGCCGCACAATTTGAACGTCTGCGGTTTCCACGAGGTCGTGGTAGGAAATTTCAGGGCACAGCCAACGCGCCGTCCCTTCCGTGGCAGAAAATCCCTTCGCCCATAACGCCAATCCCGTCGGTGTGCGGCAGTAGTTTTTCATGGCGATGTTGAGCGTGCTAAACAGAAGATTGCCCCAGTTGTAACGGCTGCCTTGGTGAGTGTCGGTGTAGTGAATAAACATCGAGCGGAGTTGGTCTTTAAACTGCAGGGGGTCGGTGTACTTCGTGGGCTCGTAGATGTCAAGCGCGACTTCGGCCGCGTCTTCAGCCTGGTTTGAACGGATATGCATCAGCATCCGGAAAATCGCTTCCGTATGAATGGCGTCCATGCGACCGGTCATGCCCCAGTCGAGCACAACAGCCTTTTTGGTGTTCTTGTCGATCATGATGTTCGACCCATGCGCGTCCGCGTGGTAGTACCCTTCGACAAACGACTTGATGTAGTAGTGTGCAAGGTCAGTCATACGTTCCATGCGCTCTTCGAACGTAAAAAAATCCACGGGAAAGTCTTTCAAGTTCCAGCCGTCCACAAACTCCATAATCAGGACTCGTTTCGACGCAAAGTACACGTCAGGGATGTGCAGCGTCTCGAACTCCCTGAGAAACTCCTGTTGCTGCCTCATGATGCCCGCCTCGTGTTCCATGTTCAGTTCGTCCATCGCGCTGCTGTAATAGTCGTTAATCAGTCCCGGCAAATCGGACGAGGCAGCCATTTCTGGAGGCAACAAACGCTGAAGTTTTTTCACAAGCTTGCGAATAGCCGAGATGTCCGTCTGAAACAACTTATCCACGAGAGGACGAACCACCTTAATCGCCACCATCCGGCCGTCCCAAAGCTGCCCTTTGTAAACCTGCGCCAAGGAGGCTGAGCCAATCGGATTGGGGTCGATCCACTTAATCAGGTGGGCCCATTCTTTCCCCTCGTCGGCAATCACCGTTCGAATAAATACAAACGGCATCGCCGGAACGTTGTCCAACAACGCGGTCAGTTCATCGGTCACTTCAGGAGGCACCATCTCCTGGCGCGTGAGGATGACTTGGCCCAGTTTAATGTATGTCGGCCCTAGTTCTTCAAAAGCCAGCCGGAGCCTTCGGCCCAACAGCCGGTACTTCGTCTTGTCATCTCGGCTGCGGTCCTTGAGCAAGTGGTAAATACCGTGTTTCATCATGATCCGAATGACTGCTCTTTGCCGAGAGCCCTTGGTAATGCCTCTGGCAATCCGCGCAATCTGTTCCCGAGCTGCAGCCAAATCCATATTGTCTGCAGCGGTCACTGGTAAAGACTGCATGCTCTGTCCCTCCCTTTGGGCAAACGACTTCATCCGATCGCGATGGGTAGTTCGCGCTCGGAGACCGTCCAACCTCATTCCACCTTGTTATCTGAATTTTATCGGCATTTTAGAAAGAGCGGCATCCCAAACACCCGGGGAATGGAAGCGGATTCACCCCACAAACAAGGGGCGGCAGCAGCAGGACAAGCTTCACGAGCCTTAGCGGCGTACCAGCAACTGCCGGTTTTTCAGAAACAGGAAAACTCCAAACAGCGTGACGGCACCCCCAACCACCTGGTAGCCGCGAACCGTTTGCCCGAGCAAAAGGTAGGCCAACGCGATCGCGCCAATCGGCTCCCCCAAGATCGCCATCGAGATGGTCACGGCGTTGACCCACTTCAGCAGCCAATTGAACAAGGCGTGCCCGAACACAGTCGGCACTAAAGCCAGCAAAGCAAAAATGCCCCAATCGCGCCACGGATAGCCAGCCATGGGGATGCTAAACCCTAAGTTGTACGCGCACAACACCAACGCAGCGAAGAAGAACACCGAAACGTTGTAGACATACGCAGGCGTCCGCGCAGACAACACCTGTCCGATTAAGCGGCTGGCGGCAATGGCAGCAGCCCCAAGCAAAGAGAGCATATCTCCAATGACCACCGCGTTTGACTTGCCAAGGTCTCCTCCGCTGACAATCGCGGTCCCAACTAAGGCGAGCAGCAAACTCCAAAGACCGCGTCGGTCTGGGCGTTGTGCCAGAACAAAATACGCACCGGCCATGGCAAACGCCGGCTGCAGTGACATTAAAATCATGGAACTGGCCACGGTGGTGCGCTTCAAAGACTCAATCCAAAACAAAAAGTGCAGGCCAAGGAACGCGCCAGACAATGCGAGAAGCATCCAGTCGCGCCACGCTATTTGCAAAATGGCTCTTTTGTAACGGAACACGAACGGGACGAACAGGACCACCGTAAAGGCCAAGCGATACATGCCAATCACTGAAGCCGGAGAGTTCGACCACTCGATGAAGATCGATGCAAATGAAATCGCAATAACGCCCACTGTCAACGGCAGTGCAGGAGGAAGCGGACTGCGTTCAACCGTCACCCTATCACATCCATACCTCAGATTTGACGCAAAAGACCTGACGGCCAAAGACCAGACCAGAAACGACCGCATGGAAAACGGCGGATAGACCCGACGGACGTTGTGGATTCAGAGAGTCGCGCCGCTCCGTTACTGGCCTCATACAATGCAATGGGGCTGTCCTGCAGGCCATCTTCCAATGGCCTTTGAGACAGCCCCATTTTCAGCGCGAATAAATCGTCACTCGGAATCTTTGTACTGCTGCTTCAACGACTCGACCACGCTCGGGTCGGCGAGGGTCGTGGTGTCTCCAAGAACCCGGCCCTCGGCAATGTCGCGAAGCAACCGGCGCATGATCTTGGCACTGCGCGTCTTTGGAAGCTCTGCAGCGAACAAAATCTCCTCCGGCCTCGCAATCGCGCCAATTTTTTCGACGACGTGCTTTTTCAGTTGATCGACGAGATCCGAGGAGGTTTCAACCCCTTCTTTGACGGTGACAAACGCGGTAATCGCCTGACCCTTGATCTCGTGAGAGCGCCCAATCACCGCGGCCTCTGCCACAGACGGATGGTCTACCAGAGCACTTTCCACTTCCATGGTGCCAATCCGGTGTCCGGAGACGTTGATGACGTCGTCAATCCGGCCCAGAATCCACACGTAGCTGTCTTCGTCCAGGTGTGCGCCGTCACCAGGGGTGTAGTATCCTTTGAACTGGCTCCAGTAGGTCTTCTTAAAGCGCTCGTCATCTCCCCAAACGGTACGCAGCATCGACGGCCACGGCTTGGTGACCACAAGGTATCCGCCATTGCCGGGTTCGACGGGCTTCCCTTCTTCGTCGACGACAGCGACCGAGATGCCGGGTACCGGGCGCGTCGCGGACCCCGGTTTGGTCGTTGTCAGACCGGGCAGCGGAGCAATCATGGCCGAACCGGTTTCGGTCTGCCACCACGTATCCACAATGGGGCAGTTGCCATGGCCGATGTGCTCGTGGTACCACATCCAGGCCTCCGGGTTAATGGGTTCACCCACTGTTCCCAACAACCGCAAACTGTCCAGATTGTGACTTTGCGGATATTGAGTTCCCCACTTCATAAACGTCCGGATCGACGTCGGAGCCGTGTAGAAAATCGTCACACCGTACTTTTCGACAATTTCCCAAAACCGGTCACGCGTGGGATAGTCGGGCGACCCCTCATACATCACCGCCGTGGCTCCGGCCGACAGAGGTCCGTAGACGATGTAGGTATGTCCTGTCACCCATCCGATGTCCGCCGTACACCAGTAGACGTCTTCGTCTTTCAGGTCGAACACGCTGCGCATGGAAGTGTTGGCGCCTAACAAGTAACCGGCTGAAGTATGCACAATGCCTTTCGGTTTTCCGGTTGTGCCGGAAGTATACAGTAAAAACAATACGTCTTCAGAATCCATCTCCTCTGCAGGAAACGGAGTGGAGGGCGCTTGCTTCATCAGGTCGTGCCAGTATACGTCGCGGCCTTGGGTCATCTCGACGCCTGCTTTTTCTCCAACTCGCTCAACGACGAGGACCTTTTTTACCGGGGAGTCCACAACAGCTTCGTCCGCATTCGCCTTAAGGGGAATCAATCCCCCTCTGCGCCAACCGGCGTCCGCTGTAATCAGCAGTTCCGAATCGGCATCGCTAATGCGTTCGTGCAGCGCTTTCGAAGAAAAGCCTGCAAAGACCACCGAATGGATAGCGCCGATTTTGGCGCACGCCAACAAGGCGATAGGCAGCTCTGGAATCATGGGCAAGTAAATCGTGACCCGGTCGCCTTTTTTTACACCGAGGCTTTTCAGCATATGAGCCGCCTTATCCACTTCGCGGCCAAGCATGTCATACGTATAAACCTTCGTGTCACCGGGTTCGCCTTCCCACAAAATGGCCACTTTGTTCTTGCGCGGCCCTTCGCGATGGCGATCGACGCAATTGTAGGTGACGTTCAGCTTTCCGTTTACAAACCACTTCGCATGGGGAGCATCCCACTCTAAGACCTTGTTCCACGGCTGAAACCAGGTTAGGTTTTCGGCTTGCTTTGCCCAGTATCCTTCGGGGTCTTTTGCAGCGGTCTCATATATGCTTTCGTCGTTGAAATTCGCCTGTGCGCGAAACTTTTCAGGTGGAGCAAACTTCCGGTTTTCAACCAACAAATTGTCGAGGCGGTTTGGATCTGGCGTCAATTCGACCACTCCTTATTCGTCTGGTGAGAGAATAGTGAGGATTGTGAATCCTGCGCGAAAAACGGTTGCAAGGATTCAGTATTCCCGATGAATCCACAAAGGTTTCGTTGTGGTAACAAGGCCAACCAATAAAGCGCTTACATCCAAATATAAAATTTGGACACAAAAACAGAAATAGAGAAACAACATGGGACGCCCAAACCAAAGGCGAAAACAGAATGCACAGTTCTCCCTAGATAGAGACAAAAAACCGCGCAAGACTCGGCCAAGTGCGGCCCCAAGCCTGATTCGACTCGTGTCTTATTTGTGTACAAATCTATAATACTTATTTTATTTCCACCGTGCAATATTGCTGGACATCGCGATGCACGGGCGGTGGGTGGTGCGCTGTCGGGCGCCTCACCTGAGACCGGGTCCGAACGGGGCGAAGCGCCGCGGCAGACGTTCACGGCAGCGGCTCTCCACCCGACTCAGCGCTTCTCATCGAATCAAGCCGAGTGATCGGCGGACGCCACCAGGCGCTTTGTCTCTTGGCTGCGGATGTAAGCTGTCAAGTGCTCCGTCAACTCATACCGCAGAAACGGAGTCACCAAGTAAATTCCGTTAAAGTAGTTGAGAGCTTCGTCAATCAATTCCTTGGCGATCGACAGGCCCTCGGCATAGGCCTCCTCGCTCGGAGCGTTCTGCATGCGCTGCATGATGTCGTCGGGAATCTGGATGCCAGGCACCTCGTTGTGCAAAAACTTGGCGTTGCGATCGCTCACTAAAGGCATGACTCCAACAAACATGGGTGCCGCCAAATCCTTTGTTGCCCGATGGATTCGCTCGAACATCGCCTGATCAAACACCGGCTGCGTCATCACGTAGTCTGCCCCAGCTTCGACCTTGCGCTTTAACCGCTCGATGGCCTTGTCAAAGTTGAGCACGTGCGGGTTGAACGACGTGCCGACAACAAACTGCGACGGGTGCTTCAACGTCTGTCCGGAAAATGCCAAGCCGGCGTTGAGGCGCTTCACCATTTTGGTCAGTTCCGTAGAGGAGACATCAAAAACGGACGTGGCCCCAGGCAAGTCCCCAAACTTGGACGGGTCCCCCGTCACCAACAAAATGTGGTGGATATCTAGGACGTTTAAGCCCATCAGGTGCGACTGCTGCCCAATCAAATTGCGATCGCGGCACGCGACATGCACAAGCGGTTCAATCCCTTGGTCTTTGAGCAGCGCAGCCAACGCCATGTTACTGACGCGTACCGTGCCCAGCGAGTTGTCCGCCAACGTGATAAAATCCGCCCCCGCTTCGTGCAGGTGCTCGGCGCCCGTCAAGTACCGCCCGATGTCCAAAGTCCTAGGCGGGTCGAGTTCGACAATCACGGTGACTTTGTTTCGAACGCGATCGACAATCGTTTCCCCGACGCGTGGCACAACGTGCCCGCGGTGTTCCGTTGGCGTTGGCGTTGGCGTTGGCGTTGGCGTTGGCGTTGGCGTCACCGCGTCGATTGCCTTTGCCGCCTCGGCCGTCGACGACCCTGTGGAACCAGACGCGAAACGGTCGGACTCTGCCTGGGTGTGCGCCTTTCCCGGCAGAACCGCGGCATGGTTTGGGCTCACAGCCGAATGGTTTAAAACGCGGTCCGCCAAGTTGCGAATGTGCTCCGGAGTTGTGCCGCAGCATCCGCCCAAAAAGCGCACCCCGCGTTCCAAGAGCTGAGCGGCAATATCGGCAAAGTACTTTGTACTCCCGGTAAACGAATAGTCTCCGTCGACCACCTGCAGCAGTCCCGCGTTCGGAACGGCTCCATAGAGGTGCGCCCCGGACTTTGGCAAGCCTTCATAACTGCGCAAAATCCCTGACGGTCCCAAGCGGCAATTGAGCCCCACGACGTCGGCGCCCGCCGCTTCCATCCTCTCAAAGGCCCGTTCAATCCGTTCCCCGTCCCGGGTGACAGACGCCGTTTCCGGAGACAAATTGGCGATGATGGGCAATGCCGTGACCTTGCGAACCGCATCAATGGCTACGAGCATCTCCGAAACGTCGGCAAAGGTTTCAAGCAGGATGCCGTCAATCGGCTCTTGCACCAGCGCTTTGACCTGTTCTTCAAACTGAGCCGCAAGTTCGCTGCGGCGTTCTGCAGACAAGAGAAACTCATGGGGGCGCAGCCCTAAGATGGACCCGACGGTGCCAAAGACGAACGCTTGGCCGTCCGCAGCGCGCAAAGCGATCTGCGCTGCGGTTTGGTTGATTACTCCCACCGAGTCCTCCAGTCCATACCGGCTTAGGCCGGCCCGGTGGGCACTGAAGGTGTTGGTCTGAATCAGATTGGCGCCTGCCGCAATGTAAGCTTTATGAACGTCTTCGACCCACACAGGGTGGGTGAGACACAGTTCTTCATAACACGTGCGGACGGGAATGCCGTTTTGGTGCAGCAAGGTCGCCATGGCGCCGTCGCCGACAACCACGTGAGTTTGAATATAGCTTCGAAAATCAGGTTTGGCGTTTTTATCCCACATCGTCCGCACCTCCCGCACTGGCTTCCAAGTCGATATTGAAGTACCTGGCTTCCGGATGAGAGAACACCATGGCGGAGACACTGGCTTCGGGTTCCATCATGAAGCCGTCGGTCAGCTGTACACCAATGTCTTCGGGGTGCAGCAACCGAAAGAGCTGCGCCTGGTCGTCGAGGCTGGGACAAGCCGGGTAGCCGAAGGACACGCGTATGCCTTGGTACTTAGCAATGAAGCGCTCGCGCATCGTCAGTTCCGGCGCATCCGGAAATCCCCACGCATCGCGAATGATATGGTGCACCCGTTCCGCGAAAGACTCCGCCAACTCCAAGGCCAGCGCCTGAATGGCGTGCGACCTCAGGTAATCCCCTTCGTTTTTCCACCTCTCCGAGACGTCCCGAATGCCTTTTCCGGCCGTGACCGTCAGGAAGGCCACGTAATCCATCACACCGCTGCCCACTGGCCGCAAAAAGTCGGCTAGACACAGGTACGGCGGCTTATGCTGCCTTGGGAAATGGAACTGTTCCAAAACCTTCGCTGGATCGCCGGGGTCGTAGATGTACACGGTATCCCCTTCCGATTGGGCCGGAAAAAACCGGTAGACCGCATGGGTTTCAATCAACCCCTGTTGTTCCCCCAGGTTCAACAACTCGTCAACAAGTGCCATCAGCTCAAGTGCTTTCGGCTCGCCTTCCGCCAGATGCTTCTCGACGTTTCCGCGGTACCCCAAGTGTTTGCCTAAGAGCATTTGCAAATTGAGATACGGTCGAATGTACCTAAGTGGGTAGTGGCGCAGGACGTGGCGATCGAAATCGGGCGGCAAAAACACGGGTGCATCGCGGCGGATATCCGATGCCTTGGGGCCGCTCGGGGCAATTGCTGCGCGCCTTTGAGCCGCACTGCGCTCGGTCATTTCCGCGCGCGATTTTTTGAGTTCTTCGAGCACTCCAGGGAGCTGCACAGGGTTGACCAGGCGATTGGCCAAATCCAGTCCCTCCATGGCGTCTTTGGCGTATAAAACCGGGCCTTCGTACTTTTCGGCAATTTTGGTCATGGTGAACTTTTTCGTCAAGGCTGCGCCTCCGACGAGCAGTGGAGCCACAATGCCCGCCTGTTTAAAGTCGTCGGCCGTGACAACCATCTGCTGTGCGGATTTGACCAACAGACCGGAGAGGCCAATCATGTCAGGCTGGTGTTCCCGGTACGCCTTGATGAGCTGTTCTGGAGCCGCCTTGATTCCCAGATTCACCACTTCGAATCCGTTGTTGGACAAAATAATTTCCACTAGGTTTTTACCGATGTCGTGAACATCGCCTTTGACCGTCGCCAAAATGATCTTGCCTTTGGTCGCGCTCTCCGTTTTTTCCATATGTGGTTCCAGGTACGACACGGCGGCCTTCATGACTTCCGCGCTTTGCAAGACTTCCGCGACAATCAGTTCGTTGTTGTTGAACAGACGGCCTACCTCGTTCATCCCGTCCATTAAGGGGCCGTTGATGACGTCGAGCGGAGCCATTTTGCTCAGCGCTTCGTCCAGGTCTGGAAACAACCCTTCTTTGGTTCCGTCCACGACGTATCGAGCCAGCCGCTGCTCCAGCGGCAGGGTTTCCATTTGCACTTTCTCCACGGTCTTTTTGTCGCGGTAAAACGCGGTAAACTCAGCGACAACTTCTTCGCCGGTTTCAAACAAGATCCGTTCCGCCAAATGCCTTTCTTCCTCGGATATGGAGGCGTAGCGCTCGAGCTTTTCGGTGTTGACGATGGCGTACCCAAGTCCCGCTTTGGTGCAGTGGTAGAGAAAGACGGAGTTGAGCACTTCGCGTCCCGCTGGCGGCAGTCCAAAAGAGACGTTGCTCACACCCAAAATGATGGGGCACTGCGGCAGGTGTTCGCGAATCAAGCGAATGCCTTCCACTGTCTCCCGGGCGGAACCAATGTACTTCTCGTCGCCGGTTCCCACTGGAAAGGTCAACGGATCGATGATGATGTCTTGCGCATTCATGTTGTACTTTTGAGTCAGCAGTTCAACCGACCTCTTCGCGACTTCGAGCTTGCGCTCGCGGGTCACGGCCATGCCCTGTTCGTCGATGGTTCCGACGACCAGCGCCGCACCGTACTTCACCGCGATTCGCGCATATTGAGCCAAGCGGGGTTCCCCGTCTTCGAGGTTCGTCGAATTGACGATGGCTTTCCCCTGCGAGTGCTTCAAAGCCGCTTCGACGACCGCTGCGTCCGTGGAGTCGATCATCAGCGGAGCCTTAACCTTGCGTACGACATAGGGAAGAAAGTTTTCCATATCGACGAGTTCGTCCCGGTCGGGGTCCGCCAAACAAATGTCGATGATCTGCGCCCCGGACTTCACCTGAGCCCGCGCAATCTCAGAGGCAGAGTCGTAGTTTTCTTCGGCAATCAGCCGCTTAAACTTGCGCGATCCGATCACGTTCGTCCGCTCCCCGACCAACAACGGCCGGTTGTCGTCGTCCAACACGACTGCGTCTAAACCGGAGACCACGTGCGGATGTCCATCCGAACGGCGGCGCGGCGATTTGGACTTGACTACTTCGCGGACCGCCCGGATGTGGTCCGGCGTAGTGCCGCAACAACCGCCTACGATGTTCAGCCACCCGTTGTCCGCAAAATCCTCGAGCTTCTTTGCGAAACTCTGCGGTGTCTCGTGGTAATGGCCCTCCTCGTCCGGCAAACCTGCATTGGGATAGCAACTGACGCCGTAATTTGACAGTTCCGCCAAAGAACGGATGTGATCGCGCATGAACTCCGGCCCGGTCGCACAGTTGAGTCCCACCGCGACCGGCTTCAAGTGCTCGACAGAGACGTAAAACGCCTCGATGGTCTGTCCGGCGAGCGTCGTCCCCATCGGTTCAATGGTTCCAGAAACCATCACAGGCACGGTGCATTGAAGCTCGTCAAACGCCTTCTGGATTCCGAGGCTTGCGGCTTTGACATTGAGCAAGTCCTGGGAAGTTTCCAGCAAAAGCAAATCAACGCCGCCTGAAATCAAGCCTTTGGCTTGAACAAAGTAGGCCGTGACGAGCTCGTCAAAAGTCGCGCCGCCCGTGACAGACAAGCTCTTTGTCGTCGGTCCCATCGAGCCGGCGACAAACCGGGGCCAATCCGGAGTGGAAAAACGTTCTTTCGCCGCTGTCGCTAACTGTGCAGCCCGAACGTTGATTTCCTCGGCAAGGTGTTGCAGCCCGTATTCCGCCAAGACCAAAGGGGTGGCGCCGAAGGTATTCGTTTCAATGATGTCTGCTCCCGCTTCCAGATAGGCTGCGTGAATTTTCTCAATCACTTCTGGCGCGGTTAAGCACAAGTACTCATTGCAGCCCTCGTACTCGCTGCCGCCAAAATCGGCCTCAGTCAGCTCCGCTTGTTGCAGCATGGTGCCCATCGCACCGTCAAGCACAAGGATCCGCGCTTGCATAGCTTGTTCAAGTGTCGTCACTGGGACCCCACTCCCTCTCCGTCTCTGTCTCGTTTTCCTTTATAAAAAAAGCGCCCATGAGAGGGGCGCTGTGTTCACACATCACCCTCATCTCCCGGAACATGGGTTCCGCTGGAATTGGCACCTTGTGCGTCAACACCGGTTGCCGGGCTTCATTGGGCCAGTCCCTCAGCCTCTCTGGATAAGAGTACCTATATGTCGAGTACCCATTGGCGACAAAGAACAACACACATCGGTGCGTCTCGTCAAAACATGGGATCACTCTATCGATTTTATGAAATTATAGCACATTCGGACGATTTTCGCATTATGAAATCCCCAGGGTACGGGGACCATGGGGATTTCATGAACGCATTCGACAGGACGGGCTCCGGCCAAGCCCTGTACAGTCTTGTCTTTATCAACTGGTGCACCATCCGGTGTTTTTGCAATCAAGGACTAGCGGCGCACGGCAGCGGCCAAAGGCTCTTTCGGAGCGGCGGACAAAGCGGCCTTCTCCCGCATTTCGTAAACGGTGTATCCTCCACTGAGGTTGTATACGTGTGCAAAACCCAGCCCTTTCAGCATCCGGCAACCCACGTAGCTGCGCAAACCGCTCCGGCAGTACACGACGTAGTTCATGGACGGATCGAGCTCGCGAGCCCGGTCTCTCAGCTCATCTAACGGGATGTGAATGGCCCCTGGGACCACACCGTCTTTGAGCTCATCCTGCCGCCGCACATCCAGGACAACCGCGTTGTCACCCACAGCGGTGGGTTCGTACACCGCTTCGACGTCGCCCGCCAAAATGTTTTCGGCCGCCATTCCAGCCATCACAATGGGGTCCTTAGCCGAAGCAAACGGCGGTGCATAGGCCAGGTCGAGTTCTGCCAGATCGGAAACGGTCATTTTCGCCGAGATCGCCGTGGCAATCACATCGACGCGCTTGTCTACGCCTTCCCGCCCAACGACCTGGGCACCAAGGACCCGGCCGGTCTTTTGCTCAGCAATGAGTTTGATGGTGAGGTCTTTGGAACCTGGATAGTACCCTGCGTGGTGACCCGTCGTGTTGTACGAGACGAAGTAATCCAACCCCGCCTGTTTGACCGCCCGTTCCGACATGCCGGTCATGGCTAAAACAACCTGACCCAATCCGACAATGGCGGTCCCTTGGGCGCCGTTGAATACGGCCTCGCCCCCAGCGACATTCATGCCAATCACGCGCGCCTGCTTGTTCGCGGGCCCTGCCAAGGCAATCCAGGTCTCTTTTCCGTTGACCCGGTGCACAATTTGGGCTAAATCTCCGCCGCTGTAGATGTCGGCATCACTCGTCTGCAGTTGGGCATTGACCTTGAGCGCGCCATTCGGAGCCAATTCCAGACCCGCCGCGCGCGCAATGTCACTGTTTGGACGTACGCCGAGGCCGAGAATAAACAGGTCTCCCGAAATGCTTCGCCCGCTTTCAAGAACGACCTCAGAGGCGCGGTCTGTCCCTGTAAAGCGGACAATTCCATCGCCAAGGATGGTCTCGACACCGAGGTTATCCAATTCATCGAGGGCCACAGCGGTCATTTCCGAATCGAACGGCGGCAAAATCTGCGGCGCCTTTTCGACCAACGTGACCGAAAGCCCCAAACTCAGCAGGTTTTCCACCGTCTCTAAACCGATGAATCCCGCGCCAATCACAACGGCTTTGCGGGCTCCCACTTGCGTAATCCAGTTTTTGATGTTGTCCACGTCTGGCACCGTGCGAATACTGAAAATGCCAGGCAAGTCGATTCCCGCAAGCGGTGGAACAATCGGTTTGGCCCCCATTGCGAGCACCAGTTTATCGTAGTTTTCCTCGTATGTTTCGCCCGTGTTGATATTGCGTATGGCAACCGTCTTGCCATCGCGATCGACGGACACAAGTTCCTGATAGACACGAACGTCGATGTTAAACCGGGCCCGCAGCGACTCTGGCGTGTGCAAGAGCAGCTTGCTGCGATTCTTGATGACGTTTCCTAAATAATAAGGTAAACCGCAGTTGGCGAAGGAGACATACGGCCCGCGCTCCAGCAAAATGATTTCCGCGTTTTCATCCATTCTCCGGGCCTTTGCGGCAGTACCTGCTCCGAGTGCAACGCCGCCTGCGATTACGATTTTTTTCGGTGTGCTCATGACAAATCGCCTCCTGTACGTAATACTACGGACACGAGGCGTATTACGGCAGGTTTAAATGAGCTAGTTTCATATCACCCGAATGAATCATTTACCCCATAGGGTATACCATGTTCCAATCCAAGTGTTCTCTAATTGAGTCCACATTTAACGCCCTGTACACAGCGAACTCAAGTCGCAGACCTGACCATGACAGGGTTCCCCTCAAACTTGACGAATCTAGAGGCTGCGAACAAGTCCCCCGTCGACGAGAATGGACTGCCCGGTTATGTACCCATTGGCGCTCGAGCCTAAGAAAACGGCCATTTGTGCAAACTCATCGGGCACTCCATAGCGGCCCATTGGGATTTGGGCTTCCGATTTTCGCCGGACTTCGTCGATCGACAATCCCGTCTTTTGCGATTGGATCGCGTCGAGAGACGCCACCCGCTGTGTAGCAATTCGTCCGGGCCCGAGCGTGTTCACGAGAATGTTGTCCGGCGCCAGTTCAATCGCGAGGCTTTTAGCCAGCCCTGCAACGCCAGTGCGGAACGTATTCGACAAAATCAAATTGTCGATCGGTTGTTTGATTGAGGATGAGGCAAAGTTGACAATCCTTCCCCACTGATTCTGACGCATGTGGGGCAGCACGCGTTTCGTGCAGCGTACGACGCTCATCAGACTCAGTTCGAACGCCTTCGCCCACTGCTCTTCGGCGATACTGTCAAAGTTTCCAGCAGGAGGACCTCCTGCGTTGTTAATGAGGACGTCGACGCCTCCAAATCGCGACTCAACGGTGTCAAACAGCCGCTCGATATCCGATACCAGCGACACATCCGCTGCGCAGTAAGCGACGTTTTGGTTCCCCGTTTCCTTCACAATCTGAGAAGCCGCTTGTTCTAACGCTTCTTCACTCCGGCTCGAGAGCATGACGTTTGCTCCTTCTTGCGCGAACAACTTCGCTGAAGCATACCCTAGCCCTTTGCTCGAAGCCGTAACGAGCACGGTCTTTCCTGTCAATCCATAATCCATCTCTACACGCCTCCTTCTCCCTTCATTATACGGACACCGGGCGCAAACGCATAACTTGGCCAGTTTTGCGCCTGCGGCGCGGAAACAGAAAACCACGCACATGGCTTTCATTCCACCGCACACATCGCTTTCATTGGACTTTGGCGGCCCGGGTCAATCAGCGCTTTGTTCACATCCGTATATCTTGGTGGTTTTTGGGTACCCTACGGACGAATTGCCAACTTGCTTGGTAGTCTATTTAGTCAGGGGTGATGAGTTTGGGTCCGTTCAAGCGATGGACGACATCTGCGGCGGCAACCCTGTTGATTGTGCTGCCCGACATCTACCCGGCCTTTGGCGCGGACAGTGTGCCAATTCCTTACGCCGTCGACGTTGTCCTTGAACAGAGCCATCCGTTCTCAACAGGCCATTCGTCTTCAACAGACCATGCGCTTTCAACAGGTCACGCGTTTTCCATATCCAGTCCGAACAACAATCCGGCCAAAACCGGCACTGTTGAACAAACCATCGTCGTCCTAGCCAACGAATACGCGTTTGTTCCAAATGTTATCGAAGCACCTGCAAATCAGCCGTTTGTCATCGAGTTGCGCAATCAAGGCCGTGAGGCGCATAACATCACATTCAAAAAGCTCGACTTAAAGACCGAAACCGTGGAGAGCGGACAAACCGCCAAACTCGTCGTCAATCAACCGCTCGCCAAGGGCCGGTACCCCTTTTACTGTTCAGTGGGCGACCATGCAAAGCGCGGCATGCTTGGAGTGCTCGTAGTCTCTAACTAACACCGCGTGCCTCTCGGTGCGCCGACCCATAAAAAAAACAGGGCTGTTTCAAAGGCGGTTGTTCGCCTTTGAAACAGCCCATTTTGCTGGGTGTGTGGTAGGCAATTGCCAAAATCAATTCGAATGCCGTGCCAAGTGCGGCACATTTGCACGGTGAATCTGCTTCCACGGGATCGGCGTGATCTGAGCATCATCAATGATGCGGTTACGCTCACTGACAACAGATTCGAAGTGAGGGTTTCCTCTGAGCGCACCGGTAAACGCAAAAAACTCATTGTGATGAACCGTGTGTTGATTTGACATGCTAGCCACCCCCCACCATGGTTTACCCATGCGTGAAAGGCCTTATGCAAAAAGAGTTCTGAAACCGCTTGGTTTTTCCTTAAAAGGCTGTCTTGTCCCGCAGCCACTGATTCAATTCGGAGATGGGAACCCGCACTTGTTCCATCGTATCGCGGTCGCGAACCGTGACGGACTTGTCTTCCTCAGACTGAAAATCGTACGTAATGCAATACGGTGTGCCGATTTCATCGTGCCTGCGATACCGTTTCCCGATGGAACCCGAATCGTCGTAGTCGACCCGGAATTCCGCAACCAACTGCGAGAAAATCCCCTGGGCCCCGTCTGACAGCTTTTTGGATAGCGGAAAGACGGCAGCTTTAAACGGCGCCAAGGCCGGGTGAAAGTGAAGAACGGTACGAGCGTCGCCTCCTTCGAGTGTCTGCTCCTCGTAGGCATCTGCAAACACGGCCAACAACAAGCGATCGACGCCGATAGACGGTTCGATGCAATAAGGAATGAACGGGTCTTTCCCTTCCTCGGATACCGTAAAATCTTGATGCGAGTGCTCCTGGTGCTGACGCAAATCGTAATTGGTCCGGTCGGCGACGCCGAGGAGTTCTCCCCAGCCAAACGGAAATTGGTACTCCACGTCGGTTGTCGCAGCGCTGTAGTGGGAAAGCTGTTCCTTTTCGTGGTCGCGGAACCGCACATGGCTCTCATTCACGCCGATCGACAACAGCCAGTCGTAGCAAAACTGCCGCCAATATTGAAACCACTCGAGGTCCGTCCCGGGTTCGCAGAAGAACTCAATTTCCATCTGTTCAAACTCCCGGGTCCGGAACGTAAAGTTCCCGGGCGTAATTTCGTTGCGGAAGCTTTTTCCGATTTGCCCAATGCCAAACGGCAGTTTCTTGCGCATCGTGCGCTGCACGTGCTTGAAGTTTACAAAGATGCCTTGAGCCGTTTCAGGACGCAAAAAGATTTCACTCGACGAGTCCTCCGTAACCCCCTGATGAGTTTTAAACATCATGTTGAACTGACGAATCGGGGTGAAATCGGCAGCGCCACAATCTGGGCAATGAATGTCGTATTCTTTCAACAGAGCTTCCATCTCAGCAAACGGAAGGCCATCGACAACCTTTTCAATGCCGCGGGCTTCCAGTGCGGCTTCAATCAATTTATCTGCACGATGGCGACTTTTACACTGTTTACAGTCGACCATGGGGTCGTTAAAATTCCCTACGTGCCCTGACGCCACCCAAACCTGACGGTTCATCAAAATGGCGGTGTCGAGTCCTACATTGTAAGTGGACTCTTGGATAAACTTCTTCCACCACGCCCGCTTGATGTTGTTTTTTAATTCCACGCCAAGTGGGCCATAGTCCCACGTATTTGCGAGGCCTCCGTAAATATCAGAACCTGGAAAAATAAAACCTCGATGCTTTGCGAGTGCCACTAGTTGATCCATCGTTCCCGCCATGTCCATGCCTCCGATTCCAACCAAAACATAGGGCTATGATACTGTAAACCGGTTTGCCGTGCAACGCGTCATGTATAATAAACGACGTAACTCGGCTCTTCTCATAGACGATTCAGGAGGATTTGGAGATGTCCAAGCCCATTGAGGCGGTCTTTCTCGACATTGACGGCACCCTAGTAGTCGACGGCCACCTGATTCCCAGTGCCGTCGAAGCCGTGGAACGCGTGCGCCAAAAAGGAATTCCGGTCATGTTATGTACCGGGCGTTCGCCGCTGCATACCCGAAAAATTCAGGCGGCGTTGAAGGTGCAATCTGGGGTTTATTTTAACGGAGGTTTGGCGATGATGGACACCCAGGTGATTGCCTCGACGCCTTTATCCGTTGAGGTATTTGAAGAAATTGCGGAGTTTTGTTCAGGACACCGGCTGCCTGTCGTCTTTCATACCCATGACCAGGCCGTAGTCCCGTCTCCCATTCCAAAGGAATTTGAACCCGTTTTGAAAGCGTACGACTTTCCACCCACCGTCCCCATGGATGCGGTGGATTGGGAAAGGCAAACCACGCACGTATACCAAGCGAATGTGTTCATACCCAAACCCTGGGACCCTGCGTTTACGGCGCAATTTCCGGAATGCTTGTTGTACCGTTGGGACGATCGCGCCGTGGACCTGCAAAAGCGCGGCTGCGACAAGTCCATCGGTGCCACTGCCGTTCTCAAACGCCTCGGTATCCCCCTGAAAAACGCACTGCATATCGGCGACGGTGGAAACGACATTGGTCTGTTTCAAATCGCAGGTACGTCCATCGCGATGGGAAATGCCAGCGATGAAGTCAAGCAACACGCGCAAATGGTGACTACAAACGCCGAACAGGACGGCGTCTATCAAGCATTTTCCAAAATCGGGCTCATCTAGCCAAGCGGCTGTTTGAGAAGCGGCTTGAGTGTCGGTGTCGCTCAATGCCGAATTTTGCTGCCCGCGTGTCAAAGTTGACGAAAGTTCGCGGATTTTGATTTTTTGTCCCGCTTATTCTCATTACCCTGGGAATCCCAGCCTGCTTGCCTCGATCACATTCCTGAAGGAATTTTTAACTGCTCCCCTGGGTAGACGTCGTCACGAGCATCCAATCCGTTTGAAGATTCGATGTTCGTGACCATGATACGTGGGTCTGTTTGGCCCGAAAATCGTTTCGCAATGGACCATACTGTGTCGCCTGGCCGTACAACGTAAAAGCGCTCTGTCCCCTGCGCGTAAACCGAGTTCGCGACTAAATGAAATCCAGCAAAAACCGCCGCTGTCAATACGGCGACCAACACAACGGCACGCCTCGAGCTTTTCCGCCGAACGCTTTTTTCTAAAAACGTTGACCGTTGCCCTGCGCGGACAACCCCCCTCGACGAGTGCATCGATGAACTACGTCTTTGAGGCCATTGCGCCTCTCGTTGTTGGCTGTACTGACAAATGACACGGGTCATTCCTATCCCCTCCGAATAGAACGTGTGTTCGTATTCCCAAGTATAAAATGGGAACATATGTTCTGTCAAGGCTGTGCAATATGCGAACAAGTGTTTGCAAGCCATTGTGAAACATGCTATAATTAACCATCATTCACGAGAGATCGGAGGTCGGGCAGTTGAGCAAGTTGACCCGCCGGCAGCAAGCGATTTTGGAATTTATCCGGAGAAATGTCCACGACAAGGGGTATCCCCCGTCGGTTCGAGAAATCGGGGAAGCCGTCGGACTCGCCTCGAGTTCCACGGTTCATGGACACCTTGAACGCTTGCAGGCCAAAGGATATCTGCGAAAGGACCCGACCAAGCCGAGAGCGATTGAGTTGCTCGAGGACGAGCCGGCAACCCCCGAATCTTTGCACGCAACCGTGATGGCCCCGGTTGTTGGTAAGGTAACAGCGGGTGAACCCATCACTGCCACCGAAACCATTGAAGATTATTTCCCTCTACCCAAGAGCCTGACGCGAGACTACGAAGTGTTTCTCCTTAAAGTACAAGGCGAAAGTATGATTGAAGCTGGGATTCTAAACGGGGACTATGTCATCGTGCGCAAACAGAACACTGCAAAAAACGGGGAAGTTGTCGTCGCGATGACAGAAGACGATGAGGCTACGGTGAAGCGGTTTTTCCGGGAAGCAGACCATTTCCGGCTGCAGCCGGAAAACTCCTCTATGGAACCCCTCCGTTACCGGGAAATCACCATCCTCGGAAAGGTCATCGGGGTGTTCCGGGAAATGGAGTAAGATTCCCGAGAGCTAGAAAGGTCAGTAAGGCTCCTCTTGCCTGGATGAATGACTTCCACTCCGAATTTTCCATGCAAGGTCCCCAAGGCGAAAGGTTCCAGTCTTGTCCGAATCGCGACAGGACTGGAACCTTTGATGTCCCAAGAGTGTTCAGAGCGCCGGCTGCTTCCGTTAATACAACGTAAAGTACTGTTCGCGCTCCCACTCTGTCACTTGCAGCTTGTACATGTTCCACTCAATCCGTTTGGCTTCGACGAAGTGTTTCAACACGTGCCTTCCAAGGGCTTCCTGCAAGACAGCGTCCTGTGCCAACAACTCAATGGCCGTTCCCAGACTGTCCGGTAAGACCTGAATGCCGGCGGCTTCCTTTTCTTGCTCCGTCATCATATAGATGTTTCGATTGACGGGAGCCGGCAACAGCAGTTGCTGCTGGATGCCGTCGAGTCCTGCGGCGAGCATCACAGCAATCGTTAAATACGGGTTTCCGGACGGGTCGGGACTGCGGACTTCAATGCGCGTGCTCGCTCCTCGCGCAGCAGGGATACGTACTAGAGGAGACCTGTTTTTGGCCGACCAAGCCACGTAACTTGGCGCCTCAAACCCTGGAACCAAGCGCTTGTACGAATTCACCGTCGGATTGCAAATGGCTGTAAACGCGCGCGCATGCTGAAGAATGCCTGCTAAGAAATGCCGGGCTGTCCGGCTCAGTCCGAGCTCGTCGGCCTCGTCGTAAAAAGCGTTGCGGCTGTCTTGAAACAGCGACAGGTGGCAGTGCATTCCGGAACCGTTGATGCCAAAAACCGGTTTCGGCATAAAGGTGGCGTGGAGGCCGTGCTGCCGGGCCACCGTTTTCACAACTAAGCGGAACGTGGAGATGTTGTCCGCAGCTTCGACCGCATCCGCGTACTTAAAGTCGATTTCGTGCTGTCCAGGCGCCACTTCGTGATGGGAAGCCTCGATTTCGAAACCCATTTCCTCGAGAGCCAACACAATTTCCCTTCGGCAATTTTCACCGAGGTCAAGAGGAGCGAGGTCGAAGTAACCGCCTTCGTCGTTCACTTCCTGCGTGGGCAAGCCGCGCTCGTCCAACTTAAAAAGGAAGAACTCAGGCTCAGGCCCGACGTTGAATGCGTTAAACCCTAATTCGTTGGCATGTGCGACCACGCGTTTGAGAACGACCCGCGGATCGCCGGCGAACGCCTCCCCCCCAGGCAGATGAACGTCGCAAATCAGCCGGGCAACCCGGCCCTGCATCGACTCCCACGGGAAGACCAGCCACGTCGACCGGTCGGGCACCAAATACATGTCCGACTCTTCAATGCGGACGAACCCTTCAATGGAGGAACCGTCAAACATAATTTTGTTGTCCAGTGCTTTCGGGAGCTGATCCACCGGAATCTCGACATTCTTGATGGTCCCTAACAGGTCGGTAAACTGCAACCGTATATAGCGAACGTCGCGTTCTTTAGCCAACTCTAAAATGTCTTGTTTGGTATAGTTGGGCCGCATGCAAAAACCTCCCTAAGAACCGGTCATTTTCGTCGGTAAAAGCGAAACAAATCACCTTGAAACTCAGATGCAGTCCGAGACGAAGGACCTTCCATGAGTTCTTGTTGAAGCCTCTTGTAAACTTCTTCATCCGTAGGTTCCGCTTCTGGTTTCTGGGTACCGGTCAGCCCATGTCCGTGCTTTGCCAACTGCGCCTTCACTCCAGCCATGTTTAAGCCCTCATCGAGCAGTCGGCGAATTTCCATCAATCGTTCAACGTCCGCAAACGAAAATAAACGCTGCTTTCCTTCGGAACGCACCGGTTCAACCAATCCATGTTGTTCGTAATACCGGATCTGCCTAGCGGTCAAGCCAGTTAGTTTTTGAACAATCCCAATGGGGAACAACGGGAGTTGTTTGCGCGTATTGAGATCCACTCGCGACCCCTCCATCCTCGCCCCAGTGCGAGGCGACTCCGAACCGTGTAATGCTGTTATTCCTATCATCATAGTGTATCTGCGAGCGCCTCACAAGAGACCCAATTGACCCAACCCGCGGCACTGAACATCAAGGCTTTTCAAAGAGTTTCGGGCGTCTTGAGGCAAGCGGAGTTCACAAGCAAAATTCACAGGCAAAGTTCACACAAACAGGGTTCAATTGAAGGATGCCATTCCAATTGACGACGGCCGTCACTCCAGGATGGAGGAAACGACTTTCTCCAATGCCACATACACGTGTTCGTAAGTCAATCCGCCTTGAAAGTAACCGCGGTACGGCGGCCGCAGCGGGGCATCCGCTGAAAGTTCCAACGAACCTCCTTGTACGAAGGCCCCAGCCGCCATCACCACGGGGTCTGCATAACCTGCCATCGGCGCTGCTTGTGGGACAACGTAAGAATCCACCGGGGCGGAATTTTGCACGGACCTGCAAAAGTTCAAAAGGCGTTTTTCATCCTCAAAATCTACAGAAAGAATCAAGTCGCTGCGGGGTTCGTTCCAACGCGGAGAGACGGTGAGCCCAAGTTTCTCAAACACTCGTGCAGCCAGCACCGACCCCTTGAGCGCCTGACTCACGACGTGGGGGGCCAGAAACAAACCCTGGTAAAAAGAACGCAAAAAATCGTGCGTAGGCGCAGCTTCCCGGCCGATTCCCGGCGCCGTCAACTGAGCCGCTGCCTGTTCAATCCACTCCTGTTTGCCAACCAAGTATCCGCCTGTCGTCGCGATGCCCCCGCCTGGGTTTTTAATGAGCGAACCCATGGCCAAATCCGCGCCTACGGCGGTCGGTTCGAGTTCTTCGACGAACTCGCCGTAACAGTTGTCCACCGCTAAAACTACGTCAGGATAAAGCGGCCGAATGCGCCGGAACGCTGTCTCCAGCTGATGAATGGTCAAGGCAGGTCGATCGCTGTAGCCGCGCGAACGTTGAAACATCACGACCTTCGTCTGCGAGTCGATAGCCTGAACAACGGCTTCGAGGTCCAGGGACCCATCCACCGACATGGGCACGACCTTGTGGGAAACGCCCCATTCCGACAGACTGCCGACGGCTTGCCTTAAACCAACGACAGCTTCGAGCGTGTCATACGGGTTCCCCGTCGCAAACACCACGTTCTGACCTGGCCGCAGCACTCCGAACAAGCCCAACCGCAGCGCGTGCGTTCCGGAAAAAATCTGAGGACGCACTAAAGCCGCCTGCGCCTCAAAAACGCGGGCATAAATTCGCTCAAGTTTATCCCGACCCTCGTCGTCCAAACCATAACCCGTCGAACCGTTGAAGTCGGACTCAGCCACCCGCTCGTGCCAAAACGCTTCAAGCACTTTACGCTGATTGGCTCGAGCGACTTGTTCAATGCTTCGAAACACCGTTTGCAGGTCCTCTTCGCTCTCCTTGAGCAGAGTTCCCGCCGACTTCGTAGAAAGTTCCATTCTGTTCCCCTTCCATGGCGCCTTCGACGCCAAATCCGATTCCTTCACGGTCAGCACCTGTATCGTCGATGCCAACGTCTTGCGCAAACTCGACGGTCATGTCCGCATAGTCCCCCAGCCGCAACGTCAATCGTTTTGCGTCCCGGCGGTCGACCGCGAGTTTGACCCGGACGCTGTGGTCCTCCAGTTCACTGGTTTCGAGAATGCGGGCCATTTTAGAGATGTCGTTCCAAAAAGCCGGGGACTCCGGCCTGCCCTCCACCACCAGTTCCACAGGATCGACGAGTGCCAGCTTTTCGACCGTGCGGTACAATTCTTCGATATTCATCCCGGTTTTGGCAGAGCCGTAAACCGTGGCTGCAGCGTAAACGTCAGGCCCAGGATGGAGCTTGGCTGCATCCATTTTATTAAAGAATGTCACGATGGGCTTGTCCATCGCACCAATTTCCCCTAAAACGTGGTAAGTCGTCTCCAAACGGACCGACGGATCGGCTGTAGCATCGACCACATGGACAATCAAGTCGGCTGAAAGAACCTCTTCCAACGTAGCGCGGAACGCCTCTATCAGCAGGTGCGGCAAGTTTTCGACAAAACCTACCGTATCTAACAGCACCAATTCACTGGTGTTGCCAGCCTGGACCCGCCGCGCCAAGGGATCGAGAGTATCGAACAACCTCGAATGCCCGCCGTCCACGGGGGTAATCCCTTTGTCGTGCGTCCAGCGCTTGAGCAGCGTTGTTTTTCCCGCGTTGGTGTAGCCCACGAACGCCACTTGGGTGACGGAGCGCGAACGCTTGTCTCTTTGCACCTGGCGCCTGCGCTCAATTTTCTTCAACTGTGCGCGAAGATGAGAGATCCGTTGGCGGATCCGGCGGCGGTCCGTTTCCAACTTGGTTTCGCCGGGACCGCGCGTCCCGATGCCGCCGCCCAGTCTGGACAATTCCACTCCTCGTCCCGTCAAACGCGGAAGCAAATACTGCAATTGAGCAATTTCAACCTGCAGCCGCCCTTCTTTCGAACGCGCCCGCAATGCGAAAATGTCTAAAATCAACTGGGTTCTATCCAAAACGCTGCACTGCAGCCTGCCTTCCAAGTTCCGGACTTGTGCAGGCGTGAGTTGTTCCCCAAAAATCACGGCTGTCGCCTGCGATTCCTGAACGGCATCCGCGATTTCTTCGACCTTCCCGGTTCCTAGATAAACGGAAGAATCAGGTTGTGCCCGTTCCTGGACAACCACAGCAACCACCACGGCTCCGGAAGCTTCCGCCAGGCCTTGAAGTTCCTCCAAGCGGTTTTGAAACGGCTCTTCTTGCACCTTCGGATCGCGGCGCAAGGCGAGAATCACACGGTCAATAACGGCTTTCTTCAGCCGAATCACCCCTCTTTTCCACACTTTAACACATTCGAACTACGATTGCCGCATACTGGGCAGGTCCCGGTTTGCAAGGCCCGAATGCGCATTTGCACCGGCACTTGAACTCGTGCGTCTCGTTTGCCCTGTCTTTGTCCTGCCACGCGGCCCAAGCGGTAGGCGAACAAGCCGACAGTGCATGCCGCCAGCCATCCGTAAACGATATACTGCCAAATCATCTCGAATCGACACTCCCCGTGCCTTGGTCGTGCGTAGACCACAACCGGGTTGTCGTCAAGTCTGCCACCATACTCAATACGGCCACAGCGATAAAGGTCAACGCTGTATCGCGGGCATTGAGCAATACGGCGGCACATAGCGCCATCATGACTAAAAATAGCGTCTCCACAATTCCAATCTTCATTGCGATGTTGTCTTGGCCGGCCGCTTTATCTGCAGAGATATCCACGAGATCGTCCAGCCAATCGACTACGGCCATCATGGCGAGCCCCCACAAGGCCAAGGCAGGCCCTGCTGTCAGAACCGCCAATAAAACTGCCAAGACAATTTCAACGTAGGAAGGCAGCCTGGTCGGCAGGCGCAGCTTCCAAGTCGAAAACATCCCCACCGCATAACTGCCGAAAAACACCGCAAGGGCCAACGGTAAATCAAAGTATGCGCCCAGCATAGCCAACACCAGTCCGTACGGCAGCGCAGCCCTTCCCAGCTTCACGGCCAAAGTCCTTCTGCCGCGAAAGCGGTCAAAATCAGAGTCGAGAAAGTCATCCATGATTTTCACAGCTGCACCGGAGCAAAGGAGGGCGCCAAACCCAAAAAGCCACTCATGCCATGCGCCAAACATGTTGCTTCACCTCCCGGAACCCCGTTCCGTCTAACGCCGAGATCGGGATCACCTTGTGTTTGGACAACCGTTCGCTCAATCGCTTATATCCGCGCCGCGCGCCAGGTAAGTCGATTTTATTTGCGAGCACGACATACCCTTCGTGAGAAGCCCCAAAGGAAACCACCTGTTCATCCAAATCTGTCCAGGTCGAATGAGGCAGACTCGAGGCTTCTCCTTGCGCCACCATCACCGATTTACCGAGTTCATACGCATCGACCATGTGCAAAATGACACTTGCCGCCGACATGGCCAGCAGCGTCTGAGCCATCGCCTGGCGTACCTTTGGCTCCGGGTGGATTCCATCGCTCAAACCGGTCGTGTCCGTCAACAACAACTGCCGGTTGTCTTTCCCGCGCGGAAATTCGATGTGCAATGACTGCAACCTTTGAGTCCGGTGCGCAAGCGGGTCTGACAGCGTTCGTTCGGCTTCCCGCACAGACATGTGCTGCTGTCCCGTTTTGCCGTCAGAGTCCTCGAAAATAAACCGCAGGTCTTTGAGTCCCAAGTAGCTCGCAAAGCGAACGCAAAACAGCGTCTTCCCGACATTTGTGCGGCCAATCACGAGCAGTTTTTTCACGGTTGTGCCTCCTCCCACTCCAGGTCCGACGCGGTTAAGGTCATGGCTTCGTCTCGAGACAGCGAATCGTTGTGAAACAGCCTTTGGGCGTGTTTCCGAATCGCCCGCTCAATGGTATTGCGCACAAAACGCGCGTTGCTGAACTCGCGCCCGCTGTTGGAGGAGAGCCCTTGACGCAAAAGGTGCCGGAGTTTGAGTTCAGCTTCGGGGCTCAACTTGTATTGGCGCTGGGCGGCCATCTTCCGTGCGATCGCGGTGAGGTCGCCCAAGGTGTAATTCGGAAATGTTACGTGTATTGGAAAACGGCTGGGCAAGCCGGGGTTGGTGGATAAAAACCAATCCATCTCGCGCTCGTATCCTGCAATGATGGCAATGAATTGGTTTCTGTAATCCTCCATCCCTTTGACCATGGAATGAATTATTAGAGCCTTGGGTATGCAAAGGTTTCTCTCCATTGTGTGCCCCACTGTCTCCAGAGGGCGTAGTAATGTCCCAAGCTGTGTAGATTTCAATCTCATCGTCGTATAACACGACTTTTTTCACTAATTGACTTACGTATTTACGTTTTTCCTCGTCGGATATTTTTTCTCGAATATATCTTTTGAAGGACTCAATCGTCTGTTTTACCTCGTCCACTCGTTGTTGATTCGATTGTAAAGATTCTAAAGCGTTTTTCGTGAGTAAAATGGACTCTTTGAGTTGTTCAATGTCTTTGTCTAACGGCAATAACGCTTCATCAAGTTCCTCGTCATCAATCCGTCCCTTTACGTTTAAATTGAGCCACCTTTTTCTTTCTGCTTGTTTCTCGTCTAAGGCAGTTTCTAAAGTTTTGAGTTTGTTTAACAGTCCTTGTACATGCGAAGGATCATCCTGATTTTCAATAATTTTTCGTAATACTTCTTCCGGTTGTGTTAACATACGCACTAGATATTTCCACACATATTCGTCAATCACATCTTGACGCCAGTTTTTACCCTTACAATCATGAACTGACCTTCCAGTCCCAACTTCAAATACTTTCCTCGTTTTTCCACTACATTTGTAATAATGATGAATGGGTTCTCGGGTTATCTTATGTCTCGATGGAGTTCCCGCAACAACGGCACTCCCACATCGACCGCATCGAACGAGTCCTTTTAAGAGATAGGTAACTTTAGGCTTGGCCCCACGATTTGCATAGGAAAATGTCGCAATTTTCTTTTGTAAACGTTCATATGTGTCCTCGTCAATGAAGGCAGGAACTTTGACTAACTGCCACTCGGACTCAGGTTTTTTAATGATGTCAATTTTCCCTTTTTTCTGCTTGTATTCCGTTTTTCCAAAATAAAATCGGCCTGTATATACCGTGTTTTTCAAGATGCGACTAATCGAAGACTGATACCACTTATCTCCACTCGGGGCAGGAATTCCAAGGAGTGCTAATTCCCTTGCTACCCCAGTCAAATTCATCGGTTGACCGTCTTTTCCGTTCAAAATCCATTCAACCATTTTTAAATAAATTTCTTTTTCGAACGGGTCTTCAACCAGAATGTCATTTTCTTTGTCGTAGCGATAGCCATAGATCCTACGTACACCGGGGATTTTTCCGTTCTTCGCCTGTGTTCTTCGCCCTCGTTTCGAATTCGCAACGATTTTTGCTTTTATGTATTGCGCCATGATCCCCTGCATGTTAAAAAATAAAACGGCTTCCGCATTGCTTGGATCATATGGAACTTCAACGCTCACGAGTTCGAGTCCATGCCCTAAAATGACATCTTCGATCAATTCGACTTGTAATCTAAAGTCACGTGCTAACCGATCTGGGTGCAAAACAGCAAACTTTCTTCCAACACCTTTTTCGATGAGTGTTTTCGCAAAGGATAATGCGGGACGGTTCGGATTGTCGCCCATCTCCCCCATCTCAATGAGCGCAATGATATTGTCAGGGTCTACGGCATAATCTTTAATAAGTTTTTCGACACAGCGATCTACTTGAGATTCTAATGAATATCCATGTTTGGCTTGATCTTCAGTCGAAACACGGGCATAGATTAAAGCATCAATTGAACTGACTAGTTCGTCCATTTCGCGATGATTAAATGGGTTTTGAAATCCTTTTTCGACTTTTAAAGTGATCATTGATGTACACGACCCTTCGCCTTAAGAGAATGAATGTTCGTTGGATTCGATTTAAGTAAGTCGTCTTCTTGTGATCCTTCTTGTCCAATGGATGTCTTAGCTATAGTCTCTAGGATGATCTCTGACATTGACAATAACAGTTCCTCAAAAGTTGTACCATCCCCCGTACCAATCACCTTAATTCTAAAATGATGACTTCCTTTTTGCACTCCCGGCCACCCCCGTTCAGTTCGCCTTTGACAGCGTATGCGGGACGGCTTGTTCATCTTGCCGTGTCCCTACTGGTCTTGTAACCGGGTGTTTGGGAAGGTGAAAATTATATAATGTGGCACATTGGATTTTTTTGAAATCCTAATCACGATAATCTTTACACAAAGATTCCGAAGACAAAACAAACAACTCCAAAAGGGAGTTGTTTGGACGAATATTATCTAAGTATTATCTAAATAACCACAAAATTTTATATCCGATAAACGCGATACGAACCTTCCACTAAAGAAGTTATATCACGAAGACGTTTCCTTAAACGCAATTTAAAATTCATCGATGTGTCGTAAAACGCCTTCATTTCAACAAGAAACGGTTTTTGAATTTCCGCTTCTTCATCTAACATTTTTACCCAAATTGAATTGACAGTTTGCATTTCAATCCTGTCCCTCAACACCACAAACGTCACTTTCGTATTTATTACATCTGAATAACGGTAAGGGATAATAATTGCGCCTTTTTCATCCATTTTTATCATTTCTGTAACTTCTAATGAATTCCGATACTGAGTTTCCACCTGATCGGCCAATGCGCTTGTCAATGACTTGATGGCCCTAGGCACATCTTCAGTACCCAATTCCTCATCGAACAGAAGAGAAGCATACAAAACACTAAAAATCGCTTCGTTCAAGGATCCCGGCTCAGGAATGATCAACGTGTTCTCGCTGTAAGAAGGAAACTTCGCCTTTTCATCAATCTCGATCAATGCATTGCGACTTTTACGACCCACAAAAGGATTTACCAACGTTTTCGCCATATTAATCAAGTTTATTTCTTTTTCTGTTTCACTGTTTACGACCATCATTTTATCTTCCCTTCTCTTGTGTTTTTATTGCCTATATGTCTATATAATACCAGATTGCTTAGGAATCTCTTGAATCTATATGTTTTTGGTTGTTTCTGTCGAAAGGTTCAGATCGAAAACAAAAAACAGGCAATTAAATACCTGTTTTAAAGGAACATTTTCAATTATATTAAACGGATTTTAAATCACCATCTTTGCCAATCCCAGTGCCGTCCTAGCTCCACCTTGGATTGCTTGTTTTCCGTCATATTCTCGAACCATCCCCGAAAAACTCAACAACTTGTGAACACTTGTAGCCAGCCAAAACAAAAGTCCAATCCACAAGAGTGCCATCGGGGTCGTAGCGGGAATTTTGATGGCTAAACCAAAAATCCAAAAGCGCAAAAGTTGGGTAAAAATTGTTGCACTTTGTCGCCCTAGCAGTTCCTGAAAATACCCAAAACCACCGAAATCCCAACAAATCACTAAAGGCGAAATCATGGTATAAATTACAAAAGTCAAAAATTCAAACGCAAGATGAATCAAAAATTTTACGATCAATACGATAAAAACAATACTGATAATAATAATCACCATCGGATTGTCCAAAATAACCCCAACCAACGCCACCGTTCCTGCGAGGTTTCCTGCGTCTGTGAGAACCGACTTAGCAACTTGACTACTTGTCACGTTTTGATTCAAGCTCCCGAAAAACGTATACAAAACACTGTGTTGAACTGCGATTGAGGAAGGTATAACCTGCATACCAAAATCACTGATCAATAACATGATTTTCACAATGACTAACGGATAAAATATCGCCAAAAACAACGTTTTCATTAACCGAACATACAAACTTGCAGGACTCTCCATTTCCCCCGAAAACGCTCCGACAAGATGCTTTATCCCCATGCCTTGGCTCTGGATGAGCAAAACCACGGCTCCAATACCGTAGAAAACAAAAACCATGTGTATAACAAAATTTTGCTGAAAAAAGCTCAAAAAACCATACACAGACTGATTACTGATTCCGAAAAGAGATTTAGACAGATCAACAACAAGGCTAAGGATCGCTTGGGGGAGCGACCCGAAGCCAAACCAACGAGCAATCATATCTAAGATAAACATCGTGTGTTACCCCCCGAAAAAGCCTAAAACATACTTTGTAATCTGACTTGCTGTGACAACAAAAATGGAGATGCCAATCACCCAGTAAAGATGACGAATTTCATTGCTTCGTCTCATCTGGTCGCCATGAAGCGTGTGAAATAACATACGAAGAGCGATTACTATTGCTCCTAATCCTCCGAGACCCCCGGTTAACATCTGGATTCCTGACATGATGCCGGAGAGTAGATTTTTTCCGTCTGAAAAAAGTTGCAGTGTTCCCATGTTGTTCTCCTCCTCTACACGAATTCAATGAATTTTGAACGCCTTTTTGGGGGCGTTTTGGGTTGAAACTGGTTAAAAAGTGACAAGTGAGAAAAAAGATTTGTATCGATTAATAGTTCATTTTTCTTTGCAAAGTTTCGAAAGATTTTTTCAGAAAAAGGCATGTAATATGCGGAATCCACATGGACTTTTTGGTCGAATCCGTCCGAGTCGTTAAAGATGATCTTTTTGTAGAAATCTCGATAATGATCGTATTCGATTTTGTTTTTTACAACTAACCATTTTTGTTCGTTTTCTGTTTCGGAATCGTTATCAATTCCGTCGAAAATGATAAAATCGAAATCTAATTCTGTTTCTAGTGAAAAATCTTTTATTAAAACAACTTTGACGCGATCTAAGGCGTATAACTTCGTGAATGGATCGCCAACAACACAGACGTTTTTGGATTGATTTAATAAAAAACTAGCAAGATTTAATGAAAATAAGGTTTTTCCGGCCCCACCATTCCCGATAATGCGAATGGTGATTGGGTCTGACTGTTTTTCGACCATCATGGTCTGAGCATGCGGTCGATAGTTTTCAGGTTTTGCAGAAACCGGTTGTTCTTCCTCTCGTCGTTCAACCTCTCCCTGTTTCTCCTGAACAGAAATGGAATCACGTTCCTTCTCGTCTTTTTCCGTGTTTTCGATATCGGTCTTTCCTTGCGAAAACTTCGCCAACACGTCAACGGGTTTCAACTTTTTCGTTTCGTTCATTTCCGGCGAAATCTGGCGAAAAATCTCACTGTAAACACCATTCCACTTGAGGTAATGGATCAAGCTATTTTCGTCGGTTTGGGAAGCTAAAACCTCACAAAAATCCTGATCGTAAACAATATAAACACGGTCAGAAATGGACGGACGTATTCCTTGCAGTAGAGCTAAAAGAGTCTGTTGATCGGTGACGTTTAAGTCGTGAATTGTGGCATCAGAATACTTTTCCTTGAGACGACTTTTAACGTCCAAAAATCCCTGTTGGTTTTGTAAACACAGATAAAAGTAGTTCACTGGAGATCACCCCTTTTAGAATCTTTCTTTCAATTTCCTTTTTTCTTGATTTTGTAGGTGCTTTTTTGCCACTTCTCGGTATTTGTTATAAGTGGAAGTAGCGTCCTCATGTTCGAGTTCGGACGTGACTTTGGCAACCATTAGCTCAGTAGTCGTAACCGAACGCTCGATTTCTGCAAATTTAGCTTTTACCGATGAATAGAAGGCAGAAAACAGCGTGTCATGGATGTATTTTTCTAAATCCTCAAGCATCTGATTGAACTTACGCTCGATATCTGCAAGGTACAGTTCAGTGACTTTTTCGCCCTCTTTTTCCTTTCGATACAATTCGATACTTTCATGAACAATTTCTTTCATGGATTTATTGGTTTTAGCACTCTCTACCTTTAGAAACGCCCGCTGTTCGGGAGTAAAATTAACTGTTGTTCTGTCGTAACCGGACATGGTGAGCCTCCTCTCTAATGAAGATTGTTCAATTAAAGTTCTGAACTAAACTGGTTCAAAATGCTTTCTGGATGCAAAAAATACTGCAAATATGGTGCGTGAATGGCAATCCAGTTTTCTACAAATGGAACCACAAAATAATAGGCTAACAGAACGCCCAATAAGATGAACAATGAACGATAAAACTTATCAAACGTTGTCATTCTTAATCTCTCCTTCACGGGCTTTTTCAAATACTTTTGATAAGATATGTGGTGCCAGCAAACGTCTTTTAACAAAAATCTCTGTAACGCTCCCGTCTCGGTGATAGACTTCGATCTTCTGGGGGTCTTCGCAGGAAGCTAATGCTACTCTCCGAAAAAAGTTATTAAAAAGTTGCTCGTGGGAGGCAACTTTCTTGCCTTCCCACACGTAGAAATCAACATCTTCCACGTCCTCGTCTCTCCCTTCGAATTCCATATCAACAAAAGGATCATGTCTGTATCGCTTTTCCAACTCGCTAGCCCTCCTTTACCACAATTTTTTTTACCATAGTTTGAATTCTTTCTTAGTTTTTTGTTTTGGTTCATTACTGTTGGTTTTTAAAAATGAGAGATCCAAAGTTTTCTGACCGGATGAAATGGTCTGTTTTTGTTTAAAATCTTTTAAACGTTCAACCATGGCTATTAAATAATCAGGCATACCCATTCCGGCAAACATGACGTAGTTTTCTGTGTGTTCGGGATCAGTCAGATTCGGATCTTTGTAAAATCCCGTATAGACATACTCACTGGTATTTGGTAGTTGTGTTCTGATTGTGCTCATGATGATGTTTTCAGACTGTTCAACTTGACTCCCTACAGTCATGACAGCAATGGACTTTGCTGTTTTAACCGAAAAACCGTTTGATTGTAGACCATTAATGATTTTATCTAACACAGTGACAGGAGTTCCAATTTTAGTTTCAATAGAGGAATACCCGCCAAAACGTGTTAACATTTTCATAAGATCGGCCTCATCGACACTTTTTTGTGACGGTTGTGCCGTTTGGTGGATAAAAGCGGTTAATTTTTTGGAAAAATGCTGGTTAGCACTATCCATCCAATTGGATTCAACATGTCTTGCATAAAGATCGTTATTTATGAGAAAAACGGATTTAATCGATTCATCATCTAAGTTTTCGTTCAAAACGTTGATTAATTCTGCGGTATTTTTTTGTTCCTCGAAACTATCAATCTCCCGTGGAGTCGCCAACACCACTCCAATAGGAGGTAAAATGGTTGTCATCCCACTATCCAAGATCGCACGTAAGAACCCATTCCCTGTGCCACCCCCGGCACCGACCGCAATCAGAAGGTAGTCAACTTTAAATGTGTAGTCATCTTGATCATCCATGTTTAGACCAAAAACATCCGAAATTTTGCTTAAAAATGCTGTCTGGTTGTCATCGTCCTTTAACGCTTGATACGGGACTTGTGTGTCGCGTCCTGCGCCCTGTACTTTCCATCTAACGTGAAGCTTGTTGTGTTCTTGGAGAGATAGGCTTTCTAAGTCTTGTTTTGCAAGATTAACGGCTAATGGTATATAGAGATTATTATCCTGCTGGTACAGTGCCTGTGCGATCTTTCCTCCAGCTTGCCCGAGTCCCAATACTCCGATTTTCACGTAAAAAATCCTCCCCATTTTGATAGAATTAACGATAAAAACTGAAATACGTTATTACGGTTGCATATAAAAGTAACCTCGCTTGCTGGTTAAAACGTCACCAAAAGCTAGAGCTTTCATTGCCTCAGTTCCGAGACTGTTGAGTGCATCTTTCGAGTTTTGAAAAACGAGAATCATGGGTTGACCTGGAATTGGCTTGACACCACCAAAACGTTCGTAGGATTGTAGAGCTACAGGATAAGGGGTAACTTGGATAATACGTCCTTTTAGTGGATCAGGGTTATGGGCTAAACCCCACGTGGCTCCTACACCTATAGCTAGACCAAGCGCGAAAACCGAAACATTTGTTGCGATAGATTTAAAGCTTTTCATGATTTTCCAACCTCCCTTATATGATGGTAGTAATGTAACAGGGTTTAATTTTTTCTAAAGTCTTTTTTCCGATTTTTAAAATTTGCACGCTGTTATTAATACCCATTTTTAGTAATTGAGATGGGACATATGCTTTGATTGTGTCGCGTGGATATTGGGATGAGGAAACTTTATGTGCTGGTAAAAAAATTTGTATGTCTTAAAAATCCCTTGTCTTATAAGGATTTTCACTACCCGCGCCATACGCGGTATACTTGCCCCCCTCCAACGGGGGAAAGCGGCGTGAAAAGTGAGATTAGCGTTTCTAATTTTTGGGAGGGAGGAACGAACGACCAAAAATAGCCAAGCTCACCACGCCAAGACGTAACTTTAAGAGGATTTTTTTGAAGACGCACCGGGTAAAGTAACTATGGAAAGTCTTTGGAACAACTTTAAAACATCTAGGAAAACACTTTGAAGTAACTATAAACTCCCAATAAAATAACTTTAAAAATATCATTGTTCGTACCGAGCACGGGGCTGGCAATGGAGTCTACTACCAGAACCTTGATTTACGTGATTACGTAAATATTTCTTTGTGTAAATCATTATTTATTTCATTGTTTCGTTGTTTAAACAAATTTTTTAAATAAAAAAAGGCGAACCCTATTTTGGATTCGCAACAGTATCGGAAACAATCAGAACCATTAAATTTCGCCATAAATAGTATTATTCAGAGTTCTACCCAACGTTTATCTTTTGGGCGTTTTTTTGTTTTTGCCATATCTTGTGCCCGTTCAAATAGATCCAAGTTGACATCGACTTTAAAGAGTTTTTGCTCCAGACTGGGATATATTTTTTCACAAAATTCTTTATCCAGTTGAAATATCGTCCTAGTGTTTGCTTCACTGTACGGATATATCTGTGGTTGGCACACATATATCGTCTTACCGTCCCTAGACTTATACTCCAGTTCGGACAACCACTTCCACACTCCATACGTGCGATACACATCGAATGCTTTCTCTACCCCCGGCCCCAAGGTCACCATATCCGTATCCCATACATCTTCATACACTTTTCCCGCGACCCGTCTCATACGGCTTAAAACATATTCAATACCATCGAGCGTGAACTGTACGACCTGTCCAAGAGCAACCTGCTTGGATAGCTCTTGCAACTGCCGTCTATAGTGTTTCAATCGTTCGTACTCACGGCAGTCTAGGACACCATTATTAACTTTCACCGTCCCATCGATCAGTAGGTCGATTATATTGTCGCGAGTATCTAACGCAACCCTCTTCTGGATATAATCCAAGGTTAAAGGCTTGATATAAAGTGGATCTACGGGCTGTCCATCATAAAAACTGACTATTTGTTTATGGAGATACACAAAGCGCCCCGCATTTAATGCCTTGTATAGTAAATGAAAAGCGTTTTTACTCGATATACACATATTTCCGCTAATTTTTACTATTAAAACGTCTCTTTCTTTGATCTTCTCTCTTGATTCATACTTCGAATGCAAAAACTCGATAATCTTAGCCTCGAAACCAGTTACCATTTTAAACACTCCTTTTTAAGATAAACATCTCTACCCCTTTTATAACTCGCTTTATTTTTTTCTTACTTCACTTTTTAGGTTTTTAGACAACCAATCTATCGACGTCAAACTTTAGACTTACTTTTAAATAACTTTAAAATCACTATAAAGTAACTATTAACCCGCCATAATCGCTTAATCGATAATACGTTAAACGTCTCGAAACGCCAGTCTGTATAACCAGCCCTTTGTATACCAACTTAATCAGCAATCTGTATACCGACTTCGTGTCTTTATAACCAATATCATTGGTCACATCAGATACCTTAGCGTATCCACGATGAGACAATGAAGATAAAACTAAAATTTCGTGAGGAAAACTAACTTCCTTTAAAAACTTTGTAATATCCTCATTATCTGCATTGGCGAGAACAGTTACTGCATCTCCAACAGACGAATACCGATCTTTATCAGTTTTTTTAATGTATCCCAATTCACTTAAAACCGTTAACACCACCCCGACTCTCCACTTAGGAAGTTTACCGGTGATATCATCGGGAAACTGATAAATACCTCTATGTTTCAATACATCAAAAACATGTTGTACCACATCGTCATGCATCCATAACCTTATTAAGTCCTCATTTAATTTTTCTGGGATTTCCACAAAATACCCCTCCTAACGCCAGTCTCAATCATCGGTCGAACAGCTTCTCATTATCTCTGTTTTTATCCCGGTTTTCGCCAAATAATGCCCAAAACTTGTCACCCTTTTTATCATGAATACGAGGACGATTTCCATGTGTGGACGGCATCACGTTTTTAATGAAATTTAATTTTCTTCGACCTTCAATGTATTTTCCGAATTCCTTCCATTGTGCCTTATTTTTTCTCAACTGTTTGGAGATTCTTTGTTCATTTTCAAAATATCGCTCTTTGACCCATTTCATCCCCATCTCACGTTTCAATTCATTTCTGAACCAATAAATATCGTCCCGTTTTATAGCAAATAACCTCGTATCCCGTTCTCCGGGTTTTAATTTACCTTCAATATTCCCGATATTATTTATAATTACATGAACATGGCTTTTCCCTTTTGGATCATGTACTGCACCAATCCAATCAATTTTCACACTTTTTTTCGTTTCAAACCGCTTCATTATCCTTCGAATTGCCTCTTGATAATATTTTTCGTTCCTATAAAATTCATCCGGAACACTCAAAATAATTTCGGAAACAATGGGCCATTTATTCTCCTTTTCGGACCTCCACACCCAACCCTCTTTTACTCGACTAGCAAAGTCCTCCGTACTGATACGGTCATTTTGCGCGTCAAAAGCAAGTGCATCTGGTGTACGATAACCTGTGTGATCACGGTTTGCAATGTAATCAATCTTACGCATCGTAGCTATGTGTCTTTTAACAACGATAACCTTGCAAACCGACATCTCTTTTCTGTCAATCTTCGCTGGAATTTTTAATAGAAATCCCATATTTTCACCCACCTTTCAAGGGAGTAGCCCCACCCGACGGCGGGGCTACATCAGACATGACCCTATCGCTCCAATCCTTGTTCAGAACCCCTTCCCTTGATCCTCGCCCCGATCTTTTCCCATTGACTCTCGCGAGAATATTTTTCAATCTGCTTCTCACGGCGATTTTTGCCGAATTCCATCAGCTTTTCCCCGATTTGTTCCCGTAAACTGGCTTTTTGTTGAACAATGCCTCTCAGGTTTTCGATCTGGTTTTGCAACCTTGCAACTTCTCCAACCATCTTTTCAATCATTCCCGCTAATTCCAAATTCGTAATTGGCTTTTCGTTTTTTAAGGAGTCCAAAGAAACCTCTTTTACGGCCTTCTTCTCCTCAACAGAAAAACCTTGGGTAAACCGGTCACGATTATCCACCAACCACCGTTCCAAACGACTGGAAACATCCATTACCTTCGTTACCAAATCTGCCAACCGCAAGATGTCCTCACGTGTCGCCTCTTGGCTTGCGGGGCGCGACAGAAACTGTTCTGTCTTTTCAACCTCTTTTTGAACGTTATTCGCGATCTCTTCGGGTGTTTTCCCACTTTCTCTGATTTTTTGCTCAAAAAGTGCGTCTCTTTGATCCATCGGGACATTTTGTGAGATAGTTTGCGTCGGTTCCGTCGTGTTTGGGGATAACGCCTGATTTTCCTTCGGATCAGGTAAAAGTTCGTCCAGAACCAACAACGTATCTTGCTCCAGTTCAACAGCTTGTCCTTGGTCAACCTGTGTACTCACGATAATCCCTCCATTTTGATATTGAATTAATCTAACTTCCTAAAACCCAACTACCCTTTTACACCACCTCCCTTCATCTCAACCACTTGTGGCAAACCACTCTTATACAGTCCCTTTTTCCCTCGAACCATTGCCCAAATCTCCTCAATCGGCAACGACTCCCAGTACCTTTCATCTACCGCAGGTACAACCACGTTTGACTTGATATATTGGCTATAACTAACTGCTTCTTGCCGATATTGCGTAGTTTGAGCACTTAAGTTGTCCCAAGCCCCGACCCCGGCATTGTAGCTCCCTGCCCACTTCGCTAAGTTTTGGGGTGTTAACGTACTTGGATTACGAGAATCCATTCCCATAGAATGAAAATCTCTTGCACTAGCAAAAACGGCATCCACAAAGTTATTAGGATTACCATATTGACTTTCATCCGGTAAATTCATTACGTTTTCTCCAAAAACCAGCCATGTACTAGGCTCAAACTGCATCGGGCCTTCGGCTCCTGTCGGACTGGTGTGATCGTCGCGGTTATAGTCCGTTTCAATCCGATTAATCGTTGCCAACCACCACCAGGGCACGTGATACTTGTGCCCAGCTACCACATACAACGGGATGAACTGTTTTGGAGGTAAGACCCCCGTTGTTGCGCCAACAGGGGCACTGCCAACTCCAAAAACCGCACTATATATCAGCAATGGAAATCCAAAGATTAACCCCGCAGTTACCCCGATAATCTTTCCCGCACCCACTAGCCAACAACCCTTATCGAAACCGGATAAGTTTCCGTAAAAAGCGGTTCTCCGGAACTTCCTAGGATCTCCGTTCGTAAGTCTTTCTGAAGACTTACAATCTCCACATGATCATCAACAAGACAACTATCACAAAATAATTGACCATTCGCTCTCAAAACCAGCAATCTACCGTCGTTTAACTGGCATAAAACATTCATTTACCCATAACCTCCCTCTCCTGATCACTTCGAATCACCGCAATCGTCACACTGGTTCCCCCTGCCTTTAAAATGGCTTGATGTTGTTTTGCACTCGTCAAAAACTTGTATTGCTGTTTTGTCGGGTAAAAACCGATCTTTTTCAATTGGTCAATATCGTCCGGTTTAATGGGGAAAATCATCAAAAAGTCGCAATTTTTCGGGATATTTTCAGCACCATCAAACCGTAATAAATCAGAAGGATTTTGGGTAATAAAAACGGCTCCTCCTTGGTTTTTCCCGTACTTTCGAATCCTCTTTGCCAGATCCGTCATAAATTGAATCGATTTCTCATCTCTTGTAAGTTGATGGGCCTCATCGATGTAAACAATGAATTTATGATCCCACGTCTTAACTTGCTCCCAGATTGCCTTGACCAAAGCATCCATCATAATTTGGCGTAAAACACCATCCGAGAGATTCTTAATATCTAAGACTGTTATCGGTTTGTCGAAACCCCAATTCCGATTTCGTGCGAAAATATGGGAATAATGCCCGATAGCAAAGCTTTTTAATTCGCTACAGAAGTCTTGCAATTCGTCGACTTCTAAAGCCAGTTGATACAAATCTTGTAAAGTTGGAAAACTATTTGGAACCGTGACAGATTCCTTACTATATCCATACTTTTCATAGAGTCTTGTGATTAAAGTTTCTAATAGCCCTGCTTCTGTCGATGAAACGGTAGTTATCGTTCTTAAAAAGCTGATAATATCTTCAACCTTTTTGTGAAAATACAATTCTCCACCGATTTTGTCTTTTTCGTCATCAGAGTCCACGATTAACGAATCAATCTGAAACGGGTTAATAGAATTTTCATACGAAATACCGAACGTAACTTTTTCACAAATGCTCGATGGAAAATCATATCCACGGTCAGGAGTTAACACAATAATCTTATAACCTAATGAAAAATGTCTTAAAATATCTGTCTCCATGGCATACGTCTTACCTCTACCTGTTAATCCAAAAACACTCATGTTTCGTGCGGGATATTTTGAACGGTCTAACCTGTCAATAACCACTAGATTCCCCGTATCCACGTTTTCTCCAGCTATCACCCCCGTATCGTCACTGTAATCCGACGAAAATGCCGGAAACAGCTTTGAAACTAAAGAGGAATGAAAATGGTAACTATATGGTGAAAAAACCTCTTTTTCTACTGAACACAACGGTAAAGTTTGAATCCAACTTTTAATTCCTTTCGTTAAATCAGTATTCTTCATGCCTTGTGTTAATAAGACCCCGTTTAATCGACTTTCAGTATCTAGTAAGTTTTTTGGTGACGAATCATACACATCAATCAAAGTCGTAACTTGCCAAACCTGTTCCAATTCGCCCGCAATTTGAGCCAACATTTTTTCAGTATCTTCTAGATCTTTTTTGCCTTTTATCCGGTTTGAAGCGCGACCGGTCACAGACTCGTTTTCTTTGTTTAACAGCATAATGTCTAACTTTTGTACAATTTTGTCCTTTTTGGCCTTACGAAAATCAAAAAGCACGTCAAAATTGCCTGATGCATTTAAAATATCAGTAATAAAAAACGTATCCTTCGTCCGGGGGAAACGGTTGATTACGTAACTTTTGTGAAAAGTGCTTCCAATCCTCACTTGTTGCTGTAAAAGGCTATACCGTTCGTGTTTCACTTCCGTCACATAGATATCCTCAAACTCTAATCCTTCAAAATCCCCGATCACCTTTCCGATCAAAAACTTTTCGATTTCAATTTTCGTCATTTTTCGTGCCTCAATTCCCTTCAAATCCCTCTCAAAACCAATCAAACTGTCCTCTTGCCCCGTTATGTCAAAAACCATCAAAAACTCCCTCAAAGACGCCAAACGTGATGAATCCTTTGCTAGCTCGATACTTCCGAGTAAAATGTTCGAAGCCGTTTGATAGTCCGTTTCCTTTCGCTTTTTCTGTAAAAAATCAATATAGGATTGATTATCTTTGACAATCTTTCGTGCATAAACTTGAAAATTAGAGAAGGGAACTTTATTATAAATGTCGGCAACTTGGTCCAGAAAGCTTACCAATTCGTCCACGTCTTTATTTTGTATAATCTGCGGTTCTACACGATAAAAGGCCAGTTTTTTCGGGTTCTTTTGGCCCACCAATGCATAATCTCCATCGAACTGAACGTACGGAAGACAGTTCCGTTTTGGTTTTGTTTTATTATGAATCATCGGATTCTCACCCCTTAATCATTCTTGATATCTTTGATTTGCCACTCAAAAACCGCAAATTCTTCTTCAGGTTGATACACATAATCAAAAGTTTTATTTCGAAACACCGAAAATAGAGCCTCACGAATCATCGTTATCATCATAATTCCGGACTCATCCGTAAAAAGTAGGATATACAGGAGTGCCAAGGTAATCGCATACACGATCCATTCCCATGGCCGAAAGATACCCCGACTTATTGCCACCATAAACACTACAAGATGAGGTATTAACAACATCTGATACGGCGTTTTAATGCCCAACTTTCGCAAACTGGCGTCAACTTTTGGGGGGAAACTGTTAGGTTCATCAAACTTGAGCACGTTATCACTTCCTTGTTTGTTAACTGAGTGGAGATTGCAACTGGGCAACATCAAACGGAAAAGGTGCTTGAATCCCGTATTTTTGTGCAATATATTGGGCAAAAGTATCTAGGGATGAAAAACTTTTGGAATCATAAAGATAAAGAGTTTTTGTTTCAGAATTTGATGAAATCGACAAAACATAATAAGTAAAACTGTCATATCCACCGTAAACAAATGGATGGTGGGAAAATGTATAATGTCCGTTCAAAAATGTTTGAATTGCATTGTTTTGTTTTAAGAAACTTAAAATAGAGGTTTGATATTCATTTGGTACATTATTTTTCTTCAAAATTTCGAAAACTTTTTCGTTAGTTGCAGAAACTTTTTTACTGGGTTTCGAAACAGGTTTGGACACAGGTTTCGATGTTTCAGTTTTTGTAAATGCTTTTTGTTGGGCATTGATTTGTGTTTTCGTTGAAACTTGCACCGGATTACGAGTGTTACGGGGATTAAAATCCATATATCTAGTCACCAACGCTCCAATCCCCACACCTGCAACTACAGCTACACTCCCCGCTAACAGCCATACTCTACGTTTTCTTCGGACACTTAATTTGTTCATTTCGTTTTTGCACCATTTTGATAACCGTCGTGTGCCAAAAACCAAGTTTGTCCAATTTCTTTACGCAAATTAGTTAAATCGGATTGTTTCACAGAAACCACTAATACGTTGTCACTGGAAACGTACTCTCTAGGGACAACATTAACCCCAACATTTGTTTTCGTTCCTTGTTGCGTATATATCTGACAAACTTGTCCAAGATATTGCCCGTTGATGGCTTGATCTGGTGACGCATGAACACCGACAGTCACATAGCTACCCCCAAGAAGAGTTAAGACGTTGGACGTGTAAGCATGAGTCTGTGAAACTGGTTTGCTATTTTGTATGTTTTTATTAACTGTAGAACTCAAAACCTCTCCCGAAGGCTCTTTAACTTGACTAACGTGATGATGACCATGTGGTAAAACCAACGTAGCCCCGGCCAAAACCACCATCACCACTAGACCACCTGATATCACTAAAGTCCTCTTTTTCACCTGCAAAGGCATCAAATTACCCCCTAATTCCCCGGATATGGATATGGAAGACCGTAATCTTGATAAACTTGAGCACAGGATGGCCCCTGATAGGCCATACCGCTGGCTTTCGCATCAGCTTGTTCTTGCTCGATCTGTTGACAATCCTGCTGTGCATATTTGGCGTTTGCTTGATCTTGTGCTTGCTTTGCTTGCTCATCCACAATCTGTTGCTCTTTGTTCGCCCATGCTTGTCCAGCCTGATCTGCCTGAGCACAAGTTGTTCCGTAAAAAGTCTTCGAAATCGAGCCTACCGTCTCAGTAACCCAACAAGCACTACCATGAAAGCTACCTTGATTTGTAGTAGATGGTGAAGGTTTTGTAGGTTGCAAGGACTGAAAAGGAGTAACCGAAGTAACCTTAGATGTAACAGGTTTCACTGGACTTGTAGTTACAGAATGATTTTGCGTTTTAATCGTCTTTTTCTGTGTCTGATTCGTCTTTTTACCTAAACTTGTCTCCGTGATAGGAGTCACAATCTTATATTTGCCTTCATACGTATTATTTGTCGCTGGTGAGGACGAATTCATTGAGATATTCTGTGTTACTCCACTTGTTTTCACGCTTTGTTTTAAATCAGAATTCAACGTTTTCTGAACCCCATTAAAACTCATTCCAATCACAACGATCCCCACCAAAACCCCTGTACCAACCGTGATATACAGCCACTTTTTATGAGATTTCCTTATCTGAAGCTTGTTCAAATTTTTCACCTCCCCGTTACAGGTAAGATAACTGCTTTTATTTTTTGTTAAAGAGGTTGAGACGGATTTTTTGAAAACAAAAAAGTGCCCCCTGTTTCTTTGGGAGCACCGAATTAGTATGCTTATTGCAAAAAAAGGTTCATGTTAATAATATCTTAAGGTTTTGTAGTTCCTAGCTCTTTTTAATTCTTCGTCGGAGTACCTACACCGTTTTTTCGAATGTATGTTTACACAATCTTTAATATCATAAAGATAGTATTCATTTTCTCGACGACCGGAATAAATCTTTGCTACGTGGGCGAGTCCACGAGGCGGTTTTAATCCTATCAATTTAAGCGCATGTCTTGTTTTGTAAAACTCAGGAATTTGATCCCAGTCGTAATATTTGTAATAAAGTTTGCAGTAAGGTACAGTTTCTCTTCTTGGATACAAATCAAAAATTTCATACCCACCTTTATTATATCCACCCAGTAACTTTGCAACTGGTTCACTACCGGGTAAAACCAGGCTCCCAAACCTTCTAATCTCGCGCTCACTAACCAGCCCGCCGGGTAAATTAAGCAAAGTGTCATAAATTCCTTCTCTAGAAACACATTCCCTTCGATCATATTTAGGCTCTCTGTTCGTACCCAAATTAACCGGTTCAATACCACGAGGTATAACCATACCGAGATCACGCTGTAATTCCAACCTTGTGTATAGGTATACATCAATATTGCCATTTGCATCATCCAAGCGAGTCCTTTTCAATTGGTAAGCAGTAATCCGTTCCATTATATAATCACCCTTTCAAATATTATCTTTTTTAAGACCGTGAAATGTCCATTAATAGATTAATATTTTTGTCATTCATCCAACAGTTCTGTTAGCATACTTTCGATATCGTCAAAACCCGATCGGACTTCTTCAACAACTGAAGCTCGTTCCTCCCAGACTTCACTCGTTGACGGCATGTCCATCGAAAGACCCTCACAACGTTCTTTAAGTTTTTGTACACCATCTAACAACGCTAAAACTTCTTTCAAATACTGACTCTTTTTCATCGTTTTACCCTCTCCTTATTCCTTAAATTTTCTTGACGTCACTACAGATAATATAACTACTTTATTTTTTATTAAAGCGCCCGAGATGGATTTTTGCAAAATTCTTTTTTATAATCAAGAAAATGCATCCTAACTAAAAGGAGATAATTCAATGGAAAGTTACACTTTATTCAACCAACAATATTCAATTACCGCAAAATCCATCGAAGAACTTCAAAATGACCAGATCACAGTAGATGATTACGTACAACGAGATCTGAAAAAATCTCGAATTAAACAATTAACGAATTACATTAAAACTGCCATTTTAAACAATCAAACCGCCTTTTTCCCACCTTTAATCTTGTCAAAAGCTGAAGACAATCGAATCATTATCCTCGATGGACAACACCGATGGAATGCATTATCCACGTTGTTTGAGGAAACCCCTGACGAAAACATTAAAAACCATCTGAAATCCTATAAAATCCCCGTTATTATCCTCGAAACAACCGCTCCAGAACAACAAAGACAAATTTTTCACGACGTGAATTATTATGCCAAAAAAGTTGACCGTTCGATTGCTATTGATTTCAACAGTCGTGACGACTTACACAGGTTACTGCATCAGATACTAGAAAAAAATCAGAAGTTAAACGAACTCACTTATAATGGGCGAGGAAAACGAGAATCTTCACAGATCATTAAGCTGGCGTACCTCTATGATGCTTTAGTGGGACTGGTTTTCGGGAGCCTCAAAGTTCGTGTTCGTCCAAAGAACGGCAAGAAGTTAGAAACTATTGCTTATCGGTTCTTTGACATTTTGGCAAAACACGTTCTACAACCTTCGGATAAAAAATCTATCTACAATAAAAGAGTCGTAATCCGTGCGATTGCACGTTATGCCAGTGATTTAATCGTGCAAAGGGAAGATTGGGATGCTGTTTTAATACAAACCTTAAAAAATGTTGACTTGGATAATCTCGATGATGAAACATTGTCCAGTGTTAACTTTTTAAGGGACGAGACTGGAAATATCAAATTTACCGGAACAGAAGCGGGAGTTTCAGGATTTATACGAATCCTGCAAAATGCCCAACCGCAATAAAACCGCCCAATGGGCGGTTTTTTTTCTCATTTCCTTATTATCATTTTGTCAATGAATTAAAATAAAAGATGATCTGGATCGATCTCGTTTGTACCCCCTCTGTCATTGGAATCATTTTCATCTTCGTCACGCATATATTTATCCAACAATGCCGTTGGATCAAAAACACGGTATCGTTCTTCTCGATCCTTCAACTCATCGTGCCAATCCACCGTTGTTAGCCCCGGAAATAACTTGTCGTATTGCAGTTTTTTCACTTTTGCCGGATAACGTCCTGACTGAAAAACCAAAGTAAATTCCCTCTGTAATCTTAGTATCTCGTCTGGTGTAATTAACGCTCTTTGTGCGTGTTCAACTTGCACCGAATTCGACGGTTGTTGACCGATTCCAACGTTTTTACGGTCGACATGTTGGGCTAATATCGTTTGATTCCCGAAGACTTCTGAATAATACTTTGCTGTATCCAGACTTGTAGTTCCCAACAATATCTGAGTATCACAGTTACCAAGGATCTCTTTAAATTCATTCACTGGATATCGGTCCTCTAACTGACTTAACATCTGTAAGACTAATAAGACTGATATCTCTCGACTTCGGATGATTGACATATAACTATTAAACTTATTAATCTTCCCGATATTGGCAAATTCGTCTAACATAAAACGAACTCTTTTTCGTAACTTTCCCTCAGGAGTTCCATCGGCATACCTCACCAAGAAATCGAATAATTGACTAAAAAACATGGCTGGAAGTAAACCAAAAGTGTCATCGTTTTCCATCATCAGAAACAGTGCTACCGGCATTTCGTTTTGCGTCAATCTTGAGAAATCGAAGTCCGTTTTTGCTGTAAGGTCAACAATTTCCTCGTTTAAAAAGTGCTTCATTCTGGACGAAAAACCTATCAAAATCCCGGTTCTGGTTTTATCTTCTGCAATCCCAAAACTCTCATACATAAGTCGTGCAGGGTCGTCGGAAGGCAAGTCCAAAAACAGAGCCTCCATAGCCTCCTTTTGTCTGGCCCCCATCACTCCAAACCGGACAACTGAACCGAGATTTCGGTGTTTTTCGGGGAAATAACTTACCGAAAACATGATTAAAGCAGTCAAATATGCAGCTTCTGCGTTCTTCCACATCTCATCCGAGTTCGAAACTTTCTTCGAAGTGTTCTCTAAGATGGTATTTACGAGATTTTGCGCATCCACAAGGTTTTTTACATAGAAAAGCGGATTGTATCGCTCACTTTTTGCAAATCCGTCTCTCTGGAAGTTAACCACGTGAATTTCGTATCCTTGCTGGCGTAAAAAATCCGACGATTTGTTATATAGCTCTCCCTTAGTATCCGTAATGACAAGATGATCGCCCATCTTTTGACCGCAAAATAGAATGTTTGGCAACAAAAACGTTCGACTTTTTCCAATCCCAGACTGACCACACGAGAAAACATTTTGATTTAGTTGGTTTCTACGTGGATCATCGTAGATAGCATGCACAAGGAGTTTTCTCCCCGTTTTTCCCAAAACAAACCCCGGTTTAGCTTTCGTCAACTCGTCCATAAGATCTCCTCCAGTTATTTTTTAATCCATCTCTAGTAAAATAACAGGGTTTATTTTTGGTTAAAGATGTTTTAGCTACCTCATAATGTCCAAATGCTGATGGTGCCAGGTGTCCAGAATTTGATGCCAATATTGGCCAAGTCG
>NZ_JAJFNK010000033.1 GCF_021739485.1 Alicyclobacillus tolerans
CTTTTAGTAGATTGCACTCGATGGCTTTCTCGTCAAGAGCCAGCCCCTAAATTTACACCACTACATAAGACTCTAACAGCCGTTTCCCGTAGGAAGCATGACCAAGAGCGACTCCCAAACCTTCAAGTAGAGTTGTCCCAAGTGCAAAAGTCACAGTGAGAAAGGCGAAACGCTTGTATCGGTGAACCAAAATGATGTACCAGCAACCCAAGACTGGATAGAGGCCAATGTCGAGGGGCAACGCTGAAAGCGTCTCGATTCGCATTGGAGGGTTCAGGCTCCAGAACTCCAAGGCGAATCCAAACGTATTTATGACAAAAGAAACCACAGAGGCGAATGGAGCCACAGTGAGGACAGTCAAAGGGTGCTTGTGGTAGAGGTAAACGCCAAGAATCCATGGTAGAAATAAGCCACACACGATGTTAAGAACCATGATAACATACGCTCCAAAAACGTCATGCCCGTAGTTTGCCATGATTATGATGGAACTATCCAGCAGGCATTCACACATTCACGGTAGCAAGTTTGTCTTCCACGAACGCCTTAAAATTGATGTCGCCTCAACATGCGCGTGGGAAGTGACGGCGAGACAGTGTGGCAAAATCTGAGCAAGATGCAATACTCAAATTTAGTATTGAGGTAACGGGAGTTATGTCCAGACTAAGGGTGTCAATCCGATTCCTGGGACCACTATACTCAAACAATCAGATACATTCGGCTGAAGAACGAGCACAATCTCACAAGCAAGCAAAAGGACCGATTACAGGTGCTTCGCCACTTAAATCTCAAGACGGCAAGGGCATACCAAATGATGCTTACATTCAAAGAACTTTGGATACAACCTAAGTTCCTTGCTAAGGCCTTTCTAGATAAGTGGTATTTCTGGGCTACACATTCACGACTCAAAGCCAATGATTGACGCAGCAAAAACAATCCGCCGCCACCAAAATGGCATCCTATCTTGGTTCGATAGAGTCAACAATGCCCTCATTGAGAGTATGAACAGCCTCAGCCAAGCCATGAAACGAAGGGCAAAGGGTTACCGCAACGTAGAGAATTATATTTCTATGATTTACCTTCTGCTAGGCAAGTTGTCATTTGACATACCCACCTAAAACAGCGAGGAGGCCTTTTGGGAAAGCTAAACTTCTCTCTACCCACATAAATCTCGAACGAGGCGTCTTAGTTTAACATTGCTATCGACAAGGTCCTCTAAATAGCTGGGTGTTCCAACAGGAGACACCCAGTTCCAAACGCATCAGTAACCGAGGCGGGAGAGCAGATGATCAAGCGCTGCATTGATCACAGTCGATTTGTCATAAGGAATATTTTCGAGGTACTTCTTTAACCGTTCCTGAACGTCGTGGTCTTGATAAAACCCAGTTTGCGTGTATGTGTCGCCCTTCTTTTTGAAGCCAACTTGCTTCATCACGCGTGCTATGGCGAACTCTTCAACCAGTCTACTCGAATCAGATGGGATAGCCTCGCGCGCTGCGTCCAACTGCTGGGTTAAGGAAGCGACTTGTTGCTTTAAGTTCTCGTTATCATCCAACACGGCCTGCAACGTGTGGGAGGCGCCACTCGGCAAATCCAATTCCGCTTGTAATGCGGACTTCTCAGCTTCTAGCCGTTTGACCAAATCCTCCAACTGCGCCTTTTCTTTCGCTATGGAGTCAAATTGGTTTTGGACTGAGTTTAGTGTCGCCTTGTTCTCAGCCAGCTCACTTTGGAGATTGGCCAAGTCTCTCCGCGCCAATTCCAGCTGCACAGCCACCCCTGACTCAGTATAAGTATTAGTATTAATATTGTTATCATTTTTAATATTACGATTGTTATCATTTTTGATAACAAGGTCGTTATTGGTATTTGTATCTCTCTCGGTAACAATCTTAGTATTAGGTTCGTTATCAATACCATTGTCTGTTTCAGTATTATTTCTGCGTTCTTGACTTAAATCCGGGATGAGTGAACGCTGGGCCGTCACAACTGGGCCTCGGTTTAGAGTGTTTTTCAACCTGTCTTTGGAAGAACTCATCCTACAACCATCCCTTCGCTGTTTCTATATCATCCAAAAGCGTCGCACGAACATCTTCGAACCGCGCTCGCTTCCTATCGGTTAGGGGACTAGCTAATCTAGCATCCACATACGCTAAATGTTCTTCCAAAGCCCCAAAGTAAATTGAGTCCGTAGAAACACCATCGGCGATCCGTTGGAGCACTTCGTCCAGCAGGTCTTCGTACTGCCCTAGTGCCTGTTTCTGATCCTTTGTCGCATTAGAGATGCCAATCGTGGCAAACTCCGAAATACGAGCCAACCGTCGCAGCACGGTTTTGAAAACGACATCCCCGTACTTTTCCTGAACAGCTTCAAGGATCGCCGTTTGAAGGGAGTAACGATCCATGAGTCCTGCTGATATTCCAAGCATCGTCAGGTCGGGATTCAGTCCCCGTTTCACATAAAACAAAGTTTCAAAAAAGCGATTCAAGGCTTGGAACGCGTACACCTCGGTTTGCAACACGGTGACCACGTAGTTACTGGCTGCAAGCGCAGATACCGTCTGTTGATTCAGACTGGGAGGACAATCCATGAGGATGTAGTCATAGTCGTCCGACACCAACCCCAACATGTCCTTTAGGTACAGCACGGGGTGTCCAGACCTCTTTTGGGTCTTTTGAATTTCATAAATGTACGTGTCGTATGTAGCCAAGAGGTCATCGGCTGGTAGAAGATGCAACGTGTCTGCGACCTGCACGATGTACGATTTCGGATCGTTGTCCTCAACCGCTTCCAATACAGTTTCATTCGAGAACGCATAGGCATCCTGTTGGCTTAACAGCGTGCTGACGTTCCCTTGACTATCCATGTCCACTACCAAAACACGGTTTCCCCTCTTGGCTAACAACCAAGCCATAATGCCCGTCTGGGTTGACTTTCCAACTCCTCCCTTTTGAAGCATCCAAGAAATTGTAATAGCCATGATATAATCATTCTCCCTTTGAAGTTCGCTGATTTCACCACTATACCTTACAACAGCAGTCTGAATTAATCATAATAACAAAACTAATATCGTCTTTAATAATAAACGTGATACTAATACTAATACTACGCTTGAGAGAGAATCCCTTTAGAGGCATATGGCAATTTTTACGCATTTCGACTTTTCGGGGCGGAGGGCATGACGTAAGCCACCGCCTGACTGGTAGTTCAAACGGTGGATGACTGGAACACAACACAATTTCGATTCTACTATTGCTCTTAGTAATAAGAGCAATCATCTTACTGATACCGATACTAATTTAAGTATTGACATTCTTATCAATAACAGACCTAACACCATTTCTGCTATCATTACCGGTACCAAAATTGTTAATGTTATCAATACTATTATTATGATTGATAATACGCCTTCGAACACGTCACTATTACTCTTAGTAAAAATACCAATTATATTAGCAATACGGATATTGTTTTCGATATTGCTCTTATTATTAATACATTAACTAACACTGGTAATGCTCTCATTACCAATCCAGAAATCGTTATTGTTATCAATACTATTATTACGATTGATAATACGATATCGAACACGCTACTCCCGTCATCGCTATCAACACTCTTCATGGTAACAGAGCAGTTCACGAAACCACGAGCACTACCTATTCCTAGAATCGCTCTGTCTATCTTTACTAAAATCACTAATGTTTTTGCTAACAATACTAATATCAAAATTAATAACAAGAATAAAAACAATATTTATGAGGAAAGAGGGACTGGCAATGAAGAAGCTCCCCTGCAACCAGGAGAGCCTCCGTCCAGTATCGCATTTTAGGTTTGTACTAACTTTACCATGAAGTTAATCGCAACTTCAAGTAGCAACTTTATGCAAAACCCACTTCCTCTTCTTAATCTGCTCATCTCATAATGTCACATTGGCATATTCATTCATCATATGTTGAACGTCGATTATTGATCAGCACAATATAATGCAGCAATACAGCGCAATTGGTTATGGAAAATAATTGTTGGATGGAGGAAGGAAGAAGGGCGAATAATGACGGAACGGTTTATGTGACGTCTTGGGTGGAACGTAGTGGAACCCAATGGAAAGGGAAGAATATGAAACTAAGCGGAAAACAAACAACATGCATAGAACGTCAAATACGGATAAACCAATTTACAAACCAAATGCAAGGACCAATGCAAAGACCAATTCTAAGGTGTCTAGATGTCATTAACGTTCAGTTTAAGACACCCCGGTGTCATTCTAAGACATTTTATACACATCGGAATACGGAGGTATGGGAATGCGGTGAGGAGACGAGAGGGGGAGAATGGGGGATTTAGGGATTTTAATACGAACATAATGTAAATTTTATACGAACATAGCGTTAAATTGGCATCCATAAATTGTATGCAATGTCAGAAGTGTTGGTAGCTGATACCAAGGCTAAATGCCTTTATGATGCGGAAAGCCCAACGGCCAAATTTCCAGTCACATCCTGCAACTTTGTTATCTTGTGTCACCTTCGACAGGATTTTGGATGCGTGCTAAGTTTATCTATAGCGCTAATTCAAAAGGTCGGCCGCTGGCCCGGGATGGTGTGAGCTGAAGGAAGTCAAAATGAACACGTATCACTTTTATTTGAAGCAGTTTTGGAGCCTTAAGCTAACAGATATCGGGATATCGCAACATCATGAAGATTATTACCCATATAATTTTATACCCGAATTCAACAATATGATTGGTCAATATTTACAATCATCTCGGAGGAACACCCGTGACAAGCACGAGGCACATTTACTAGGACTGCACATGGTATACCCGCGAACCGACACGAAAAATTGGGATTCGTATATTGACGAGGTACTTGCTTACTTTTTAGATTACAAGCACATGACTAGCTCTACCCGGAAAGACTTTGTGATGTATTGTCTGAAATTTAATCGACATCCAGACGTTCAGTGCATGCGGGATATTTGGACATTAGTTTAGGGTACCAAGAAGGACCGTCAAGTGACGGTCCTCTTTCTTTCCAACACCAGCAACGCACGATGCAGCCTATGTTTGCTTTGCTCATGCGGTTCATGCTCATCCTTTAATAACCGTAACACCTGCCGGTATGACAACCCCGTTTCCGCAGCAATGGCGGTCTTAGCAAAACCCCTTTCATTCAATTGTTGCCGTAACCAATGCCAATCCACATCCACGGTACCATTTTTGCCATCCTTCTCAATGACCTCGCTCATCGTATCAGCCATAAATTCCTTGCCGGTGTAGTTAACGCTGACCACCTCCACGGGACGCCTGTAGAGTGGACCTCGGTAATCCCTAGGACAGACCTTTCCACCGGCGTCCATGAATTTAGACTCAGGGTTACGGTCATGGGCACGAAGCAAGATGCCCATCTCACGAAGAGGCTGCTCACCCAGCATTCGATCCCCCACGATGAGCCCATTGCCGTTGTCATCGGTCCACGACCAGTACCGGTATTGGCTTAAATCCGTGCTCCACGGTGCGTAAAAGCGCTTGGAATCATCACCACGCATGTCCGGCCATGCAAGAATTCCCTTGTTAAAGGGCTTAATTTGCTCATTCCACGGCTCGTCCTTATACCTTTTCCATAGATAAGGCGATGTCAATTCGTACTTGGCAAGCTGCGGTTTACCTGCCCAGGATGGCATTTTGGGCTTCTGACCCATGGCTTTTTGCACAATGTAGGTCCATAATTCCTCAATCCAACCATCCTGAACCGGTAAAAGGTGTCCTAACCCATGCTCGGAGGCCTTTCGCATGGTGATTTTATTTCCCTCCATGTTAAAAAGGCAGTAACGTTTGCTTGACACCGCATAGCAGTACAGTTGCCTCCATGCCTTAGTTTTAGGGTCGTGGTTTTCCTTCTCTATCTTCAATAATGAACCGCCAAACGAGTACGGGTTTAGGCTTTCAAATCGTTTCACAATGGCATGTGCCTTCGTTGGGTCGTCCGTAATGATTGCCATGGAGTCGGTATCAGCAAAGGCATGGGACAACCCCGCGTCGGTCACCGCCTTTTCCATCAAGGCCAGCATGAGACGCGCACCACCGGCAATTAACGTCCCCAGCATGGGATTTGTCCACTGCCTTGGCGCATCATGGCGTTTCGCCTTGCTCGTCCATTGCGTCAACCCAAAGTGTTCAATCTGTACCTGTTTATCAAACTTCTTCGTCTGAAACTCAACAAAGATGCCGTACCCCGTTGAGTTGGCGAGAATCTTCAAAAACTTACTTAGCGTTGGGTTGGTTTCCTTGTAGTGATGGCGTTGCTCAATGGCAACCTTAAACAGGTTGTCCGTTGCGGGGTTGACCTCTACCTGACCACGTAGCTTAATGGGTTTCAGACCATCCTGCACATTCAGGGGTCTAACACGTAAGGCCTTTATGATTTTAGGAACCTTCCCTGTCAGTAATTTACTGGCAACCACGTCGGCAAGGGTATACCATGATGGCGTTTTACTGGACACCGGTGTCACCGCCATTCGAATGTCGTCATCCGGTGTAAGGTCATCCTCAACCCACTTTGTCTTAACGGGTAGGATATCCCCCTCAGGTTGCACCAAGCACAGCCCCGGAATTGTTAACCAGGTGTCCTGTCTGTATAGGGTCTCAATGTTAACATCTGTTAACATTTCAACTACCCGTTCGGTGTCCTCATAGACCTCGACTTCCTTGGCAACGAGTAGCGACCACAAATTTTGCAGCGTAAACACACTCGGATACATGCTGGTGATGTCGGTATAAACCACCGGTACGACCTCCCGACGATGCCGTACCTCAACCCGACCCGCATGGTACGCGGTCATCGCGTAACCCAAAACCTCGGGGTCGTATGCATCCACGTTGTTTTTAATGCCCATGGCTGTTAGGTAGGCCTTACCGATGCCCGCCGCGGAGTAAATTTGATGCGGTTCCTTACCAATCGGGTGCAGGTCAAACTCAGCCTTTAATTTTCGATACAAATCCTGCATTGCCCTCACACGGTCAGATCCATTTATATCCCAATTTTCACAGGTCTTCTCAAAGGACTCATCCTCGTTGCTTAACGCACAGGCTAGGGTACGTAAATCCACAAAAGCCCCATTCCAGTGTATCCAGTCTCCAGTCGAACGGACGAAGTTGATAAACGCCGCCTCGGGCATGATGCTCTGAATTCTAATGTTGGGGTAGTTTTCTGAAGCCACAAATTTAAGGGAGAAGGCGGATGTGTTTTTCCAACTTTGAGAGCCATAGATGGCTAAACGGGATAGGGTCCATGGTAGGTCCCATCCCACTACGACCGTACCCGTCTTGTAGGCCTCCTTCATAAAGACCTCCCTAACCCAATTAGTACGGTGCATCGTACGACCGGTTGTGAGTTCAATATCGTCAGGTACAATTGTTTTGTTCAGCCGAACAACACCGTCCTCAATCACCACGCAGCTACCCTTGACCAAATTTTGCGGTCCGTCCTCGGTAGCCTCAACGTCGATGAACATGAGGCGGTTCCAGTTCGGCTCGATGCGTTTTGAGTTTTTTTCAGAAATTGCGCGGTTCTGCTTAATTTCGGATTCCAAATCCTGTATATTATCCATGTCAATTAAATCACTGGACTCCATCCAGTGCCGCATTTGTGCCACGATTTTGGTCATTGCGTTACCTCCATGTTACGGTCGTCCGTTTGGGCGGCCTTTTTCTTTGCTCTCATACGTTCCAATTCCTTTTCAAGTAGATGCACGATATGCTTCTGAAATTCGATAGCGCCGATTAGCTCAGCCTCCACGAGTGTGTGCCCGTCACGGTCCCGTTGTCGATATACATCATCCCAAGTTAGCTGCTGGTCGGTCAACATGGCATGACAATTGCGACATAAATTTACGGTAATCCCCTCATGAAGACCAGCAATGTGGTGTTTTTCAAGCAGCCTTTTGACCTTCCTCGGATGAACGAGGGAAACGGTTTCCTCCTGTAGGCATGCGGAGCAACAGGGATTTTCCCCAAACAGATTCTTCCGACGCCACTCACGAGCTGCCTTCCGTTGGTTTTTCACGTATTCCTGTTCCATTTTCTCACCCACTTACGACAATGTCAGAGAATTCGCCTGAATTCCATAAATAATCAAGCAGAGATAAATCCGTCTCAAACGGAATAACCTGTCCATCGGCGGTTCGAATGGACTTGCCGATGTACTCACTAAGCTGCGACTCGTCACCGTTGTAAACATACGCCTTGACGGCCGCCCAATACTTGCCCATTTTTGAGGCATCCCGGCTGCCGCGAATGAGGACCTCCGTCGCATTGCCGTTGGCATCAACAACGGTGGTACGGCGTAAAAGTGAATCCTCGTGCTTTGCCACCAGACGACTGACACCGCGTCCCTTTTTGTTTTTGGCGTAGCCCATTGTCAACGCAGGCGCTAAGGTGGCGCGCACCTTCTCAGCCGAAGGCGCCCTGAAGTTTTTCATGGTGCCGTATCGTTTACGTACCTCCCTGTAGGCCTCTGAGTATGAACCCTTGTAGTTCCTCATCTCACTCAGCACGGCCAGGGAGAACTGGTGTTCCCATTGTTCCTGTTCAGCAATTTGCTTCACATTCGTGTTTTTGTTCCAAGTCAAACCCTTCCGCTTTGGTTTCTTAGATTTAGCCATGTCAATTACCTCCAAAGATATTTAATGAAAAACAGTACGGGATCTTAACACCCAGTTACTTCCATTTCTGATATAATAAATATGTAGGGAGGGACAAGCATGGAGACATTGGTGGTGGGCGGTTTTGGCCTGCAGCTTAAGGTTCATCATGGCGCGTTGATCGTCGCGCAGCCGGTAAAGGTGGACGGGAAGCGGACCATGGAGCAAACGGTTTACTTTCGGGGTCGGTGTGAGTGGGACCGGCTGATTATCATGGGACATGTTGGCACGATTTCGTTGGACGCAGTTGGTTGGCTGATGGACATGGAGATTGAGGTGTTAGTCATCGGCTACGATGGTAGGTTAATCACGCAGTTTGGACCCACCCGACGAGCCACGGTAGAGTTAAAGCTCCTTCAGATTGACGCCTTGCAAACGGGTCATGCGGTTCCTTGGGTACGGTGGCTGCTGCGGCGTAAGATTCAAGGTCATCAGCGGATCATGAACATCCCCGAGTTGGGACAAGCACTAACCAGGCTCATGACCGCTGAATCCATTGACGACTGCCGCATGATTGAGGCACACGCCGCCCATTCGTATTGGACAAGCCTTACCGGTCTACCCGTGACCTTTGCAAAGCGGGACCTGAAAAAGGTGCCGGACCATTGGAAGCGCATTCAAAACCGCAACACGGGATTGCGAACCAACCGCATGGCAACGGACCCGGTGAATGGATTGCTCAACTATGGGTACGCCATCCTTGAGGCGGAAACCCGAATTGCAGCATACGTCGTGGGGTGGGATGTGGACCTTGGCATTTTACACACATCAATGGAGTACAGGCAGTCGTTTGTGTTTGACCTTATGGAACCACTCAGGGCTCAGGTGGATGGATGGGTCTTTGACTACATAGAAAAAACCACCTTCAGGCGCAATGACTTCGTCGAGTTGCCGAGTGGCGAGGTCAGATTGAGTCCCGAGGTGGCTAAATCCTTTAGCATGGGGATATGTGAGGCGTTACGGCCTTTGTGCTTAGCTGTGGCGCAGGAGGCGCGATATGTGCTGCATGAGCTAATGGGTGTTTCCACTCAAATTTCATAGATTAAGTCGAACGAATTATGACCCCTGAATGGGGTCTTTTTTATTTTTTAATGGGCTGTTATAAAATTCCATTTCAAAGCTATTCAACTTCCGAACGCGTCGCATTAGAGTATCTCATTTAATTAAAAATTCGGAGTTGATAATTCATGATTTTAACCACAACCGGCAAAAAGTACGGTGGATTTAAATTTCAAATTGATGACGATGATTTTGAAAAAATTAAGGGGTACCACTGGAACTACAATCCAAGGAATGGCTACATCTACACCCACGTTTACCGACATGGGAAAAAGGTTACCATTTATCTTCACCGCTTAATCATGGACACCCCAACGGACATGTACACCGATCACATATCAGGAAATAAATTAGACAACCGCAAATCCAACCTTCGTATCTGCACCCAGGCGCAGAACCTCGCAAATCAAAAAAGGCGCATCAACAGCAGCACCGGCATTAAGGGTGTGATCTTCATTAAGAGCCGAAACAAATACCAGTCACGAATTGCCAAGAACGGAACCAGTCATCACCTCGGTTATTACCATAAACCGCGTTTTGCAAGGCTAGCGTATGAGCTCGGTGCGAAATATCTTCAAGGCGAATACGCAAGGTTTGATTAAGAAAAGAGAGTCACACTAGTGTCGCTAATAATATTCCATTTAATTCCTATTTAAGAGTGGTGAAAAAACGATATGAACATCAAAATGCTTTGGAATGACATCAGTGGGGTAGGAAAAACAATTCATGGCCGCTTTACCGTAGACGACTGGACTGAGGAAACCTACGAGGATTTTTATGATTACCTGCTTGATCAGCTTTCAATTTACATCGGGGATGACTATGACTCATGGTACAAACGGGTGGCGCTTAGCTATTACCGCCATCGCGTGGCCTCAGCCGTGCACAACATCATGTACATTCCCCAGTACGATAAACCCCTTGAGGAGCAAACCACGAGGGAACAGCTTGTCACGTTACGTTATTTCATATATCGAAGGGCAACATCGGCTTATGCCGCTAAATGTGAGGAGGAACGCTAATGCAAAACCCATTTAACCCGCCGCAACCACCTAAAACCGATTCCGGTGTCTTAAACGCCATCAACGACTTTAAGGCCAACCTTTGGCAGCAGCATGAAAACACGATGCATGCCATCGAGGGGTTGCTAAACAGCTTTAACCCGCAACCACATATTGAAACCGTTATCCTGAGCACCAACGAATACATCTTTCATGCAAACGGCTACCGCTACAACGGCCTTGTGACCACATTACCCCAGGCGTTGAACGTCACCACGGGGACGCGCAGCTACATCCTAACCCTGCATGACGGTTACAACCAGGTCAACGTACCCGATGGCTCCATCCTGACGTTGCCTAGTGATGCAGGCAGCGTGGCCTTTACGTTGATTCGCTCACAGCATGAGCACTCATTACCGGGCTACCAAGCCAAGCTAAAGGTACGCGATGCCTTTACGGGAAACGGTGATACCACCAAGACCTATACCCATGCGATGCGTGGCCTTACCCTCAACAACAACGGCTCCGCGCAGCTTACCCTTTCCGTCAACAACATCTCAATTACGTTAAATTCCGGTGACATCCTCAACGAGGAATTTGAGGGCTTTTATACCTTTTCAATCACGGCTACCTCGACGTTTAGCTGCGTCGTACGCGGGTAAGGGGTGAACTAACATTGACAGCAAAAGAGGTTTTGATCGTCGGAATTATTGGGGCTCTTTTAGCAATCGCGGAAGTTTGGTTATTTAGAATCGCGGATATCCGCTAGGAGGAAATTAAATGGAAGATAACAAGGAACTTGAGACAATGTTCGATGTCCTGCAGGGCCAAATGCTTATGAACGGTATTGATGAGGAGTTTTTTAAGCAAAAGTTCGAAGCGATCTACGGTGAGGGTTTCATTAACCGTTTTCAGGAAGCGGTTGAGAACGGTGATGAGGAATTCCTCGTAGGCCTTATGCAGAATCTGATGGAAGATAATACGATTTTGAGTCTAATTGTAGGAATGGCTACGAAGAATCTGATACCACAGGTGAACGACGAGGAATAAACGGAGTTGATGACTAATGGCAAAGGCAGCCAAGGAAACGGAGGTAACAAACGATGAGCGAAATCGAATTGAAGATGGAAAACACGGAACCCACGAAGCAGGACGAATCCCTGAAGGACAAGGTACAGGATCTGAAGGACGAAGCGGAGGAAATCAAGGACGAGACCAAGGACCTGATGGCGAAGACGGAGACGGAAAGGGAGGAAGCGGTTCAAGCCAAGAAGGAGGCCAAGGAGATTCTGGAGGAGACAAAAAGGACAAGCTCCTTGCAAGACTTCGCTCTCAAAGACATCAAGGAAATTCTGGACCTGCAGCACCGGAAGCTTCAGGTGTTGGAGGAAACGATGAGGGACATGGCGGAGGCAATGAAGGAAGTGATGGACGAGATGAAAACGTCGATGGCGCTCCATCAGGATCAGATCCTAAGCCTAGATCAGGCCGTGGCCGACCTCGCAAGCGTAACGGCGGCGCTGATGACGCAGATGACGCAGGACGACAACAACGACGAGACGATCCTGTAAGCGAAAAACCCAAGGGCATCAACCTCAAGGGCAAGAAACCCCCAAAGATCACCCCCGTAGAACTTGAACCCGAGGAATTACTCACCGATAAGGAAGCCAAAAACCTATTGCCGCAGGTTAAGGAAGCGCTGCAGACGTTTTACCGATCGCTTGACCAATTTACCACCGCCACAAACCGCAAAAAGGAGGTCGCGGTAATCTGGTCCACCATCGACGATGAGGACCTTGAGTTTATCGCGCAGTACCTTCTGGAGGGTGGTATGAAGAATAAGGTCATGGCGACCACGGTGCGTGGCGTGGCACGTGCCAACAAGCACCTACGCATGGGCATCATTCACCTGCCGCGCTTCTACCTAAACATCAAGCACTTCATGGATAACGGCGGTTTCGTAAGCCCATTTGGCTTTGGTTTTGGGAAGCAAAAATAAGCAGGAGAGGATGATATGAAACTTCAAATAAACAACACCACGTACGATATCCCCGAGGATGAGCTGAAAAAGCTCGTTGCCCCGATTAAGGAACAGGTGGTTTCCAACCTCAAGGACCCCATGCTAAAGATGGCCATCAAGGGCGCGCTGCCCATCCTCTTGGCAAAGCAGAAGATCCAAATTCCGCGCGGTGTAGACCAGATTGAATGGCTGCTTGACCTCGTCTTTAACCAGGGCCTTACCTACCTTGATAACCAACCCAACGCCATTCAGCTTAAGGCAACCATGGTGGTGAACGACCATGAGCGAGACAAAAAATAAGCTCGATATCAATATTTCAGATCGATGGTCAATCATCGGTGGGACAGGCTCAGGAAAGACATGGTTTAGCCGTGAGCTGCTAAATCAGTTCGTGCAGGGAACGGAGGGTACCATTCCGATTTACATCATTGATAGTAAGATCTCCGGTGATTTTGATGCGTTTATCCGAAATGGTTTAGCGAGGGTGGTCAGGGGCAACAAGGTTCCTGACCCCTTCGTCCCACAGCCCGCTACCCGCTTTAAAAAGGCAATTCCCCCAATCTTAATATGGCAGCCGGAAGAGGACATCCTCGAGATGTACGACGAGTTTTTCAAGCGGATATATCAGACGCGTCATCCCGCCATCATCTACATTGATGAGCTCGGCAGCATCACAAACCCACGTGCCACGGTGTTTCCACGATACTACGACATCCTCTTAAAGCAGGGTCGTGGTTTAGGCATCGGCATCATCTCATCCACACAATCCTCCTCCTATGTTCCATTTAACCTCCTACGGCAGACAACCCATGTGGTGCGGATGCACCTGAACAGCCCCAATGACGTGAAAAAGCTCGTGGATGTCATGGGCACGGCGGTTTACGAGGAACCCCGGGACGAGCACGGCTTTTTCTATCGCAACGTTAGTAAACCCGTAAGAAAACAGCCATCGATCTACTACTCCGATTTAAAGGAATTCTTCGATTTGTGAGGCCCTATAAAAAACCCGACTTAACTTATATAAGTTGTTGGAATAAAAACGACTACCTTTACAGGGGGTTACGAAAAAATGGAAGAACTTAAAAAGATTTTATGGGGTGCAGGCTCCGTCTTGTTTCTTTTGATCGTTGCGATGTTCCTCTTAAACCTATTGAAGCAGGTTCCCGGTGTTGGACCCTTCGCGCAGGACACCCAAAACCTCGCGACCTCCGGTACCATTGCCGGCTAATTCCCATTAAACAGGAGGTGAAAATCAATGGCTAACACACCCGCAAATAACCAAGCCGCGTTGCAAAAGGCGCTTGCCGCCCAGCAACAGGCCAACCTTACGTTTATGAAGTACAGCTTCGTGCAACCGGACTACGTTCCGTCCAACGGCAGCAACAGCCTTGGCGCGGGCAATACCCTGTACTGGGACGTTCCCATCATCGCTGGTGGTTGGTTGACCAAGTTGGAATTGGTCTACAACCTTAACCTAACCGTTGCGTCCGGGACCACGGCGACATTGAACGCCGGTGCACCGTACAACGTATTAAGCAACGTCGTGGTTACCTACGGTAACGAGCAGGTTCGTGTGCATCCGTACGCGCAGCATGTCTTTAACCAGATGGGTTCCTACGCACGTGCACAGGCAAACGAAACCGTTCAGTACGCCAACGCCGACGTTGACGGTCAGGTATATTCAATGCCGCCCTCCACGTTGCCGGTAGGCACCAACTCCTATAAGTTTAGCCTGGATGTACCGATGAACGACATCTATCCTGAACCCACCGCGTTGTCCGTGGTTGGCTTGCTGCCGATGTCCTCAACCGGTACCCGCATTCAGGTTTCCGCAACATGCGCACCGAACTTTACGGGTGCTGACCCACTCAACGCACCGTTTAGCGTCTCCGGTGGCAGCGTAAGCGTTTCCGGTAGCGTGGACCTCATCGTTTGGTACCGCAGCAACGAATCGCTTACCCACACCGCCTCGATGGCCGCAAACATCTTTACCCCCGTCATGCCCACGGCGCAGACGATTAAGATCAACGAGATCAACCCGTTGACCGCCGGTTCAAAGGTGGCGCAGTACATCCGCAACCCGTATGCCTTCGTCCGCATGGTAAACATCGTCATTGACGGCAACCAATCGGACAAGTTTTCCGCCGCATCCAACATGCAGGCGTACGAGATTGACCAGGCGCAAAACAGCAACAGCGCGTTCTTCCGTTATGATTCCACCACGGGTGGCTTCGTCAACTACTACAAACGCGTTCGTCAGCAGTTCGGTCGTGACTTTGATTCCGGTGTGGTTGTCTTTGACGCCACCACCATGAACCAACGTGACTCCGCGCTGGGCGAGGGTGAGGAATTCCTCAACCTAACCAACTCCGGCTATCCCGCCGCGCAGCAGCAGTACCAGGTGGGCAGCACCGGTAGCGTAAGCGGCATCACGCCACGCGTGGTGACCTATGCCCGCATCCTAAACTCCGCAGGCATCCAATTGGGATAGTAGGGGGTGGTTCTTATGCTAGGGCATAAGGCTGCCGCCGCGGGCCTCGCCGCCATCCTTGGTGGTTGGATCGGTACCGTGGACCACCTTCTCTCCCCTTGGATCTGGGTCATCATCGTCATCTTGGCGGTGGATTTACTCAGGCACACCCGCAATGAACTGTCCCTCCTCAAGCAGGTATTTGCCTCGTTTTGGGCCGTGTTGGTCGTCGTGGTACCCCTCATGGGAAAGCTACCCTCCATCCTAGATGTACATGGCTTGTTGCAGGCCGCGGTGTTTGCGTTTGCGCTCGCCATGTTGTACACCACGTTTCCCAAATGGTTTGCCTTTTTAGGCAAAAAACTTGGCATTAAGGCGTTTACGACCATCGCCAACGACATCACGAAGGTTGAGAAGGACATCACGCAGATTGAGAAGGATCTGATTCCCCATCACAACCAACCCCCGGTTCCGTCCGGTACCAACGTGGTACCACCCTCAGGAACCGATGCCGGGAAGGTGAGCTGAATGAGCAAGCAGGGCATCATCGCGTTCATCATGCTGTTGTTTGGCGTGCTGCTCATTTGGTTAGGCGCTACCGGAAACCTGGCCAGCTTCCTAGCCGCCATGTTTGCACCAACGAGCCTGTACGTCTCATAACAAACACGGGATTCCTCCCTCAACGGCGAGGGGTCCCGTTTTTACGAATACACCCAAAAGGGTGGTGAAGCAATTGGCTAAGAAGGGCATTGAGTTTATCCGTGAAAAAAACCGAGAGGCACACCGCCGTTATTATCCCGAGCGATACTACCGGCTTGATGATGAGGGCACCGTGATCGTCGATGACGATAAAAACCCCGTGGAGGACCCCGCCAAGGTCGCGGCGATGAACGCCTTGGATGACCGTCAGATCAGCCAGGACGTCATCAGCGCGGCCAAGCGGGTTCCACCCAGGTCGGCTAAAAAGGCGGCAACCACGCTGCCGGACCCCAGCACCTACCTGCAGGACACCGCAAAAAACGTGGCCTCATTTGGACCCAAGGGTAGCATTGCCACGATGCTGTTCATCGTGCTGTTCGTGCTGTTTGCGTTGATTCCGGTGGACGTCAATGGGGCAACCATGACACGGTTGCAGCTGATGTGGATGGCCATCAACGGGCATGCCACGATCACCCCAACCAAACCGGACAAGCTGAACCCCACGTACGGTACCGCGCCCGGTGTTGTGGTGACACCCGGCTCCAACGTGTATGACCCCACCACGGGCTTCTTCTACCCGACTAGCTATAGCTAAGGAGGTGGGCTAGATGGCATATCAGGTTACACCGAACGGTCCGGTTGTTCACATCACCACCACACCAACGGGGCAAACCGTTACAAGCTACAACCCACACACGGGTAAAACCACCACGTTGCAGAACACCACCACATCCAGCATTCCCAACGTGCTAAACGGTTCGCTGATGAACCCCAACGCACCGGGTTTGCATTTAACGCTTGTGGGATGGTTTGTGTTTCTGCTGCTCCTCTACGCATGGTCCAAGACCAACATGGGGCATGAGGTCATCTACTACGGCCTCGTTCTGATTCTAATCTTGCTACTCGTACGCAACTACCAATACGTCCTGAAGGACTTCACGTATCGCGTGAACTAGGAGGGATTTTTCATGAACAAGTTTATCCTCTATGCGGCAATTTTGATTGGGTTGATCGTCGTCGTTCGCTACTACGTTGGTACCTCCTCGGTCATCAACTCGGGTTCCAGTGCGGGTGTCGGCCTCATTAATGCATTACAGGGTGGAAACCTCGCCAACAGCTATCCCACCGTTCCCAAGGCAAACGCGCAAGGCTAATTAAAAAACAGGAAGTGATTGCCATGTTCGGACTTTTAAAGCTTCCACAGTGGTTTTTGGGCAGCCGTACGCTGCCCGGGCAACCCAACGTACAGCCAAACGTTTCGGTGGTACCGCAACCGCAAAACATGCTAACCGGCTTTGCACATGTCGTTAGCACACCGCAACAGCTAGGTTGGCAGACGTTTGCCACCGCCGTGGTGGATACCACGCTGCACGGTCAAACCACGCAGATCAACGGACCGGTACCCCATGGCTACGTAATCGGCAACGGTGGTACACCCACGGTTCGCTCCAGCAACGCCCCATCACCTTAAGGGAGGTAGAGCAGCATGTCTCTTGAAACCGATATTGAGCAAATGCCGCTAAAGGAAAAGCTGCTGATCGGTGCGGGTGTTGTCATCGCGGGGGTGTACCTATGGAATCGTATGTCCGCCAACTCAGGTATGTCCTCAACCACGGCACCTACCTCCACATCCACGGGTTCCTCAGGTTCCCTGGGTTCTTGGTATGGTGGCGGCGGTTCATCGGGAGGGTCGGGTTCCAGTGGTTCTGGTTCCGGTGGTTCTACATCGGGAAGCTTACCAACGGGCTCCTCGTCAGGGAGTTTACCAACGGGTTCCTCGTCAACCGGTTCAGGTGGAAGCACCACCGTTGTGCAAACACCACCGCCCTATGTACCTCCAACAACCACGGTTACCGCACCAAGCACGGTGATCTCACCCGCGTCGCTTACAACCGGACCGAATGGGCAGCTGGTGTTTACCAACCCCAACGCGACACGTCCCGCACCAAACCCGAATGCCACCATCGTGTACAACCAAAACGGGATGACGGGTCCCGGTGCACCTGATACCACGGGTATACCCTCCAACCTAGCTACGGCCTTTCATCAGGCACAGGTGGCGGCATACCAGCAAAACGGCTCGGCGGAGTCCCCATCGTCAGCGGTGGCGCAAAACCTCGCGATCTTCCAACAAGATGCCGTCCCCATTGCCAACAATGGGCAGTATGGCACCATTTCACCGGGGCAGATCGTATTGTCATCCACGGGTGATGGTCACGGTAACGCCTCGAGCTATTACATTGAAAACATCAACGGTCAGCTGTATAAGGGACAGGTTCCCGTGGCCTTGGCACCGTTTAGCAGCACGAACGCGGTTACACCGAAAAGCTACGCCAACCCAACGAAGCAGGCCACGCAACCCTACACGGCCTCCAACAACGTAGGGTCCCATTCCAATACCTCAAGCTCATCAGGTAGCGGTGGTGTTCTACCCGCACCACCGGCGTCCTACTCAGCGGGTACAAGCGTTTATGGTTCAGGCAGCTCCACGCCTACCAAGTCAACCACGACCATCCACAACGTGGTGGGGTCGGGTCAAACGGGTGCCACGGGTCCCAACGGCACCAATCCCCACAACGCGTTTGTGGCAAACTCCAACGGGACCGTGACGATGTATGACCAGTACGGCATCCCCAGCACCTGGAGCTATTCACAGGCAAAAAGCCTTGGCTATACGGGTCCCGCACCATCCTCAACACCCTCGTACGGCAACTCCGGTGGGCATCACAGCGGTGGTGGTAGCAGCTACTCAGCACCGTCCAACAACTCCAGCTCAAGTAGCCCTGCTTCCAACAACTCAGCATCCAACAACTCAAGCGCTAGTAGCTCAAGCTCAGGTTCATCCGGTGGATGGCACCCGGCCAACGCTACCCGAAACTCAAACGGCTCTTGGACGGTTCATACCTGGGGCGGTGGTACCTCCACGGTTTCAGCCGCGAGCGCCAAGACGTACGGTTGGAGTTGATGCCGTATGACCGCGATTAACCCCCGCGTTTACCAACTAGCCCAGATGGTCTCACAGGCCACTGGGCTGCACACGCAGGTTGTCCTGGCACAGTGGGATGCGGAGCAGGGCGGTACGGGGATGCTTCGAGGTCAGTGGAACAACTTCTACAACAACCCCGCGGGCATGACCTACGGCGTGCCACAGGTTGATGCCCTGTCAAACGGTACGCAGAACGGTTTTCTGACCTTTCCCTCTCGTCAGGCAGGTGCACAGGCCTACGCGGACTTCTACCTCTATGCACCCTCCATGGCCAATGTGCGTAAGGCCTTTAACGGCTCAGCCCAATCACAGCTAAACGCCATTGCGGCTAGCCCATGGGCAGGAAGCCACTACTCGGCAAACGGTGTGCCAGGACAGGCATTGTTTAACGACTACAACTCCTTAACGGGGGCGAAGCTAGTGCCAAACACAGCCTCTTACCTTGCATCACAGATGGATACCGCACCCACCCAGGTACCGGGAACCACCTTTTCGGACTTTCTAACAAACCTAAACTCAGACATGACAATCGATAGCGGCTTCTCCATCCTCCATCCGGTTCAGGGTGGTAAGGCCCTTGCGCTACGCGGTGGCATCATGCTACTGGGCATCATCCTGATCATCTTCGGTCTTCTTGCCATCGTAAACCATGAGGTAAATGCCCTCGGCGGCATCAGGTTGGGGGTGTGATCAATGTTTCAGGTCCTATTTAGCAATACCCAACTTAGTGCCCTCACCACTTCCAGTCCCATCCAAAAGGCGAGCATTGGGACGCCTGCGGGTGCGGGCATTAAGTTTTTAAACCAGTCACAATACACGCTGCAGGTTTACAACGATGGTCTGCAGCTTGACACGGTGCCCCCATACACGTTTTTAATCATCCCCATGCAGCATGCGTTAAGCGTGCGGTTTGACCCAAGCGTTACGTCCGCGTTAAACACGGGCATTCAGGAAATTGCCTACGCCACGTTGGACACGGCCACCACGGGTACGGGTTCCATTCAGTTTGACGGCACGCTGCAGACCAACATCACAAACACGAACCTGACAATTGCAAGCGGTACCGTTTCATTGGATTCAAGCTCAACCGTCAACGTGACAGGAGCGGTGAGCATTGCCAGTGGGAGCACAATCGGAATCGACGGAGCCGTCGCTATTGCATCGGGCTCATCGGTGGACATTAACGGTCCAGTCCAAATTGCTTCCGGTGCTTCCATCGGAATTACTGGTCCTGTTGATGTTACTGGGAGCAGTGTTGCTGTTTCTGGCGCGGTGGAAATCGCACCTGGACAGGACATCAGCATCCGAGGACCCGTAACCATCTCAGGTACGGTAAATTCACAGATAACCAATGCGTCTTTGGCCGTTGACATCAACGGAACACCCAACGTTAACGTGGCATCCGGCTCCATGTACCTTTTAGGTACGGCGGATGTGAACATCACGGGAACCCCAACCTTTAACGTGGGTTCAATGCCTAACGTAACAATTGCCAGCGGAACAATTGACCTAGCCTCGGGAACGCAGGTTTCCGTTACCAACCAAAGCTTTCAGGTGGAGAATAAGGCCGGTGGCGTTTTGCAGGTAGGCGGTACGATTGATGTTGGCAGCGTTCCCAACATCGTGGTGGAGTCAGGTACGATTGCCTTGGCATCCGGTACGCAGGTAAGCCTAACCAATCAAACGTTTCAGGTAGAGAACACCTCAGGTGGAACGCTTCAGGTAGGAGGTACCATTACCATTGGCAATACGCCGGGTGTGTATGTCTATGGAACCCCCAACTTTAACATTGCCAATACACCTAGCGTAACCCTTTCAGGGCAAAACACGGTGAACATAGGCAATGTACCCTCCGTGGTGGTTCAGTCCGGTACAATGTCCATCGACTCCACGAATAATGCCGTGACGATTGCCAACGTTCCCACCTTTTCCATTGATGCCCAAAACAACACCGTAAACGTGGGCAACACGCCTAACGTCAACATCAGCGGTACGGTTCAAACCACCATTACCGATTCCACGGTTACCTTAGAAACAAAATCCCTGGTCACAAATACCTCCTCACAACCCGTGCCGACCATTCCCCAATCCTATTATGGAACCGGCGGTGATGGTGCCTTTTCACCTACCGCTAACTACACATTTCAAAACGTCGCAAACGAGGGGGATATTCACAACTTCACCTCGGTAAACATTCCCACCGGTGTCACCGTGTCGTGGGCCAACAACGCCCATTACGCATGTTGGTTTGTACAAGGTGACGTAACCATTGACGGTGCCATATTCTCACCGAATGCCACGCCAAATGTTTCATCAGGTCAACCGCAAATTACCCTGTTTAACGGTGCAATTACCGTGGACAAGGGTGGTAACGGCGGCGCTGGCGGAACAGGTGGATGGAACAGCGGAAGTGGCGCCGCAGGTGGGAGCGGGGGTGCGGCGTCACCTTATGGTGCCGGTTCAGGTGGAGGCGGCGGAGGCGGCGAAGAATCTAGCAGCGGCAGCGGCGGTGGCGGAGCGGGGGCTGGGTATGGCGGGTACGGCGGTGCTTCAAATGGAAGCCCAGCTCAAGCTGGTGGAAACGGAACGAACGGATCCGCTACGTCAAATGGCGGGGCCGGGTACGACGGCGGATCAAACGGTCAGGACGCAACCCAGACCGGCACAGCGACACTTATCATCATTGCTAGCGGGAGTATCACCATTAGCGGGACAATTAACTCCTATGGAGGCAATGGCGGAAACGGCGGAAACGGATACATAGGCGGCGGTGGTGGCGGTGGAGGCGGCGGCGGTTCAGTCATGCTCTATAGTGGGTCCACTGTTTCCGTGACGGGCACAATTAATGTAAACGGAGGCATTGGAGGCACAGGGGCGAGTGGGGGCGTTGCTGCACCTCTCAACGGACAGAACGGTCAAGCTGGTACGGTAATAATTTATCAATATAATAACCAAATTGCGGGGTGATTGCACATGGCCGTTCACTTTGTCCATGCCCCATACATGAAGGCATCCCGTGACAAGTTAGCTGAGCTTTACGCGCAGGGTGCGGATATTGTTTACACCGAACGTTGGAAGGCATCCGATGATGCACGTTATACCTTTACCGATACCCCCTCATACATCTCCTTTTTGCCCACCATCCTGCTCGTTGATACGGATCATAAAACCGTATTGGCAAGGATTGAGCATCCCCAACACATCACCAAGGCAAACATCGATTGGCTGCACCAACAGCACGCCACCTGGGTGAAGGGTGGTAAAAAGGGAAAATTCCCTAAACCGCCCTGGGCCTAACCTGTCATAAAATGCCACGCAAATCCTATGCAGTTCCCAGATGCGGTTAGCATCAGGGAGGCATGGTGATTTGAGGCTATTCAAACCCACGTTGGATGAGATTAAAAACCACCCCAACGACATTTGGAATTTAGTTGAACCGGACATTAAGACGATGACCGGCTACGTTGCGCGGCAAAAGGGCCTTGACCGGGACGAGCTCTATCAACAGGCGTACCTTTACTTTCGGAGCGCCTGTGAGAAGTTTGAACCCAACTACCAGGGAAAGGACATTCCCTTTGACCGGTACATGTACAAGAACGTTTGGATGAACCTACGGGCCTACGCGCAGTCGTACCACTTCAAACGTAAACGTGAGCCGGCCAAGGAGGTTTTCCCTAGGACGGACGACGAGGCTGAGTGGAACGTGGAGGAACGCGAAACCGTTGCGCGATGCATAAGCGTGTTGGATGACAAGTACGCCACCATCGTTAGGCTGTGGATGAAGGGGTACAAGCAGACCGAGATCGCCGACATCATTGGGCTTTCACAATCCCGAATCTGCGTGCTGCTGCAAAAGGCCTTCAGAAAAATGAGGGAGGTAGGTAGGGATGAGGAAGAAGAAATCTAAGCACATTGGCTTTGATGCGCTTGAGCATAAGGTTGCCCGTCAGTATGAAAAAAAGGGTGACTCCAAGAAGACCGCCCTTCGCATCGGTAAGGATGTGGCAGGTAAGGTTTACTGGTCCAAGAAACGAGGAAAATAAGGAGCTGAATAAGCCATGGAAAATAACAATGGAACGATGACCTACGTCATCATCGCGCTTGTCGTGGTAATCGCGTTCGTAGGGTTTAAATTCTGGAAGGCTAAGCAACAACCGCAACTTAACTCTGCACCAGGTGAACCGGTTGATTACTAGTCAAAATAATTAAGGGAGCAGCGTTTTTAGCTGCTCCCATTTTAATTTATTTCAGTTGCCCACATTTCCAAGATGCCCTGGATGGATTCAGGATCATCCCCTTCTATGGTTCTCACATCGTATGTATTAAACCTTACCGTTACCTGTATGTAGGGTTTGCCGTTCCAAGCAATCGTTTCCTGAACTTGATATTGGGATTCATCGTAACCCAGTAAAAGCAGCATCATGTTAAACCCTTCCAAAAGCTCATTCATTTTTGAGACCATTCCCGTAGGTTTTTTCGTACCAGAATAAAAAATCCTGCTCCAACCGGTTTAGAATGGCCTCTCGCTCAGTTTTAGGGCATACCTGTAGTCTATTATTCAAATCATCCACTACGACCTCTATGATGTCGTAGTGACCATCTATGTGTGCGTGAACGACATAGTCGCCGAAGCGTTTTGAGATTAACAAACTTACCACCTCCCATAAAATAATTTTAAAATTGCCGTGGACATCGATTGATGCATGATGAAGTGGGCCGCTAAACCGTAGAGGAATAAGCCGCAGATAAGGAGGATTCCCATCGTGGCGAGGATGGCGAGGATGTCGTCAAGACGTTTCATTTTTTCGTGCCTGCCAATATTTCCTCTTAGCCTCACTTATCTTTCTACAATGTTCCGCTGAAAAAGGCTTACCCTTATGAGTTTCGCTCATCCTTCTACGTGTTTCATCTGAATGTGTTTTACCAAGGTAAGGGCTTTTTCTACCCTTTAGAGATGCACTTATCTTTCTACGATGTTCCTCAGAATGTGTTTTACCCTTTTTAGATTCAGATAGCTTCCGTTTGTGTTCATCGGACATCTTAAATCCCTTATGCCGTCCCATTTCTATTTACCCTCCCTTTCAGCTTCAGCTGCTAAGTGAAGTTGTTCAGCCATACCAATCTTAATCAATCGAAAAAACGGTACCTCGTCAAAAACCGTAGGATGCATACGCATGATGTCATTTAGCGTAATAATTAATGCAAGCTCATCATTGTCATGAATAAGAATCCTGTTTGATTCATGCATGATACCGAATTGTTCTTCACCAATCTTTTTAATCGCAAACTCAGTCATCATATCGTATGCTTGTTTTCCAATGTTCATCTTAATCCTCCTTAATTCCGTAAAATTGACGATAGACCCTGTCTACCTCTTCCTGACTAAACCAATACCGACCTGAATCGGCCAACCGTAACCCGTGGATCTTACCCTGCTTCTGCCAATTGCGAACGGTGTTGGGCGTCACGCCGATGTAGGCGGCCACGTCCTTGAGTTTATATAGCTTCATTCTCCGAACCTCCCATTTGATGAAGTTATGATATTTAAAACGAATGTGGTTTTTAACACAAAGGTTAAATAGTGAAGGATTGTGAATTTATAACAGGTTTAGGGTAAAAAAGAGACCATTTCCGGTCCCCCATTCCCCCTCTCATCTCCTAATCCCCTCCATGTATATCTCTATTCCGTTGCCCCTAAACTGTCTTAGAAATGATTCTAGACACCTTAGAATTGACATTTAGATGCCTTAAACATGAACGTTAATTGGTCTTTGCATTGGTCCTTGCATTTGGTTTGTAAATTGGTTTATCCGTATTTGACGTTCTATGCATGTTGTTTGTTTTCCGCTTAGTTTCATATTCTTCCCTTTCCATTGGGTTCCACTACGTTCCACCCAAGACGTCACATAAACCGTTCCGTCATTATTCGCCCTTCTTCCTTCCTCCATCCAACAATTATTTTCCATAACCAATTGCGCTGTATTGCTGCATTATATTGTGCTGATCAATAATCGACGTTCAACATATGATGAATGAATATGCCAATGTGACATTATGAGATGAGCAGATTAAGAAGAGGCAAAACCCACTTCCCTCAAAGAAGCATCCGACAATATTCGACTATCTATCAATTCAGTTGTCACTTTTATAGTAAATTATGCTATACTCACGATGTCCAGATTATCGCGTGGATACACTGTAGCCCGATTACGGGATCAGTATATCCAATAGCGAAAGTGTAAGCACACGCGCATCTGGAGTCTCCAGATGCGCGTTTTTTAATTCACCAGGAGAAAGGAGGTCAGCAGAACAGAGTGCGTGGAAGACAAAATAAAAAAGAGCCTTTCCTTGGCGGGTCCCGGCTCTTTGAGAGAACGATGTGATCTTGACAAAATCAAGATATCATTTCGGCGTGTTAAAGTCAACCACATACCGATGTTCGGTTCCTATGACAACAACCGAAGGGTATACATACTTCATGAAGAAATTTGACGGTGAGGACCTTATCGAAATCCCCTATGACGAGATCCGAAAAGTATCACTGGAACGCATAGGAGACTACGAACATTTCCTTGAAGCCGGTCACGGTGGACATCTTCAGATACATAATTACATGCTGTTGTTTTGGCGTCCCATCCTGAAGTCGCTCCCGTTTAATATCTGGGTTTCACTGGCCATGCGTGCGTTCGGCCAAAAAGAGGAATCCTGGCCGTCCAGAAACACCATTGCCGAAGAATGCGGCGTTACACCTGAGACGGTTGACACTCACTTTAAAACTCTTGAAAAATACTTTTTCGCATGGAAAATCATCGTGAAGAAGCCGGATGGTCAAAATGAACCCAACATATACAAGATCCGAAAGAATATCCCATTGCTCTCACCGCATCTCTACAAAAAGCTGTCACCAACGAGACGACGTGATCACGACAAATACATAAGAATGATACAAGAAAGTGCAGAAGTTATCATTTACGACTACGACGACCTGAGAGACAGAACCAATGCAAAAAGGTATCTTAGATACCAACCACCCTACGAAGAGTAGGGTTTTTTTATGCCTATTTAACTCGGTCGAAAAAATCTGCTACCTAGGCGAAAATTTACGCCCCCCAGTCGAAAAATTTAGCTACCCACCACAAAATATCGGCTGGACAGCTAAATCATTCGAGTCAGTGGCTAAATAAATCGCCCCCTCGGGCAGAAACAATCGACCCAGGGGGCGTAAAAAATCGTTTGAAATCAGTACTATCTTAATCATTACGTATTTTAATAACTTCCCATTATTATAATCCTCTGTTACCGAGGCCAATGTTTGGTGAGTACGGAAATTTCTGAAGAACTGCAACAACGTCAGATCCGAAAATAGATCGCCCCCCCCTCGTCGCCAAAGGTCTGCTCCGTATCGGTCGTAGGCGGCATACTGTCTCTAAACAATTCGGCCAGATGGTCTATAACTTTGGTCCTTTAATCGACCGAACACTTGTCCTAGTGGAGATCGTTCCGCGTCTGAATCCGGAAACGAAGATTACGAAATCGAGTATAACAACCCACTGGTACCTCAAGTTCCAGTGGGTGACCCAGCGGAACCTCAGGTTCAAAACCTACCGGAACCTGAAGTACCGCTTAAAAAGACTTGTTTTAAAAAACAAAGATACCACTACTACTACTATGCCTAGCTTCGTGTTCGAATAAACCGACGCACCTGAAAAAAACGATAGATTAGACAACACCTCTATCTCGGAACAACCCACAGATTCGTCTCATCAAGCCCATTCCATGGCCTTTTCGTCTGACATCCATCAAGCTTCTTCATGTACCTCAAAACAAACTTCTACCACCGGTTTATCCATAAAAGACAAGCTAACTCAAAGAGACCTCAATCCATACGAGGAGATTGAGATCCGTATGCAAGCTCAGCTCCAACGCCCATACATCGCCAAAGAAAACGACTATCGCGCTATCAAAGAGTTGCTCATCAGCGAGGTTCCGCTTGAGTGGATTCTGAAAGGAATTGACAGTGTCTTTGAAATGATAACCGAAAGCAGGAAACGAATTCGCGGATTTAGCTACGTCGCAGAAATCCTCAAAGATGAATGGGCCAAGGAGATCGTTAAAAACGAAGAGGTTGTTCAAACCCTTGATTTCAAAAATCGTGTGGAAAACAGACAACGCGCAGTCTCTGCATCCTCTAGGATAAAAACAAAGACCGCTATGAATTCTGCAACGGCGGTTGTACATGACGAAAGGTATGAGGCGTTCTATCGTTTATTCCCAAACGAGTAAATGACATAGACAGAGAACGCCAAAGAGGGGTGAGGGTGCAATGTATCCGTATCACTATGGGGTTTTCTGTCTAAATCGCAAAACAGAATTTGATTCATGCGAGACTCCAGAACGATTTTTGGAAATGGCCCAGAAATTTCACCAGTTGTTCGGCCTGGAGTTACCAGACTACGAGGTGTGGCAAAACGATGGCGTATGGATCCCGCTCCATAGTGGACAAGACTTCGCTCAGACGGTTCTGTTTCCTGGTGCATTAAATAGCACCAGACAAGAGCAGAACGTCGAAGTCATCGGACGGAAACTTGTGGACAATTATCGACGTTGGCGACGAGAGATTTATAGGATTGAGAAACACAACGCACGCCGGGAGTCTGACTCCCAGCGACTGGGGATACTGAAGCGACATGTCGAGAAGGTGGATTGGCTCATGGAATTTGTCAAGGAGAACGAGTTCCATCCAGACATCGACGCCGGGCAGTTGTTCAAAATCATCATTGTAGACAAGCAATTAGACACGATTGCAGCTAAGAAAATCAATGTATCCATTGCTACACTGTATCGGCTTAAAAAACGACTTACCAGAAGTCTTGGATATTTCGGCATTCAAAAGTTAACACCTATGGAACTGAACGTTCTGTTGCGTGAATGAAAAATCGGTGTAAAAACGGAACATTCCATAGGCTTGTAATGTTGCACAATGGATGGAGAACCATTATGAGTTGTGAGGTGAGATGCTTGGAAATTCAGCTCCGACCTTACCAGAAAGAAGCTGTAGATGCATTTTTTAATGCGTTGCCTCAACATCGTCGCCAACTTATCACGCTTCCTACTGGATCGGGGAAAACCGTGGTATTTGGGTCTGTGGCAAAACGATTCTATGAAACGGTCCATTCAGAAAAACCAATCCTAGTTTTGGCACACCGAACCGAACTGCTTGAACAGGCCGAGGCAAAGATTTATATGGTTTGGCCTCACGTGATAACCGGACGTGTACAGGCGGAACGGAATGAGCAATTAGCGCAGGTAATTCTAGCTTCCACGCAAACACTGGTGGCCGGTCGTTCCATCCGTGAGCCCGGATTAGTCATTTACGATGAAAGTCATCATGCCAGAGCGGAAGGGGCACTTCGTGTCCTGGAACATCTCGGTGTGTTCAAAGAGGATGGACCGCCGTTACTCGGGGTTACAGCAACCCCATTTCGCTCCGACAAAACGGAACTGGGCGACATCTTTGAACACCTGACTTACGAACGAACGATTTTGCAGATGATCATGGACGGATACCTCACGAATGTACGTGGGAAAAAAGTGGACGTTCCCAATCTGGAGTTAAAACAGGTGCGTACGAGTGCCGGCGATTACAACGTCCAGGACCTTTCCCTCGCGATGAACCACGACATCGCCTTAAATGCTGTGGTGGAGGCGGTCACGGTGAACGCAAAGCATCGCAAGTCCATCGTGTTCGCCGTAGACGTAAAGCATGCCAACGCCTTAGCCCAACGGTTTAAGCTGGCTGGATACAAAGCGGCGGCGATTGACGGAGGCATGAAGGCGGAAGAACGCGCAAAAATCCTTGCAGACTTCGCTGCGGACAAAATTCGGATTTTGGTCAACTGCCAGATTCTCACGGAAGGTTTTGACCAACCGGATGTAGATTGCGTCGTGATTGCCCGGCCCACGAAAAGCCAAAGCCTCTACACGCAGATGGTGAGACGAGCCTTACGGCTGCACCCAGGGAAGAGTGAAGCGTTAATTCTGGATTTGACGGGCGCGAGTGACGACAAGAATCTCCAGACTTTTGCGCGACTCATGAAGACGCAAACAAAACGAAAGCCACAGAAGAAGTCTTTCGCCTCTGGAGCCAAGGTTCAAGATGTAGAGCCAGAGAACGAAGCACAGAGCCTGATGACGGAAGAGAGTGTCGCGGAATGGCTGAAACGTCTGGCCGCTTTGGAACAGCAGGAGCAGTTTGTGGAGTCCATTAACCTGTTTGCGAATCGAACCCGTTTTCGGTGGGAACGCGTCCAAAACCACTTTGCCATTTCTTACGGAGACGGACATTGGGCGTATCTGATTGTAGAAGGAACGAACTGGTGGCCGGTGCTGGAACTGACGGGGTCTCGGTATCTCCCCTTGCATGACAAAGCGTTACCGTTGGAATATGCGCAGGGCATTGTCGAGGGATATTTGGAGCTTTTAGAGAGCAAGGTCATTCAGAAGGATGCCGACTGGAGAACCGCGCCGATGTCCAAAGCTCAAGCTACATTGCTGGACAAGTTTCAGATTGCACATGATGAAACGTGGACTCGAGGGATGGCGAGTGATGCACTCAATCGGCGTTTCGCCAATGTCCAGGTCCGAAAAGCAGTTGCCGCATTCCAGCCGGACAAGTGGCGAAAAGTATGGGAGACCCCAGAAACCAAGCGCAAATATGAAAACATGGTGGCCGCTCTACGCAAGTCCGCACAGCAGCATCGAAGAGCGCAATAATCTGTGGAGCTACGGGAAAGAGGAAGATGTGATGGCCGATCCCAGTGAATTCGTCAGGGATGCGATAAAAGACATTCGACTCACTTTGAGAAAGCAACGTCAGATGAATCAACGCACCGTGAAATCGAATCTGGCTTCGCCCGTGTCCAGAGACATTTCATGTCTGGTGTCTGAAGTGGAACGACTGCGCGCCGTGTTGAAAGGGTTGTCGGCCCGATATCGGGAGTTGGCGGAGGACACCTTTGCAGACCCGTTTAGTCCTGCCTATGAGCAGGCTCTAGCCGAACTTGAGATCGTTCAACAAGTTTTGGATGCTTCCGAAAAACGACTCCAATTGTATCGCTGCGCCCACTGAATCTCTACACCGCATTCCCTCCGAATATGTCGAATCGAATCAAATCTCACTACTTCCTGTCGACTTACGCTGAAAAGTGATAGTGGATTGATAGTTTTGTGCCAAAAAACAGTGTTAATGTTTAAACATAGATAATTTGTGAGGTGTTGGACGTGCTCGGACGTACGCATATGGCCGTAGGTGCATTGGGAGCTGCGCTCATCGTTCCGTTGTGGTTGCATGAGACAAATGCCCATACCATGATGACCCACGCAGGGTATGGCGCCTTGACTTTGGTGGAACAAATCACAGCCGGTATCGTGGCGGGTGCACTCGGTGGAATCCTACCCGATCTGGACCAAAAGGACGCACTCATGACACGTCGGATTGAGCGGGTCGGAAAAGTAGCGACGCTTCTTGCGATTCTTGGGTTGCTCGGAGCACTCCATCTTTGGGATTCACCTGCAGCCCTTGGGGTTTCTCTGGTTACGTTGCTCGCGGTAACCAGTCATGCCGAATGGATGCGAAAGAGTTCTTTGCTACTTCTTGCAGCGGGTGTCCTTGGATGGGGGCTGACGCACCGGTCATGGTTTGAGGTTGCCGTGCTCATGGCGGTCTGGCTTTCGGTCACGGCGTTTTCACCTCATCGAACGTTTACGCATTCGCTGATTGGTTTGGCCATGGCTGGGGTGATCTTGGTCCAAGTGGGAATCCGCACACATTTACCCTGGCTGGCCGATGCCGCAGGGTTGGGATACTTCCTCCACTTAGTTGCAGACGCCATTGCGGGTGGAATTCCGTTGGTATGGCCGTATTCCAAACGACAGGGTATGCGGTGGGTGAGAACGGGAAGCGTCATGGACCATTGGATCGGTGGGTTATGTACAGTGTTGATGGTTGCTGTGTTGTTCATGTAGCTCTGCCATCTGGTCAATTTATCATTTGGGGAAGGGTTGAGAAACGTGACTAATTTACCGGAAGACTTAGATAAAGTGACGGATGAAACACTTTCCGAAGCCGAAGCGTCGAAATGGACTTACCCTGTTTATGTGATATGCGCTCCCTTCGTTCATTTTGAGGAAGCACTCAAGTTTCGTGAATACTCAAAGGCCGCTGATTATGCACAAAAAATTTCGACGTATGCCAGAGAATTCAAAGTGGATGTGCGTATTTTTGAACACGAAGGTCAGGAAATTGGAATTTTAGTCTCCTCTTTTGAAATGGGGGAGATGTCCAATGGGATCCAAGTGAGTTTCTTGCAAAGCCAGAACGCTCCAGCCAGTCAGGTTCGACGGAAACTAGGAAAAACGTGGATGCAAGTCCTTGAACAGTACTCGGTCGACATTCGGAATATGACCAAGAGGCTGATTCCTCTCTCCGAGGAAGAATACACGGAGTTACAATTTCTGAAAGACATTCAAAAAAATTTCTTGAGCCACCTAAAACAAAATATGCCCGAACGGGTGTATCTTGCGGCGAAGTGGACCTATGTAGACAACGCGGGGTACAAGCATCGGAATAAAGATACCAACAAACCTCAGTTATTGCATGTCGATGATTCCACAGTGCGAAAAGATTTGACGAAAGCCTATGAAATTGTGGCGGAAATTGTCATGCGAGAGAAATGGAAACTGACGGAAAGCGCGAGAGCTACGTTTGAACAGTTTTTAGTCCAACAAGCGGCTGATGAGGAAACAAAACAGAACGTTCCATCCGTTGAGAGGTCGAAGAAGCCGCGAAAGCGCAGAAAGGTGAAGGAAGATCCTGCACAACTGTCGTTGTTTGACGAAGCCTTTGGATATGTTGAGACAATGATCGATTGGACCCAGTCGGCTACTTACTGAGAATACGAGGTTATTTGAAGGTTATAAGGTTGAGCCATGGATCAACCGAAGAGCCGATAATTGAACCTACAAAATATGGCCCAAAAACTGCAATTCGGCAATACCCTGTCGAATAACGGTTCACTATGCCTTGAAGCCTACAAAATTCAGGTGAAATCTACGAAATTCATCCAGAATAATCCGGTAGTATGAAACTATCAAAATCAATCCGGAAAGGATGAACGATCATGTCCACCGTAAAAGCACTGGAGTTGTATGGCCTCATGGGTCTGATGGCCTTGGGGACGTCGGCATTGCCGCTCATTGGGTCGTTGTTCGTGTTCAATTACGGCCGTCTAATCTTGTTTCTCTATCGCTTTGTTTCCCCGGTCCTGGCCGTGATAATTTTGTTTCATACGATTCCGAACCTGCTTGGACAAGCGGTACCCGGCTTCACGTTGCAACATGCCTTTCACCCGATGTTAACCGTGTTTCCGTGGGTGCTTTTGTACTTGGTGTTTTGGGGAATCACCAGTTTCCTGTCGATTGGACCACCGCAATGGTTTTTATGGCTTGGGAAGTTGCAACTGAAAACCACGTTGCGTCGCCGGATCCAACGAGGGGGAGACCAGTGGATTCTTAAAACTCAGGCAAGGGCTCGCGAACGTCGAGAATGGGCGGCCAAAAAGTTTCATATGCCGTTTTTGGCGCCACATGTATTACCTAAGAAGTCCCCGGTTTTAAAGGGTCATGTTCAGGGGAGAGACGCCTCGCCCCGACGCTGGGATCGGGAAAGCGTTCAGGAGTTTTTTGAACGCAACCAAGCGCAGACTCAGGCCCGTTACCAGGAGGAGTGGCAAACATCGCAACGTCAACGGGAACAAGAAAATAATATGGCCAACGGCCGAGTAAACTGGCGTCCCTTGGGGAAGCCATATTCTCCGCATGAACATGCTTTAGAACGCATTTTCGGGATGCAGGAGGTGCTTGCGGAAATTGAGCGTTCGATTCAGATTCCGCTGGAGAACCCGAAACTGATGCGGGAGTACGACGCGTCGATGAATGCGGGAATTCTCTTGTACGGACCGCCTGGCACGGGAAAGACCGAATTGGCTCGGGCTGTGGCAGAGCACCTGGGATTGTACTTCATTGCGGTACGCCCTTCCGACCTAAATGCCACACTCGTCGGAGCAACCGAACAGAACATCGCGGCGTTATTCCAGGAAGCCAAAGAACACGCCCCGGCGATTATCTTCATTGACGAGATGGATTCGATTGGGTCGAGGCGCGGAAGTTCCCACCCCTACCACGACAGTCAACTGACGCAACTGCTGACGGAAATGGATGGGTTTGAAAAGAGGGAAGGCGTCTTTGTGATTGGGGCAACGAATCGATTGGAGGCACTCGATGAAGCCCTGCTACGGGGGGGACGGTTTGGAACCCAGATTGAAGTTCCGGCTCCGGACGAAAAAGCTCTGTGGAACATGTTTCACCAGTGGGCGTCTCCGCTTCACTTGGCCGACGATGTGTACGCTGTGGAGATTGGCCTGGCACTGAAGGGTCAAACCGGCGCCACCTTAAAGGCGCTCGTGGAGAAGCTGAAGTACATCGAGATTCAAAAGCGAGTTCGAGGAGAAACAGCGATCATTACTCGGGATGAAGTGTTTGCAGAAATCGAAAAACTCACGGTTTGATCCTGCCAACGTGATTCAGCCCTTGCCGCCAGCAAGGGTTTTTTTCATGTCCAGAACCGAAAATCCGCACAAAATCGGCACAGAAATCCAGCGTTTTTTCTTCACAGTAGACCTAAAGGGAGGTGAAAACGTGGCTGTACAAAACGGGGTAATCCAATCTCCAATCAACATTCCAAACGCCCAGAACGCCGGTCTTAATGCCCTGTCGAGCATGGGGATACATCCCATCAATATTGGCGGGTCTTTAGGAAAACTCAATCAATTCATCGCGCTCGTGTACCAGGATGTGTCGTCGTTTGCGCTGACGTATGGGGGCATGTTTTTGGTCATTGCGGGGTTGGTGTGGATGGTGGCATGGAAGTTTCATGCCACTACGGCGGCGAGTTGGGCCAAGCGGGTGGTTCTGGGAGTTTTCCTTTCGGAGATCATTGTCGTGCTTTTACCCCAAGTGTATTTTAGCTTCCTGGCATTTCTGAGCCATATTTAACACCGTCTGCGGATGAGGAGTAGGGAGGGTTTTTATTCATGTCTTGGACATGGTTTCAGCGTCATTGGTCAGGGTTCAAGGTTTGGATCGGCTTTCTCGCTGGGTTGGTCCTTCTATGGGGATTGCGGATTCAGGCGTTTGCCGCAAGCAACACGCCCAGCAACGCATTACAGGGATTTTACTCGGTCACGGGAGGACAAGCCCTCACACAAAATGGGATTATCACCAAGATTGCCACGGTCACCCAGGATGGTTTCGCGATCATCACAGCTGCAGCGGCCGGGTTTGGAATGATCTTCATTGTGTGGGGCGGTATCACCATGATTCATGGGGGGGCCATGAAAAAGCAGGAGGGCATGGAACGGATCAAAAATGCGGTGATCGGATTGGTCATTGCCCTAGCAGCCGGATTCATCACTGCGGTCGCTGCCTTTTTCGCGGGCACCTTCTCGTAAGGTCCTAGGAGGGTCAATGTATGGAAGAAGAAGGATACATTGAGGTAGTTACGCAAGGAATGCGGATCATGGGTCCTATCACGACGAAACACATGGCTTCGATGGGACTCGGAGCCTTGGTGTTCTCTCCCCTTGCTGTCGTGCTCTTGTTGGCGGGCTGGTTCATTTCCGGCCCCCACGCCCTCCCGCTGATTCTGGCGGCCTCAGGGCTTGTTCCAGGTCTGATTCTCGCTTTGATTCCCATTCCGAAACGAAAAATCAACGCGATGACATGGCTGTATCGAAAGCTCCGGTTTCGGTTCCGACCGCAAGTGTTTCGTTTTGACCGAGATTACCGGCAACAAAAGAATCATGCAGTCATCACCGCTTGGATGCGCGAGGTGGAAGAAGCCATCCAGGAACAGCAAAAGTAGATGGGAAAAAGCACCGGCGTAAGGAGGACTTTCGTATGACACTCAACACATTGATCGTCGTCTCCGTGGGTGCGGTGGTTTTTGTCGGAACCATTGCGATCACCGTATCGCGAGAACGGAACAAGTCGAAGCGGCGACGTCGGGAACAAACGGGGGCGGAGCCGGCACCCAAAAAAAATAAGAAGGAGACCAAGGTTCGCCCGATTCAAGAGTTCTTGCCGATTGATCAGGTGGAATCCACCGGCGAACTGGTATTAACCAACGATGCCTACCGTCGCCTGATTCAGGTCGGCAATGTCAATCCTTATGCGTTGTCGGATGCGGAAGGTCGGTCGATTCGCGAACACTTCCGGAACATGTTGGAGATGTTTCGCCAACCGATTCAGTTTATTGTCCGGGGACGACGCATGGACTTGACGGATTACCGCCAATATTTTTCCCAAACGTACCAGGCGACGGCTGAGAAATGGGAAAGTGACCGATTGCTCGAGTATGGTCGTCACGTGGAAGCTCATCTCGTGGAACAAGGCAACCGGCAACGGACGATTCGAGAGAATTTGTTTGTGACCACGGCGGACGCAGGACTTCTTGGAGAACGCGACGTGGGTGAATTGCGACGCACGCTGCATCAGGAAACGGACAACGCCTTGTCGGGGCTTACCCATTGCCGGGTTACTCCGAAATTAATGTCTGCAGAGGAAACCATTGAGTCGTTTCAGTTTTTTTGGAATCGGGACCGTCTTCATGCCCGGGCGCGGGATGCCGTTACCCATGACAGCTTGAGGGAGTACCTGGTGGGGGAAGATGAGGTGAAATGGCATGTTTAAAACCCTGTTTAAAACCCGTTCCACAAGCTCAACGAAGCGAGGTCAGAAAGCCAAAAAGCCATCTCAATCGCAGGAACGGACGGAAGTTTGGGGAGAATATGCGCCCACACTCCAAGACATCGTTGCCACGGCGAGTCAGGCGGAATTTAAGACCGACCATGTGAAGATTGCTCCTCATAACTTCCGACGTTCGTATTTTGTGACCCGACTGCCCAATCGAGTGCACTTTGGATTCCTCAACCAGTTTTTCGGATTTGGGGCGGACGTCGACGTATCCGTGCATGTGGAACCGGCCGACTCTGCCCGGCAGATTCGCAAACTCACGCAGTCGATTTCCAGTCTGGAGGCTCAAATCAGCCTCGATATCAAAGCGGATAAAACCGATCGGGTGTCCATCCATCGTCAAGAGATTGCCAACATGGATGCGCTTCGCATGGCCCTGCAAAGCGGCGAAGAGAAAATGTACTACCTCAGCGTCATCCTCACAGTCTCCGCCGACAGCCTCGCCGAGTTGGAACGAGCCTGCGCCGTGCTGGAGCGGGAGGCCGGACGGGGTTATCAACTGATCGATGCGGCCGACTTGCAACAGGAAGGATTGTTGTCGGTCGCCCCCCTGGGGATGAACAAACTGCGGTATCCCATGGAAGTGTTTGGGTCGTATGTGGCCAATATGTTTCCCTTCGTGTCCAGTCAGTTTTCGCATAAGCGGGGTCCTTTAGTGGGGTTTGACCTCGTTTCCAAGGCGCCCATGTTTTACGACGCATGGCAGCCTGGTTTAACCAATGCGAACATGTTTATCGCCGGAATCAGTGGATCGGGGAAATCGTATGCCCTCAAGGGAATTGTCTCTCATTCACTCCTCCATGACATTCAAACGGCCATTGTCGATTGGGAAGGGGAGTACGTCGATGTCGCCAAGGCATTGGGCGGCGCTGTAGTCACGATTAACTACAACACGTCGGATAAAATCAACCCTTGCGAGTTGGAAGAAGAAGAGTACTTGGACGAGAAAACTGGGCAGAAACGCACGCGTGTGGATGTCTCCGAGAAAGTCGAAGAGATGACGCAGTTTACCAAGTATGCGGCGTCTCTGACGGGCGATGACCCATTAAACAGTCTGGAAACGGCGCTCATCGACCAACTGTGGCATGACTTGTACCGGAAGGATTTTGGATTTACCGAGGATGCCAGCAGTTTATATGAGACCAAACGTCAATTGCGTGGCAACCGCCTGGAGATGCGAACACGGCGCAGGCAGCCCCAGTTCAGTGACTTTTATGCCAAGCTTCGTCAGGTGGCGGAAAAGGATTCTCGCTACGAGCAATTGGCTGCACGGCTGGAACGTGTGACGGCAGGGCGCACCTTAGGACTGTTCGACTGCCAGTCCACGTTAACCCTCGCCAAAGCGCCAATTATCGTGTTTGACCTCTCCAAACTTTCCGACAACAGTGACCTGAGAAAACTCGGTCAATATGTCGCGTTGGAATGGATCGTGGAGCGCTTTATCAAGAAAAACCCCACGCAGAAAAAACGCGTGATCGTGGATGAAGCGCAAAAAGCCTTGGAAAACCGCGAGGGAACGGTCGGTGGAGAATTCGCGGCCATGTTCTTGGACTACGCCTTTACCCGGATTCGCAAACGTGGAGGGTCAGCGGTCGCCGCAAGCCAACAGTTTCGGGTTTTCGCGGACAGTAAATATGGGGCGAGCATCATCCGCAATTCGGCCACCAAGCTGTTGCTGAAACAAGAGGAGCTGGATGGACCGATGCTCAAGAACATGTTCAGTCTCGCCGATCACGAATTAAGACACCTGTATGACGCCGAACCCGGTGTGGTGCGCTGGGATGTCGGCGGGGAAATTGTCTACTCATCCTATCAGGCGACTCTGTGGGAAGACCGGTTGTGGGACACGAAAAAAGTCCGGGCTGAAAAAGGGGGGTGAGGGACTTGAACACCTATGTCCTTCCCTGGCTTCACTTTGTGTTGTTGTTGTTGACCGCGGCGGCGGGCGGATTTGCGATGGTGCAGTTGTCTTTAGCTGGAATCGGAGTCATCGCAACTTCTCCTCAGCGCAAGGCAGACGCACTCGGGCGCGTGAAATGGATTGTGCTCGGAACCGTCGTGGCGCTGTCGACGTATTTTTTGGCGCACATGATTGGTTACGAGGCGTCTTTGATGTTGCCGAGAAGTTCCAGTGCGAACACGCCGACTGTCAATTTTGGACAGCAGCCAATTCCGACTTTACCGGGGTACAACAACAACTCCGGTTTAGGCGGATGGGTCGAAAGCATGGTGTTTTCCTCCTTAGCCGATATTTTGAGTCTGTTTGCGATGGTGTTTTGGGCATTAACCGGGTTCACCGGACCGAGCGCCATGGTTCGATTGAATATCCAAACGTCCAGCAACGGGGATGTGATGGGGATTTTCGCGCCGCAAACCTGGAGTGCCATGATGTACGTCCAACACAGCTTGTATTTTCTCATTGGCGTGGCCGCGCTCATCTCGTTTGTGCTCCAAGGCATCCAGATTCAAAATGCGCCTAGCTCCGCTGTGGCCAAAGAGCGGACGGTGGCGCTGTTGAAAAGCGTGTTGCTCACGGGGTTACTCATGGGGCTGACTCCCTATCTATTAGGGTTAGCCAATGCCGGGGTCTCCGACCTGACGCAGTACATTTTGCAACTGATGAAGGTACATACCAGCCAACTCGCCCAAAATACGATGCTCGACACGTTGTTTGGGCAAAGCCCAGGTACGGCTTCGATGTATACGAAAATTAAACTGCTCAGCGGGGCGTCGGTCGCCAATTCGTTGTTTGATCTGATCTACAGCATCGTCAATTTTGCGACGTGGGTCGTGTACCAGTGGCGGCGGGTGGTGTTGGGGTTGTTGATTACATTGATGCCGCTGTTTTACATCGGGTTGGTCACGGGAAAAAAGCCGGACCTAGCGGTCCACTGGTGGAAAGAAGTCGTCGCCTACTTATTGATTCCCTTTGTCGCTTCATTGTTTCTGCTGGTTGCTCAGGTGTTCATCGGAATCTAAAGGAGGGAAGAACCCGTGTCCAATAGTTACCAAGGTTTGAGTTCCGCCCTCGCCCAGGGGCCAAGCACATCCGCTGGAACGTCAAGCGGAACGTCCTCCGTCCTTTCAAGTCCCTATGCGACAGGGCGGTTTGGGTCGGTTCCCGGCACAAGGTCCAGCACGACCCAAACGACGCCGACACCGACGACACCCAACATCTCGAACGGAGGATTTTTAGATTTTCTCATTACCGTGATTGCCATGATTTTGGTGCTGCAATCCCACAAGATCGTGAAATCCTTTTTGGATCATTTGTTCCCAGGCGGCGGTGGTCACGGTCCGGGGGCGTTGGTCTCGGGGCTGATGGAAGGAGCCGGAATGGCGGTTGGGAAGAGCCTCTTTCGAGGCGGGAAAGGCATGGTCAAAACCGGGGTGGGAATGACCGGGGCGGCGGCTATGGGTGGACTTGCGGCAGCGCATAAATACGCCAAGGAAAACGGCAGTGTGTTTGGTTCCGAAGGAGGAATTCTGGGCGGGATGAAACAACGAATCACGCCAGACCTCAAAGCCCTCAACCCTCCGGATATCCAGGCGTTGCCTCCAGACCAAGGTCCGCGCATGGATGGACCCAAAGGGTTTACGATGGGCGGCGGTGCAGCTCCTGGAACCGGTACGGAGTCCAATGCTGGCATGTCTGGAAGTTCATCCACGGGGATGGGAAGCACGTCGTCGATGTCGTTTGGACCGGGTATGAACTCCACGGGGACGAGCGGTACGTCCAGCGGTACGTCCGGGTTGTTCGATGCCCAAAGTTTGCGACATGGGGCGCATACGCAACTGCGTCCATCCGCCCAAAGCAAAGTCGAAGAGTTGGGAAAACTCAACGCTTCGAAAACACCTGGAGGCCTGGTGGGGGCATTTGCTCAGGGGGCGAAAGAGCGGTTTACAGCCGACGCGAAACACAAGTTGACCGGACAAAAAGGATACGCGGGTGGAGCTCATTCATGGCTTGGCGTGGCCGCACAGGAATTTGGCGGGCAAAGAGAACAGGATGCCGAGCATCAGATGATTCGCGACAGTTACCTCCCGAGCAAGCAGTTGATGGATGCGGCCGAAAAAAGCGATCCGTTGGCCTTATCAGACCTCGGTCAAGTGGGTCAACACCAGGGGCTGATGGAAGAAGGACTGCAGTGGATCGAACAAGGACAAACGCTGCAACGGGCCTTGCAGCCGGAGTACGTCCGAGCCAAAGTGGAGTACGACCAAAGTCATCAGGAAGTCGAGGGTCTGGGTATGATCCTGGACGGATACCGCGCCAATGGGCAAACGAATACGCCTGCGTTTCAGCAGGTTCAATCCCAATACGACGTGGCTTTGGGGCGTCATCAGTCGGCGGAAGAACAATTCGGAATTCGTAAGTCCCAGATGACACAAGCCCAAAACAGGACGGCGCGTGGGGAACAGCGCGTCGTGACCTCGCAAAATGCCATTGCCAAAATCAATATGGGATGGTACGCCGAGAGAGAGCGGCGTTCGCCGCGGATGGTGCAAGTCGCACAAGCTCGCGCCCAGCGAAAGGGCCTGTCGGATCTTGGACAAGCTCCTTATGCGAAAAGGGAACGGCGGACATGACTCGTACGGGCGAACGGTCCCGGCAAGTGCTCCAACACCTGGCGGCAAAGATGGCTCGGCAAGCGGCTTGGAAACTGGTGCTTTGGGGAATCGGCCTTGTCGTGAGTTTGGGCGGGCCGGCTTTACTGGCCTTTGTCTTGATTGCCGTCATTGTGAATGTGAGCGGGTCGTTTTTCCTGGGTTCGTTTTCGGGTGTCCATCTGTCGGGAACGCAAGCGCATTGGGCCAAAGTCAATCAACAGATCCAGCAAGAGTACACGACTACGGCCAATCAATGGGCCAATGGACTCAACGCCAAACAGCAAGCCATTGTTCGCTCGTACCAGTTGAATTTGCCGGCCAGTGTCCTTTTGACCATGGGGAAGTTTATCGACAACTATACGAAGCCCAATGAAACCGGACGGGCACAGGATTACTACAATTTGGTCAAGCCCAAATATACGTGGGTCAAAGGGCAAGGGGAGACCATTCACAAGTATTGGACAACGGTCCAAACCAAGTATGGACCAGAACAGGTGATTGCCACTCAGATTACGTACTTTACCGTCTGGGAGTTACGTAAGGCCGTGGTTTGGAATGGGGGTTTCACGAGTACTTGGGGCACGAAAATCCTCGGCGGATTTCCTGGGGGTGTGGGAACCGAAACGATTGAGCCGTGGATGACCGGGGAGAACATGGTGTATGACCATCGCAGATTCTATGCGGCGGCTAAGCAGTACGGGTTTCAGAAAACAGACGTTGATCCGTTATGGTTCGACGCGATTTACTCCATGCAGTGGGCACAGTACAAAGCCGGAGATGAATTTGCGTATCTGTTGGATCCCAAAGTGATGCAGTGGGGACCGATATTCGGCAGTCCGGCGGTTCTTTCCACGCCCACTCCCGGAAGTGGTCATGTAGCCAAACCGGCGCAAGTCAAACAGTGGATTCAACAGGCACTGCAAATTGACGCAGTTTACGGCATTCCGTCATCTTGGGCTCCGTACATTTTCACGATCATCTCGGATGAATCCGGAGGGAACCCCTTAGAGGTCAATCCGCAAGCCGTATACTACGCACCGGGCTTATACGAACACGCACAAGGGATTATGCAGACCATGCCGAGCACGTTCCAGGAGTTCGCCGTGCCCGGGCATATGAATATTTGGAATCCGGTGGATAACATTTCTGCGGCTTTGCGGTATCTTCAAGAAAAGTACCACACACCGTTGAGCATTAACGGAATCGGCAACAACTTGCCCTATCAGGGCTATTAGAAAAAAACGGAGGGGAAAAGGGTATGACGCGGATTATTTTGGCTACCGGTATGGACGATCTCGATGATGCCTTGAAAATTCAGTTGCCGTCTGATTTTCAGGTGGAATCCGTGTCGTATCTCCAGGCGCTCACGGTCGTTGACTTACATGCCGGGGATATCGTGATGGTCAGCGACCGGATTCCCATGAGCGGTGCCGGGGATCACGCGTTCATGGATGTGATGGACGATTTGCGTAAAAGGGATGTTCGCGTAATTTACATTGGAGAAGCGAGACCGCAGGATGACAAATGGATTCCGGCCTTCATTAGTCGGGGCATTTATGATTTGTTGCTGTCCGATGTGATTCATCTCGAAGACATCGTGGCCCGAGTCTTTGAACCGGCCACGTATGCGGATGTGGCGCATTGGATGGCGGGAAAAGATCCCATCGTCCGTTCCGGTTCCTACTCATTACACCGTCCGACGCTGACGTGGCGGAAAGAAAAGGACGAAATCACCAAAGTGGAGTCCACTTCTCAAGAATCAAAAACAACCCAGGAACGTCCATTTCGATTGGGGTTTGGAAAGACGCATTGGGAAGGAACGAAACCCCAGACGAAAGTGGTCACGGTCACTGGATTGCCGGGGGCCGGGGTGTCGTTCGTAGCGCTGCATCTGGCTCTGTCTTACTCGAAAGTAGGACGAGTCACCCTCATTGAGTTGTCCCAGCGTCCAGTCTATACGAAGTGGCTGAATGGGCCTGTGGGAGACCGGGGCGCACAGCAGCTTGGGGCAAAGAAAATCCCGGAACGTCGTTGGATGCCTTACGACAGCTTACGTATTTTACCTGCGCATTCGGACGAACGCGGGCCAAGCCTTCGGGTGGTTCGTCCGATGCTTCAAGAACTCGATACGGACGTGGTGATTCTGGATGTCTCGTTGGACGACGTGAGGAACCTGGTGGAACCTGTGGATGTATTGGTGATTCCGCCCGATGTGGTGAAAGCCGATCACGTTCGCGACATTCAAACACGATTGGTCGTCGTCAATTCCGTGCCGCGAGTGTTACCGGTGGAACTGGAAGAGTACGGCCGCGCCTGGCCGGGTGCAACCGTGGCGTCGTGTCCGTACGTCGCGGAACAGGCACTGGCAGTGGTCACAGGGAAAGCGGTCGACGGACCGGACCAAGTGTCCGATACGTGGCGAGTGGTGTTGGGAACGTAGTTTAGCGCTTCTCGGGCCGATGTCCTCCATCTCGGCTCGTTCCCGGGAACAAAGGGACCATTGTTGAGATGGCGTGCTTGTATACGACTTGTTGTTTGTCTTCAGAACGGACGATCACGACATACGGGTCGAACGTCTCAATGGTCCCGCGAATCTGAAAGCCGTTGACCAGAAAAATAATAAGGGGTGCCTTTTTGTCGCGCATTTCGGTGAGGAAAGCGTCTTGCGTGTGAACGGGCGGAATCTCGGGCATGGGCGTGACTCCTTCATTTTCGGATTTTTTTGTCGAATCTAGCAAAAAAGTGTCGCCTGTAGTATGGTGAAAGCAATATATTTCCTTTCACGATCGCATTGCAAAACTAGGAGGTGAAAAACTCGTAAAAAAGGCTTGCAGCGTCCGATCACTGCAAGCCCGGCAAATCGGTATAAGTGTTTGTGCAACAACCTCGCGAAAAAATTGTAGCATAAACGCTTCGTTCGATGCAACCTTTTTTTGCCATTACGAGCCACTTATGGCACATATTTCTGGAGCATTCACCATTCAATCGACGGCCACGAATCAGACGACTCGCATTGAGATGATCTGGGGTTCGCGTCTCTTGGACGAAGGTTTCACCGCGATACCCAATATTCTCCTTCGCAACTACCGCAAACTTGGAATTGACCACAACGAATGGGGACTCCTTTGCGTCTTGCTTTCGTATAAGCACGACGCGCGCGATCCTTACCCTGAACAGGAGACACTCGCTCAAAACCTCGGGCTCAGTGTTCGGCAAGTCCGGAATCTGACGACTTCCCTGCAATCTAAGGGATTCTTGATCGTGGGGCGTCGGCGCAATCAACGAACGCAAAAATACGGTTCTCTGGTCTACAACCTTAGTCCATTGATGAACAAACTGTTGGAAATTTGACATCCTCACCGTCCTTTAGGGCGGTGAGGATGTCAATGAATTGAGTAACCGGATCTGGGTTAAGGAGCCGAACCGTTCACTAGACGTCGTCTGTGATAAAATCAAGTCACCAACATTTTTGAGGAGAATAAAATATGAGTCGTGATCCCGATTTTTCTATACGAATTAATTGCGTTTCCCGCACTTGTGTTAACGGCATGATTCAGTATGTAGGTTTTTTAAATCCAGCCCACATTGAGCGGCTATTAAAAGTAAAACCATTTGATGAAGACGACGGATTCGGTTATCAAAGACCGGTGAGTAGGGCCCGTACCAAATCTCTGGCTAAATATCTTTCACGTCAGCAGGCCATCATTTTGCCTCCTATTTTATTGAACGCAGGTGGAAATTGGGAGTATGTACCCGACAGTCCAGGAAGTGACATGGGTGCTTTAATATGTACAGGTCCAGCCTCCATCATCGACGGTCAACATCGTATCGAAGGGATCAAGCGTTATCTTCATGAATTTTCGACCGAAGTCCGCATTCCATTCTGCGCGATACACAATTTGGATGATTCAGAGGAAATTGATACTTTTCTCGTTGTCAATACATCTGCGCGTCCCATTAAAAGTTCACATGTACATTTTTTGCAACGAGAACATGACCCTATGGCTTGGGTAGCAACGCAGCTTGCGACGATAGATCGTAGTCCCTTCTATGGAATTACGACTCTGACCGGCTCTAGACAATGGAACCGCGGTATTCGTGTGACGTTACAGAACTTGGTCAGAGTCATTCAAACCCTTTCAAAGAAAGTTGACCCTCAAGAAGTTAAAAAAGAAGACCTAATGGAAATTGCCATCGCGTTTTATTCGGAAGTCAAAAGAGTGTTCCCAACAGAGTGGTCGGATGGCAAACACTATGTACTGACTCAAGTCGTTGCGCTCAATGCATTGGCGAACGTTGCCGCCCAACTGTTGGATATCAACCAAGAAGAAGGTATTGTCGATTTGCTGGCCATTGAACAATCTGTTGCGAGTATGAAAGGTTTCGACTGGAGCCGAGATACATGGAAAGGCATCAGCGGACGAGAAGGAACAGAGCGTATTACGATGGAGTTATATGCTCATATGGTTCGGAATCAAGCACGAAGAAGTTGAGACGGATTCACCCAACGTGCGGGTTGGACGACAACATTCATGACTGGTTGATCTACGAATCGGCCAATGGATGGAATAGAGCTGAATTCCGAAGGTCACGCTTGTGATAGCCATGATCACGTACCATGGTCACCGATCTAATCCTTTTACTTTATTCACGAATTGTCCAGGAGTGTCAAAATGAGGAATGAACCTTTGATTACGAAAAGTGAAATCCGTGAACTTTGTGGGACCACATACTATAGCCGAGGCAGAAGGTACTTCGAACAAGGCCGTGTCACTTCGCTGAATCGCGATCCGGATTTCTTATCGACATGGACCGCGAAAGTTCGCGGCAACCGTGTATACACGGTGAAAGTCACCCTGGACGAGGATGACCTAGATGCCGATTGCACATGCCCAATCTTTAACGAAGATGATTTGTGCAAACATGTAGCGGCTGTCTTGTTCGCGATTGCTGAGCAAACGACGCCCACCCATCCGTTGTCGAAGTCACGGCTTGCATCCGTGTTGGCACATGCGGTACCAACTCCTTCAAACGCACTTTCACCCGCATCCACAACGCATTCGGTGCAGCGCACACCGAATGACTCTACATCCCGTCTGATTCAGTTTTTTCGCGAAGCACAGACTGCAACCCTGGATATGTCCGGGATCGACAATCGAGAGTGGCTTCAGGTGGAGTTTATATGCACACCCCATGTGTCCGCCTATCGTTCGAGAGACTACATTGGTCTAGAAATGAAAGTTGGCCCCAAACATACCTACGTTGTGAAGAAAATCCGTGGCTTTCTCCAAGTCATTGAACAGCGCAGACAACACACCTTTACACCAAAGTTTACCTATGACCCGAATTTACATCGCTTTCGGCCGGCAGATTTAGACATTATTGAGATGTTGCAACAAATTATGCGTGAAGAGGATCTCTATTCCAACATAGTGAGCTCCTATTCATCCTACGTATCGAGCCGCGACGACCGGACCCTTCTTATTTCGCCAGCCATGTGGAAGTTGCTTTATCCTCTGTTACTTGAAAGTACGACCGTAGTTAACCATGCTGGACAAACGGGAGCATTACAAATTGTAAACCACGTTCCGTCCATCACGGCACATCTTACAACCCGTAAGAAAGGCGGGTATTCGTTGCAAGTGGATGGGCTAAAGGAAATGGATGTTCTCCCTAACTACCGTTGTGTTCTATATGGGGTCACCTTTCATGTGTTAGATTCGCATGACCTTGAACAAATCATTGGGATGAAACGCATTATGGAAAACGAAGGTATGGCGGAAATTCCGATTTCAACCGATGCCCTTCCTTCGGTTGTGAACGAAGTGATACCTGGTCTTAAACGTATGGGTCAAATAACAGTGGATAAGAAAATTGCTAACCGGATTGTGGAAACACCCCTCGAAGCCAAACTGTATCTGGATGGTCGCCTCATGCGTCGTTCTCAAACGGATAAAGATGTGCTGACGGCTCGTTTGGAATTTGTCTACGGAGACATCGCGTTTGATCCCTTGAAGCCAGCGCCGTCCTCTCATCCGGATGCAGAGCAGATCATCGTGCGAGATCGGTGGCAAGAGGAAAACATTTTGCAATTTCTAAAGCAGTCGGGTTTTGAGCAACAAGGACCAGAATGGATTCTACAGGGTGAAGAGCCGCTTTATCGCTTTGTCTTGGAACGGTTGCCAAAACTGCGGGAGTGGATGCAAGTTTATGCCACAGCATCCGTCGATGCCTGGGTCAAGCCTCCAATCATGCGACCACACAGTCGTGTGGAAATTGACACAAAGATGAATTGGTTAGATATCTCATTTGACATGGGCGATCTCGATGAACATGAGATTCTTCGCGTATTACAATCCATGATTGAGAAAAAGAAGTATCATCGTCTGCGGGACGGTGCGTTTTTGTCGTTGGCAGACGAGGCATTCGCCCAAATGGGTGATTTTCTTGAAGACCTCGGCATCCGTGCGTCTGACCTGAAAAATTCGAGTCAACAGATTGCGGACCATCGGCGCAGAAGTAGTGCGCATCATGATAGTGAGCAAGTCCATCGCGAATCCGGTGTCGGATTCCGTCTACCTGTCTTTCGTGCTCTTCCACTCATCGAATCCAAGCATGAGACATCGACTGTGAAACTCGGTAAACACTTACGCGGGTGGCTGGATAACCTGCGTCATCCAGACAATCTGGAAGCCGAGGTGCCAGCGGGGCTCACCGCTTCGCTACGCGAGTACCAAAAGTTTGGGTTTCAGTGGATGAAGACGCTCTCCCAGTATGGGTTTGGCGGTATTCTCGCGGATGAGATGGGCTTAGGTAAAACCATTCAGGCCATCGCATATCTATTGTCGGAACGCGTGGATCACGTTAGAGAGGGAACATCGAATCGAGTACAGCTAGGAACAAAGCATGAATCAACGATGGAGCCACCCTTCCATCCACCCGCCTTAATTGTATGTCCGTCATCGCTTACGTTTAATTGGCTTAACGAGATTGAAAAATTCGCACCTGAGCTGAGGGCTGTCGTGGTGACGGGAGATAAGATTGAGCGCCAGAATATACTGGAGGCATCTGACTCGTTGGATGTCATGATTACCTCGTTTCCGCTTCTTTTGCGCGACGTGGATGTTTACCAAAACCAACAATTTAGCGCGCTCATTTTGGACGAAGCGCAAATCATCAAAAATCATCACACACAGACCGCGCAGGCAGTAATGGCCATTCGTAGTTCTCACCGCTTTGCATTGACTGGGACACCCGTTGAGAATTCGCTTGAAGACCTATGGTCCATTTTCCATGCGATTTTCCCAACTCTCCTCGGAGGTTTAAAGTCGTTTTCTGGGCTGTCCTCGGAGGCGGTGGCCAAGCGTGTACGTCCATTCATTTTGCGCCGTTTGAAACGCGATGTGCTCCGTGAATTGCCGGACAAAATTGAGATGTTGCAAAGTGCAGAGTTAACGACCGAACAAAAGAAAGTATATCTGGCCTACTTAGAAAGGGTACAACAAGAGGCGCAGCAGGGCCTTACCGTCGATGGATTCCAAAAGGGTCGTTTTCGTATTTTGGCGGGTCTCACACGCCTGCGGCAAATCTGCTGTCACCCATCGCTATGTATCGAAAATTATCACGGCAAGTCTGGAAAGTTCGAACGACTCATGAATATGGTAGACGAATACCTGAGCTCAAATCAGAGGATGCTTATTTTCTCACAATTTACATCGATGCTTGACATCATCCACCACGAGATGAAAAAGCGAAACCTGCGGTGTTTTTATTTGGATGGACAAACTCCGGCCAAAGAACGAATGGAACTTTGTCAACGTTTTAACGAGGGAGACACACCCATTTTTCTAATTTCACTGAAGGCCGGTGGCACCGGATTGAACCTCACAGGAGCGGACACCGTGATTCTCTATGATTTATGGTGGAACCCAGCTGTTGAGGAGCAAGCGGCGGACCGAGCTCATCGTATCGGCCAAAAGCGTACGGTTCAGGTGGTTCGGATGGTCACAGAGGGTACAATCGAGGAGAAAATGTACCAACTACAGCAACGCAAACGGGACTTGATTGATGCTGTCGTCCAAGCGAATGACGAAGGGCTACAATCCCTGACAGAAGAAGACGTACGGGAACTGCTCATGATATAGACTCGAATGCCACGATTACGACACTACGCTGTACATGGCGAGATGTATGAGGCTGATGTACAATTAACATAATTAGGTCGGACTCGCCAAAGGAGTTGGGTCGGATGGAATTGCTCAGACCCACAGTCGATTTCGTTTTCAAACGAATTTTCGGAACGGAAGAGAACAAGGATGTACTCGTGGATTTTCTGAACGCGGTGTTTGAATCAGCCGGACAGCCGCAGGTATCGACTGTCGAAATTCTAAACCCTTTCATCGACAAGAATGCGCTGTACGACAAGATGTCCATCCTGGATGTAAGGGCACGTACAGAATCCGGCACATTCATCAACGTCGAGATTCAGTTGTGGAATCGGCGTGATATCGAAAAACGTACCTTGTACTATTGGGCAAAGATGTATTCCGGTCAGTTGCAAGAAGGTGAAAACTACCGCAAGCTGAACAAGACGGTCACGATAAATGTTCTGGACTTCGACTATATCCAAAACGATCGATATCATAATATATTTCACTTACGCGAGGACATTTCAGACATCGTTCTAAGCGACAATTTGGAAATTCATGTAGTGGAGCTACGCAAACTCAAGGAACAGTCCGTTGGGATGGAGCGCCGTTTGGTAGGATGGATGCTGTTTCTGTCGGCTCGAACGAAAGAACGATTGGAGGAGTTGGCCGTGAAGGAACCTGCGATTAAAAAGGCGGTTACGACGCTTGAATTTCTGAGCCAGGACGAAGAAGCGCGACGTTTGTATGAGGAACGGCAACGGGCGTTGCATGATTATGTGTCGGATATTGAGGGAGCACGAGAAGAGGGAATGGAAAAGGGGATGGAAAAGGGGAGAGAGGAAGAGAAGAAGTATGTCGCCAAACAAATGCTAGACGACCAAATTCCAGTTGTCGCGATTTCTAAATATACAGGTCTATCGATAGAGGACATTGAAAAGCTACGAGGCGAAATCCAATGAAAAAGCTCCCAATTCGAAAAGCATTCACCACAAGGGAATTTTTACTCCTGGACGAAGAGACACAACGTTTGCATGAGGAACGGCAGCGAGCGTTGCATGATTACGTATCGGACATTGAGGGTGCGAGAGAGGAAGGTAGAGAAAAGGGGAGAGAGGAAGGAACGCGGGCCGCAGCCTACAAAATGTTGAGCGCTGGCATGGATGTAAAACAAATTGCCGAGTTTGTGGATTTGCCCGTGGAAGAGGTAGAAAAAATCAGACAACAGTTGAGCTAAACGGTAGAACATCCGCACGTTTTTTGAGGAAATGATATACCATAGCGTGAGCCAGATCCGGTGTATAATAGGGGCATGTACCTATGAGTACACCAACCACTAAGTTTGCATGGTCTCCCCCTTCGGTTGTGGGGTCGAGCAACTCCCCATTTGGGTCGTGTCGTTGTCGCCATTCGGTGCCACGTCACGAAACGAGGAGGAGAGACCTATGATGAAAGTGCGGAAATTCCGGCTACGTCTGATTCTGCTGCATCTATTTGGGAAAATAGATGTGGAGTACGAGTCAAAAACACAAACGGACAGCCAATCCGACAAAACTCCTGGCCCGGAGAAGGATTGACTGCCGCCCACTAAAGGCCCGAACTTGGTGAGTTGCAAGGCCCTTACAAAATCCTCTGTCAGTTTATGCTGACAGAGGATTTTGTACAATATACCCAACTTGTGCACTGATGATGCATACCGGTCACATCTTTATTATATCGCGTTTCGTGTCGCTGTAAACCATTTTGGATATATCGCAACATTCCTAAGGGAATGTTACAGTGTGGTTCGAAAATCGCACGTTTCTGGAACGAAGAACATCCGTGAACCTGTATACACTCGGTTCATGGGTGTTTTTTTGTTGTCATTGCACTGTCCGAAAAAGGCTCGCAAAACACCCAAAGTAGGCCATTCGAAGCAGGTACAATAGAGTTAGCAGAAACGTATAGGAGGTCTCATTCCAATGCAAAAGTCCAAATTACTCGCCGTTTTCGCAACGGCCTCAACACTTGCCGCGTCCGTTTCGGCGGTTCCGGTCGCTCAGGCGGCCACGCAGTATAGCTCGACGCACATCTACCTGAACGGCCAGGACGTGACGAACCCGGTACATACCGCCGCGCTTGATCCATCATCAGGCCAGGAAACGACATTCATGCCAATTTTCTACGCCATGCAGGTGTTGAAGCAACTTGGGATTCAGTCCAGTTGGGACAGTCATACATGGAGCCTGACGGTGCCAAGTTCGATGACGCCGAACATGTCGAGTCCATCCAACAGTCCAAATCAGATGGTGATTGCAATTAACGGGACCGTCGTTCAGACTGCACCAAAGGTTGTTGCTGTAGATCCCGCGTCGAATCAACAGACGACGTTCATCCCGATTTTCTACTTGTCGCAAGTGTTGGACAGGTTAGGCGTTACCTCCACATGGGACGGGACGAATTGGCGATTGACGAAGACCACGCCAGAAACGCAGACGGCGATGGCAAGCGCCATGTGGAACGTGTTTAACGCGACGACCTGGGACGTGAATACGCACCCGACGATGGCGCAGTCCGGGGTGGATCCGACAAACGCGCCGGCGACAGCTGGTGATGTGGCGACGTGGCTGGCAGATTGGGCGGGAAAGGCGAAGGGGGTTACCGGAACTTTTGGTTCAGCGAAAGGCCAATGGATTCCATACAACTTGAAGTATGAAGCGTCGAGTGACCCGTATACTTGGGCAAATGTAAACGGGTTGTATCAAGGTACAGGCGTGACTAGTGCGTCGAGCGTAATTACACCTGGCGAAGTGAATCAGATTGTATCCAATCTTCAGTGGTGGCTTACGGGGGATCATGTAATCAACGGCGTAAGCCATCTGCATGTTCCTTTCTACAGTAACTATGGGATGTGGCTAACCGAAACTGGAGGCCAAGGTGTCGGAAATGGTATATCCGAGGGCAACTATCAGTCCTACCTTGCTGACGAAACACGGTATTACGATGAAATTACAGCCAAAGTGCAGGGAACAACGATTGACTTAACGTTGCCCAATACTACGAATAGTACGAGTAACATGGCGTGGGATGTTGTGGATGGACAGTGGGAGTATGGTGGCTGGCAAAGCCAGGACAATCGAGGCGGTAAGACTATACAGGTGCCGAACGCGGGTGCGGTTGGAATGTTTATCAATTCAGCGACTTTAAATCCTAATATGTACCTCGAAGGATTTCAGATCGGGTATTTAAATGTGAATGGTGTGCCGATGTTTTTTAAGTCGGAGGACGCTGGGGTGGGACAGCATTTCTCTCTCAATTAAAATCGCATTGCTATCAGTATGATAGAATTAGATTAAGCACCACCTTGGGGACACTCCCTGCCCGGCACCGGGAGGGGGTGGGGCTGATGAGCGTAATCAATGCACTCACATTGATGATCCAGTTTGGGTCGTTTGTCGTGTTGTTGCTGTCGCTCGTTGTGGCCGTGGTAATCCTTGCCGTAAAACGCAAGTAGCCGCCCCCATCGGTTCACGCCTGTGGGGCGGCACTTGTTCCGGCATTTCTTGTCGGGCAGGGAAAGCTCAAGGCGTTGGTGCCTGAGAGTCGAGGGTCGCGCCTCGGCTCTCTTTCTATGTTTAGTCTAACACAGTGACGATATACGTCAACGCTGTATTCCCTGCCTGGAACTCGCACGAAATTGGAACAAAAAATCTCCCTTTCGCACTTGACAATGAAAGTGTATTGGAAGGGGGACTCCATATTTATGAGGCATAAACGAAAAGTATGGGCCATCGCATCAGGTGCCCTGGCGCTAATAGTCGGAGGCGTATTTGCATCCGAAGTTTTCGCATACACCGTAAATAATGATTTGTCTGCGTATGGAGAGATTGTAAAACAGTATGGATCGTACACGTTGCTCGGTGGGGACAATGTAAAAGTGAGTTCTGACAACCCCGGACCGTATCCTAATTTAGCGGGTCAAACCATCCACATCGCCGAAGAACAAGCGAATGTATACAACGGGTCCGGGACTCCAGATGGCAAAGGGAATTGGGGCTTGATGCACGCAGATATGGTCGGAGCCGACGCCAAAAATGGGTATCTGCTTATTGCGGAACCTTCGGAATCGACCAATGTTCAAAGTTGGGTTCAACGACTTGGAGGCAATCTTTCTTACGTCACAAATTATTTGCAAACACATAATCAACAAATCCAGACAACCGATCAAGCGAACAATGGCTCTTATACCTACGACCCATTCGCAACCGTCGTCACGCAATCTGGTGCAAAATTCGGCACGATGACGGCCACGCTCACGGGGCAAACGTATCAAGGGAACCCAGTCTACCTGTTTACATATCCGATTTACACCTCTGCTCCCCCCACCGTCTCAGGCTTAACCGTAGTGGACAGCAACGGACAGCAGAACGTCGTGACGCAAGGCGACCCAATCACGTTTCAGTCCAACGTCAACGTTCCGTTATGGAGCGGAATCGCCGGATATCACTACGACGCTGTGCAAATCAAGGACAACACCACGGGTCAGACGCAGTGGGTAGTCACGGGGAATGGATCATACACGATCAACGGAATCAACATGCAGCCGGTCCAAGGCGGGCACGGTACGTTTACCAACGAGCAGTTGAGTCCGAATTCGAGTTTCAGCACGTCTTCGCTCACAGTCGGAGACACCTACACAGCTACCGAGTATGTCGCAGACGGTGTGCATCGCATGACGAAAACCCCGGCCACGACTACGTTCACCGTGGTCTCGGGAACTACCCCACCACCGCCTCCTCCATCGACAGGCGGTACACCCACGATTACCATGACCGCAAATCCGGCGACAACGGCTTCGGGATCTTCGTCCACCATTTCCTATACGGTGTCGAATTGGAGCAGTGGCGATTATGTCACGGTGTCTGGTGGCGGCGGGAAACATATGTGGTCGGCTGCGGATGATACCAACGCAACGGATTCCTATAACGAAACAGAAAATCCGCAATATGGAGCCACGACCACGGTCAATTATATTGCGACCGTCTACAATTCGTCCGGTGTCGCGCAAAGCACTGCAAAAGTCACAGCGACGTGGACATCCTCCATTCCGGCAACTACGTCTTTGACGCTGACGGCAAAGCCGACGAGTTTGGGGGTGGGTTCTCCGACCACGCTCACAGTCGTGGTTCCACCGAATCCAACAGGGGGCGCAGCGCCTGGTGGAGAGTTTTTGGAGATTATAAACCAAGCCACGGGACAAGCTGTCGCACCTGGTGCATATACTGGAACGTCTGACTTTACCCTCGGCGATAATAGTCAGGGACAGACCGAAACCTATACGACAACCTACACGAGCAATACGGCAGGTCCGCAGACGTTTGTGGCCCAATTGTGGGACCCGAATGTCACACCCTATAACCATCCGCCAAATTTGACCTCGAATACCCAAACGGTCACGTGGATCCAGCCGACCATTACGCTTTCTGCCAGTCCGACGAATCCGTTGAGCGGGCAGTCTTCCAAATTGTCGTACAGCACAACAGGCATGACTTCGGGGGACTATGCGACGATAACGGGAATGGGCGGCACGGACATGTGGAGCGAGACGCAGGATACGCAGACATCCGGGGCGTTCACGGAAACTGAAAACCCGGTCGATGGCGGAACGACCAGCGTGCAGTATATCGCCCACTTGTACGACAGCTCAGGCACACTCTTGTCGACTGCGACGATGACGGTGACATGGACAGCTCCAACTATAACGATGACTGCGAATCCGACAAAGAACGTTCCCGGTCAACCGTCCACGATCTCGTATTCGGTGAATGTACCACTGCCGTCTGGATACACCGTGAAAATTACACCCACAGGAAATGGGGCACATATGTGGAATGCCTCAGGGTTGACGACACAAACGGGAACGGACCGTGAAACTGAAAACCCTGCAGCAGGTCAGACTATTCAGATTAACTATACGGCTGAGATCATGAACCCGGCCAGACAAGCCATTGCCATGGCGACGACTCAAGTTCAATGGGTCAATGCATGGACCGGTTCTCTAAGTTTAACCGCGAGTCCGATGTACCTGCCCGTAGACAACTCCACCACGTTGACGGCGACAGGCAGCACCGCGATTCCGAGCGGATACAGCTTGTATATCAAGGACTTGTCGACCGGCCAAATTGTCGCGAACACCGGAGCGTCGCCGGCTACGACAACCTATACAAGTTATTCTCCGGAAACCGACCAGTTCCAGGCATACGTGTACGATGGGTATGAACAGGTAGGCAATCCATCCAACGCCGTCAAAGTTGTGTGGAGCAGTCTATCTTTGAATGCCACACCCACTTTGCTTCCGGTCAACCATTCCACGACTTTGACGGTTTCAGGAACCAACGTTCCAAGCGGGGATTTCCTCGTTATCTATGACCAGTCCACCGGCCAAGTGGTGGGGTACAGTCAATCGACGCCGTATTCGGTGACACAGACGGAATCCACGCCTCAGACGGACCAATACGTCGCGTACATCAACACTTCAGCCACGCCCACGGGGGCGTATGCTACGTCCAATACCGTGCCTGTAGACTGGTACAGCGTGACGTTAACCGCCAATCCAACGAGACTGCCCGTAAATGATACGAGTACCCTGACGGCCAATGCTCAGAACATGCCTAGCGGCTACGTACTCGACATTGTCGACCAAACCTCGAACGAGATTGTTGCCAGCGGCCAACCGGGACAAACGATGGTTCAGGCGCTGCAGACAAGGACCAAGGTGGAGAAGGATACTTATATTGCTCAAGTGGTACAACCGACCAATCCGCCGATTCCAGGGATGACTGTGCCGCCAAGTACGCCGCCTGATGGCTTGTTTAGTGTAACTTCGACCGAAGTACAGCATTATGATCCGGCAACGAACACCTTTGGAAATATTGCTGGATTGCCCATTACGGTGGGGTCAACGGTAGTGTCCCGTCAAGTGGTGTAAATTTGAGTGCAACCACTTAGTGTGGGTTATTTATGCAAAACTGACGTTGGCG
>NZ_JAJFNK010000034.1 GCF_021739485.1 Alicyclobacillus tolerans
CATTATCTCATCCTCCTGCTGCTTCTAGTATGCTATCCAGCAGGGAGTCTGTCCAACCTGATTACGGGGCTTAAGAGATACGTCTCAATCGATATCATGTTCTTTTGCGAGGATTACTCCTTTCTAACGTAGGATATTCCCTCAAAAAATGTCCGAAATGAGGAAATGCTATGCAACAAATGGATACTTGTGCGCTTCCGGAATACGGTAATTAGTCATCGGCTGTGTACTGACTAAACACGGTGATGGATTTATTGGGAGGAAATATATATGGTGAAATGTGTACATGGAATTTACTAGTCGCATCTTGAATGGTTTCTATGCATCTTTGACTGAATCATGTAGACGAGAGCCATTACAGGTTGTATTTTTCCGCTACACTTGGATTGGAGGTCAATGTCGGCGATATCTTCCATTGGAATAGGGATGAATAACCCATCCGGGGTGTTGCCACTTATATGGCATGAGACGATCTTGGAATCCGGCCTGGACATTTTAATTGCTTCTGTTTTATAGGTTCTTTAGCTATAGGTCTCCACCATTCCTGGTCAATCCGGCTCTGATTGGTGGGTTATTATGCATTGACTCTCCGTATAACGTCAGAAGTGGCACGGAAGATGGATCAGACTCAAAAGTCTGAGTGAAATGCCTTCCGCTCGCTCAGTAAACCCTCTCCCGAAAATAAAATTCTTACTCGCATGTTTAGGAACACACCAGAGAGAAAGTAAGAAATAACCCCGGTGAGCAAATCTGAGAAAGGTCGGTATACACTGCGAAAGCAGACGATTGGACGAAGTTTCAAAGATACAAAACAATTCCGTTGACACCGATATACAAGATTCCGTAGTAGGGCTAAGTGGAGCAAACACTAGTGACCACCGCCTGTTACAAATATGAAGAAAATCACTCCTCATCAAGCCTTCTTCGCTTGATGAGGAGTGATTTTCTTCATTTCAATACCATCTGTTACGTTGCAAAGACAAAAAACAGCTTCTAACAACACTTTAAGAACGTTGACAAGGCCCCAAAACGAGGGCTTTGTCAAAACCTACGGAAGGCCAGACTACAGATGAACCGACCTTTCTATTTCATCCGTGCCAAATTCAACCGTGATGGCCATGATGCTCTTCATGATGGCCATGATGCTCTTCATGATGGCCATGATGTTCTCCGTGGCCACCATGATGCCCGCCTCCAAACAGCTCCCTTAAAATACTCAAGTATGCCAACTCCTTTGTTTCGTGAATGTGGACCTCGATTATTGTTCACTAAGTTCCGACCTTGTATTGTTTCTGTCATCAAGGCTATCCTGGGAAAGTGCAAAGTCCTAGAGAGAGTGTGATTTAGTATGACACACCAACGAAATAACAAGTTTACCGTAACATAGCATTTGAAATAATACAATACCCCGGTACTGTATTATCGAGAGGTGTAGTTCCTCAAAAAATCGTTTGCGTACGGTTGTGATAGGGCTTTTGACAGTGTCCCTTGCTTTGATTGGATGGGAAATTTGAAATGTAGGACATCGTTGCTTGTGCCGCAGCAACTGAACCTAAGGTGGTTACTTCGGATACACCGTAGGCACTTATCACAAGAAATTGTGGACAAACCAGGACGTAAGTATGGACTCAGACGGCAAGTTTTAGGGCCATAAGTTCCTGTAGGAAATGGGACAGAGTGGCCAACAGGCCACTCATGTCAGAACATGCGTTTCACAACGGTTATGTGATTGTACCAGTAAGAGCCTGGATGTAACGGTAGATACCCTACTTCTTTGAGACCTCCACCCTCCTGAATCATTTGCCCATTGCCAACGTAAATGCCAACGTGACCGCCTTTATCCATAATTACCAGGTCACCGGGCCGCATGTCCTTAATTGGGACTGGTGTTCCAACTTTATGGTACTGTGTCTGGGAAGCGCCACTCATTTTATAGCCGAGCGCATGATGATAGACGTATGCTGTATAGTTGGAACAATCAAACCCGTATTGCCCTCTGTCTTCGTTGTGTCCCCAAATGTACGGGGTTCCCAATTTGCTTTTGGCGACTTGAAGAACTGCATCTACCTTTGCCTGATAGCTTGCATTCCTTTGCGCAAGTGGATGAACATTAGGGTCATATGTGACACCTGGCGGGAGTTGGGTGGATGTGGTCGTGGATGTTGGGTTGGAAACCGAGGCTTGTCCACTGTCTGATATAGTAGAGGTTGAGTTTGAAGTGGTAGTCCAGTAGGTATTTCGAGTAATATACCCCGTTCGTCCTTTAGAATCCTGTACATGCCACCAAGCCTGAGTGCTGCCAGGGAGGGTGTGCAAGGAACTGGACTTAGGCTCTAAGGCAATTCGGGTTGCCCCCAGGTGCGGCGCTGAAATCAGGTAAGCCGATTTAGTGACTTCAACAGTACTCGGTGTGGTCGCCGCTTCCGCCACGCTCATAAAATTGCCTAATACCATTAAACCGGTAACCCCGAACAGAATGACACGAACCATCGACTTTGATTGCGGTTTACTCATAGTATCCCCCTTATGCCTCCGAGGTTAGTTGACGGGTTCGGGCCGGGATTGCCCTAGTGCAAGCACATTCACCCCAAAAATGCTCCCCCGTACCTTTATCAGGATTCGGCATTATTGGTATGTCTCTCTCAAAATAGCATCAGGTTGTGAAACTTGCATTGGTGAAATTGCGGCATGTAAGGATCATAATTCCAAAACAATGTTGAAAGAAGTAAGAGTACCTTGCATGCATGACGAGCATCAGCTATGGTCCAAACGGCCAAGATCAACAACTTTGCCTACATAACGTTTAAGGTACTCTGCGCTCGTTAATTTGTTGGCGGATGCATCAACTGAAATGAAAAAGCCTACTCTTGCTGCAGCACGTGGAATACAAGCTGAACATGCGTCTACGGTTTAGCAGCGGTATGCTGGTCGCCGTTCCGTATCATGATCGTGAGGTGTGCTGCGTATCACTCTGCGGATATAACCCTATGAGAGGCTGACTGCACAAATTAAATAGCTATGCAAGTTGAATTACCTTTGTTGAGTTTTTAGGGCACAAACGAGAATGCAACCTAGACTTTTAATCTGCTGCAGATGCTCAAGTGATCCGTAACTTCGTTGCCGAGATAAAGGTGTGGGTGGCATCAGCGAAGATTTGCTCGAACTCATGATGGCATTTTTGACAACCATCATGAATCGTAGTGAATGGGGGTTCGTGGATACCACTCCTCATATTTTTTGAATAGTGTAATCTGAAGAGACAGGCGTTGTGACAAGACACAACCGGTATACCTGAGGAGGGTTTATCGTCCTCCCGAGAAACTATGCCTATGTTGCGGCTGCCTTTTTGTCAAGGTCGATACAGTCGGTAAACCATAATCCAGTTTCCTATGCACAGAATCAATGGGATACGTAGAACTTCCATTAACAAGAATTTTGTGAATTGTGACCATCGATCGCATCATGAAGAACCCGTTTGTGTTGAGCTATGTTTTGTATGGTGTCGAATTGGACGATCGCCTAGTAGGCGGATGACTCCCATCTGCATATTCTGTTATGGAGGAGGGATGCAGATGGATGGACGAATGACGATCGGAACCACAAAGCTGATTGCTCCAAATCTTCGGTTTGTACAACATACGAACGAATATGCTGGAAAGCATTTTCATCTCGTAGCTGAAGAGGTGGTTCAATCTGTAACGGCGGATGTTGCCATCCGAGCCTGGGGATACAATGGAACGACCCCAGGTCCAGTGATTGTCGTGAATGAAGGCGACCGGGTTCAAATCTCGGTCTCAAATCACCTTTCTGAGACCACGTCGATTCACTGGCATGGGTTAATCGTACCAGACCGCGTCGACGGAGTGCCTGGGATTGGCGCAGGTGTATCCATTCCACCCGGAGACACCTACACATACGAGTTTACTGTGCGGCAAGCAGGGACTTATATGTATCACGCGCACGCCATGGATGCCAAACAGGAAATGATGGGTTTAGGTGGTATGTTCATTGCCGTGCCACGTCATGGACTTACGGCAAATAGAGAGTATCTTCTCCTCCTTCAGGAGTGGAGTGTACAAACAGGGGACGGGATGACCAAAACCGGAATGAGTATGGGGGCCAGCAGAGAACAACGCATGGATGCATCGTCTAAGGTCTACGACATTGACCCGATGAGTATGGACTTCAATTACTTCACGATAAACGGAAAGGCATATCCAGCAACGGCTCCGTTACGCGTGCGATCCGGCGAAAAGGTACGATTACGGTTGGCAAACCTCAGTATGGATTCGCACCCCATGCACTTGCATGGTCATTTCTTTAGAGTTGCTGCAACAGACGGGATGGCGATTCCCGATAGGTTTTATAAAAATACGATTAATGTTGCTCCGGGCGAGACATGGGATATAGAGTTTGTCGCGAATAATCCTGGTGTTTGGGCTTTTCATTGTCATAAACCTCATCACACAACAAACGATCATGGTGTCGATACGGGGGGTATGTTTACCGTTCTCCGGTATATGAATTAAGCGGTAATCCTTCTAGATAGAGGCTGTCCGGTATTCGTTCTCGGAGTGGACCTTTCCACCATCGCAAGGGGTGTGAAAGGTCCTTATATACAAGAAACCCTGTCCACAAAAACTGTCGAAAATGAGACGACGGAGGAACACGTTTATATCTTTGTTCTCGCTACTTCTATCTCGTCGTGGGTTGATTCGTCCAGACCCCTTTTGCAAACATTTCTTGAGCCGTGTCTACTTTATCCGAAATTCTCTGGTAGGGTAAGCGAAGCGCACCAGATTCCACTTCATAAACATACCCGTTTACCGGATGTTTAGGCTCTGATTATTTGGCATCATTGTCGGAGGGGTTTCTATGATTCAATGTCGTGGAATAAATGCCCAGAAGGAGAAGTTCGAGTTGAAGAGGAAATACGTTTTCGCATGAGGATGTAGGAGGTGCGAATTCGTGGGGGATGTATTGATGGATTGTGAGGATTGGAGTGAACACCAGGCTTACCATGGATGTGTGCAGTCGCTACTACCAACCGACTTGCCTTGTATGTACTGCTCCCACCCAGTTACGCACGAGCATGGCTGCTATGAGCGTGAGTGCCATGGCTTAAGGGCACAACGCTCAGTCTGGCGAATTCACCGTCGTTTTTGCCCAGCCTGCGAACGAACTTTTGCTCTTCTCCCTATGACAGTAGCCCCTTATCAGCGAGTGTCTATTGTGGCGCAGGATATAGTCACTGCGCTGTTGTCGGGAACGGCTTCGCATGAACAAGTGTTGGAGCGATTGGAAGACCTTGGCCTGTCTGTCTCAGAATCAACCATACGCAGATGGTACGCTCGGGTACGAAAACAAATTGAACAGGTGCTGACCCAAGTGAACAGATGGGTTCAAATGGAACGGCCGAACATGGCTTTACCGCCGCTCCGTGTACATGTGCGGGATCGAAGAGTCTCGTATTACTACGAGCGTCTGACTCAGGTGGCCAAACATAGCGGCCACGTGAACCTGCAATTAGGCCATGGTTTCATGTTCTCCCCATCGGTGTCGGTAAACAGGGTGTTGGGTTGTGTCGTACCCGGATATTCGCCGTAATTTGTTCAAAAACCCCACACAAAGTGCTCTTCAGAGCGGATGACACGCAAGGGTTTAAGAAAAGCCCAGGCAGGACAAGGCCGAGGAGTTCAACGGAACACAAAATGAAGTGAACAGATCGCCTGTTTTGACGGAGGGAAAATCTAATTAAGCTCACACGGACATCCAATTATCGGAATTCTATAAACCAAGACAAAGATGGAATTCACCTACGCCCTTTTGTTTATCCATATTTATCCATAAACCGACAAACTGCGTCAGAACGCTGCGTCAAGTCCAGACGACACGGACACCTGGAATTTCACCGACAAATAATCCGAGCGGCAACAGCTTTGGTGGCTCGCATTCGCATGGATTTTTGCACTTGCTTTTCTGTGGTAGAACAAGCATTCCATCATCCAAAGTATCAAATGTACATTTGATAAATGGGCAGCACATGGGGCGGATTAGCCCCATTTTTGTGTCTCCCATCTTTGGTGTCGGCTCGGTGGACCGTGGAAACCAAATAGATGTTTGTTTCGATAGGGTGCTTATCAGCAAGAATGGCGGTGACTGGCTCTGTTTATGAATATACAACAGCACTCCACTGTCGTTGTTTGCATAAGTGGGAAGGGAACAAGAACGGTAGTTAAGTTCATCCTTTTTGGACGATCTATACAAATGCCTAAATATATCGGACATCTGCACCATGTCGAATGTCTATGGCATATCATCGAGTAACGTTCGTGAAGGAGGAGAACATATTGTCAGATGAAAACATGTAAGCTGATCTGAATGCAGAAAGTAGTCCTGACTGGATAACACCGGCGGAACCGCATCACATGGATAGCACCATGCATTATCATCAACTCAATGCACCGATGCATACTTACATGGCGCACTCGCACGCCCAATCCCATATGATGGTTTCCAGTCTCCTACAAACTTTTCAACAAATTCAAATGTTACGGGACTGTGCGGGAATTTGTGCCGAAACATCACGCTCACTCGCCGAACACGGACCATTTATACGTAAAACGGTGAAATTATGTGCAAAGATATGTGAAGCGTGCGGAAGACACTGTTTACAGTTTCCGGACCCCGAATCACAAAGGTGTGGACACATGTGTTTGAAGTGTGCACACGAGTGCAGAATGTTTGTAAGTACATCCTGGCATTGATTATTCTGAGTATTCGTTGTTGGAAAAATGACGGAGGACGGTTTAACCGCCCTCCTGTTGTTTCACCGTTATGCCCCCATTTTACGGCATTCATCGGCACAGTTGCGGCATTCTGTGGCACAAGCTTTACAATGTGCATCTTGGAACTTGGCACATTCCGTGCCACAATCATCGCAGACGGTGGCACATAGCTGACAAAATTGCTTTGCATACATGCTTCCACGAGACATCCATTGAGAAGCCATTGAACAAATGTCCGCACAGTCATGCAGCACACCAATACAGTGCTCTCTTACTTGAACATCCGGTTCTTTTAGACATGAAGTTAGACATTCTTCACACGCCTGCATACATTTATTGCAAGCGTCGATGCAGGTTTGAAACTGAGTGACTGATGAATCGACAATAGTCACAGGTAATTTGCCTCCTTATTCGAAATATTTTACTTCCTTATGCTTATATACCTTTATCTGGAATGCTGTGTTTTATACGACCGCATTTTGGTTGCAGGATGTCAAACATTGTTGGCATGAGGTAATGTAAAAGGCAGCTTAAATTGCACTTTCGGGGCATCTTTGCAGCAACGGTTACGATGAAGCTGTGCATAAACTTGCAATCGTCAGCAGGACGATTCTTCTGACGATGATCTCCGCGTAAGGCTTAAACACATCACAAACTAGCCACGGGGACTATATCTGTCAAATATCTGCACCGTTGCGGTACAGTTCAATGCATTTGCCCATCTGTAAGGTATTCCTTGGGCAACCATGAAGGGCGAAAGGTTCGCAGGTTTTGTGACCATGATGGCAGGGTTTTATACAAATTTGAACGCGATTTGGACTAGTTTGTCCAATAGGAACATGTTTTTATACTGTTCCAAGGCGCACAGTTCATGTTCTAATCAATGTATTCCTTCCAACCATTTTTCTGGGTCCTCTACTGCAGGGCAGCATACAAGCCTTCTTCATAATTCCCCCACATTCCCTTGGTACAATTCGTTTCGTGCGAAACATCCCATGAGAGGAGAATTGAAAATGAATCATCTTTCTGTCCATAGATAGATCATGTCGCAGGTATACTTGTTTCAATCCAATATAAGGTGGAGGGCATAAAATGAGACGACGGAATGCGATGTTCACGGCTGTTTCCATATCTGTAATCGCGTTGGCGGGCGTATGGGGTGCATTATCCGGGGATTTTGCGCATGCCGCTACGCGTTCGAAACAGGTACAACCTGTCACACCAAATGTAAAAAATGCCGCCTATACCGTGGAAAATGGAATCAAGGTGTTTCATCTTACTGCGGAACAGGTTCGCCAAGAAGTTTCCAAGGGCGTATATGCAAATGCTTGGGGTTACAATGGGGGCACTCCGGGACCGACCATCGTTGTTAATCAGGGGGACAAAGTTCGCATTGTGGTCACCAATCACTTACCCGATGCCACGAGCGTTCATTGGCACGGATTGATCGTCCCCAACAGTATGGATGGAGTCCCTGGAGCAGAGCCTAGCCCCGAAATTCAACCAAGCAAAAGTTACACGTACGAATTTACTGTCAAACAGGCAGGCACCTTCATGTATCACTCCCATGTGGACGTAGCCAAGCAAGAAATGATGGGGCTGGATGGAATGTTTATCTCTCTACCAAAGGGTGGGGATGTGGTCAATGGTCAACCCGTTAATCGGGACTACACACTCCTCTTGCAGGAATGGGACTTAGTCAATCCACCCCAATCGAAACCGGGTATTGCCGCGACGCAAGGGATGGGATCAAATAGCATGACCAGTGGCATGAATGGTGGTTACGGGGAAGGTCAAGTACCAGCCGGAACCTATGATGTGAATCCCGAAAGCATGAGTTGGAACATTTTCACGCTGAATGGAAAGCAATTTCCCGCGACAGCATCGATGGAAGTGAAGAAGGGTGATAAGGTCCTCGTAAGATTGGGAAACCTGAGTATGCAAAATCACCCCATGCATTTACATGGGCACGATTTTACCGTTGTTGCCAAAGATGGTATACCTTTACCGAAAAGTGCTCAGTACGAGGCCAACACCATTGATGTTGCGCCTGGGGAAACATATGACGTTGAGTTTACAGCGGACAATCCGGGTACCTGGGTGTTTCATTGTCACTTACCACACCATACTTCTGGACCCAATGGCGGAGACGGGGGCATGCTGACTACATTCCATTACCAGGGCACTCCGTGGCCGTCCGGCTTGAATACCACGTCGGCCAAGACAGGCAATATGGGAGGAATGAATACAGGGTCAGCAGATTAAACGACATCGAGAGCTTCTTCCAAAGGCATGCACATGAGCAATTTGAAATCGAATTAGGGCACGTATCGGGACGGATCAGGACGGATCAGGTGTTTTGGCCATCGCAAGATGGTAAAAGCTGACGTAATTGTCCCAAACTTGCTAGGTGCAATGACCATATATCTTGGAGAAAGGATAGACGCCCCTCTTCCCGTGGTGCTGCGCCAACAGCATCACGGGAAGAGGGGCGTCCCAATGGTGCAGAGGTAATAATTGTTAAGGGAGATTCAACTCGGGAAATCACAGCGACCACAAGGAGTCATTTTAGTCCTGCATTGACAGGTCGTTATGGTATCAGTACATGCGACCGTATAACAACAAACTGTCATCATTCTTTATGGGCTATTGAACCGAACCTGTCACCCTTCGGAGGTATACCTTGGATTAGGATAAACTTATACAGGGGGAATCATCAGTGTCCGATGAAATGGAAATGCTGGAATCATTAAACTCAGAGAATGAGATGATTACTTGCGGACAGTGGGTTCATATCATAGATGACGTTGGCCAAGAGTTTGCGGGCTATGACGGAATCGCGGTGCTCGTTCATGAAAACACCGTTGCGGTTAAAATTGACTATTTCACGGATAACCTAGAGATCGATACATGCACCTGTACTTTCCCACAAAGTGACATTGTTCCTCTGACCGATCACGAGATTAGGGAGGCCGAATTATTCAACCAAATCATGACGCAGTTCGTAAAGCTGTACCAGGCCCTTGAAAGTAGAAATTACATCGGAGCTTTACGGATTCTGTTTAAAGGCCAATTTGGTCCGTAGTTTGTTGCGGACATTCGTTCATCGTCTTTGTAATGGTGCATCACATAACAACTTCACGTTCATCATCCATCCAATAGAGTCGGTCGTGTAATATGCGACGATAATGTAGAATCTTTGTGCCTGACAATCGATGAAACATTCTCTTCCACCAATAGCTTGGATGTACCGTCGCTCTTGGCCTGACTTCATGCCGTATCTTTAATCGTCACAGTCGTAGAGATGTAGATTTAATAGATATCTCAAAAAGACGTGGTACCCCATGACGGACATACATGCCTGAATTTTATTCGTGAACGTGTTTCACAAGATGGATGGGTTCAGAACCGCCGTGGCCCATGACATGTGCACTTCCCATCCCGTGCTTCATCCCTTTCGAGACCATCCACCAGTTGATGGGGTATGTGACCACAGAACCGACAAGGATACTCATGGACATGACAAACCAGAAACCGAACGACCATGGGGACATGACGGACCAAAGGCTCATCAAATAAACCATGGTCGGAAACATACCCAAAACCATGAATGTGAGTGAAAGCAGCTCGGCCCAAAACCCCGTACGGAGTGCGGATTGAAGCGATATGTGATTCATGTGCATCATCGGAATGGTTTGAAACAACAGCCATCCGACTAAAAATCCGACGATGTACTCGACAACCATGTCACCATACATCGGCATACCAAGCAAGGATGTGACAACGGCAGCCCCTACAATACCAAGGGCATCCCCGGCAACACAATGAATTACGGATCCAGTTGCCTGCTTCCACATCGGAGCGACAAATTCATCATGTGTACCAGGTCTTGGCTCTCGGCAACTTGTCACGTAAAGCGCAAGCCCTATAACACCCAAGTAAAGGGTAATGAGGGTCCAGGCCACCTTCATCATCGACATGATTTCCGGTTGATTTCGTAAATCAACGAGTAACCAGACCGAACTGGCTATCGAAGAGACACCCCATATCATTGCAATCAATCCTATCACCACGCAAGTTTCGACCTCCACCTACAGTCTCATCCTGCAGTGTTGCAAATATGCCCCATGTTTATACTTGGTTCTCAACAGGCCCTACAGATATCGTACTGTCCGGCCGGACAAGTTTTAGCTTGCGGCAACCCTGGTGTGGGCAAAGATCAGCACAAGTCCAAATTAAGAATGCAAGAGTGACACCGCACTGACAGGTACCTGACCGTTCGGTTTGGAGCGAATTGATATTCGGCAGATGGTGGAACGCGCGCTACGCGATTTGGCGCTTGCAAATTCTAGAGAGATAAAAAACCTCGGGACACCAGCCTTTTCCTTTATGAATCTAAGGCATTCACCCCATCATTCTCAAATACATGTTCATAGATTAAGTAGATTACAGCTATGGCGGGCACTCAAACATAGCGGTGTGTTGGATTCCACACATTTTCCACATATTTCTCATGTAGGATCGAACCTATGAATTTGTCTGTCAACAGACAGTGTGCCATTTTCCCGGGGGTCATGAACGACAGGTGGTTGAAGAAAGGAGAGGGTGCAGTTGAGTCGTGCGCATGTTCGTAACGGCAAGAACAGAAGCAGGTGGCGGGCGACGGTTCTCATAATATGTTTCCTGCTCGTAGGAACTGGAGGATTTGTTCTTGACGAAATGATACAAGTTCGCGCTCCTGCAAAGTCTGGGAAGAAAGTTTTTGCAGTCCACCCCAAATCAATAACCAAGACCTCTCCTTCGCTTGTAGGATCGAAGACGACAAGTCAACTTGTACTACCCAAGCAGGTCTTGATCAAAGTACCTGCACAATCCCAATTGCCAAAGTTGAAAAATGGGTGTGAAGTAACTACCCTCTCCATGTTGCTTGCTGCGGTCGGACATCCCATCGATAAAATGGTTTTGGCCAAGGAAGAACCTCTAGACCGAACGAAACTCGTGATGGACTCCAAAGGGAACATCCAGTACTGGGGGAATCCAAACGTCGGTTTTGTCGGTAGCATATCTGGTTACGGATATGGAATTTACCACGGTCCCATGACGATATTTATTAATCAGCTGCTTCCAAGAAGCGCCAAGGATTTAACCGGCGATTCCTTTTCATCGATTCAGGCTGAAGTGGCAAAAGGCCATCCTGTGATGGTATGGACAACGGCGACATTTCAACCCACCACTCTGTGGCAAACGTGGCAAAGTCCAGAAGGTCCGATTCGTGCAACCATGGAGGAACATGCAGTGCTGTTGGTGGGTTGGAACGGCCAACATTTGCTTGTGAACGACCCATTAACAGGAGTAGCCGCTGAAGCCGTGGACCCAAAACCGTTCATCGCTGCTTGGGAACAGTTAGGTAAACAGGCAGTGACCGTCATTCCACAAGATACGATGGCACGATTTGCACCGCATTGAAGGCGTCAAACACACCAACTGACAGCTATGATGTTTTCGTAAAACTGAAAGGACCCATGTCCAGGATGCTTCAGGACGCGCATATGCTCTACCGTATGGCTCAGCGTTTGACACCGGAAAGGGGTAGATTGGATTGTTATTTATCACCAGCCTCATGGGTTCCTTGATCGGTTTTTCGGTTTGTTATGGTTTAATGAGTCAACGAGCGGAGCGCATACCTCATCCGATGCGCATGAAGATGTGCATGGGTAATAGTATGGCATTGTCCTTTCCTTTCACGATGTTTGTAGAAACGACCACCGGCAGCAAGTGGGTAAGTGTCTTGATTAGTCTTATTGTAATAATCACCACTCTCTACTTCATCTTTGGTCCACGTCATTCCCTCGATATGATGGAGGCCATTTTGTCCGTCATTATGGGGACTGCCATGGGTGTCATGTTACTTGGAATAATGAGTGTCGGTGTAATTTGGATCCTTCAATTGGGAACACTAGGTGTCGAGATGGCCTTGTTGGGGATTCTCCTAAGAAAACGGGGGTGGAGTTAGGCGAGGAGAAAAGATTCCTTAAGATAGCGTGTTGAATCGAGAGCATCCAACCCGTTTCGACATTACATACCTTGCTAGGGTATGGTATACTTGAGGCGATGTAAAAACGATTGCCCGAAATGGAGGAAGTTCCATGGACGAGTTATATACCACGCATACCGAATCCGGCCATTCACACAGCTACGGCTCGATGAAGAGTGATTTGATGCTGCGGTTAAAGCGAATTGAAGGACAGGTTCGGGGAATTGAACGCATGGTGGATGAAGACCGGTACTGCGTCGACATTCTAGTGCAAATTTCGGCGATTAAGAATGCCTTACATCAAGTGGCGTTAGCTTTATTGGAGTCGCATACGCGCGGCTGTGTCGCGGATGCGATCTCCAGTCACAATGGTGGGGAACAGAAGATTGATGAATTGATGGATGTGATTCGGAAATTTACTAAGGGGTGACCGACAGTGATTCGATACAGTGGTTACGAAGGAGGCAAGAAATATGGAAGCACTGGCCACTGAAATTACATTACCTGTGGAGGGCATGACGTGTGCGTCCTGTGCTGCACGAATTGAAAAAAACGTGAGCAAGATGCCAGGTGTAAAAGAGGTGAATGTTAATTTAGCGTCAGAGCGCGCACGTGTTGTTCTGGATGGGAACACGTCCTGGCATGACGTTGTGGAAAAGATTGAAAAAACGGGATATAAAGTACCGCTTCAGGAAGTGGACTTGAACATTGAAGGTATGACTTGTGCCGCTTGCTCGGCTCGGATTGAAAAAGTCGTGGGGAAGGTCCCGGGTATTGATTCCATCCACGTGAACCTCGCGTCGGAAAAGGGCCACGTGGCTTTTATTCCTGGGTTAGTAAAGGAATCCGATATCATTGCAGCGGTGCAGAAAGCTGGATACGGGGCGAAAGTCGCAGACGACTCGAAGGTCGAAGACGAACGAGCCAAAAAACAGCGTTTATACCGTATCGAGGTTCGCAAATTCTGGCTGTCTGCAGTCTTAATTTTCCCCTTAATTGCGCAGATGCTGTTTCAATTGGTGGGCGGACAACCGTTTCTCCCAAACTGGGTCAGTTGGATTCTGGCGACCCCGGTTCAGTTTTACATTGGTTGGCGTTTTTATAAAGGAGCCTACCATTCCCTACGGGGTGGAGCGGCCAATATGGACGTCTTAGTGGCCTTGGGGACGTCTGTTGCCTACGTATACAGTGCAGTGTTAACCGTCTTGGGGACACAGGATGTCTACTTTGATTCCTCCGCCACGGTTGTTACGTTGATTTTCCTTGGGAAACTGCTGGAGACCCGGGCGAAAGCGAAGTCTTCGGCAGCCGTTGAGCAACTGGCGAAACTCGGAGCCAAGGTCGCCCATGTGCTTCGAGATGGGACGGAAGTGGATGTCCCGGTTGAGGACTTACGCGTGGACGATGTTGTTCGGGTTCGTCCCGGTGAAAAGGTGCCGAGTGATGGCATGATTCTTGAGGGGACCACATTCGTTGACCAGTCCTTCTTGACCGGTGAATCTATGCCCGTCGAAAAGCACCCCAGCGATGAAGTGGTCGGGGCTTCTGTGAATCAAAATCAGCCCTTTGTTATGCGAGTGACCAAGGTCGGTGCGGATACAATGCTGGCTCAAGTCATTCGTTTGGTTGACTTGGCTCAGGGTTCGAAAGCGCCTGTCCAGCGTTTGGCAGATAAAATATCTGGAATCTTTGTGCCAGTGGTCTTGGTCGTAGCTTTGGTCACCTTCTTGGCTTGGGGTATTGTCGCGGGATGGCCACACGCGTTGATTGCAGGTGTTGCCGTATTGGTCATCGCTTGTCCGTGTTCCTTGGGTCTTGCGACGCCAACGGCGATTATGGTCGGAACCGGCATGGGAGCAGAGGCCGGAATCCTTATCAAAGGCGGCGAGCACTTAGAGAATGCGCACAAGGTGAACACGGTCGTTTTTGATAAAACAGGAACACTCACGACGGGTCATCCAGAAGTTCGTGAGGTCTGGACAGCCCAAAATATTACCCAAGAGGAATTATTGCGGTTGGCCGCTGCCATTGAAAGTCAAAGTGAACACCCATTGGCTTCTGCTATCACTAAACATGCAACAGCAAAGATACCAGTCATCCCCGCAGCGACCGACGTTCGAGCTGTAACCGGAATGGGCGTCGAAGGGACACTGGATGGGTCCCAAATTCGCATTGGCAATCGACGCTGGTTTATGCAACTTGGGATCAAGGAGATTCCTGACCGGGTGTTGGAACACTTTGAAGAGCTTGCGTGGACAGCGGTTCTTGTGGCGGTGGACGATCAGTTACTCGGCATCCTGGCAATCTCCGATGCTATTAAGGCGGATGCTGTGCAAACGGTAAAAGATCTTACAGGCATGGGAATCGACGTATGGCTGCTGACCGGAGATAATCGCCGAACGGCCGAGGCTGTAGCAAAGCAGGTTGGAATTCCGAACGTCATGGCCGAGGTCTTGCCGACGGATAAAGCGGCCAAAGTCCGTGAATTGAAGCAGGGGGGCCGGGTCATTGCGATGGTCGGAGACGGAATCAATGATGCGCCAGCACTCGCGTCTGCAGACGTTGGAATTGCGATGGGATCTGGATCGGACATTGCCCTGGAAGCCGCAGACATTGCGTTGATGAACGCGGATACGCAAGGTGTTGTAGACGCCATTCGGCTGTCCAAGGTGACGATGCGAAAGATTCGACAGAACTTGTTTTGGGCGTTCTTTTACAATGTGCTGGGCATTCCGTTGGCGGCGCTGGGAATTCTCAGTCCAATTATCGCTGGCGCAGCTATGGCCCTGAGTTCAGTCAGTGTGGTATCCAACAGTTTGCTGCTTCGCCGTCAGTTTGCGCGCCATCGCACAGCGGCGTAAGTTTCTATGTGTGCAGAGAGCTGGAGGAGGACTCCCGGTGAAGGGAGGTGAAAAAAGATGCAAACAGAAGTTCTGAAGGTCAAAGGCATGACGTGCAATCACTGCAAGCATGCGGTCGAGAGCGCATTGCAGGATTTGCCGAATATCACAAAAGCAACCGTTGACCTTGCTAAAGGTGAGGTCACCGTGGAAATGTCAGGCGAAGTCAGTCGAGAGACCATTCGAGCCGCCATTGACGAGGCAGGTTACGAATTGGTTTCCTAAAAGTCCCTGTGTCGACATCGTACAAGTTGCCTGCCAACCAACATCAGTTGGCAGGCTCGACTTGCCGAGAATAGGCACACAGATAGGAGGCTGGGCCTACATGCATAAAATTTTGGTCGTGGATGACGAAGGCCCCATGCGGCAATTGATTCGGATTTATCTCCAAAACGCAGGTTGTACGGTCGAAGAAGCGGCTAATGGGTCGGCTGCGTTAGAACGGTTCGAGAAAGACCGCCCGCAGCTTGTTGTCTTGGATTTGATGATGCCTGGGATGGATGGGTTTGAAACCTGCGGATACATGCGTGAAATGAATCGAGAGACTCCCATTTTGATGCTGACGGCTCGCACCACAATTGAAGACAAAGTGGCCGGACTGTCCTGTGGAGCCGACGATTATCTGACGAAGCCTTTTGACGGTAGGGAGCTTGTGGCCCGCGTACAAACTTTACTCCGCAGAGTTCACTTAGAAGAAGAACAAACCCTCGAAGTAGGCGGTATGGACCTGAAAATCGACCTGGCCGGGCGCACGGTTGCGGTTGGCGATACCCCTATAGTCTTGACTCCGAAAGAGTTTGAGTTGCTTGTCCTGTTATCGAGACGGCCTGGGAGAACCTTCACACGGGAAGAAATTTTGGAGCGCGTATGGAATTATGAATACGAAGGAGAACCACGGACGGTCGACAGCCACGTGAAAAACCTGCGTGAAAAGCTTCGGGATGCAGGAATCACCCGTGATCCACTTAAAACCGTTTGGGGTGTGGGTTACAAGTTCGAGGTGGGAACTTGATACGAAAAAGTGTGACCGCCAAGATCGGCGTTGCGATCATGGGATTAATTAGTGTTGTTCTTTTGGTCCAATACTTAGCGCTTGGACAATTGCTCAAAAATGCATTTTATAGCCAAGCGACGGAAGAATTGCTGGTACAGGGACAACAATACGCTCGAATGTCGGCTTCTGGCGGTTACATGATGATGCAGATGTTGTGCACCACCGCGAACACTTCGTTGGTTATGTTGAATACGAAGGGAGACATCATCACAGCCTCTCCCGCTCTGCACCTCGGGCAACCAAGTTCTGCAGACAAAGAGACGCTTCAAACCGCGTTGCGTGGCAAGTCGCAGATGCATAGCGGTTATAGCGACTTGTTTTCCGCAAAAGGTCTAACGGTTGCAGTACCGATGAAACAGTCGGGTGAGATTACTGGAGCCGTAGTCCTGTTCCGGCCACAAAGTGTCATCCAGACAGGTTTTCAGCAGCAGGAATGGCTCTTGGTTCTTGCTGGAATCGGAGCTATCCTCATGGCTCTTGGACTGACTGTGGTCCTATCGAAGCGTATTGCAGAGCCTTTGAAGCAAATGGCTGGAGCGACGCGGGAACTAGGCAAGGGGAATTTTGAGATGAGACTCCCCGTTGTAGGGGAAGACGAAGTCGCTAACTTGGGAGAATCGATCAATGAATTGGCGGAAAACCTCCATCGTTTAGAGACCTCCCGGAAGGAGTTTCTCGCGGACATTTCACACGAATTAAGAACACCCATGAGCTATATTTGCGGTTATAGTCAGGTACTTGAAGAAGGATTTATCCAATCCCCCGAGGAGACCCAAAAGTACCTCCACATTATTTACGAAGAATCCAAGCGTCTCGAAACGCTCGTCAACGATTTGTTTGTATTGGCTCAAGCCGATGCCGGAATGTTGACGGTGGAAAAGCAATCAACTCAGCTCGAAAACTTTGTACAACAGGTCGTCGAGACGATGCAAAAGAGGGTAGAAGATAAGCAAATTGAATTACAGCTTGACATTCCTACGTTGCCCACAGTGTATGTAGATCCACTGCGCATGGAGCAAGTCTTTATCAATTTGATCGATAACGCGATCCGATATACGCCGGCCGGAGGGCGAATCGTGGTTCAGGGCCAGACAGACGGTAGAGGAGTCGAGATTTCGATATCGGACACGGGAATCGGCATTCCCAAAGAGGACCTTCCACGTATTTGGGACCGGTTATACCGGGTTGAAAAATCTCGTTCTAGAGCGCGCGGAGGCACGGGTCTTGGCTTGGCCATCGTTAAACAAATCGTAGAACTTCATAGTGGCCATGTCACCGCCGAGAGTGTGGAAGGTAAAGGTACCACGATGCGGTTTTGGATTCCTCTTAAGTCTGAACCTGGCATGGCCGAGTGATGCGTTCGATACCATCTGTTGCCTGACAATCTCAGCGATCAAAGTGGCTAGATTGATCTAAAGCAAAGAACAATTTACGACCTACTTTCTTAATGAAATTATAAAGTGCCGCAAGTATGGCCAGTCGCTGTCGCCAAAATGGATGCAGATAGTCGATTCAGTTTTGGCAGGTAGTGGTTGGAGTATATTACCACCAGACCACATTGTATTGTGTTGAACTAGCGAATAATTCCTCGAAGGGGAAGTCGCAATAGAATCAAGGCGCTTAACATTGTGTGCAGTTTCCTTTGTAATTAACACCTCAAGGTTAGACTTTGAATTCTGGAATCTGAATTCTCCGGTGAGAATCGAAAAAGTTTCTGCCATTCCGTTCGGTATTGGACCTTGTTCAGTCTTTTACCTTGGTAAACTGTACTGGTCCATGCCTGGAGACATTTATTGGAGGCACAGAGCATCTCTAAAAGGTCGTCGGAAGGTATTGGGACAATACAACTCGCAAACGTGTTGAGTGAGTTGTAGACATTCGGGTGTCGTGATCCATAAGGCGCCAGATGCACTGGCACTTATTGATGGGATATGGCTATAACTTTGGTAGTGTGGAAACGCGGTGGAACACGAGTTCATTCATGCAAAGGTGAACAATGTTTCGGCAAAAATCGTTGGATAGGAGTTTATTAAACGCAGAACCTGTCTACCCGAGGAGAAACGCGTCAATGATAAATTAAATTACAAAATATTACAAATAATGAAAAAATGATATACAAGCGAGGGACATGGTTTTTTCCTATTGGCTACACACTACCTGCGATGATATGAGTTATCGTTTGACCAGACTTTGAAATCTAAAAGGTTCCCCAATCATACCAAAGCCCAACTGTCCTCCTCGTCCCATCACGACATCTATAATACGAAGTTGTTGCATGATGAGCAGGAAGCCAGCCAGCGTATTCAGCCAATGCAGTGCGGGATTTTGTTGTGGCAAGGTAACCTTATTAGGCAGTCTACTTTCCTCCCGGTGTAGTTCAACTCCGGTTGTATAAAATTCTACGTACTTCTAACTGAACACCCGTCAGGACAAAGGAAAAGCGTCGATGGATCAGATACAGACCGACAACCAAATTGAGCAACGAAAACAACATGAAATCTCTAGGATACCGTTCCAGATTTTATTATTTTCTGTATTTGTCGCCATTGGAACCATTTCGAATATACATCCAGTACAATACCGGACGCAACCGCCGTAAGTGTTCACTTCGGCTTCGCCGGGATAAGCAACAAATAGGCAAGCATTGCTTTTATTTGCATATAACCTCTTGCAGTAATTCCTATGCCAGGTGGATGCAAGAAGGGTAGGTCTCCACTTGTCAGTCTCCAAAACACGGGTCCCCTAAGAGAAAAATAAAATTGTCTGTGACGGACGATAATGATTCCAACATTAATGAAGGGTTCGTAATAGGTACTCTGCATCAAATTTGTGAAAATGCAACCTATACTCAAGTAGAAGCAATGGGATGACTTGAACTTGTAGTTAAAAAAGATATTTTTTCAAGATTAATCCTACGAATTTAATTGTTGATGACTTCTCTAGTAAAATCGCTTTAGCATCGATTGTATAAGCCCATTTTGGATTGGCACGGATCTGGACAACTTTATGCATCGGAGGCATATGGGTATACGGCCTTTCATTGCTCTACTAGTGTTTTCATTTCGACCTGCTTTGTTTGATACTCCTAGATTTGTCGTGAACGTACGTCACCAATAAGATTGGGGCGTGCCCGCCCCAGACAGTTCTTCGTGTTTTTGTTTTTGACCGCGATGGAATTGAGCGAGGTTACCACAGAAAGGCCAACGCGAAAATCGCGGCAAAAGCTAGCCACCACCACCACCAGCCTCCATACCAACCTCCGTAGCCGGGATAACCCCAGCCACCGCCATAGGCTCTATAACTCGGTTGCCCATAACCACCCCAACCTCCGTATCCGCCCCACTGGGCAAGCGCAAGGTCGAGTTTTTTTTCGTCATCTTTGTAACCTTCCTGGAAATGGCCGACCAGTCCCACAGGTGCATACTGACGGGGTACCCGAATCAAGACAGCACGATTGTTGACATCCGTCACGATTCCCCGATGCATTCCCCATTGGGTGCGAAATTGTACCCATTTTCCGAGGTTATTAATACAATCCAGACGATTGCACATGTTCGTTCCCTCCCTCTCTCCCTTCTATTGTGGTACTTTTTAAATTTCCTAGGGGAAAACCGATTGCACACCCTTGTACGATTCACAAAGTGGGGGGGGCAGCCGGAATCTATCGTGAAATTAAACAACAGGAGTCGTGGTGCAAGTTGTCACTGCATAAGGTACAAGCAGGATAAACAGCACAAAGATGATCAAGAATACGACTGCCCAGCGTGTGTATCCGCCGAAAGCACCGTACATCGTGGCCCCCCCTTCTTCAACAACCTCATAACATTCCTGTAACAATTGGCATTAATAGCTAGTTGCTCCGCCGTATCCCGGAACGAGCAAGAAGAACAGAACGAAAATGATTAGAAACACGACCGCCCAACTGGTGTATCCCCCAAAAGTTCCTCCATACATTTTTCATACACTCCCTTCCCCAACGACATGATGCAAAGTATGTGGCGGGACAGGTACGTCGTGGCGGTATTTGTCCATGGTCAATCACACAATTCTCAAAGTCACATGCCAGACCGTTGCTACGGTTATCACCACCAACTCCACGGCCAGAACCCACGACTTCGGTTGTCCAACGGTAGGTATGTCGCCAACACCTATTCGGAACTTGTTACCCTGAGGGATCATCCATGTCGAGCGCAATGCAAAACAAAACGCCTTCTATCGGCGTTTTGTGTGTTGAGGAACCCCTATTCTGTATCCATTCTCTTCAAAATGGTGGACCCCAAAATCTACTCCAGTGTGTCCGTCCATATAGATACACATCGCGCAGGTATTGCGTGTCATCCAAAAACGAGGTTCCACATTCTCGCGCGATGATGAGGATTGTGTGGATCACACCTTTGTGCGATCACGAATCGGATGGCCGCAGCGCGCTGCCCCGGTGTAATCGGAACCCCCAGCGTGCTGCAAAGTTGGTCAACCATCGTGCCAACTGCGTATGGATCTTGCAAGGCTGCGTGGTTGTAGGAATACAAAATGGATCGTACACGTCGCCAGTGTACCGGGTTCATCATCTTCCAGAGAAATGTATTCATGAGGCGTGGATCGATGCCCATCAGCTCCCCTCCTTCCCTGAACAATTACTCCATCCTATTCGGAGGTCGTACAAGATACTCAGGGCAGTTAACCTCCGGCGTTTATCACGCTAGGCAGTTGTCTTTGGCATGTCCATTGGATATTTGTCCTCTACGTCTAGGTTTTCACCATCATATATTAGGGCACGTCGCAATGTCATCACTTTTCAATGGATGACAGGCGTACACCAGATGCAAAAGGGCTGTTTGAAGATGAAGGACCGACTTGGGGAAGAAATACATCGGTATACCAAGCAGATATGTCAGTCTCAACGCAGTGATGGCTCATGGCGTTTCTGCTTTCAAAGCGGGAGCATGACGAATGCATATATGATTCTTTTGATCAAGTCTCTTAACCTGGAAGAAAAGGATTTGATGGATGATTTAAGTTGTTGTCTTTTGTCAACTCAACACGAAAGTGGGGCATGGCAGTTATTCCCTGACAATCAGGGAGATCTTTCCGCTACCGTAGAGGCATATTTTGCATTACTTTGTGCGTCAAGCGTACAAGGCATGAAGATTCCTGGTTCAGAGGACGGCTTAACGAAAGCAAGTGCGTACCTGCTAGAGCACGGTAAACATAATGCCCTGGGGTTATCGACAAAAGTGATGTTGGCGCTGATGGGACTAGGAAGCTGGAAGTCGTTTTCGGTACCTCCCGAACTTGTCTTACTGCCGAAATGGGCACCTTTCAACTTATATGACTTCGTCGGATCCGCGCGGGCACATATTGTACCCGTGTTGATTGCGTCGCACAAACAGTTTCAGTTGTCAGTGTTAGACACGTTGTTCCAACAGGAAAGTATATGGAAAATTCCCCGTCTTAGCTTAGAATGGATGACAAAGAATCCTCCAATTAAGTCAGACTGGAATACGAAGCTCCAGGCTGATTGGGCAAAGAAACGGCTTAAGTCACTGGGTAGTTTGGCACGTTGGATACCAAGAGAGTATCGTGGTAAAGCCATTGTTAGATTAGAAGATTACATGCGGTCGAAAATAGAACCGGATGGTACCTTGTTGAGCGCGGCCAGTGCAACCTATCTCATGGTTTACTCGCTGTTGGCACTTGGTTATCCTCGTAAGCACCCGTTGGTCGTCAACGCAGTACAGGGACTCAAATCCCTCGTATACAGAGGCAATCACATAACACACGTGCAGAATTCGACATCCACAGTATGGGATACGGCTCTACTTAGTTATGCCCTACTAACAGCAGGAGTAGACCCACATCACCCAACGTTGAAATCTGCTTCCAGCTACTTGTTATCCCGTCAACACCACCTAAAGGGGGATTGGGCGTTCCATGCGCGAAATGCAATACCAGGTGGTTGGGGTTTTTCCGACGTCAATACCCTCAATCCGGATGTGGACGATACGGGAGCGGCTCTGCGGGCGATTAACCCTTTAGCGTCTGACGTGAATGATAGCGGTCGCCCAGCTTGGGATAAAGGGTTAGCTTGGCTACTGGCAATGCAGAACGATGATGGCGGGTGGCCGGCATTTGAGCGGAATGTGAACAAAAAACTATTTTCTGAACTCGATGTGGATGGTATGTCCGGAACGCTTGTCGATCCTTCTGCAGCTGATTTGACCGGACGGACCCTTGAGTTACTGGGCAACTACGCCCACTTCTCCAACAATCACCCCGTCATACAACGAGCCATTCGTTGGTTGCGCAGACATCAAGAAAGCGATGGATCGTGGTACGGACGTTGGGGCATATGCTACATCTATGGAACGTGGGCTGCCCTGACGGGTCTGAAAGCTGTAGGTGTGGACTCACGTAATCCCATGATTGAAAAAGCGGTAGGCTGGCTTTTGCGCATTCAAAATGCAGATGGCGGTTGGGGGGAATCGTGTTATAGTGACGTACGGAAGAAGTATGTCCCGTTGTGTCACAGTACATTGACTCAGACGGCCTGGGCGGTGGATGCGTTAACTTCAGTTTTCGACGAACTCATCTCTCCCATTACGCGAGGTATAGAATATTTGCTTTTACACGGTAAAGATGAAGGCATCTCTAGAACGTACCCAACGGGAGCAGGATTGCCTGGGGGATTTTACATCTACTATCATAGTTATCCTCTTGTGTGGCCATTGTTGGCGTTCAGTCACTACAAGAACAAATACGATGATATGTAGTTGCTTGTCACGCTCAATGTCCCGTCTACCCCGACAAGCGGGCTGGGATGCCTGGGCGAAGTTTGCGCTTCATGAGGGAATATCAGAAACGATAGGGGGAGGGTGTGTTGGCGAAATTTGGTTTTGCAGTTTAAGTAGGGCTTCTAAATGAAGTATATTCATGATTGAATTGTATCCAAAGCCAACACAATTGTACAGTATATCCCAACTCGATATGACGGCAACAGAAATCAAAGTGGTCGATCATATCGGGATTACTTAACCTCGGGTACCGTATCAGGTACTTTACTTTCACTCATGCTTCCTGATTTCAGGAAAATACGCAAAATTCCTAAGAAACGATTTGATATTCGAGTTTGTTACCCATCATCGATGATTCATAAGGCATATTTATGCATATTTATGGCCCTTCGGCATCCTAATTTACAAGGAGTTTTTGGCGTTCGTAGGCGAACAGGCTGATGACTGGTTAACGCGAAAGGGACATCCTGGCAACGTAATGGGAGAATGCGGCCGGGACGGCGACGGCGTTGTCGAAACATGGGTCAATCTATGCTTGGTGTGGCCGAATCTGACGTACATGAAACCAGTGTATCATTACGTCGTGATGGTGAATATGCTACTCATAGCAACCATGCGCATCAGGTTTATGTGGTGCAATTAACCTGCAACGATAGTGAAGTTGCCTTGCTGTAATCAAGGTTCTATTTTTTACTATAAATGGAGCGGTGCCTAAGAACGACGAAGGTCGCTAACTTCCAGTGTTTTTAATAGGGTTCCAACGGATGGCACTGCCATTGGGCTGTCTTCTTTGAAAACGGTTATTGCCGACCTTGGTGGTATGACCATCGTTTCCGAACCCTGAAAACGTTGCTACAAATGATGCTCTTATATGCTACGAATTGATATCCTGTCGAACTCATTACGTTTCGTCGCTTCTCAGTGCATAACACTGGTTACTTCAGAAAATACCTTGGTGTTATGTGGTGAATTTCGACGAGGGTTTGCCCGTAATGACTCGTATGGATTCCTATTGAAACTGCTTAGAGTTCGTCAGGAGGCTACTTTTATATGAAAATCGGACGTAACGAACCTTGTCCCTGCGGAAGCGGCAAGAAGTTCAAAAAATGTTGTATTGATCAACCTGAGTACCAATGGCATCCTCCTGTACTGCCGTTGCCGAAAACCAGAGTGGATGATCTCGTGGTTCAACATGACACTGACGAAGTTGGCTTCATGGAACACCCGACGCAGATTAAGGTAATATTTAATTTCCACTGGTCTCCCGAAAAAATCCTCAAAATGGACAATAAAATGATTTTCAAGAAATTTCGCGCTTTTGGACTGCCACTGACAGAACATTTATTTCGAACCCAGACAGACACGGTGGATTCGGCGCAAGAACTGGTTGGTTGGTGGTTTTCCTATGAGCAACTGAACCGGCTCGGAAAGGATCGGTATTTCCCCCTTTTTGCGGCACGGGTACTTTGGGAGCGCTTACGGCCAGACAAACCTTGTTTCGAACAATTTGCAGAATGGATGGAGCAAGGATACGAATGGTGGCCACAAAACGAAATCCGTACCTTCACCCCTTGGTGGACTTTGTGGGAGTCTGTTAAAACGTGGGCAAAGCACCATGAAATCCGTAATATAGAGGTTCTGGATGAGCAATTGCATGAGTATGTTATTAACTCTTTTCAGAATTGGCTTAACGATTTTGATACGTTACTTCATCATTTATGCTTGTGCGACCAAATGTTTGCAAGAAGAAGATTAGAATTGGCGAGAGATGCAGAGGCATTATTTACGGAAGCTGACGCATTAACTCGGCTCAATTGGGGGCGTGCGCAAGGCGAATCGTTGTTTCGGTTGGACGACCCCGAAGGTGGCGATGTGATCTATCGACGGCTGGTAGAGCAATTTCCAGATGATGCATGGGTATACATTGGATGGGGTGACGAGTACAGCCCGGAGTTCGCTGCCGCACCAGCGTATATCGATCCCACAAAAGCGTTACAGATTTACTCTACGGGACTCAAACATGGAACAAACGAAGACGAAGAAATCCAGAAGCGCATTCAACAAATTGTGGTCCCACCAACAACCTGATACACAACCCACGACAATTTCTGAATGACAAAAATCGTTTTATAAACTGAGTCGGACTAGGAGCTTTCGCAGCTAGCGACGAAACAGGTTTACGTTGAGATGATGCGCTTTACACCAGGCACAGATGTTTGGCCAACTGGCACGAAAGTCTTCAATACGTTTTTCCCAATGGCTTGGTAATTCGGGGATACTTCATAAATTGAAAACTCAAGGGTTTCGGGTACCATTTGTCGAATACAAGTGTATGGATTTTGAGCGGAACAAGCGAAAAACCGTGCACTTAGAGGACGAACTTTGTAGCGGTCGACATGCATCCTTAAAATCCTTTGCCATACCGTTTTTAACATTCAACATCACAGCTTCAAAAATCATTTTGACGTCTCCTTTATAGTGACTTGTCCCTGAAATTCCACACACATCATAGAAATCCTGGTAAAAGCTTTAGAAGAGCCTCTTGAGTTTATCTGCCCTTTCTGACTTAAATGTAGTACACGGGGAACTGCGCCTAAACCATCGCCGCGTTTTTATGCAATTTGGAGAAAAGTTTAACAAGACCCTTTCCGATCGCGTCATTTTGAATACCTGACTGAAGTAGAATGCGTGAATTCTCTAACGTACTCGCAGCTACCATCCCGTTCATCCTGTAACCGCGAACCCATCAAGTGACGTAGAAAGCCATCCTATTGGTTTTAGACCAGACTACATCCAACATCGATTAGAAAGTAGGTCATAAGGGAAGAATCAAAAGGCAGTTCTTCCTGATACGCCTCATGACAGGCGCTATCGCGGCAACTTCGAGGCATCGTTGCAATTGGTTCTAAAATGATTTTTGCATGAATATTCCGTTCTCTTGTGATACCGTAATGTCGCAAGATGATAGGGTGGCCTACTCAAAATATTCCACAATAGGAAATGGGTCGTACAAGTGATGCAACAAACTTGGGCAAATCGAAAACTGTTATGTCGGTTGAAGGAATTGTCAGATGAGGTTTATCATCGAGAAATTCAGAGTGTTTGAGTATCGAGCGCGGGAGAATGAAATAGGACAATCCTGTTGCAATGCTCGATGAAATTAGTAGAGGTCACAAAGCGCTTAGATTGTGTGTAAGTCCAACGGGAAGATGACACTTGTAAAGGGGTAGGGGTAACGCCCGAGAAAATCACCGATATCCCCAGCAATGCCCACACGCCTGGATGAGGTACATGAAGAAGCTCACCAACCGTCCCGCATAAACTTCCTCCGATGATGAGAATTGGAGCCAAGTTTCCACCGGAGGTGCTTGAGACAAGGACCCAGATTATAGTTTGCACAATCAAACGAGCAGGGGTCCGTTCCCTGCGGGGAGGATATTCAAAAGAACTCGTCACCGTAACCGTCTCTCATGTACGGTGTCAACGCTGGCAACGAGATGAAACCGCACGTACTTAAAGAAGGGACTATCATTTACAATTGTTCCTCTGTCACGGAATCAAAGGTATAACGGCCCAATGCCCTAAGAATTTTGTATAGATTGGAAACCCTTCATCCCAGGTTAAAGGCCACGTATTGGGTCTTTTAGGTCTGGATAGAGCTGATACTTTGAGGTTACTCAGGCTATTCCACGTTTATTTAGAGAACTTGGTTTCATGAGAAATCCATGGTGTGCAGTGTAGTTGCATATGGCAAGGGGGAAATCATGTATGATGGCAAACTTTGTCGTCTCAACGGTGCTGCTTTGATCTTTCAATGTCGGGCCGACAAAATACGACTCGATTTGCATAGACGGATAAAGAGTATGTATTTTTTTACCATACACCAGACAATACTCTTTATTGAGTTATTACAATCCGTATGGTGTGGTGCATGCAGTGGTTGAATTGTTCCTATTTTCCTTGAGTGCAGTAAGTGATTTGTTATTTCTCGATATTTCAAAAAAAATACAAAGGATTATCAAAGAAAAACCACAATATGTCTGGCTGGTTTCGGTGATTTTCTTCTCAGGATTGCTGGACATTTTCATGACATGGTAGTTTTGCAACGCCATTACACGCCACTTGTACACCTTAGAAACAGGGAATTCTTCACCATTATTCTAAACACCGTTCAAGTGGCATTGCATATTCTTGGAATTAACATGATCTTGCCGAAAAAGGGGTTGCCATGAGAAAGACAACATGGTTGAACTTTCGATCCAATTTCAGGACGAAGCCCATGAAAACATTGAGAAGAGAGATTTCTTTCTTTGACGGTATCGCAGAAGATTCGGAACTTCCATCTGAGCTGCAGCAATCGTTGGATTTGATTCAACAAGAATGGGCCAATTGTGCAGACGTCAAGTATCAGCATGCACACGTTCAAGGTGTGCCGGTGTGTGTGGTTTTCATCAATGGTCTGATTGACCAAGATTCGGCTCAACGCGGTCTCATAGAACCCTTAACGCACTACGACAAGGGGATGGTGACCCCCGATGCGTTAAAGGATGCCCTTATGACCATGATGACACAAAAAACAACCAAGTTGTCATTCATGTACCAGGCTATGGCCGATGGGAAAGTGATCGTTTTGGTCGATGGTTACCCCGAAGCGCTGATTGTCGATATCAACAAGATGCCTGGGCGCGGTATTGAGACGTCGCAGAACGAACCCACTATTCAAGGACCGCAGGAAGCGTTCATTGAAAGCTTACAAACCAACCTGGCGTTGATTCGAAAACGTCTGCGCACTTCACAATTCAAGGTAGAAATCATGCGCGTGGGCACGAAAACCCATGACCAATTAGCCATGGTCTACGTCGATGGTATTGTAAAACCGACATTGCTCGAAGAGGTACGAACACGTATTGCTCGCATTCAAATAGATGGGGTCATATCGACGAGCCAAATTCGGGATTTGATCGAAGATGCTCCACTTTCTCCATTTCGATTGACGGAAAGCACCGAGCGCCCCGACCGGGTTGTAGCCGGGTTGTTACAAGGACGAGTGTCCATTTTAACTGATAATTCACCGGAAGTCATCCGGTTACCCAGTATTTTTGTGAGTGGGCTGATTGCGTCAGAAGACTACTATGGCCATTTTATGATATCGTTACCGCTCCGTGTGCTTCGTCACGCCATGTACTGGTCGTCGTTGTTGCTTCCATCCCTGTACATTGCCTTGCTCTCCTATAATCAAGATCTTGTTCCGACGCCGCTTCTGATTAGCTTGGAGGCGCAGCATGAGGGAATTCCCTTCCCAACGGTCATTGAGGCGCTGGGTATGCAAATTGCCTTTGAATCCCTGCGGGAAGCCGGACTTCGTTTGCCAAGGGCCGTTGGACAGTCGGTCAGTATTGTCGGCGCGCTGATTATCGGTGATGCTGCAGTGAACGCGAACATAGTCTCTCCGGGGATGGTCATCGTCGTAGCGGCTGCAGGCGTCGCTTCGTATACCATTCCATCGCAAGACCTGGTCAACACCAACCGAATTTTGCAGTTTCCATTTATGGTTGTGGCGTCTTTGCTGGGACTCTATGGCATCGTAACATTGGGGTTGGTCTTGGTGATTCATATGGTCTCTCTGCGCTCATTTGGTGTTCCCTATATGGCACCGCTGGCACCGTTCTCCTGGAGTGAGATGCGGGATACCTTTATCCGGGTGCCGTGGTGGATGATGAACAAACGTCCACAGTTTTACGAACCCGTGGATTCCACCCGAAACCGAACTCCGACGCCTTCGCCGCCTTCCGGTGATTCGACATGAATTTGCGGCTATCACCAAAACTCGGAATCCTGATGTTGCTCATGTCGACGTTGTTGGCCGTGCCGGGTTGCAAGGATCTTCGGGAGGTGGACGAACTCAACATTGTTTTGGCGCTAGGCATTGACGAAACTCAGGATCAGCGCGTTCGCGTCACGGCAGAGATTGTCGACCCAGCAGGCACCCGTGGCCCAGGGCCATCGTCGGGGGGAGGTGGGCAACGTTCACAGGCCACGTTCACCCGTCAGCAAACCGGGAAAACCATTGAAGAGGCACTGGACAAGTTCGAGGAGAATGTCGCTCGTCACTTATTTTTGTCTCACAACACGGTGGTCGTCTTCGGACGAGACTATGCCGAGCACGGAATCGACAAGGCCATGGATTTCATGGAACGAAATCGCGATTTACGGCGCAACCAGTTATGGGTGGTTACGGATCGCACGGCATCCGAATTACTAAAAGCTTCTGGCAAACCGGAGTTCTATAACGCCTTGGCCATTCGATCCGTGGTGCAACAAGGAGTGCAAAAGTCAGTGGCCGTAGACAGTATCCAGCTTCGAGTTATAAAGCAGTACCTTCGCCCCTCCCATTCTCCAACCTTAGCTTACGTAACTCTGGTAAATGATAAACTTTGCCAATGCGGAATTGGGCTTTTTGATGGCGGTACCTATAAAGGTCACATTACATCGCACGATGCTCAGGCTCTGTTGTTGTTTTTGCAAGATACCCAGCAAACGGAAATCACCCTTCCGTGTTCGGATACCCATTCCATGCAGACGGATTTGGGGAATACCTTTCGCATATTACACACACATACCCACGTGGTTCCCGTGATTCTCGGTAAAGAAATCCGTTTTTCCGTCAAAGTGCGTGGACAAGCTGAAATGGAGCGGTTATGCCCAGGTAGTAAACCGACACCTGAAACGTACAAACAATTGGAATCCATGCTGGACGCAGATATCCAAACCCGGATGCAAAAGGTGCTGACGCGCCTCCAAGAACAGGAGACCGACTCCGTTCAATTTGCCAATGTGTTGTTTGAAAATAACCCCACGGTCTGGCAACAGGTCGCGACTGGGTGGATGGAGATTTTCCCCAACGTCCAGGTCAATTACGATGTTCAGATTCAACTGTTGCGTCACGGTCTAGCCTCAAAATCTCCGGATGCCGAATATTCACCGCAAGGTTTGCCGCCTTCGGCTGGGAGGGAAGGTGCCATTCCTTGATTTGGGTTTCACTGTTCTTTACAGCCAGCGTGGTCATTCGCATTATGACACAACATTGTAGTTTTCGAGAATGGGTCATTACAGCGGGTTTGTTGGTATTTGCGTTGGCTTCTTCAGCCGTCGTGAGTTGGGATGATTGGTCACAGATCGACCTGCTTTTGTGGGTGCGATGGCTCTTTGAACCACCGACAAAATGGCTATACTCCATTTTGTAAAGTATATCATGGGGGTTCGTGTTTAAATGACGCAAATTTCACGGTTGCAGTTTGTGTACTTGATGTTGTGGCTGATTTTAGGAACCGGGATTGTGTTGCTCCCCTTCGCGATTGCTCAATTTACCATTCGTGATGGATGGATTGTACCTGTCTTTTTCTTTATGGGAACCGCGTTTGCTGCGGGTGTCAGTGTTCTGTTTATTCGAACCTTTCCCAACCAGACGCTGATGAATGGGTTGGAAACGGCCTTTGGGTCCTGGATTGGACGGCTCTTTGGGATTTGGCTCATCGTTTGGTTTTTGATTGCCTCAAGCATGTTGCTTCGGGAACTCTCTGTGTTTGTGGAAAATACGGCTTTGCCCAAAACACCTCTGTACATCATCAGTGCCACGATCATCATCCCGATTGCATACGGAGTGTTTCAGGGGCTTGAGGTTTTGGGCCGATTGGCAGAGTTTCTCACGCCTATCGCCATGATATTGGCATTTTCCCTGGCCTTGGTATCACTGCAAAACGTCGACTTCTCTCACCTCAGGCCCGTCCTAGCCAATGGGTGGACCCCGGTTTTACGAGCGGCCGTTTTACCGGCCACATCGTTTCCCTTTGAGTTCATTTTTGCGCTTCAGTTCGTAAAAGCCTTGCGAGGAGGTAAGACATTCGGGAGAGACCTAATGTTGGTCGGAGGGTTTCTCAGTGTTGCGGGAATGCTGATTGAAGGAATTGTCATTTCTGTACTTGGACCGGCGGTGACATACTTGCCCATACCGGTTGGTGAAGTCGTCCGTGGTGTCCGGATTGGTCAGTTTGTGGAACGTTTGGACACCATCTACGCCATGGGTGTCATTGCGACAATGGCGGTGAAAATCTCCGTCTTTTTGTATGCAATGATCTCAAGTTTGCAAGATGTGTTTCGACTGCCGACCACCAAGAACGTAACCTGGCCTGCAGGTGTTGCCGTGTGGGCCGCTAATGTCGTATTCTTCCATAACGCGCCGGAATTGCAGGAGTTTATGGTCTATACAACGCCGGCTTATTTTGGCTTCTCCCTTGTGGTACTTCCCTTGGTTGCCATTTCGGTGTATCGCATAAAACGAACGGTAGGAGTAAAACCATAGGAGAGCAGACTGAATACTGAAGTATGGGTCTCTTGAGTGTTCATGGTCAACCCTGTGCCTAAATTTCAACATTTCTGATCGCGCTGCGATGGAGTCAAGGCTACAGCACGCACGCAAATCCGGTCAACACGTCCACTCAACAGCTAATACACCAAGTATCAGAAGAACGTGAAGGAGTCATAATGTTTTTCGTGATTGACACCAACTTACGCATCTATTTCATCGAAAAGTGAAATGTGAGGCAGTACTTCATCATCGATTCGACGTTCATAGAGGAATCTTCTGCTTGGAAACACGAAACCCGGTTACCCAAACAAATCAAGGCCCATTCTGCTGCTCATGATCACCTATGTCAACACCGATGCAAGGTAAGCGGTAGCTTACAAATCACATCCACTTGTCGACGTGGGGCAGTGGATAATCCTTGTATTCGATGACGGTCGCTAGGCCCCCGACCATGTGTTGCAGGTTGTGGCAATGGAAAAACCAGTTTCCTGGATTGTTAGCTAAGAAATCTATCGTGCAGCGTTCCATAGGTTTCAGGTTGACAACATCTTTGATTAAAGGTGAGTTCAACACTCGGCCATTGAAACTCGTAATGGCAAAGGAGTGCCCGTGCAGGTGCATGGGATGCTCCATCATACTTCGATTCACCATTTCCAGCCGAATTCGTTCGCCCGTTCGTACCTTCACAGGACTCGTGTTCGGGTATGAAGCCCCGTTTATCGTCCAGGCTCCCCCCATCATCATTCCGCCGCTTAAAACGAGTTGAACACTGTGATTGACCGCCGGCAAGGAGCCAAATGAGTTGGAGCCAGTGATGAGGTAACTCCAAGAGTTTGCGCCGACGGCCGGAGACGATTTGACTTCACCAACTGTCGAAAACGGGATCCGTACTGATTCTTGCCCAGCCAATGAGGAGCGCAAATACCATGTACCCGATCGTGGTGGTGTGACAATCACGTCGTATCGTTCGGCCGGGGCGATATATAATTCACTGACCACGCGAGGAGCTTGCAGTGGGTTTCCATCCGTATGGGTCACCAGCATGGTCCCGCCATCGATGGCAAGGAGATAAGACTCGGTGCCGCTCGCATTGATAAGGCGCAAACGCAGTTTTTCCCTGGGAGCCACCTTTATGGATTGGAGGCTGGTAGGAATCTTCCCATTCACCAAGTGGGTCAATCCCTGGTTAGAGGAACTAAGGTTGCCGCCGCCACCCATCATTTGGCCCATGCCTGTATTTCCCATCATCCCGTAGTCGATTCCAGCTCCTGGTTTGTAGCCCCACGTTGAGAACATCAGTGTCAGCTCGTGCTGAGTAGGGTAAGGTTCTGGTGTCGTCTTGGGTTCAATAATCAGTGGGCCAAAGAGACCATTCGGGACTTGCTCCATTTCATAGACATGGGAGTGATACCACCTCGTTCCCGCTGGTGACGCGATAAATTCATATGTAAAGGATTGTCCCGGCAGAACCGGATCCTGTGAAATTCCAGGCACTCCATCCATTGGGGAAGGTGCATTCACACCGTGCCAGTGTAGGGTTGTCGGTTGATCCAGTTGATTCACCACGGTGACTTGAACCTTGTCTCCTTCTTGAACACGCAGTTCTGGCCCAGGGAATTGCCCGTTAATCAAGTAACCCGTAAAACGCGTACCATCTTGCAACGTAACAGGACCTCGTTGAATGACATAGCGAAAGGTTTTGATATTACCGTTCCATGCCACGGTAGGTGGTGAGGGTAAGGACAGTGGTCCTTGAGAAGACATCCACCTGCGCACAAAAGGATAGCCACCAATACCAATCAATGTGAGACCAGCCATAGCGGAAAGGAACTCGCGCCGGGTCATAACTTTTCTCATGAAATTCACTGTACTCCCTTACTTTTTTCTAAAGTGTACCCGATTGGGTATGATGTAGGCAAAGAATTTCCTATTTGAAGGGGATGAAGATGATGGGGATTTCAATGAAATGGCATGGGTTGGGCTTCTCAGCTCTTTTGGTGATACTGGGCCTTTTACTTTTGGGGACAGTGATAGTTCGGGTGGGTCGAAGAGAGATGGGAAGTCGACGTTTTCGCCATGAATCAGCATTGCAAATCTTACAAGAGAGATATGTTAGCGGGGAAATTGACGAGGAAACCTTTCGTCGTATGAAAAATGAGTTGAATAAATGAAATCCATGTGTGACATGTACGTGGGTTTGGTAGAAATCGACTAGCAAATAGGATCCATTTTCGAGTATATATAAGTGCATCGTTATATAAAACTATGAGGATTTAAGGGGCGAAGGAGAGACAATCATGGATTCTTTTTCGGACATGGCAGAAATTTATAAGGCACGTGCGGATAGAACACGCTTACGCATGCTGGCGTTACTGGCCAAAGATGAACTTTGTGTTTGCGAACTCGTGTCCGTCTTACACATGTCACAGCCCAGCGTTTCTCAACATCTTCGGAAACTCAAGCAGGTCGGCCTCGTCAAGGAGAGAAAAACCGCACAGTCCTTGAGGCCGTTGTAACTTTATTGCCGGATGTGGGCGACGAGATCGAACAGCTTAAATCACAGGGACTGCGAGTTCATTGTAACTTGTAAAAGAAGATTGGGAGCGACCTTATGGCTTATTTAACAGTCGGAATTTTTCTTGTAACACTGGTATTTGTAATATGGCAGCCACGGGGTCTCTCCATTGGTTGGAGTGCGCTTGGCGGGGCTGTCTTGGCTCTGCTATTTCGAGTGGTCACTCTGCACGATGTGGTAGAGGTCACACAAATTGTCTGGGATGCAACGCTAGCTTTTGTTGCGATCATTATCATCTCTACGATTCTCGACAAGATTGGATTTTTGAATGGGCGCGCTTAAAATGGCTCACGTGGCTCGGGAAGATGGCCGAAAGGTCTTTTTCTATGTGGCCTCGGGGCCATGGTGGCAGCCTTTTTCGCCAATGATGGAGCTGCGTTCATATTGACTCCGATTGTGCTCGAAAAGGTTAGGGTATTGAAGTTTGACACCCAGCGTATGCTTCCTTTCATCATGGCAAGCGGATTTATCGCCGATGCTACATCTCTGACGCTGATTGTGAGCAACCTAGTCAACATCGTATCAGCAGACTTTTTCCACATTGGATTTCTCAACTATGCGGTACACATGATTATACCCGATCTCGTTTCTTTTCTAGCTAGCATGTTTATGCTGTATCTATTCTTCTGGCGGGATATCCCAACGGTGTACGAACCGAGTTACCTGAGTAATCCTCGGGAAGCCTTAGCTCATCAAGGCATGTTTCGGGCCTCGTGGGTCTTCTTGTCGCTTTGTTGGTGGGCTACATCGCAACGCAGTTGCTTCACATCCCGGTATCCGTCGTCGCTGGTGATCACAAACAATAAAGTTGTGTGCCGAAGATCCTTAAATACACGACTTTTTATCGAAGACGGATTCAGCATCTAAGATTAAATTTGTAAACTCCTCTGGAAAAAACTACGGTGCTGCTTCTACATGAAGAAAATATAGTTGTGAACTGAGCATTTGTGATTTTTACTATTTTCAGAAATAATCAGGATAATGAGTATAGATCGTATGAGAAATGGTTGGTGAAAAAATGTTGCCGCAGGATCGTGCCTTTTTGACCGATTTTATGCATTTTGGATGTTACAATCACTGGGTTACGCAAGAGTCTCTATTTGAGCAATTCAATCATCATGGATATGTATTACACAAATTCAACGAGGAGCGTGGACTATTTGAACATCAAATTTCCAAGGTTCATGCAGCTAAGATTTATGCTGAATTTGTTGCGGCAATAGAGGACTATACGTCCTTCTTCTATGCGATTACCAAAAAGAAAAATGGAATTCTGTACGAATATGCTAACTCCCGGAGTGAAGGGCGCGATTTTAGCGCATTTGTTCAGACGACCACGTCGAAAACTCTATCTAACATTTTAGGCTTACCTCCTCTGAATAAACTAAGATCCAACTTGAACTCGGATGAATATAAATCGGTTCGAGATATGTATAAGGAGATTCCTAAATCTCTTCGTCGAATCACTAAAATATATCAACCGGCCGACTTTTCAGGACTTGTAAAAACCGACGTTCCAACACCTGAAAGCGATAGTTTCCACGTTATACTTGACTATACTCCAAGTGGGCATAAACCCAAAAATAGGTTTATTGACGTTAGCGATCTATCTCTAATGACAAAAATGCATAATAAGATTAAGCACCGATTTTTGGTCGTGGACGACATTGTGAGCATGTGGGAAAGCATATCTGACGACGATTTTCCCTATGCGATAGTTCCGTATACAACTAAATGGCTGAAGGCTTTGATGGACTTTTCGTCAGACATGGCAAATGACATCGCATCTTTATGTAAATTAATTCTGCTTCTAGACGATCGAAATTTGTTTGACACTTAGATTTGAAGCTCTCTCAATCCACCGGTAATTTCAATACAACTTACAGGAATGTCGTATTTTAACGCACTCAAAAAAACCGAGCTGGCCACAAGAGCAACTGTAGTCAATTTACAACCTTGTCTTCTGGTTCACACCTTTATTTTCAGTTCACAACTATATTTTTCGCAAACGGCTGGAGTAATCGCTGTTGTGTTTTTGTTGGCCGGAACCCGTACCAAGGTTATTCAGCCTTGGCAAGTCATTCGTGAAGCGCCTGGGGCGATTGTCGTCTTCTCCATTGGCATGTACGTGGTGATCTATGGTTTGCGGGATGCTGGTTTGACGAATGTCTTGGGTCGCTTGATTCCAACTTCCACGGGTGGTGGACTCTATACTGGCACTTTGGCGACGGGCTTTATTGCGGCCATCCTATCGAGCATCATGAACAATATGCCAACGGTCATGATTGATGCCCTCGCCATTCATTCGACCCAACTGACTGGTGTCATGCATCAAGCTCTAGTGTACGCCAACGTTATCGATAGTGACCTCGGTCCAAAGATTACCCCGATAGGGTCACTTGCTCCACTGCTTTGGCTTCACGTTTTAGGGAAAAGGGGAATTCGAATTTCTTGGAGACAGTATTTTAAGACCGGGACTATTCTAACCATTCCAGTTCTATTCATCACATTATCTGGGCTGTCTTTGTGGTTGACGTTGGTTCACTAAGAATCGTGGAGGGGATACTGCTTGCAGGAGACCAAAAAGATATATTACCTTAGTGTTTTCAATCGTGCCCGCAGCCAAATCGCAGAAGCATTTACGAAAAAGTACGGTGGAGAACGGGTTTCCGTGGAAAGCGCAGGGGTGGATGGGGCCAAAGATGTCCATCCACTAACCATTGAAGTGATGAAAGAAGTCGGCATCGATATCTCACAAAATCGTTCCAAAACGATCAACATGAAAAAGTTTGTGGACTCAGACGTAATTGTCAAACTCTGCGAGGAGGCTCATGAACGCTGTCCGATTGTTCCGTTTGGAATCCAACAGAACAATGGGATATTGAAGACCCAATTAACTCCGATGAGACTCAAGCAAACATTGAGCGATTTCGTCGCGTTCGAGACGAAATCGAAGCCCGCGTGAAAAATCTATTAGAACGGTTCCATGTCGCTGACTTTTAAGTTGGAGATATAAAAAAGAGCGAGGGAGAGAACAACGTGAAAAAAGCGATTGTCTACTTTATCTGTACTGGAAACTCATGCCGCTCGCAAATGGCCGAAGGATGGGCGCGCCACTTTGTTGGAGACAAAATCACGGTATTCAGTGGAGGGATTGAGGCGCATGGACTCAATCCGAAGGCCGTGCAGGTGATGAAAGAGGTTGGCGTGGATATTTCGAGTCAAACTTCGGACTGGATTGATAACGAGATTCTCAATCAATCCGATTACGCGATCACGCTCTGTTGTGATGCCTATGACAAATGTCCTGTTACACCTCCCCACGTGAAACGAATGCACTGGGGCTTTGAAGAGCCAGTTCGCGCAACAGGGACTGAGGAGCAAGTGATGAACAAATTCAGAGAAGTTCGTGACGCGATTAGAGAGAGCGTAGAATTTTTCGTCGAAGACATCACTTCAGAATATCGCTAAGGTTCGGAATAAAATTACAAGGTGGCGGAGGACTCCCCTTGTGTGACAATACGCATGTTGAGTGTTATTGAAGACTCTCCAGAAATTGCTCTGGACAAGCTGCTCAACGCCATTTGGGATTAGAGTGGCCCGTACCCGTTATTCAAACGTCGGCATGGGAGTGGTGAGTTCCAGATCGAAGTTGATGCTTAGTATTTTGCAGTTAGCGTAGGGACATGGTGTGATGTTTCATGAATACGCCGTCATATCCGTGTAGCTGTGCCCTCAAAAAGGACTATGGGCAAAAAGACTTCTCCAAGCCGAACATATCAGAGGTCAAAATCGACCCACCACAGATGAGTAAATAACTGGAAGAACGTCTAATCAAATTGAATCATGTTGTTCGTAACCAAGAGGAAATGTCCACAGGAGAAGTAAATCAAAAGCGATAGCCGCTCAAGCATCGGACGGCTTTTCAGTTTCTGGCTAGTCGGTTGAGGTTCGAATAAGTATCGGGAATTCGAATTTTCGTGTTGATTTGTCTGGGAACTGAAACTCTTTATTCTGTCATGAAGCGAATAACCAGAGGATGCTCATTCTTTCAGGCCTGGTAATGAAAATATTGGCGGTAATTCGTTTAGTTTGATATGTCCTGTGCTAAAGTGATGAAAAATCAGTGTTTGAAATGGGTGGCGAAGGCTGTGGCTGTTAATAGAGAAGAACTGCACCGCTTAATCGACCAGATCACCGATCCAATTGAGCTTGAGATTGCTTATCGGGCAATTGGCTCAATCATTAAGCATGACGAACAGTCCTTATTGGACGCAAGGTTGGCAGACGGGGGAAGTTGAAGCCGAACTAGACAAGGAAGAAAGGGGAATAAGTGGCCCCTTTGACAGTGCAGAAGATTTGTTTGAACATCTTGACCGGGAAGCATTAAGAGACGATGAAAATTGAGTTGACGAATCGTTTCGAAAAGCAATATACAGCTTTAATCAATGATGACCATAAGGTACGATCATCTGTCCAGAAGACTCTAATTCACTTACTTAATCGCATCCATCCCTCCGAATCAAAAGGATACAGGGAACGAATGGAGTGTACGAGTGCTCCGTTAATATGGATATACGCATCACACCTTTGAGTTGACCGCAGGTGAGACCATCTTGTTGAGGAATATCGACCATCACGATAAAGCATTGAAGAGACCCTGACCAAAAGAAGGGTCTTTTGATTTTCAACACGAAAATCCGATAACCCTAAGTATCGAAGAGGATACAGCCAACCCGTATAGAATAACCTTCCAACTCAAATAACGGGGGCGGTCGATGCCGTTATGCACATCACCTTTAACTCAACAAGCGCGAAATGGAGCCGCAAGACGAATCGAATTTTGGTATGGGGCGGTTTGGGAATAGAGCAGGAAGTGGGATAAGTGGCAGGACAAAAAAAGCCCGAGCAAGGTACAGTTTATTGGAGGTTTGAACTGTGGCTTTTACAGCATTAGTTTACCGCGTGCTTATTGCATCTCCGTCAGACGTTGAAAAGGAGCGAGAACGTATCCCCGAAGTCATGGCGGAGTGGAATGCACAAAACTCTGCGGATACAGGTATAGTATTCGTTCCTGTGAAATGGGAAACACATTCAACTCCTGAAATGGGTGATCGCCCTCAAGCAATTATAAATCGACAGTTGGTTCATGATTCGGATATTCTTATTGGGGTCTTTTGGACGCGCATTGGCTCTCCGACTGGTGTTGCCGAATCTGGATCGGTCGAGGAAATTCGTGAGTTCATTCAATCGGGTAAGAGAGTGATGCTATACTTTTCCTCAGTACCAGTTAATCCAAGCGCGATTAACCGCGACCAACATCAAAAGCTAGAAGAGTTCAAATACGAGTGCTTTCAACAAGGTCTGGTCGATAGGTATTCGTCTGTCGAAGAATTTTGCAGGAAATTAACGCGCTATTTGACGTCCATTGCTAAGGAGAACGATGGAAATGTTATCCAGCGTGATGACGTTTCCGCGTCGTCGGAGTGGGTTGTCATCTTTAAGGAACTACGAAGGTGCCGACACGAATGGAACGCAGTTCGGCCACAAGGTGACAATATGGCTGTCGCGAAAGATGGAATGCCATTCATAAAAGCGATTCAAAGATACCTAGCAGAGTTGCGAACGATGCTGGACTGATTGGATACCACTGACTCAGCGGATTCGTGTGACAAATTGCTTCGAGAAGCAATGGACATTCAGCGAATGCACTTCCCATTGGACGGTGGGCGATCTCTACGTTTATTTTGGGAACGTGCGGATGCTCTGATGGAAAACGCCATGATGCTAATTCAGGACATCCAAACTGTGCTTCAGGAAAGTTAGCCGCCCAAACGGGCGGCTTTTCAATACTTACTGTACGCTGGCGGGTAACACCACAAGTGTTCCGTCTTCCTCTCCCACACCGGCGCCACTCTCACAAAACACAGCTTATCCGACACCTCGATCACCGTACATTGACCGACTGTAACACCTCTAAGGCTATGTTCGCCTACAGTTTTTACATTTGATGATGAACGTTCTGCATTGCTCTTTTCAGCCGATGAGATGAGGATACAGCTGGATGGGCGGAGTGTCGATGAAGTGGTAAATGGCTAAGGAGTCAATGATGGAATAGGAATGAGACGGCGTGTTCGGCAAGCCAGTGCCCACATCTTTATCTGGTCTGTATTCTTCCTTCACAGGGAAGCAAATTTATGTCATACTATATTCAAACATGTATTAGAATGAAGGTGAACTTTGAATGCCAAAGCTGGATATGTGCCAAGTTCAATGTGTCGATACTTCGAAGGTAGAACGTCTTCGAAGCGAAATCACAGATACGGATTCGTTGTCTGTCATTTTCAAAGCCGTTGCCGATGCAACACGGTTGAAAGTCGCATTTGCACTCGCTACTGACGAGCTATGCGTCTGTGAGGTTGCAGCGCTGCTCGATACGACGGTTCAGAACGCCTCACATCACTTGCGCTGGCTGAAACGTGCTGGACTGGCGACGTGCCGGAAGGATGGGAAACTTGTCTACTACAGGCTGATACCAGCAGTGGCCGTGATTCTGAATGCAGTTGAAAAATTGCAGGGAGGCGAGAATGTTGTCAGTACAAGTCATGCAGGTTAAAAAAGGCATCAACATCGAGATTGTCAGCATCCTTTGGATGATTGTTGAGGCGGCTGTCGCTATTGGTGCCGGGATTGCGGCTCATTCACTCGCTCTAACAGCGTTTGGGGCAGACAGCGTCATTGAACTGGTGGCTGGAGGAATTCTGCTCTGGAGGCTCTATGTGGAGGCTAGCGGCGCAAGTCTTGTAAGGGTCAAACAGGCAGAGAAAAGGGCTTCATGGGTTGTCGGAGTGGCCTTAATTGCTCTGGCAGTGTACATCGTTGTGATGGCTGGATACGATCTCTGGACTCGTACTGGTTCTGAGACAAGTATGTTAGGACTTGCTCTGGCTATCGCATCAGGAATCATCATGCCTTATCTCTCTCGTGCGAAGAAGTCTATTGGTGCACAAATTAGCAGCAAAGCACTTCAAGCAGATGGTTCATGCAGCATCGTCTGCGCTTACATGGCTTGGACGTTGATTGTTGGACTTCTCATAAATGCTGTGTTGGGATGGTGGTGGCTGAACGCTCTCGCTGGTTTGGTATTGGTTTACTTTATCGCAAAAGAGGGTATCGAGGCGATTCAAGAAGCACGCGGTGTCGAGGACGCCTGTGGCTGTGGTCATTGCCATGGTGTAGGATGGTACACAGGCGTACTCTCTGTTCTTCATAGCTGGACTAGCGGAAATCGGCGGTGATTATCTGGTTTGGCAGCGGCTACAGAACGAAAAACCGCTCTGGTTAGGTGTTCTCGGAGTCGTGATTCTGTTCGCCTACGGAATTATCCTTATGAGACAGGAGTTCGCTTCCTTTGGCAAGGTGTATGCAGCATATGGCGGTGTGTTCATTGTGATGGCAGTTCTGTGGGGTTGGTGGATTGATCACCGGAGGCCGGATGTGAAAAAGTGTGGATTAGTGCGGCGATTTGTTTGATTGGCGTTACGGTGATGCTATTGAAACGATAAGGGTGCCCGCCAAACTCGGACTCCTTGTTTTCATATCTCCCGAACTCCCCGCCACGCTCCATTTCAAGCGGCATCAATTTTAAGGCGTCCGACGTTCGTTCTAGCGGGATGAGTGGGCTGGATGCCGCACAATGTTGCGTCAAAGGCTGGAGAAGTAGAATACGACCCAAAGGTGACCTGTCTGCTACTTTTGATCAATAGGATCACAACACTGGTGTATCTGTTAGAAACTGACCACTCGAAGAGGATTTGAAAAGCGTTGCATAGAAGTATCTTCCAAATCATGTTTTGTCGGGAGCTGTCGTCATCTATGCACCTTACTCTGCCTTATAGCTTGTACGTAGAACTTGGAGCCGTCATCGTACTCGCGATCATCGTTAAAGCCCTGACCTCTACGAAGTCCTCACGAAAAAGAAAACCCTCAAAGTCACGAGGTGCCAGAACTAAGGAGGACCAATCCAATCGCGGAACTTCCTCCGCGAAGCGACCAGACCCAGAAATTTTGAGGAGTCCAATTTCAAAAGCTCACATGGGGCGAATTTGAACGTCTTCTTGCCCTATACTTCCGCGTTCGTGGCTACGATGTTGAAAAACGGGAGTCTCTGGGAACGATGGCGGTGTTGATTTGGTGATCACTAATAAACGCACTGATAACGTCGTCAGATGTGTCTCCGCTAGCTCGAAAAGAAGCTCAAGAAAGGCATATTGAGTTTTGGCACGGAGCAATGCTGGAAAGTAGACTGGAGAAGTGGGAGAAGTGGGAGAAGTGGGAGAAGTGGGAGAAGTGGGAGAAGTGGGAGAAGTGGGAGAAGTGGGAGAAGTGGGAAGGGAAGCAGCCGCGTAAGAGACGGCTGACATGACGTTGGAAAAGTTTACACTTTAATCCCTACGCTGTTCAAATATGGGTTTAAGGTTACATGTGAACACAATATACTACGAAACTAATACCAGCACCGTTTAGCTTAATATAAAAGGGGTGAAGGTAATGTTGTCCATACCTAGGAATGGCGATATATTCGAGTCAATTTTTAATCATTCAACGGATGGAATAGTAATATTTGATTTAGAAGCCACAATTTTAAATGTAAATCCTGCATTTGAAAGAATGACAGGATGGAGTAAAGAAGAATTGATTGGTAAAAGGCATCCTCTAACCCCACTTGGTGAACTAGAAAATGTGATGAAAAGTTTCCGTGCAGTTGCATCGGGCGTCGTTCCGTTTTCCCAATATCAAGGGAAAAAATTCGGAAGGATGGTTCACTTTGCGATATTACCGCAACATTGACATCAATTAAGGACGTGAACGGTCGTATCATTGCTGTATCAGGGATTGCTCAAGATAGAACAGAACTTATGAATGCACAGGAGATGATCATACAATCGGAGAAGTTATCTCTCGTAGGACAACTTGCCGCAGGAATTGCTCACGAAATTCGAAATCCGCTGACATCTTTAAAGGGATTCCTCAAACTATTATCGAATGATTCCAAATGTAATAAAAAATACCTAGAAATTATGGAACAAGAATTAGGCCGTATTGAACAGATTGTTAACGAATTTTTAATCACTTCTAAGCCAAGACGTCCAAGTTTTGAGACTGGCAATCTTCATGAACTTGTTAGTGAAGTGATTGCGCTCTTAGAGGCCCAAACCCACATGAATAACATCGAAGTCGTCACATCCTTTGAAGCCAATACTCCTATGGTTTCTTGCGACAAAAGTCAGTTGAAGCAAGTTTTTTTGAATGTGATGAAAAACGCCATAGAATCTATGCCAAAGGGGGGAGGTTGCACATCAAGACAGTACGGTGCCACAAAAATCTGAGTATTCTCATTTCTGACGAAGGACACGGTATTGCAGAAGAGGATTTAAAAAAGGTCGGAAGTCCGTTCTTTACAACCAAAGTGAACGGCACGGGGTTGGGCATGATGGTTAGTCAACAAATTATCAAAAATCATCAAGGTGTAATTGATATATCGAGCAAAGTCGGACATGGAACTACGGTGACGATTACTCTTCCAGTTGTATCAGGTGCTTAAGGGAGGGATGAGCTTCCTAGTAACAATGGCCTAGAAATGCGGCAGCATTCTTTTGGCTGGCCTCCTGAAAATTGAGGTTGAATCTGGCAATAAAGTACAGGCCAAAATGAGTAGCGTATCCCCTCTCGTAGAAATGATTGTAGAATAGTGGTCAACTGTTCATGACATACTATCCATATGAGATGTGTGGAGTGTATGTTATCATGGTTCTGAACATCGTGTGTGGCTTATTTCTACCATGGATTCTTGGCATTTACCTCTACCACAAGCACCCTTTGACTGTCCTCACTGTGGCTCCGTTCGCCTCTGTGGTTTCTTTTGTCATCAATACGTTTGGATTCGCCTTGGATTTCTGGAATCTGAATCCTCCAACGCGCATCGAGACGCTTTCAGCGTTGCCCCTCGACATTGGCCTCTATCCAGTCTTGGGGTGTTGGTACATCATTTTAGTTCAGCGATACAGGCGTTCTGCCATTCTCACTGTGACTTTTGCACTTGGCACAACTCTACTTGAAGGCTTCGGAGTCGCTGTTGGCCATGCTTCCTACGGGAACGGCTGGAACCTAGGGTGGACGTTCCTTTCATACTTTGTCGCATATCTGAGTGTGAATCGGTTTTATAGGTGTTTGCGGCATGTTCTTGCAAATCATAGATACTCGAATTGAACAACAATCTACGTTGGAGTTCTGAGATGTAATTCATTACTAACTATTGAATTCGATTCCACGGAACTCACCCCTTGTCTGACTGAAGCGATGCCGAAAGCAGAATTTGTTCACAATTTCAACATTGCAAATCTTGGTGTTCTAATAGAATAATATACCAGAAGAGAGACAGCAGGCCGTTTTTTCGCTTTGGAGGGCCAATCGGGGATAGTGTATGGACAAACAGCCTCTTCGCACATAGAGACGAAGTGGTTTTTTATTGTGGGGGTCAAGGATGAAAACAGACGTTTTGAATGAATTTTTCCGTCGATCCCGTGGGTGGCCAAGTGCGGCTCGGGGTCAGGCACTTTTCTCCGCTGTGGCTGATTTCTTTGCCGATATAACAGACCTTGATTCGGGTTTTTTGTTGTACCCAAAACGAGACACATCCGAAGACGGATTCTTCGATGAACTGGCGATTTATGAACCTTGGGGTGTATTTAAGGGCAAAGAAAACGAATTGGAGGAGTCGTGCGAATGGGCTTCCTCGGAGTTTGAAACCTTGACACCTGCGATGGAACAGTGGTTCACGCCAGAGGACTTGCCTACGAACTTACGAGGGCTATTGTATCCCTTTGGACTATCGGAAGTTGGGATATGGCCGATTCACGTTCATGATACGTTGAATGGCGGAATCGTCGTTGGGAGAGTCAAACCTTCATCCTCATTGCTGCCTAAAGAGACCCGTACAGTCCTCATGAATGCAGTATCCAGTCAACTTTCAATGGCGTTGAACCTGATCCGGGCCGCGAGGATGGCGGAAGCGGCGAGTCAGCGTGATCCCCTTACGGGTCTATTGAATCGTCGGGGATTGGAAGCGAACTTATCAGCCATGATGGAACGAGCCGAGGAAAAAGGCAGCGTCTTGGGCTTTGGACTGATTGATTTGAATGGATTAAAAACGATCAATGACACCCATGGGCATCCCATGGGAGATGAGGTGTTAAAAACAGTGGCGAGCATCATCCACCAGAGTGTCCGAGAGGATGATCTGGTGGCTCGGTATGGAGGAGATGAGTTTGCCGTGGTTTTGGAAATGGAACATCCCGATGTGGAAGCTATCATGAGGAGAATTCAGGAGGCGGTAGAGAAACGCTCACGCGGTTATTCCGTGAGTGTGGGAGGGGCATTGTTGGGAATGGATGGCGACTTAGAGCGGTGTTACCACGTTGCAGATCAACGACTTTATAAAGTTAAAAGAACCACAAAGATGGATCCTGAATAGGGGATTCTCAAACCTGTCAAGCCTTTCCAAACAAGGAAGGATGATAGGGAAACATGTCGAAAGAGGTCGATGGTGAAGAAAAAACAACCAGAACACCTTCTTGTAGAGGGAGTTAAGGGAGAAGGAAGGCAGACAGATGAGTGAAAAAGGGAGCCAGAATACATACAGAACAAAACAAAATTGGAAAATAACCCCTCCGGGGGGGGGGGGGGGGGTATTATTACCCTAATATACCAAATACTTCCATTTCAATTGACCGCCGACGAATTGAGGAAGTGATACATAACGGCTGCATGGTCGCGCAGTACCAGACCGTGATCAACCATGCCCAAGAACGAATTGAGGGCTTTGAGGCGTTGTCTCGACCTTGGTGGAAAGTTTCCATTCCCCCGGATTTATTCTTCGAGAGAGCCGTTCACTTTGGAATGTCTTATGAAGTGGATATGACAGCGATAAAGCGTGCTATGGATATGTTTTGGTACAGAGATGTCAATCGCACCAACTTATTTTTTAACGCTTTGCCTACCACTGTACTCCATCCCGGTTTCTTAAAGGATTTAGAGCGTGTGTTGGTCTCTTCTGGTGCGCCAACGGATCAACTTGTCTTGGAAATCACGGAATCGGTTCCATACAATGTATTGAAACTTACGGATACCCTGAAGGCTGTGAAGAGTATGGGGATTCGGATTGCGCTGGACGATGTGGGTCGGGGAAGTGCATCTTTGTCGGCGATTGCACACGTTGAGCCTGATTTTATTAAGATTGACCGTTCGCTGGTGGATGGTATTTCACAGTCTCCTGAGAAGCAACGAGTTGTAGCTGCACTGGTGGATTTTATGGGAGACGGTTCAGGGATCGTGGCAGAAGGGATTGAGTCTCAGAATGATCTGTTTACGGCGATGGGTCTTGGGATCGAGCTAAGTCAGGGCTTTTACTGGTCAGAAGCTGCCCATTTGAGTGACGTGGATTTGCTGCAACTTGAGTTAGAGATGAAGCGAGTCACGTTGTACCGAATTGGCACCATCGACGGATTCTCCTATGGTCTACCACTCTTGATTGAAAAGAGCCATGAGATCGATGAGCTTGTCAATCAAGTGATGAAGAGACACGGGCCATCTGATACATATTAGTTTAAGAACTCCTTGAAGGTTGAGTCGTCAGTTCAAACATCCGGGTATCCAAGGTATCAGACGTTCGCTCCGGCACGTTTGGTACCTTGTTCTGAATAAATCCTGTCGAACATTATCGAAATATGGGGGAGAATCGTTTTGGAGGCAACGTTGCAGCGAACGGGCATTGGGAAATATCTTAGATTGTTCACTGTGCTACTCTTCATCGAGGTAGTTCTTGAGGTTTTCGGCTATCAATTCATGGGGAAATTGATTTTTGGCGGTGCTTGGTCATCGGATATGCCTATGGAGCGTATCGTTCATTTGGTATGGCTGTTGGTGATTACGACCCCTTTACTGTATGGAGTTGTTGTACGATACCTGCGAAGGGAAAGGGCATTTGCAAATGAGATATGGAGACTTGCCCATTACGACGATTTGACTGGGCTATGCAATCGACGACAGCTAACAAGGCAGTTGAGTAATGTCTTGAAGAATGCCAGCCAATCCCATCAAAAGTTTGCTTTGCTGTTCATTGATCTTGACCGCTTCAAACATATTAACGATTCTTTGGGTCATGATATTGGGGATGAAGTTTTGAAGGTCATCTCGAAACGCATCTTGGGAAGCGTTCGCCATGGCGATGTTGTTGCGAGGTTTGGAGGTGATGAGTTTGTGACTCTGATGCCGTCCATTGAACAAAGTGGTGATGCTATTCAGGTAGCACAACGAATACTGGAACGAGTACAGGAGAAAATCTCCTTCGATGGTTATGAGTTTTATCTGACGGCAAGCATAGGAATCGCAGTGTATCCGGTGAGTGGAGATTCAGCAACATCGATTTTAAAGAGTGCGGATACGGCAATGTATGAAGCGAAGCGTCTGGGTAAAAATCGCTGGTATGTTCATATGCCTTCCATGCAGGAACAGATGTATTCGCGGTTCCAATTGGAGAATGACTTGCGAAGAGCCATCAAGGAGCATCAGGAATTGTACTTGGAGTACCAACCCCAATTGGATGTTGACACGGGTCAAATTGTGGGTGCAGAAGCCCTTGTGAGATGGAATCACCCGTTAATCGGCATCATCCCCCCAGCGGAATTCATTCCAATTGCTGAGGAGGCAGAACTTATTGTGGACTTAGGACAATTCGTGCTTGAATCCGTGTGTCGTCAAATCACAGATTGGGAAGCCGTGGGAAGTCATCCTGTACCTATTGGAATCAACATTTCCCAATTGGAATTGGCCCAACCCAATTTTGTTTCTGAATTCACGTCGGTTTTATCCGAATGGGGCGTGGAATCGTCAAGAATCTGTATTGAAATTACGGAGACGACGCTGATGAAGGACGAAGAGCAGGTTCGGGAAAAGCTGAGGCAATTGAAAAACTATGGAATCCGAGTCATGATTGACGACTTCGGAAAGGGCTACAACTCTCTGGGGATGCTTCGACAGCTTCCTGTGGACGTCATGAAGATTGACAGTGTGTTTATTCGGGATATTCATACGAGTCTCACGGATAAGTCTATCCTCTCTGCACTGGTTATGTTGGCCCATGCAAACGATTTAGGCGTGCTCGCAGAAGGAGTGGAACAGATCGAACAGTTGTCGGTATTGCAGCAGGAAAACTGTGATGAATATCAGGGATATTTGTTTAGCCCACCCGTTTCCGCTGAGAAATTTGCTGCTGATTACTTGTGAACCTCTCTTTCCCCGTAATAGGTTTCTTGTTAATGTGTTACGGGGATGATTTCTGCTCATCGACACAAGACATCAATTCTGCGGCCCGTAAAGGGCATTCTGAGACGTTGGGGGCCGTTTTGGGACAATGTTTTTATCCAAAGTGATTTGCAAGACGAAGACAGTCCATACTCTGTAAAACGTAATAGTAGTGGAACAACAACGGTATAAGAAAACTGATAATCGCAATATGATGTGTACTCGCATCTATGAAGGAATAGCCCTCATGAAACAGGCTTCTAACGTATGAAGACTAAAGAGTAACATGTATGATTCGACTATAAACTGACCAAAATTGATCGCAGACCAGTAGGAGGATCTGCGATGACGATTCGGCCATTTCCAATACGTACTAGGCCATTACAAGGAGAGTCCTTGTGGAGTTTTTTGATTCGGCTTTCAAGTCGTAACGGAATATCAATTTTGGGAATGCTGAACTCGATTCGAAATTGGGAAAAAAAGTACGTCCAAAGAGCGGATTGGGGACTTCTGGATTTCTCTCCTGAAACCGCAATTGATATGCAAGGATTGTCACAACTGTCGGGTCTCTCGGTTGAGGTATTGCACACCATGACAGTACATAACTTGTTGAAAACATTTGGAAATAAGGAGGAGATTCAAAGAGCACGTTTCCTGTCTGGGATGCTGATCGATCACTATCGATTTTGTCCACAATGCTTATCAGAAAGTGTACCATATCATCGGTTGCTATGGAGATTTGAAAATATTACGGGATGCTTAAAGCATCGATGTTCACTACATAACGAATGCCCGAATTGTTTCCAGACAATTTCACTTAAGGAAATCGCGGAACTGAATGCGTGTCCGTATTGTGGACATAGGCTCTCAACAGCTAATTATCAAAATGGAGATATTGAATGGAGACAACAGAAATGGTTATATGACGCATTGGATACGGTGCTGAAGACAAATATTACCCACGTGAGCCACTCCGATACGGCTAATCGATTGCTGTACATTTTGTGCGGTTATGGGAACAATTTTGATCGGCAAACTGCTGAATCTGCCCTACCTAATCCGTCAGTTCTGCCCACACTTTTGCAACACGCTAGGGAGACTCTGCGAACAAACCGGGCGCTTCACTTGTCTTTTCTCCTCTCAGTGCTTCTTACACATAATGTGTCTATGTCAGAATTTTTGGAGATGGAAGTGCCACAGACCTTTATTGACTCTCTTCGCGAGGAAAAAGTACGTAAATATGATCAGTTTTCGTGTCAAGCCCCTTGGTGTTCGGGGGATGACCGGCCAGGTACCTTAATTAAAACGGGTACAACATCAAAACGACTCTCCACCGGCCAGACACTCCTATATTACATGGCCTGTACGGAGTGCGGTTGTGAATATGCAATCGATGAGCATGGCAGTTTGACAGAGAGAACCTATTTTATGGAAGGTTACCACGTTCTGAGCAAGATTTCTTCGCCGATGACTAGCATTAAAAAAATTGCCAGACGAATGAATTTGTCGGAGGACAAGGCGCGACGATGTGTGGCATACTTCAGGTCCCGCCTAGTTTTGAGTGTGAGTAGGGATGTGCCGCACATCCACCTTGGAATATTGGAAAAAGTTATCACAGCAGTACGCAATGGTCAAACTATAAAACAAATACAATCCTGGCCAGATTGGGTCAGTTATGATGAGTTTTTACTTTATCGTTTTCATAAGGATGTGATGAAAGAACTCATTGTTCTGAAACGTCCTCGGGTCTCGGAACGAAAGGACAGGTCTGACAAACGAGTCAAGGTTGAAAAGGCACTTCAATTACTATTAGAGGCTGATCGCGATATTACTATTGCATCGGTAAGTGAGCTTATTGGAGCATGTCCAGAGACAATTCGAAATTGGGGATGCAATCAGTTGATCGCGGATATGAAAGGAAGGCAAAAAGGGATGCGATTAGCCAAAAGAAACGAAACCATTTATCGGAAAGCGGAAGAATATTTGAGCCATCAAAATGGGCAAGTGCGATCTGACGAATTATACCAACATCTTGGTATACTTAAAAGGGTATTATGGCGAAGTGCACCGGAGATCACGGCATACATCGCGGAACTACTGAGGACGCATAATCAGTTGAACAGCTATGAGTAAGTGATTGTGGAAAAAAAGCGCTACACTCATAGTCTTGATAAAAAGCGATTGCATTATAGGGTCACATCACACACCTATGGGCCTGCTTTCCGATTGTTCAACCTCGTCAAGTTATCCGCACCAATATCCAAATTATTTACGATGAACGAATATCTATCGAGCGTCCATTCCTTCTATAATTCAAACAAGCAGTTCCTCGTTGTCTTGTTCCCTCATCGCGTGCTTTCATTCATTGGTCGAGATTCTCTAAAGTATACAAAGCTGGTGGGTACCTGTATTGCCTTAGAACGTAGTTCACGAGCCATCTACACGTTCGACAATTTTCGTCCAGGACCGGGCGCATCCAATCGAATGTACGCTTTAACTGCAAGAGCAACAGGATAATCGTTAGTTGCTTTGTGCCACGTTTTGCGTTCTCCTGAGACTTGGAATTTTTCCTATAAGTTCAGCTGGATATGTTTGGCGTCTTGGATAAACTTTGCGATAATCAAGGACGGCCTCCATCAAGATCCCCGTTATCAAAATGAGAAGAAATTCAATAATGACCTTTTAGGATTGTGATTCCTTGTTTTCTACGTCCGTGTCGAGCCAATTCGGAGCCTCGTCGTATGCATTGACGACTTCTAGAGGATCGCGCGAGGACTTCCGTGAACTGCGGAATCATACTTCAATACAGTCTGTGTCTCTGGCAAAGTGAGTGTGTTTCCCTCGGTGGCTATAGACTCGTACGTGTAACGAACGCGGAAATCCTCAATGAAGCACTCTAAAGACACAGATAGAATTGGCCGCATCGTATCCAGCTAGGCTTTTATCGAGACGTTGTAATACTCATCTTGGATGGTGGTTAGCCATCTTACTGTCTAGTATCCAGACCAACAATCGTCAAGTCAGCATTCACAGAATAACATTTAATTCACGTTCTGCCCACAGCCATTACCCTATCACGTATGTACATTGTCGCGTAGCGAGTTATAGTTATGGCTCGCATTATTTTTCGAAATTATTAAGGTGTTCACTTATTATAAAGGAATTTATGGATGATTGTCGAAATGCGAGTTAAATTACATAGGTCTACGAACGCCTGAGTTAATTCTAGATACTAAGTTTTTATGGTTTGGTTTTATAAGAGGGGATCAGATCACATGGATAGATTCAGTATTCGTTTTAAACCCCAACCTGGTGAATCGTTAAGTAGTTATTTACTGCGGTCCTGTAATAAAAATTCTGCGCGAATTAATGTACTCCTTCAGGACATTTCTACAGTGCCAATTGTACCTCGAAGTCCTCAATTTAAGCCCTTGATTGACGTATTTCCTTCACGGGTAATATCCTTAGAAAAACTGTCCGAAATTACTGGAGTAACTAAACAGAGATTAGAACAAATGACGTTGTCAAGTGTCTTTCATAAGATGGGCAGCGAGATGATTGGTGGTAGATCGATGGGGGGACCAATCTTCTTGAGATCGAGGAGGTTTTGTCCGGTATGTCTTAGCGAGCATAAGATATATAAGCTGAAGTGGCAAATACGAGATGTCGAAATTTGCGATGAACACCTCGTTAGATTGGAGGATGTATGTCGCACATGTGGGAAATCCCAGTCATATTGGAACGATCTTACGCCTTTATTACGGTGCAGGCACTGTGGGAGTTCGCTAGATGGGGACGCCGACAGAGTGAATGAAGAAACCATTGTTGTAGACCAGCGTGTGAAGCATGCGCAATGGGATTTTATGCTTAGGGACGATACCGATCTGATTCATAACGTCCCCAATAACACCAAGAATCAGGCTCTTTCCACAAAATTGTTGTATGCGTTGCAAAATTACGCGCCAGAATTTAATCGCGACGATATTCAGCATGTCAGACAACAAAGACTTTATTGGTTGGTACGGTTTATTCAGGGAGAAACAGAGGAGCATTACCTTACCGTAGACCTATTGCTGGATTCTCTACGGAAAACAAGTCTGGACATAGAGTCATTTAGCCAGCTTACCGTGCCTGAGGAATATAAAATGACACTTCTAAGTGATCGAGCGAAGTCGGTTCAACCAGGTCCATGCTTAGCTCCATGGTGCGCTTCTTACGGGTCCAATCATGATATGAAACCAATAACACATCTGATGCAAGTGAGTAAGAATTATCAAGCTTTCCGAACCCCATATGTATGTACATCTTGCTTTGTGAAATACGGCTACTCCAGAAAGCAGAATTCGTGGTCTGAGTCGGGGGAATTAATAAAACTTGGCTGGCACAAGGTCGTGCCTCTTCTGCAAGAAGGCATTAGATTACTAAATATTAGTCGCGAATGCAAAGTTAGTATATATAGAATTCAGCGCATAAGGGGATATTTTTATGGAAGAGGTATTGTTCCCGGGGACGAGCCAATCCCTTCATTAACAGAGGAAACATTACAGAAATTCAAGGATGCATATTTTCAAGAGAAGAGTCGCATATACGCCGCGAAGGTCTATGGATGGACTCCGCTTGTCTACTGGGCTTTGTATGGTTCAAACATGATTCAGAACTATATCGTGTTCCAGCATCGTAAAGATCTTGCAAAATTCTCGAAACGAGAACTTACAGTAGAAAAATGGGAAATGATGATTAAAGAAGAGATCGAAACTCGATTACAAAATGGTTTGCCAATCACGTTGGCTGACATCTCGTCTGCCGTAGGCTGTTCGGCAGTACTCATATCAAAATATGGGCTAGCCCCACTGATTCGGGAGGCCCGGGCCAAGAGAAATGAAGAGTGGATTGGACGGTGCCAGAGGTTTGCTGAAGAGTATTTGGGTAGCCAAGATGATATATACACTAACGTATCAATTGTTGAGTTTCGTAAAATCACAGGGATGGGGCATTGGTGGCTACACCAGCATGTTCCTGAAATACTGCGGAGAATTGATGAGGAACAACAGAGACGTCTCTACCAGCGTCGGATTAGGACTGTTCAGGCGAGCATTGAACAATTAAAGGAAGATAACTTATCAGTTACTATTAACGCTGTAATTCGCGTCTCAGGCTTAGACCGTGCATTGATTTTTAAAGATCCTTTCTTAAAGGATATGATATACAACTATAACAATGAGCATGCCGACTGGGAGGTTGAAAAAGATAAATCTGAACGTGGCTTGAGGCATACCACGTGAAAGGACAGTTATTGTTACATTTTTTACGCGAAAGGACAAGTGTTATTACCAAACGGGACATTATGATGTTACTAAGGATGACGTTTTCCGGGCGTTTTTGGGACATTCGTAATTACCGACCACAGTATTTTGTGTTCGCAAAACTCGATTGTATTCTCCGCAAAATGAGTTCTACCCTGAGTAAAATAAGTTGGTTTCTACAGCACGGGTGGATTCGGGTCAAAAGCCTGAATTCGCCCGTGTTTTTGTGTTGCAGGGACGAGGCGTTTTGGGGCAAGGGTAAGACAAAAACCGAAGGAAATAAGACGCGAAAAAGCCCGATATATCAACGATTCCTGAACCAAGCCCGATCAAAAATGAGAAAAAATACACGACCAAATCTGCTCTCCCTCAACCCTGAATCCCGCTCTTGCTGTTTTAGCTACGCCAAAATGTCCGAATGCTGACGGTATTGCCTGTCCATAAATTGCTAGATATAATGTCCGCATCT
>NZ_JAJFNK010000035.1 GCF_021739485.1 Alicyclobacillus tolerans
CAAGAGCGATATTAAATAGCCTGCAAGCCCAGTAGACTCGGCCAGCTACATCCATTTTTGCCCTGCGAAAGTTGAGTTAGATACATTTTGTTAGCATGTATAATCTTAAGTGCATGTGGCAAAGGCAGAGGATTTTGTTTTGATAGAGGGCGGTTTACACAGACAAGTACGTCAAACCCACGTTCGTACATCGATAAAGCGTTTCCATGGGGTTCTCACACAGTATGATCTGTTGAAAGGGTGATAGAAATGCATAAAGAGACACTGAATCAAGGGCAAGGTGTGGACTGGGAATGGATTCAATTGCTCATGAATGCCAGAGAACTCGGAATAACCATTGAACAAATCCGCGAATTCTTCCTTCAATGGCCATTTCTCAATAACAGTCAAGAATAATACATTCTAAGAAAAATGCTCCGTTGGTCGCCTGATTTCTGCGAAATTCACAGTTTTGCATATTGGAATGCAAAATCGGATGGCATCAGCTTTTTGTAATAGGTAATGCGGGGCGGTAATACCAGACGAAATCCGCGGCCATATACTTCGAGGTAAAAGCATCCAGTTTTTCAGAAGCAGGGTCCTTTTGATGGTACGCTTCAAAGTGCCGAGCGAGATAACTCCTTTGTAAACCGGGGTTCCGGTATACTCGAAACGCCTCGCGGTGCACTGGAAAAGCATCTGTCAGAGACTGCTCTCCGCGGTCCAGCGCATACCACATGGCAAACGGCTCGTCGACGGACAACAGCGAAACTTCCTCGCGAAAAAACAAAAAGCCGCTTCGCTTCACCCGCAACAGGTGCCGTTTCACGGCCAACAAACTGCGGTGGTATTCGTCGTTGTCCATCAGTTCTTGCAGCGTGACAAGCATTTTCGACTCCCGGAGGATTTGCACATACAACATCGACGTGCAAATACAAGATGGTTTATCAAAGACGTAAGTTCCAAGTTTTAAAGTGCAGGCTCGTTTTAAAGTGCAGGGTCTTTTTAAAAGGCAGGGCCCTTACACGGAAACCACAGAGCAGTGCGCTTGAACCTCTGCCCAGGACAAGTATCGCCGAACGATATCTTCTTCAATCAATTCAGAACCGCGCTGAACTTCAATAAACATCATTCTCTCATGGGCGCGAATCGCGTGCCACTGGTCTGGGTGAATGCGGATCACGTCACCTGGAGCAATCGATTGAATCCGCGAGTCCAGTGCAATTTCCCCACTGCCTTCAATGATGGTCCAAACCTCGGAACGCTTGAGGTGTTTTTGATAGCTGATGTTGTGTCCTGGGTGCAACTCGATAGATTTGGTCAGGACTTCGGTGCCGTCAGCCAGCTTTTGATAATCGAGCACCCGGTACGAGCCCCATCGCCGTTCCTCAAACATGGGGCGTCCTTCAAACGGTGCAATGGCATCCTTCACCGACGAACTCGTTTCCTTGTCCGAAACCAAAATTCCGTCTGGAGTGGTCACGACAATCGCGTTTTTCAGCCCCATGGCAATGACGGGAATGCCAAGCTCGTTAATTACGTGCGTATTTTCGCAGCCCTTCGCCATGCCTTTGCCCACAAAGGTTTGTCCCAGTTGCTTGGACAAGGCTTCCCACGTACCGAGGTCTTGCCACATGCCGTCGTACGGACGTACCGCGATCGAATCCGTGTTTTCAACGACTTCGTAGTCGAAGCTTCTTTTGGGAAGGGCGAAAAACGCCTCTGACAGCCCCTCGTAATCGGCCGGATACCCCTTATCTTTGAGAATATCGCGAACATAGCCAAGCTCGAAACAGAACACTCCGCAATTCCAAAGGGCTCCCTCGGCAATGAGCTGCGCCGCTGTTTCAGGTTTCGGCTTTTCCACAAAACCTTCGACCATATTCCAACTGCGCCCCGTCTCGTCCGCACGAAGGCGAATGTACCCGAACTTGCTGGTCGCCTCCGACGGCGTAACCCCCATCAGGGCCAGTTTTGTTCCGGCGTCGCCGAGAACCTGGTCGAGTGTGGAGATCTGCCAAAAGTACTCGTCGTCGACAAAGTGATCGATTGGGCACACCGCCACCACTTCGTCATCTGAACAGTCCTCAATATCGGCCAGATAGGTTACTGCTAAGGCGATAGCCGGAAAGGTGTCTCTGCGCGAAGGTTCTTCGATAAACGAAATGCTCCCAACCTGGGATTCAATCATGTCCCGCTGGGCCTTAGAGGCACATATGTACGTGTCTTCAGTCAGTCCAACCATTTCCAATTGCCGCCACACGCGCTGCAGCATGGACATGGGTCTTCCTTCCCCGTCTTTGAGGACCTTTAAAAACTGTTTGGACCGGCTGTCGTTAGACATCGGCCAAAGCCGTTTGCCGGACCCCCCGGACAACAACACCAGTTTCATAGGATACTGATACCCCCCGCGATGGTCGTCCTCGGACTGAACGCCTATGCGCGAACGCGCGCTTGATCCATGAGCCGGACGAGCAGTTGCTGCACCGAATCCCGCAGTTCCGGTTCTGCAAGAGCCAGTTCCAGGGTCGCTTCGATGAAGCCGAGTTTTTCACCGACGTCGAAGCGCCTGCCCATAAACTCGTAAGCCATAATCCCTTCCAACCGGTTCAGCTCAATCAACGCGTCCGTCAATTGAATTTCGCCGCCGACGCCGATCGTCGCATTTTCAAGAAAGTCAAACACGGCAGGCGTCAAAATGTACCGGCCAATAATCGCAAGAGTAGACGGAGCTTTATCTTGACTTGGTTTTTCGACCAGCTGTTGAACTCGGGATACGCGCGGACGCACGGACTTGGTCCCCACAATTCCGTAACGCGAAACGTCGCTGATGGGAACGTCCTGCACCCCAACGACTGACGTGCCAAACTCGCTGTACACATCCATCAACTGCCGTAAGCAAGGAACGTCGGCCTGCACGATGTCGTCCCCGAGCAGCACGGCAAACGGTTCGTCCCCGATAAAGCGGCGCGCTGTCCAAACGGCATGACCCAGTCCGAGCGGACTTTTCTGGCGAATATAATGAATGTTTGCCAAGTTCGTGATTTCCTGAATTTGGGCCAACTGGTCGTCTTTGCCTTTGTTGCTCAGCAGTTCTTCCAGTTCAACGGAACGGTCGAAATGGTCTTCAATCGCCCGTTTCCCTTTCCCCGTGACAATAATGATATCTTCAATGCCTGAAGCTACGGCCTCTTCCACGATGTACTGAATGGTCGGTTTATCCACAATGGGCAGCATTTCCTTTGGCATCGCTTTTGTAGCAGGTAAAAAGCGCGTACCTAGACCCGCGGCGGGAATCACAGCCTTGCGAATTTTTTCCCCCATATCATTACCCCTTTGTGTAAACCACACGTTAAGATCCGGATTCTCGTCTGAGTCTTGGTGTCAAACTGGCAACGGTCCGGGACGAATCAAAATGACGCGGCACCGCGTCACTACGGCTATTTTACAGCATCCCTCTATGCTTGCCAACATGCGGTGTCCTCATGGCGGTTGCATCCACTGCCGACTGGGGACACAAACCAGCTAGCAGGAGGCGTTTCACGCCTCCATTCTCAAGGCGATTTTCCCGAGCTGTTCACCCTCATCCATGCGTGCCAACGCTTTTCGTCCCTCTGTCAGCAAGAACACTTCATCCATCACCGGGTGCAGTTGATGCCGTTCGATAAAAGCAAGCATCTCCCGCAACTCTTCCGCAGAACCCATCGTCGTGCCTTTCAAGTTAAATTGCCCATAGAAAAAAGACCGGAGATTAAACGAAACCTCATCTCCCGTTGTGGCTCCAAATGTCACCACAGTGCCACCCGGGCGCAAAACCGACAACGATTTTGCAAACGTAGCCGGGCCGACACTTTCAATGACCAAGTCGGCAATTTGGCCTCCGAGTTCCTGTTGCCAATCTGCCGCACTGTCCAGCGCCAAGTCGGCCCCAAGTTCCAACGACTTGGCGCGCTTTGCCGCGTGCCGGGAAGTGACTACGACTTTCGCGCCCGCAGCCTTGGCCATCATGAGCAAAAAGGTTGCCGCCCCGCCTCCCGCGCCAGGGATGACTACCGTTTGACCGGCCTGTAAGTTGCCGCGCGTGAACAAAGCCCGGTAAGCCGTCAATGCCGCTAAAGCCAGTACTCCCGCTTCTTCATCCGATAAATACGAGGGCTTTGGCGCAACATTCGCCGCCGGCACCACAATCGCTTGTGCAAACGTACCGTCCCGCGGAATGCCGAGAATCTGAAACTCTTTCGGAGGCGCATCCGACTTCTGCAGCCACCCTAAGCTGGGATTGATGATGACCTCGTCCCCTACGGAAAACCCGGTGACCCCTTCACCGACTGCCGCGATGAGGCCCATACCGTCTGACCCCAGTACGACTGACGGGTCTGTGGGGGTGCGTTTTTCCACTTGAAGCAGATCGCGGTGATTGAGTCCCGCGTATTTTAACTGAACTTTCACTTCTCCGGGTCCCGCAATCGGGTCTGGGACCTCCGCCACTTGAACCCCAGCCAATCCGGGGGGACCATGGTGAATCAGCGCTCGCATGGGTCTACTCCTTTCGGTATCGACAGCCAAAAGTTGGATGCCTTCATGGTAAACTGATTTTTCTCTGGGCACAACTGTCCTGGTCTTGACTTGTAGCGCCTGTCCTTGACATTAAGGACTGCCAGAAATTTGCAACTCAGAACCATTTTACATGGGTCCTGGAACCGTCCGAAGTTCTGCTAAAATGAAATTGGCTATCAAACTTATGAACGACCCATTGCATGCAGAGTCTGTCACGCGAACTTTCCGAGGATGGCAAAGGCTCACTGCTATCCACCAAATCCATCCATCGAATGCAGGTGAGAAAGTGAATTTTGACTGGGTCATAACGGATATTCACGCGCACGTTCTTCCGGGCCTCGACGATGGCCCAGGTACGCCGAAAGAGTCCAATGAACTTCTGTCACAATTTCTAGAAAGCGGAGTGCAACAGGTATTTTGCACCTCACACTATGCCAGTCCCCACTTTGAAGTCAGTCTGGACGACTTGGCCCGAGCCTTTGACACCATAGCACGACAAGGACCCAGTCAGCACCACAGCAATTTTGCGTCTGATTCGGCGCAGATTGTTCGCTCCAACCCACGCGCTCCTGGTGTCCCCAGTCGCCTCACACTCGCACGAGGAGCGGAGGTGCGCCTCTCGGCGGGGGTTGTTGACCCAATCAAAACTCGTTCTGTGCCAACCTTGGGGAACACAAACTACGTTTTGGTGGAATTCCCTGGTGACGACATCCCCAGACCTGCATTGTCGCTGGTTCACGAGCTCATGGTGCGTGGGTACCAGCCCATTATGGCGCATCCGGAACGAAACCTGGCGGTACAAAAGCGCCCGCAGTGGATTCCCGAGTTGCTCGAGTTGGGTTTGCTCTTGCAGATTACGGCAAGTTGCTTGTTGAAAACGGGACGGGACATGCATAGAGCCGATAAACTGGCCTGGTCGCTCTTAGAAAATGGCCAGTGCTCGGTCGTCGCCTCCGACGCACACAACGTCTCATCCCGGCCTCCAAACCTCGTGGCCGCTTATGAAGTCATCTCGGACCGCTTAGGCGCCTATGTCGCACGTCAACTTATGGACAACGCCAATGCGATTTGGAACGGTGCGCAAACCCAACCTGTTTTTGTGGAGAAACCCCGTAGAGGCTTGCGAAAGTTGTTTTCCTGAAATCGTTTGTTTTCTTGAAATAGTTTCAATCGCCTTTGCAGATTAATAGTAGGCTTGATTGGACATACTCAGAAGAGCGACAGCAACAACCAGTGGGGTGAGCCTTTTGAATTCTTCGCGGCGTTTTGAAAACGACTGGACCTCGAACCGGGCACTCGGCCGCTTCGAGTGGCGAAGCGCACGAATCTATTTGCTTCTGTTTATAGCTCTGGTGTTGTCGCTGCTCCTAAGCGGTTGGATCACCCGCCCGGGCGTTCATCTCGCGGGCACCACCGTGGCGTTGGACATATTGTTGTGGAGGCACGCGCGCTCTAACGGACGCGCGTTGATTCTTTCGGCTCCCTTGAGTTTTTTCGCGCTGCTGGTCATTCTCTTTGGCAGCGCCACCGTCGAACAGTGGTTTACGAGCGTATACGGGCTCTACGCCATTTTCCTGCTTCTCGCTCCAAACCGGCGCGATACGTCCTTCTAGGTCCTGAACAGGGCTTGTAGTTGTGGCGCGTCCACGTTGAATCTTCAACCAGTCATGCAGCTTTTAAAGGGCTATACCCCTCTTCTTGCAACCCAGGAGTGAGCAGCAGGTCCCAAAAACCTGACACTAAGTCCTTGCGAACCGATACAGCATCTGCCCGAATCGTCTACACTGATTGGCGAAGGGGATTTCCACCCATCCTGCGCAAACAGGAGGTGGAGGGCATCAGCACCTTTGTGTCGCTGCTCAGTCTCTGTACGACGGTATTGGGTTTAGCTACCGCCTTGCTGCACTTCTTAGAAGCACAGTCCAGCCGTTCCAAGGTGCATCGCCGTACGCGGCAGGTTCCTTTGTGGATTCACTCGCGTCGCAGTCCACAGAGGCATAAACACCACCAGCGCCGCAGCTAGCACATGTGAACGCAGTAGACTGCCCCTTCAATCTGGGTTGGGCCCGCCTTGAGATAGTCCCTCATGGCGGGCCCAGTTCATCCCGAATCGAACAAAGGCCTCTTGTGCGGAAAACTTTCAGTCAATTTCGCAGTTGGAATATCCCCCCAATGGCTAGTCATCCTATCAAAAATATTGTAAATTCATGTGTATATACACCTGTTTTAACAGGAATGGCGTGCAAGGAGGGCCAAAACGTGCTGATGAGCGAACAAATCCGGTCATTACTTCACCTCGCCTTACAAGAGGACATTGGCCGCGGAGATATTACCACACAACTGCTTGTCCCAGAGGGGCTGCAAGCGCGTGCGACCGTCCGGGTCAAACAGGCAGCCTGCGTAGCAGGGCTGCCGCTTGTGGACGCCGTGTTTCACTTACTCGATCCGTCCGTGGCTGTTACCCATTGGGTAAACGACGGGATGGACGTCGCCGCGGGGACCCCAGTCTGTGAAATTACCGGCCCGGCCCGCTCCATCCTGAGCGGGGAGCGGACGGCTTTAAACTTCTTGGCCCGTCTAACGGGCATCGCGACCAACACCAAAAGAGCCGTCCAAGTCTTGGAGGGGACCGGCGTAAAACTCCTCGATACGCGCAAAACCACCCCGGGTTGGAGGATGCTTGAAAAATACGCCGTACGCATGGGGGGCGGCCACAACCACCGCTACGGACTCGACGATATGGTGCTGATTAAAGACAACCACGTCGCACTGAACGGCGGCGTCCAAAACGCCATTGCGCGGGCTCGCAAAGGCATGGCCCTTTCCCAAAAACTCGAAGTTGAAGTCGACACGCTCTCACAACTCGACGCCGCACTCGAAGCGGGCGCTGACCTCATCTTGCTCGACAACATGGATACAGCGACCATGCGGGAGGCGGTCTTGCGCACTGCGGGGAGAGCCCAGCTCGAAGCCTCTGGAAATATGACCCACGGCCGCTTGCGCGAGGTCGCGCAAACCGGGGTTCAGTACATTTCTATGGGCGCTTTGACGCACTCCGCAATCAGCGTGGACGTGGGTCTAGACATTGAAATGCCCGAGGAGGCAAAAGAAATCTAATGGCGAAAAACAGCGGCGCACTCCACTCGGGCGGCAATTCGAAACCTCTGCGGCACATCCCGCGGCACATCCACTGTGACTTTGCCGTCGTAGGGAGCGGACTCGCAGGAAGCAGCGCGGCTTACCTGCTCAGCCGCTTTGGCGATGTCGTATTGGTCGCTAAGGATCCTCCGGACGCCTCCAATTCCCACTTGGCGCAAGGCGGGATTGCTGCTGCCATGGCGATGGCCGACGCGCCCCAGTTGCACGCACTCGACACGCTTCGCGCCGGTGCTGGATTATCGGATCCCCAGGCCGTTGCACGGTTGACGCAGCGGGCGCCGGAGTTGATGCGCTGGTTAATGGAAGTGGGTGTGCAGTTTGACAAAGACCCAAGCGGCAAACTGTCGCTGGGTCTCGAGGGCGCCCACAGCCACCCGCGCATCCTGCACGCCGGCGGAGACGCGACCGGCAAAAACACGCTCGCCGCTCTGACGAAGGCCCTTGCTCAAATCCCTGCAGTCCAGCGAGTCCCTGGTCGAGCGCTGCGGCTTATCCGCACCCCAATCGGCAACAGAGTCATTGGCGTGTACGCGGTGGCGTCGGATCGTCAAGACGAGCGTCAGGACGTGTTCGTCTTCGCCCGCCACGCCGTCGTCCTTGCCACGGGCGGCGCCGGGCAGCTGTTCGCTCATACGACAAACCCGTCCGGGGCGACCGGGGACGGCATCGCCTTGGCTTACGAAGCCGGCGCAAAAGTGCGCAACCTCGAGTTCGTTCAGTTTCATCCAACGGCGCTGAACTCCGAAGGGAACCCGAAGTTTCTGATTTCCGAGGCCGTCCGGGGCGCAGGCGCTCGTCTGATTGACGATCGAGGGCAAAAGGTCATGGACGGTGTTGCTCCGCAGGGAGACCTCAGCCCGCGGGACGTGGTGGCGCGCCGGATCTATGAACTGCAGCAAGCCCAGCGGCAGGTGTATCTCGACGCCCGGCAGGTTCAGGACTTTGAGCGACGCTTTCCGACCATCGCGCAACGCTTGCAAGCCGAAGGGATGGATGCCTCTTCCACGCCGATTCCCGTCACGGTCGCAGCCCACTTCCTCATGGGAGGCATCACGACAACACTGACAGGGCAAACCAACGTCCCCGGGTTGTACGCCCTCGGCGAAGTCGCGAGCAGCGGCGTTCACGGTGCGAACCGGTTGGCCAGCAACTCCCTGCTCGAATGCGTCGCGATGGCGCATGAGTTAAAGGACCACTACAAGGACACAACAGCGCAGACCCACTTTGCGGCAGCCGGAGCCTTTGACCGGGCTGAAAGGTTTCCGGATTCCGACCTGCCCGATCTCGATGAAGTCAAGGCGGGAGCCTTTGTTCCAGACCCTCCTGAAGTTCTGTCCAAAGTGCAGCAAATCATGTGGAGCGCCTCTGGCATCGTTCGCGACAAGACGGGTTTGTCATGGGGATTGGAACAAATCGGGGTGCTTTCGGATGCGTTCTTGCGTTCCCCAGCTCTTCTTACCTCTACTTTGATTCTGCGCTGCGCTTTGGTTCGGGAAGAATCGCGCGGAGCCCACTACAGAAGTGACTTTCCGGCTCAAAACACTCTGTTGCAAGGCCGCGACACCACCCTGACACAAAGCGCGCAGTAAAAGGAGGAACAAACGTGGCACACGTGGTTTCAACCCAAATTCAGACAGGTCTGCCTTTGCAATACTCTGGACTGACACAGGACCAGTGGCTGCCAAGAATCCGTGCAGCAAAGCAGACACTCGGCCGTGACTTGCTTATCCTCGGGCATCACTATCAGCGCGACGACGTAATCCAATTTTCCGATTTAACCGGGGATTCGTTCAAACTAGCTCGCATGGCGTCCAAAGAATCTGCCGCAAAGTACATTGTTTTTTGCGGAGTTCACTTTATGGCAGAAACGGCGGACATTTTAACGTCTGCACAGCAAAAGGTCATCTTGCCCGACCTCAACGCGGGTTGTTCGATGGCCGATATGGCCGACATTGAACAGGTGCAGGACTGCTGGGAAGAAATCAGCTCTGTCTTGCCTGGAACGACCATCCCCATTACCTATGTCAATTCGGCTGCGAGCCTAAAGGCGTTTTGCGGCATGCACGGCGGCGCGGTTTGCACCTCGTCAAACGCCAAAAAGGTTCTCACGTGGGCTCTCGAACAAGGTCAACGCGTCTTGTTTTTCCCCGACGAGCACCTCGGACGCAACACAGCCATGAACCTAGGACTAAAACCGAAGAACCTGGTGGTGTACAACCAACTTAAGGGCGATCTCGAGTGGCTGCCCGGACAGCAGCCAGACGACGTCAAAGTCGTCTTGTGGAAGGGGTTTTGCTCCGTCCACCAACGGTTTAACACGAAACAGATTGAGGCTTTGCGGGAGCAGCACCCGGACATCAAGGTCCTCGTGCACCCAGAATCGTCCCACGACGTCGTTGCCATGTCGGACTTGTCCGGTTCGACGGAGTTCATCATACAGCAAATTGAATCTGCTTCACCGGGGAGCAAGTGGGCCATTGGCACGGAAATCAACCTCGTTCACCGGCTGGCCAAAGCGCATCCTGAACAGTCCATTGTTTCCCTAAACCCGATTGTCTGTCCGTGCTCGACCATGAACCGCATCGCCCCAGAACACCTGCTTTGGGTTCTGGAAAACCTCGTGCAAGGCGAAGTCGTGAACCAAATTACTGTACCGGAAGAGGTGACTGCACACGCCAAACTGGCTCTTGATAGAATGTTGACCATCGCCTGACGAGTTGGCGATTGCCCGACACCGCCAGCGGCTTGAATCATGAGGCAACAGGAGGCTCCCGGCCTATGGAAATTAAAAAACTCGAAGTTCAAAAATCCGAAGTTCACAATTCGGAAGTTCACAATTCGGAAGCTCAAAAATCTGAAGTGCATAGTTCCCTGCTTTACTTAGACTACTGCGCCACTACGCCCATTCGCCCAGAAGTTGCGCAAGCCATCGCACGCACCATAGAACAAATCTACGGGAATCCGTCAAGCCTGCACCAAGCTGGGCGGGCTGCCAAAAAGACGCTCGAGGCCGCGCGGGAGACGTTCGCCCAACTCCTGACTGCCAAACCGAGCGAAATCCTTTTTACTGCGAGTGGAACCGAGGCGAACAACCTCGCCATTTTAGGGGCTCTCAAACACCCGGACCTCGTCGGCTGTCACGTCATCACGACGGTCATTGAACATCCTGCCGTCAAAAACGCATTTCGTGAATTGGAGTCTCGCGGACACTCTGTCACCTATTTGCCTGTGAACGAACAAGGGGTCGTCCAGGTGGAAGACTTTGTCGACGCACTTCGGCCAGACACCCGGTTCGTATCGGTCATGATGGCCAACAACGAGACAGGCGCACTTCAGCCCGTCAACGAGATCGCCCAAATCTGCCGCAGCCGAGGTATCGTCATGCACAGCGACGCCGTTCAGGCGTTTGGAAAAGTCCCAATCTTCGTCAACGACCTGCCCGTAGACCTGCTTTCCCTGTCCGCCCACAAGGTATACGGGCCCAAAGGTGTTGGCATCTTATACGTCAAGCGGCGGACCAAGCTTTTCCCGGTGCTGTTCGGCGGCGGCCAAGAGAAAGGGCTGCGCTCTGGAACCGAAAACGTCGCCTTGGTCCACGGGGCAGCAGCAGCCGCAAGGATGGCTGTAGAAGAAATGGGACAAGAAATGGAGCGGCTGAAAAGCCTGCGCGATGAGCTTCAAAAGCGCATCTTAGACACCGTGGAAAACGTTCGCATCACGTGTCCCACCGTGCCCGTACTTCCTCACGTCCTCCACCTCACAGTGGCGGACGTCTTGGGTGAAACTGTGCTGCTGGAGTTAGACCGAGAAAGCATCTGCGTGTCCGCCGGATCTGCTTGTTCAAGCGGAAGTGCCGAACCCTCGCCGGTCCTTCAAGCGATGAACGTCCCGGATCGGTTCATTCACGGGTCCTTGCGCATCAGTCTCGGAAAGGACACCACACAAAAAGACTTAGACCGATTCGTCGACACCTTTGCAGGAGTAGTCGCACAGCTTCGGAACATGTTGCCAAGCTCTTTCCCTCAAATACCAACAGGGGTATAATGAGGAGAGGCAAATACTTGGCGGGAGGTACTCAGCTTGGATCAGCCAACGGTCGTCATGTACGTCGTTCCGCTTTGACCCCGATGCGCGCTTGAACGGCGCTTCCTTTCGGAGAAAGGAATCAAGTGGGAAGAACGCAATATTCTCATCAACAAAAAGCACCGTCAGGAGTTTAAAAGGATTACGGACGTCATGACCGTCCCGGTCTCCGTGGTCGGGGACGAAGTCATCGTGGGTTATAACGAGCCAGAGCTCCTGCGGGCGATTGAGAGATTGAAGAATTGAGCCGATAACAAAGCAAACCCCATCTCGACGCAACGGGACTGTGACGCGTCAGGATGAGGGTTTGTCTGCTTTCATATCTGTTTTTGTGTCACTCGAATGGCTTTCCAACCATCCGTCGTCTTCTAAAAGAGCAGTCAACGCATACGGGTCATAGCCCCGAATAAACCGCTTGCCCACAATCACCACCGGCGCAGCCAAAGCGCCTGTCAAACGGATCAGATCGTCGATGGCGCCTTGCTCCCGGAAAACCTGCACCTCTCGAAAGGGAATGCCGCGACGCGAAAGAAACTCCTTCGCCATAAGGCACTTCCCTCAGTTCGTTGTTGTATAGATGACAATTTCCGATCGCGTCAGTCTCCCCTCCTGTTCTTTGGCCAGCCGCCCACGTTGCCGAGCCTTTGACGGCGTTGAGTGGTCCCCGGTTGAAACACCATCCAACGCATCATCAGGTAACTCAAGGAAGAGGATAAGAACATGGCGATAGCCTTTGCAGCGTTACTGCTGACAAACAAGGGTATCGATTTTGCAAAGATCAAATACATCGAAAGCCAGACTGTAATCAGGTCGTTGAGAACGATATTCACAATGGCCTGCAGCCAAAAACCCGCGATTTGACGCTTGCTGCGGTTCGCCGTGTCCGCAAATGTCCATCGGCTGTTCCACCAGTAACTGTTTATAATCGCGAAAACCACAGCGACCGTGTTATAGGACGACAAAACCAACGCGGATCGCGTCGGGAAGAATATCAACAATCCGTTAAGCACAAGCAGATCCACTGCTGCATTGCTAAAGCCGACGACTAAAAATTTGATGTATCGCAGAACGGGTCTCCGTGGAACTGGGACGATTTCTGTTTCTTCAATCGCCATTCAACTTCCTCCTGGCTCTGACTCTGCGTTCCACCCATGTTACGCTCCCCGCATTGAAAATGAATTGAAAACCTCGATTCGAGCAAAACACACGTCTCGAAAAACGCCCAACAAAACATCCAGAAAAACATCTGCCTCAGGAAAACATCTGCCTACCGCCTGCAAGGGAACGCGGAAAAACGCACATGAAAAAGGGCATATGAACAAAAACATCAATGCGGATTGGGGAGTATGTCCCCAATCCGTCATCTCAGTATACACCAAAAATCAAGTTTTTAGTACCGATGAACTACGGACACCACAGAGAGCCCTACGACAAGCACAAACCCGAAAGTTCAGATCAAAAAGTCCGGCGCCCTCCCAAAAAGTGAGAGGCCCAATACAGGCTGTTGAGGTTGTTGATTTGCACTTTCGGACCCGACGCGCTGATGAAGTGATTTGCGCCCGTATAAATCCCGACGTGGGACGCTCCGGGCCCGTCTGTATCAAAGAAGACGAGGTCTCCGGGAATGAGATCGGCTCGATAGACAGGTGTTCCGTCGCGAAATTGCTGATAGCTGGTCCGCGACAGGCGAATTCCAAAATGAGCAAAGGTAAACAGCACAAATCCAGAGCAATCGAATCCAGAAGGGGTACTGCCTCCCCACACGTAAGGTATGCCCAAGAAGCGTCGAGCGTAATTCACGATTCGTTGCCCGATGGCGACAAACCCCAGCCCTCTGAGGTGCGTCTGACTGCGGGTCGGCGTTTTCGGGTTTGCGTTGGCATTGTGGGGTCCGGTATCGAGGGCTTGAGGCTCACTTTGGGTTTGGCTCTGGTTTGGGGGACTCGCAGCGGCCATGTAACGGGTTACAGCGGGGCCTGGAAGAGGGGCTGGACCGCTCAAAGAAAGCTTCTGCCCGATCTGTAGACTGTTCTGTACGCTGAGGTGATTCCACCGCTCCAAGTCGGTGAGGCGAACGTGGTAGCGCTTGGATATCCCCCACAGCGTGTCTCCGGACCGGACTGTGACATACGTCAACCTGGGCTGACGAGACACCGGGTCGTCGATTCGATGAGCGTCTATGCGTAGATGGTACCGCTTGATCCGCGATATCTGTTGAAATGCGTCTGGACGGGTTTTCTCGTGAGCTGCGGTGGGCGGCCTGTTTCCAGCGGGTATGGGGAGAAATCCAGCGGCCCGTTGCTGGTTTAGCAAGGGCGTCACATTGTGCAGACCAGTCTTGGTCGTCAAAAGCCCATGATGGGTCACTTGCGGCCCACCAGGCAGCGCCAGGCCGGCTGCAGTTGGGATGGACGCCAAACACACCGAAGACCCTAGTGCCATTTTCGATAACCTTTTCAAACCAAATTAGCCCCCCTGGATCCTGCGAGGTTAGTTGACGGGCTCGGGAAGGCGGCTTGACTCCCTATTGCACTGAAGCGCTCTCTGCGATTCGTCCGTCCACGGCATCACCCGACAATTCTCTGTCGAACCATCAAACCACTCATGGCTTCGGAAACTGGTGTGTTGATTCGGGCGGCTATACAAAAGTGCGTACGGTGTACAGATGCTAGATGCGTACGAAATCGAAAGTGGGTTCGGTAGCGGGATGTGGATCGCTTAAGAAAATGGCTGATGGAGTATGTAGGCGACGGCAAGGGCCAGTCGCACGGTGGCATTCGGATGGGTCCGTGGACGAAGGCTGCAGTGTCGAGATCAACGAGAACGCTCGCTTGTGCAAATTCGCCCCAAAGTACAGATTCCCCCGCCTCCGGTGTTGGAGTTCGGATCAGAATATTGGATCGAAATTTTGGACCTCGATGTCGTTTCAAGGTGTGGAAATGAATATTGGATCGCAAGAACAGCCCAATAAAATTACAAACTCCATTATAAACTGGGGTGAAAAGTAAAGGCAACACAAAAACCCAAGAAAGACAGCCAATGCCGATTCTATCGTTTCTAGTTCTTTTTCTTCGATCTAGTTCTTTTTCTTCGATTCGTAGAGTTTTGTGGAGGAGTCTTGGAACTCTGAAAAGATGGGCGCCAACTTGTCCAGCGCGGCCTTTGGAAGCGCCGATTCAATCATCGGAAACACGGTGCGCTCTTCCCTGCGAACGTGATCGCGCAACATTTCCCCGAGCGTAACAAAGACGGTTTCAGAAACGCTGCCGTTCGTCAGGACCTCGTCCGCGAGACTGCGAATTTTCACGTGCTCCAGCAGCATAGAAACAATTTCCGGGTGTTTGATGTCGCCATACTTTGCATATTCAGGAAGCAAATAGTCCTCTTCTTCCCGAAAGTGATCCCTGCCGCCGTGTTCCCAAAACGACCGAAGTTCATCTTGCATTTCAGCTCGGTCTTTCTGCCCAGTTGCACTCCCGAAACGAATCAGTGACTGCGCCATCAGCAACGCATGGTGGTGATGGCGCGAAAGGTTTTGCAGCGACTCGTGGCGCTTGAGCGGTTGTTTTTCCATGGTTTGTTTTGCCTCCTGTTCTTTTCAGCCGGCGTCTTACTTCACGACCAGAGCCGCTCCCAAAAGAATTACGGCGACGCCGACCCAACGCAAGATCGAGACCTGTTCTTTAAACACAAAGATGGCGACTACAACAGCCATGACGTAGGCCAGGCTTTGTAAGGGGTAAAGCAGGCTCAGCGGCATTTTGGAGAGCAAGTAAATCCAAACCACCGTTGCGATGACGTAAAGGACAATGCCCGCAATCACCCACGGTGAAAACATGGCCAGCAGAACACTCTTTAAGCCTTTAATTTGAACGTGGGCGATGCCGATTTTCCACAGGGTCTGTCCGCTGACAAGCAGAACGATATTGATAAAAATAAGCAGATAATTCATGGTTTATCACCTGCCTCGCGTTCCAGCGGACGACCTGGAAGCCGGTTGCGCAGCAGTTGATACACGTCTTTGTGCTGCTTGACGATGGTGTCGAGAATCAAACCGCTCGTCAGCGAAGTGGTGGCCAACAGCACCAATCCGACGGCGAGAATGGCCGACGGAATCTTGGCGATCTTGTGGGTCTGAAGGAATTCGTAAACGACCGGCAATCCGACAGCAAGTCCCAATAACAAGAGAATTACGCTAAGGACCCCGAAAAAAGCCAGTGGTTTGTAGTCTTTAAAAATCCAAAACACCGTCTTCACGACGCGAATTCCGTCGCTGAGGGTGTTCAGTTTCGAGTAACTGCCTTCGGGCCGATCCCGGTACTCAATGGGTATCTCCTCAATCACAAAGCGTTTATCCAACGCGTGAAGTGTCATTTCAGTCTCAATCTCAAACCCTTCACTTTGAATCGGCGTGTTTTTAACAAAATCGCGATTGAAAGCTCGGTACCCGGTCATAATGTCGTGCAAGTCGCAGTTGAAGAGCTTGTTGATAAGCGTCTTCACCAATTGGTTGCCAAAGTTGTGCATTGGGCGCTTGTTTTCCTGCTGGTACGACCCGTTGGAATGACGATCCCCCATCACCATGTCCGCCTCTTGGTCGACAATCGGCCGGATCAATTCGTGCACAAATTCGGCGGGATAGGTATCGTCCCCGTCCGCCATAACGTAAACATCTGCATCCACATCCCGAAACATCGAACGCACCACATTGCCTTTGCCTTGCAGCTTTTCCTGTTTGACAACGGCGCCGCACCGCCGGGCGATATCTGCTGTCGAATCGACGGAGTTGTTGTCATACACGTAAATTTTCGCCTCAGGAAGTTCCCTTTGAAAATCGCGAATGACCTTTTCAATGGTTAGTTCTTCGTTGTAACAGGGCAGCAACACCGCAATTCTCACGCATCGATCCCCCAATCTTCCATCCAAGGTGCCATCTTTTACACCGAACAGTATTGTACAGGATTCGCCAAGACTCGTAAAAGATCCGGAAGGAATCATGTCCGGATTGTCGAAATTGTTTTTTCAAAATTATTGTCGAATTTGGGAATAAAGCACAAAAAACAAATCACAAACACACCTCGGAGGGTTTGTCATGAAGACCACGCTATCGTTGACTCGTTACATCATTCGAACCGTGCTGCTCGCCGGACTCGGGGCGGGATTGATTGGGGGCGGCGTGTCGCTGGCCAACCGCCTTACACCACAGGCGGCGTGGTCCACGGTCTTTTCCGTCATGCTCGCAGGAGCGCTGCTGGGTTCACTGATCAGTCTTGCCAACTACAGGCGTTTTCTCGCCCCCATTCCAAAAATCATGCACCACCTGCACAGAATGGGAGAAGGGACGCTGACGGAACAACTGCCCCTAGAAGAAGCGGGCTCGCTCGCCCCCATTGCCGTCTCGCTCAACGAAACGACAGAGACCTTAAAGTCGCTGGTTGGGCAAGTCAGCCAGACAGCGCAGCAAACCAAGGCATCTGCCCAGGAGCTTCGCAACAGCACGGAATCATCCAGTCAAGCCATCGAGCAAATCTCGCGAGTCATGGAAGAACTTTTAAACGAGTCTGAACTTCAAAGCCAAGCGGAGCGGCAAAGCCACACCGCCGTCCGCGAAATGTCCGACGGAGTTCGACTCCTCGCCGCAAGTTCCGAGCAGGTCTTCACAACCGCTGCAGAAACCTCCCAAACGGCCCAAGCCGGCGAACAAACCATTCGTACCGCCCTCGAACAGCTGCACCGCACCAACGCCATCGTCGAGCAAATGGCCGAGGCAGTTCGCGGATTAGGCGAACGGTCCAAGGAAGTCGGAAACATCAACCAGGTGATTACTCAGATTGCTGAACAAACCCATCTGCTCGCACTAAACGCCGCCATCGAAGCCGCACGAGCCGGGGAACATGGACTCGGATTTGCTGTGGTCGCACAGGAAGTGGGAAAACTCGCCGAACAGTCCGCGGAGTCGGCCAAGCAAATTGCGTCGCTCATTCAGTCCATCCAACACGAGACCACTCGTGCTGTAGAAACGATGCAAGTGAGCACTCGGGAGTTCTCCTCCGTCATGTCCAAGGTCCAAGACGCGCGTTCTTCTTTTGAACACATTGCAGAAACAGTGCACCAAGTCACCCAGCAAATGGAGCAAGTCGCCGCTGCCTCTGGACAGCTGGCTGATGGAACCGGACGGATCACAAGAACCAGTGACTCTGCTGTGGCCGTACAAGTCAAGATTTCAGGAAAAATTCAGGACGCCACAACAGCCGCGGAAGAGCAACTGGCGTCTACACAGGAAATTTCCGCGACTGCAAGTAATTTGGCTGAACTGGCCGAAAGCTTGGACGCACTAGTGCGCCAGTTTTCGCTCTAATTTGACGAAAGACCGAACCAAACCAGTGACAGCAGCGACGACCGTACTCAAACCCGCTCCAACCCCAAGGAAAATAAACGGCATGAGCGGTTCACTGTAACGGCCGAATACAAAATACACGCTGTACAGTGCTGTGTAGTAGAGCAGAGTGAGTAAAAACAATACGGTTTCCGCCCTTGGTTTTCGCAGAAGCGCCAAGAAAAACCCAACGATGCCCGACCAAACCAGGTAAGGTTGAATGGTTCTCATCGTTTCCCGGTGAACTTTGAAAATGCGGATCCAGTAAAACGGGTCCTGCCACAGTTTAATCGGCTTTAAGTACGCATACGAATCAATAAAGCTGCCAGGATTGGTTTCCCACCACTGCTTCATCCGGTCTATGGCGGCTTGTTTCTGGAGGTTCATCCAGGCCTCTTCATGCGCATAGGGCGGAAGCACCTGTGGATTGTCTGCTTCAATCTTTGCAAGCAGTTGGTTCATCGAGACCTGACTGGGGTACCCTTCCCCTTGGTAAGTGCCCAAAAGCAGGGGGTTGCCTGTCCCATCCGTAAGCGGGACGAAATGGTGAAAATCGTGGTAGTTGCGAATCCACCACGGCGACATGAGGGCAATCACAAGAACCGCCATGGCACCCAACTGTTTGGCGAGCAATCGTTTCGGATAGCGTTTAAACAGCAGGTACAGCACGACCAAGACAGGGTACAAAGCCACCGTGGGCCGGAAAAACACGGCTGCGACGTATAGGACAGCGACCCATACAGCCTGATAGTTCTTGCGTTCGTGTGCCACCCGAATGGTGAAATAGAGCATAAACGCAATCAGCGCCATGAACGGACTTTCCGTCAGCAGCAACGTGTCGGTTTCAATCCCCGGCAGGTAGACAGCCCCCAAAATTACGGCAATGAGGCCCGCTGTGGGATTCCAAACATACCGGGCAATGAGGAACACCCCGTACAATCCCACTGTGCCAATGATGCTCATGACAACTTTAGCCGCCAATATCCCCGTTGTTCCTGTGCCAAAAATGCTTAGTACGCCGGCCAGCAGAAACGTGATGCCAGGCATCATGTGCAGAGTCGGAAAATTGGGATTGTAGTAAGTGTAGCGCCCGTAGCGCAGCAAGTTGATGGCGCTGTCCAAGTACCCCTGGTCATCGCTGTGAAGATTCAAGCTTAGCTTGTAGTCCCAGATAGCGTACAACCGGATGGCAAGTGCTAAAAACAGCACCAAATAAACGGCTCTATTGCTCCAAATGTGCAGTCTCATGCTCTGGACTTTGGCGTCGCGGCTTTCCATTTTCCGGTTTTTCATTTGCCGGCTTCCGATTTGATGAATTTCCATACGCCCTCCAAATGCGCATACCCCAGAGGAATGCCCTATGTCCTGATTTAAGATTCTCGTTCCCGTGTGGTCTGTACCGTATGGTACAACACCTGCGATGAGCCTGTCTCACACGCGGAGTCAGGCATCTCTTGAAGGCTTCGCGGCCAGGTCCAGCGGTTGTTGGCTAAAAACGTCCATCCGGTGGCGGCCACAATCCCCACGCACTGTCCTGCCAGTTCCCACAGCCCAAGAACTTCAAAAAGCCTGACAAACAAGGCGGTGACTGCGATGCCACTTAATGAAATAAGAACAAATACAGGCATGCGCAGCGTTTTTCTCCAACCCGCCTGGCGGTGTTCTTTCCAAGTGACCCTGTCATGCCATAAAAAGTTGTGAATCATAGCGATGACCGAAGCCAACACAGAGGCCGCAACGGCATGGATCCGAAAACCGTAAAACAACACACTCATAGCTGCCAAGTTGACAAGCACACCTAGTCCACCCACCAAGCAGTACAAAACAAAACGGCGGTCTTCCGCACTTGACCACAGCAACTTGAAAATATGGCGCAGGTAGTTCCACTGTTCGGTAAGGCTCATTTTCGATTCGTCCGCGTTGCGGGCGAGAAACGCATAAGGAATTTCGACAACCGACTGATAGCTGCCCTTCACCAGGACTTCAATCAGGATTTTCCATCCGACCGGATTGAGGTCGGCGCGTTCGACGACTTGTCGTCGCAAGCCAAAAAAACCCCCGGTGCAATCCGTCACCTTTCGCAGCCTTTTGATGGCCAAACGGCCTATAGAACGAGCCGTCCAAGACACCAGCTTTCTGAACGCGTTGAGTCCGCCGTCCGAACCCCCGGCAATAAATCGGCTCGGAATGACGACATCGCTGACCTCCCGAAGTTGATTTACCATTTCCGGAATCAGTTCCGGGGGATGCTGTAAATCCGCATCCATGACGACAATGTACTCGCCTTTACTGCGGCGAAAGCCCTCGACGACCGCCGTCCCCAAGCCGGACTTCGCGGACCGATGGTGAAAGTTCACATGTGGGTTTTGACTGGCAAGTTCAGCGAGAATCCTCGGCGTATCGTCCGAACTGTCGTCGATAAACCAGATTTCGTAAGCCAGTTGTATGCCTTGAAGTGCCCCCTCAATCCGATCCACAATCGCTCTGACGTTGTTTCGCTCGTTAAATGAAGGAATGACGATGCTCAACTGCATGGGGTTAACCTCGATTCGTCAGCTTCTCGACAATTGTACCTCTCGTTCTCCCGAAATTCCATTGAAACATCCTAAGCGCCGCGTTTTGTCGCCGTTCGCGAAACGCGTTAAAGCACAACGAAGGCTGTCTCGAGTTGCAGTGCTTGCTGCAACACGGGACAGCCTTTCACTTTAGGGGCTGCGAATTATCCTGCTATTCTGCACTTATGGGCGTTAGTCGCCCGAAGTTTTAATCCTCGAGGATATCCTGCCAGGACCGATTGGGCCGCGGGTAAATCCCTACCTTGTATCCATCAGCGGCCAAACTCTCGGCAAAACGCTCAGCCTGACTCTTGCTCATGGACTTGCTCGGTCTCCACCCTGCGCCGTTTGAATACCAAACTACAAACAATTGTTCCATTCTAATCTCCATCCTTCTGCTTCGGTCTAAGTTGTGAAACTGTGGTTCTATAATTTTTATATTTTCTGATATTTTAGCATAGTGAGAATCAAGAATCAATGACGCAGCGTCATAATCCGCAGAAAAACCGCCTAATTCGACATTTTGTCACAAAATAGATATAAAATTCAGTTAATATTCGGTTCCGCCGACGCGTGCTTCGACCTGTCCACCTTGTGCATCACAGGTACTGGACAGCCCCGCCTTCCGTCAACTACCGCGGCGATACACCATTTCCCCTCTGACCACAGTGGCTTCGACATTTAGATTCTCTTCGTTCAAGACGACGAAGTCTGCATCCAGCCCCACTGCAAGCGCTCCCTTCTGGCGGTCCCATCCAATCTGCCTCGCTGGATTGGCAGAGGCCATCAAAACCGCATCGCGCAGCGAAACGTCTGTCCACCGCAGCGTGTTTCGAACGGCGTCGATCATGTTCAACGTACTGCCTGCCAAATTCCCTTCGTCTGTGCGGGCAATGCCGCGACTCACGTTCACCTTGAGCCCACCCAAGTCATACTGACCGTCGCTGAGGTTGCCTGCGCGCATACAGTCCGTGATGAGCGCGACGCGCCTCACCCCCTTGGCGGCTAGAACCACACGCAGAGTCCCAGGGTGAAGGTGAACGCCGTCGGCGATCACTTCAGCCGTCACCCTGTCGTCAGAAAGAACCGCCCCAGCCAAACCCGGATTGCGGTGGTGCAGTGGTTCCATCCCGTTAAATAGGTGCGTCGCATGAGTGATACCCGCCGCAAACGCTGCATCTGCCGTTTCAAAAGAACAGCAAGAGTGACCTGCTGAAACCGTGACGCCATAGGCTTTGGCCAGAGAGATGGTTTGAAAATTCGCATCCAGTTCGGGAGCCATCGTCATCAGCCTGAGCGCACCACCCATCTGCTCGATGTAGTGCTTGAGTTCGTCTGGATTGGGTTTCCGGATAAACTCCCCGTTTTGCGCTCCCTTGCGTTTCGGGTGAATGTATGGACCTTCCAAATGAAGCCCCAGAATCTGAGCACCTGTTGTCCCTTGTGCCATGGCGTCCCGGACGGTTTGCATAACGGAACGCAGTTGTTCGTCGGATGCCGTCACGGTCGTAGCGAGAAAACCGGTCGTTCCCGTCGAGGCGAGGTGCAAAGCGAGCCCATTCAAGGCGTCCTGCGTGCCGTCCATCACGTCGTGGCCGTCTCCCCCGTGAACGTGGACGTCGATGAAACCAGGCGCTATGATGCTTTTTGCAAATTCATACCGGATGAAGTCCCCGGAAGACGGGACGCGCTCAAGTACCTCCATAATTTTCCCATCTCGTACGACAATGGCTCCCGGTCCGATGTCCTGGTCCTTGGCTAGAATCCGTTTCCCGATCCACAATTGGTTTTTCACGAGCTGTCCTCAACTCCAGTCCATGTTCGACTCAGTCCATGTATTCAACACCGCAGCGATCCGCTGCCCAAGCCTCCTCTGTCTTGAGCCGTTTCAGACAGTTCGGCCGGCGGCGCGGTACACGGCATCCACAATTCTCGCGTTCGTCATGGAATCCTCCGGTGTATTGAACGGAATGTTTCCGGAAGCGACGCAGTCGCAAAAATGTTCCACCTGACGGCGATAAAAATCGAACGGTTCAAAGGTTTCCACCCTCGTACCTTGATTTGTCACAAGTGCGAATTCTGGGTTCCCTTTGTCGGGGCGAAACGGGAGCGAGAGAGTGATGGTTCCCATAGAACCCGCAATGTGAAACGACTGCCGGTCCGCAGCCTCAAAAGAACAGTCAAAGTGAGCCAACAACCCGTTTTGGAACCTTAATGCCGCGGAGAGTGACCGGTCCACAATATTGTCCTGTGCAAACTTCGCTACAGCGCCAATGTCCACGGGTTCTTGCTTGCCGGACACCGTTTGAATTGCGTGGACACAGTAACAGCCGACGTCGTACAGCGAGCCGCCGCCTTTGTCCGGTGAAAGCCGGATGTCTGACTCGTCGGAGAGCGGAAAACTGAAGGACGCGGCAAGCACTTTGACCTCACCCAATTCTCCGGATTGCAGTACCTCGCGAACTCGATTCCACTGAGGATGGAATTGGTACATAAACGCTTCCATAAAAACGACGCCTTCCTCCTGACAGGCCGAAAGTACGCTTTGGAGTTCCTCGGCATTCAACGTCGCCGGCTTTTCACAGAGAACGTGTTTTTTGCGGCGGGCGGCGGCAATCGTCCATTGTGCGTGCAGGTGGTTCGGCAACGGGATGTACACCGCGTCGATTTCGGGATCGTCTAAAAGTTCCTCGTACGATCCGTAAGCTTTCACAATGTTGTTTCGCGCGGCAAATTCCTGCGCCTTTGTCAGAGACCTGCTGGCCACTGCCGTCAATTGAGCATGGGCTGCCTTTTGAATGGCAGGGATGACCTGCTGTTCCGCAATTCTCGCGGTTCCTAAAACTCCCCATCGAACGGTAGTCATATGTAAAACCTCCCCGGCACCAAGTTATCCCTATTCTACACTAGGGCTGGCCCTCCCGGGGTCGTGTCGTTGAATCAACGGTTTCTGCGTCGGTTGGGAGATTTTTTGATAGAAGTGTTCATTCAAACAAACGCCCTGTGGCCCCGAGGGTATCGGGTCGCGCCACAGGGCGTTTTACTGTTTGAAGGGTTGCTGCGTCACCCGGTAAAGCCATCTTACAGCGGCAGGTTGCCTTCGTAGGACTGGGTGTAGATTGCCCGCACGTCCTCTTCGCTGACGCGCCGCGGGTTAATCGCAATGTTACCACTGCGGAACGTGTGGCGGATCATATCGGGAAACATCTCGACGGTGACGCCCAGGTTCTTAAACGAATCCGGAATGCCAAGGTGCTGATTCATGCGCACGAGTTCCTTCACACCTGCCTCGGCCGCCGCAATGGCGCTGCCTTGCTCCGGGACACCCAGTGCATATGCCACCTCCGCGTAGCCTTTGGCGTTGCCCACCATGTTAAACGCGGCGACGTAAGGCAGCAGGACGGCATTCGCTACCCCGTGCGGCACGTGGGCAAACCCGCTGATGGGGTGTGACATGGCGTGGACCAATCCCAATCTTGTCAAGGTAAACGCCACGCCGGCCAAGGTGCTGGCATACAGCATATTGGCTAAGGACTGTGCGTCGCGGTTGACGACAGCCGGACGGATGCTTTCCCCAATCATTTTCATCGCCTGCACCGCCACAGCCTCCGCGTACCAGTTCTCCACCGTGTTGGTGTAAGACTCAATGGCGTGAGTGAGGGCGTCCATACCGGTCGCTGCCACCACTTTCGCCGGCAGAGTAAGCAATAAATCGGGATCGAGCAACGCCGCTTTAGGAATCAGATACGGCGACAAAATGGGGGTCTTGTAGTGGTCATCGTCGGTAATTACCGTTACATTGGTCACTTCCGACCCGGTGCCGCATGTGGTCGGCACCACTACAAGGTAGGGGATCGCGTTTTCCACGCGGTTAACCCCTTCGTAGTCGAGCAATGCGCCCGGATTAGTGGCCACGACGCCAATCGCTTTTGCGGTGTCAATGGAAGAACCGCCACCCACGGCCAACAGTCCATCGCATTCATTTTGCTTGTAAACGTCTCTTCCTTTTTGCACGCACGCTTCATCCGGGTCGGGAACCACTCCGTCGTAGACGATAAAATCCACGTGGGCATTCTTCAATCCGCTTTGCAGGGGTTCCAACAACCCAGCGTTCAAAACGCCGGAGTCCGTGACAATCATGACGCGCCGGCAGCCTGCCGCGCGGAAAATGTCTCCCGCCATGTGGCTGGCCTTGGAACCAAACTCGATGCGGGTCGGAAAATAAATGGACATGCAGTCTTGCTCCTCTCATGCTGAAATTTAGCAACGATGCTAGAATGATTACTGCCCGAGGCGCACTTTGACTCGCACGGCGCAAAGATGCTTAATGCAATGCTTAATGCAAAGGTGCTTCGCGCAAGCAATCCAAAGAACCCTCGAAAAACTCGCAAAACCGCTAAGACTATTATAGATCGAATCTTTCAGTCAAACACGACCAGCAAGTCGCCTGGGTCGACCGAATCCCCAGGTTGGCGACATACCTCCTGGACGACGCCGTCTATGGGCGCCTGAACCTGCATCTCCATTTTCATGGCCTCGGTGACCATCAACAAGTCGCCCTTTTTGACGCGGTCTCCGGGCTTGACCTTGATTGCGATCACGTTGCCAGGCATGCGAGCCCCAACCTCCTTCGGACTTCCGCTGACCTTGCGCCCTTTAGCTCCTTGGCTCGGAGCGCTGCGGTCGATGGCTTCCACGTGCCGGGGTTGCCCGTTGAGTTCGAAGAACACCGTCCGTTTGCCATCGGGCTGCAACTCGGAAATCGACAGCAGCTTGATAATCAGCGTCTTGCCCGGTTCAATGGGCACGCTGATTTCCTCGCCAGGACGCATCCCGTAGAAAAACGTCAAGGTGTCGAGCGCCGTAAGGTCTCCAAACTCAGCCCGGTGCTTGAACAGCTCTTCCGTCACCTGCGGGTACATGACGTACGATAGAAGCTGTTCGCGAGTGGGTTCGACGTGAATCTTTCGCGCGAACTTTGTCCGTTCCACCTCAAAATCGACCGGCGGGAGCAGTGCACCAGGGCGGCCATCCAGCGGCTTTTTCCCTTTCAGAACCGACTTTTGCAGCTGCTCCGGGAATCCGCCGTAAGGCTGTCCCATGTGCCCCATAAAAAAGTCCACCACCGACGCTGGAAAGTCCAGTTCGTCCGCCCGCTCCATCAGGGCTTCCGGCGTCAGGGAGTTTTGCACCATAAAGATGGCAAAGTCTCCGACCATTTTCGACGACGGCGTCACCTTTACGATGTTGCCAAGCAGCTCGTTGACCTGGACATACGCCTTTTTCACGTCTTCAAACTTTTCTCCGATGCCAAGGGCGATGGCCTGTTCGCGCAAATTGCTGTACTGCCCGCCAGGCATTTGGTGCTGGTACACGTCGGCCGTCGCCGCCTTCAGTCCAACCTCGAACTTCGAGTAGTAAGTGCGGACCACTTCCCAATAGTCGGAAAGCTTCTGCAGGTCCTGCAGGTTGTCCGGCACCTGCCGGGGACTCTGCTGCAGGGCGGCCGCCAGCGAGTTCCAGTTGGGCTGCGAGGTATTGCCAGACAACGAGCCAATCGCGACGTCCATCACGTCGACGCCGGCTTCACTCGCCATCAGCAGCGTCGCGATCGCGTTGCCGCTCGTATCGTGGGTGTGCAAGTGAATGGGAATGCCGACGTGGCTGCGCAGCGCCTCAATCAGCTTGACCGCCGCGTACGGCTTCAACAGTCCCGCCATATCCTTAATCGCCAGAACGTGCGCTCCCTGTTTTTCCAGTTCCATAGCCAGGTTGATGTAGTAGTTCAAGTCGTACTTCGTCTCGTTGGGATTGAGGATATCGCCGGTGTAGCAGATGGCGGCCTCTGCAATTTTTCCGACCGTACGCACTTCGTCGATGGCGGCCAGCATGTTCGGCATCCAGTTGAGGCTGTCGAAAATCCGGAAGACGTCGATGCCGCTTTCTGCCGCTTGCCGCGTAAACGCGCGTACCGCGTTGTCCGGGTAGTTCTTGTAGCCGACTCCGTTGGCTCCCCGCAACAGCATCTGGAACAAGATGTTGGGAATCGCCTCGCGCAGCACATGCAGGCGTTCCCAAGGGTCTTCCTTAAGAAACCGCATGCTGGCGTCAAATGTGGCGCCTCCCCAGACTTCCATGGAAAACAAGTTGGCGCCGATGTGAGAAGTCGCTTCCGCGATCGACAGAAGGTCCTGTGTTCGCACACGAGTGGCAAGCAGAGACTGATGAGCGTCCCGGAACGTGGTATCGGTGAGCCACACGCGTTCGCTGTTGCGAATGTGACTTAAAAAACCTTCGACGCCAAGCTCTTGCAGCATGTCCCGCGATCCCTTGGGCTTATTCAGTCCGTACGGAACTACAGGGGTCTTTGGACGCTCCACCGCAGGTTTAGGCACGGAGCCTTTGCCTTCTGGGCCGTTCACCGTCACGTCGGCGATGTACGACAACAGCTTCGTACCCCGGTCGAGCCGCTGCGGAAACTGAAACAGTTCCTGGTGGCTGTCGATGAAAGTCACGTCGCACTTGCCTTCCAAAAACTTTGGGTGGCGAACGACATTGGATAAAAATGGGATGTTGGTTTTGACTCCGCGAATCCGAAATTCCTGTAATGCGCGGAACATCTTATGAGCCGCCATGTCAAACGTCAAAGCGAACGTGCTGATTTTCACCAGCAGGGAATCGTAAAACGTCAATACGCGAGCTCCCGTAAAGCCGTTGCCGGTGTCGAGGCGAACCCCAAACCCCGCCGCAGAACGGTACGTCGTAATGCGGCCCGTGTCCGGCAAAAACCCATTCTCTGGGTCTTCGGTCGTCACGCGGCACTGGATGGCGTATCCCCGGATGCTGACGCTGTCTTGACTTGTAATGCCAATGTCTGGACTGCTGAGCGGCTGTCCTTCGGCGATGCGGATCTGGGACTGCACCAAATCCACACCGGTGACGAGTTCCGTCACGGTGTGCTCCACCTGGATGCGCGGGTTCACTTCGATGAAGTAAAACTCTCCAGAGGGTGTCAGCAGAAACTCCACCGTGCCAGCGCTTTGGTAATTCACGTGCTTCATCAGCTTCACGGCCGCTTCGCAGACCTCTTCGCGGAGTTGTTGGTCGATTAAAGCCGGCGTGATCTCGACGACCTTTTGGTGCCTGCGCTGAATCGAGCAGTCGCGCTCGTACAGGTGCACCAAGTTGCCGTGCGAGTCGCCGAGGATCTGAACCTCAATGTGCTTTGGAGCTTCGAGGTACTTCTCGACATACACGCCAGCCGATCCGAACGATGCCTGCGCCTCCGACGACGCCCGCGCATACGCTTCGACCAGTTCACTTTCGTTGCGCACCACGCGCATGCCGCGGCCGCCGCCGCCGCTGACGGCTTTTAAGATGACCGGATAACCCGACGTCGCAATGAAATCGCGTGCTCCGTCGAGGTCGACAGGCCCTTGTGTCCCCGGAACGACGGGAATCTGAGCCGCAAGCGCGGCTTCGCGCGCCCGTACCTTGTCGCCAAACAATCCCAAGTGTCCCGGCCGCGGACCAATGAACGCAATGCCTGCCCGTTCACACGCTTGCGCCAACTCTTCACTTTCGGACAAAAACCCGTAACCGGGGTGAATCGCATCGCATTCTGCCCGCTGAGCCACTTCCACGATGCCTTCGACGTCCAGGTACGCCTCGACAGGACTCTTTCCCGCCCCAACCAAGTACGCCTCGTCCGCTTTGTAGCGGTGCAGCGACAAACGGTCTTCCTTGGAGTAGATGGCCACAGTCCGGATGCCCATCTCTGTGCAAGCCCGACAGACACGGATGGCAATCTCCCCGCGGTTGGCGACCAGAACCTTCGTGAACTTTGTCATTCTCCCACACTCCACACGTCGTTTTTTCTCTGAGTCTTAAGAAAATCATAATAAATGTCTGAATTACCAGTTTTTCAAGCGAAAAAGCCCCCCTGTGGGGCCAGGGATACCCTGTAGTCAGCACCCTGACGCGGCCACAGAGTACGGAGTCTTTCACACGCGCGTCGACAAGGATTTAGCGAAGGGCGCCAACCGGGTTACCTCGTCGAACTGAAGTCCTGTATCAATGCCCATCTCCGACAGCATGCGCAGCACGTCTTCGGTGGCGACGTTCCCTGTTGCGCCGGGGGAATACGGGCAGCCGCCCAGACCGCCGATGGACGTATCGAACTTCTCTACTCCTGCCTGCATCGCAGCCAAGGTGTTGGCGAGGGACATCTTCCACGTATCGTGAAAGTGTCCGACAAACACCGTATCTGGGTATAGATCGCGGAGCCTCGAAAACCGGTCGTACACGATTTTGGGATTGGCGTGGCCGTTGGTGTCTCCGATGTCGACTTCGTCCGCACCGAGTTTCACAAACCGCTCGCAGACGAAATTGACTTCGTCAAACGATACGTCGCCTTGATAGGGACACGTAAACGACATCGAGATGTAGGCTCGAATAAACTTGCCGTGTTGCTTCGCCATGTCGAAGACAGCTTCGCACTCCAGCAGGGAGTCCTTCGTCGATTTGTTGATGTTCTTCTCGTTAAACGCCGTACTCGCGCCAATGAAGACGGCAACTTGTGGAGCCCCTGCCTCAATCGCGCGCTGCAAGCCGCGGACGTTTGGCGTCAAAGCGATATAGTTGATGCCGAGCTCGTTGCAGTACTTCGCAATTTCCTCGGCATCGGACATTTGCGGAACCCACTTTGGGTGCACAAAGGCCGTCGTTTCAATGCGGCCGTAGCCGGCCTTTGCCAACCGGGCAATCAGTTCCTTTTTCTGCTCCGTGGTGATGGGCTGCGGTTCATTTTGCAGCCCGTCCCGGGGACCCACTTCAATGATTTCAACGGACTTTGGCAACTTCAACAGGCGCACTTCCCTTCGGACGGATTGACGGACCCGCGTTTTAAGTGCTTAAAGCCGTGTTTTAATAGGAACGCGGCAATCCTAAGACGTGTTCCGAAACGTAAGACAGAATCAAATTCGTCGAGATGGGAGCGACCTGATACAACCGCGTTTCGCGAAATTTGCGTTCAATATCGTATTCTTCGGTAAAGCCGAATCCGCCGTGGGTCTGCAGTGCCACGTTGGCAGCCTCCCAGGAAGCGTCGGCCGCGAGCAGCTTGGCCATGTTGGCCTCTGCTCCACACGGCTTGCCCGCGTCAAACAGTTCAGCCGCCCGAAAGCGCATCAGGTCTGCAGCTTCGATGTTCACATAAGCGCGGGCAATCGGAAACTGCACACCTTGATTTTGACCGATAGGACGCGAAAACACCACCCGTTGGTTAGCGTACTTCGTCGCCCGTTCGACAAACCAGCGGCCGTCTCCAATGCACTCTCCGGCAATCAAGATTCGCTCCGCGTTCATACCGTCCAAAATGTACCGGAATCCCCGTCCTTCCTCCCCAATCAGGTTCTCCGCCGGAACCTCGAGGTCTTCGAAGAACAATTCGGTGGTGGCGTGGTTCATCATGGTCCGAATGGGACGAATGGTAAGCCCGTTCCCAACCGCTTCTCTCAGGTTTACGAGAAAAACGGATAAGCCCTCCGTTTTTTTCTTCACCTCGGACAGCGGAGTCGTTCTCGCCAGCAGCAACAGCAAATCCGAGTGCTCCGCTCGCGAGATGAAAACTTTCTGTCCGTTGACAATGTACTTGTCGCCCCGGCGCACGGCCGTCGTCTTAAGCTGGGTGGTATCGGTGCCCGTCGTGGGTTCCGTCACCCCAAACGCCTGCAGCCGCAGCCTGCCGTCTGCAATCTTTGGCAGGTAGTTCTGCTTTTGTTCTTCCGAACCATGCCGCAGCAGCGTTCCCATCGTGTACATCTGTGCGTGGCACGCTCCCGCATTCCCGCCTGAGCGGTTCACCTCTTCGAGAATGATGGACGCCTCGGTCACCCCAAGGCCCGCTCCGCCATACTCCTCGGGAATCAAAGCGGACAAATAGCCCGACTTCGTCAATTCGTTGACAAACTCCTCGGGATACTTCCGGTCGGCATCGAGGTCCCGCCAATAGGAATCGGGATACCGGCTGCAAATTTTGCGAACCCCGTTGCGCAAGTCGTCGTACAGTGCTGCTTGTGTCACAATCCAATCCCCCTGTTCAGAAGTTTGACTGCAGAAGTTTGACCTCTGCAATTTGAGTTGCAATTTGAGTTGCAATTTGAGTTGCAATTTGAGTTCTGCAATTTGAGTTCTGCAATTTGAGTTCTGCAATTTGACTTGGGCCCGGCATCCGACGCCGGCAGAGGCCCTTCCGTCAAATCCGTGCTGCGTCACGGCAAGCCGCCCACAATTCCTTCGCGCACGAGTTGTTCAAAGGCTTCTTCGGAAATTCCAATTTCCGATAAAATTTCTTTGGAATGCTGCCCCACCCCCGGAGCCGGGCGACAGATGTCTGCCGGAGTTTCGCTCATGCGCACCGGGATGGACGGAATGTTTAAATCCGGAATGTGTGGGTGCGGTGCTTGCTTCAATAAACCCAGCGCCCTGACCTGAGGGTCGTCGAGAACGCCGGACACCTTTTGAATCGGCGAACACGGAACCCCCGCGCGGTCCAGGCACTCCATCCATTCAGAGCTCGTCTTTTCCCGAAACTCTGCTGTCAAAATTTCCTCCAGTTCGCTTCGGTGCTTTACCCGGTCCGAATTGTGCACAAACCGTTCATCGCCGGCGAGTTCCGGCATCCCCATTGCCGTGACAAGGCGTTCGAACAGCGAGTCGTTGGATATTCCCACTAAAATGAAGTCGTCGGCCGTCTGAAACGCGCCGTATGGAGCGAACGCCATGTGCCGCGCTCCTTGCGGAGTCGGGTCTTGCCCGGTCGCTTGATACGCAGTCAGGTGGTAGTTCATCCAGTACACGCCCGTTTCCATCAGCGATGTGCCCACGACCTGTCCGCGTCCCGTCAAAGCGCGGTGGTACAGCGCCGAGAGGATCGCGATTCCAGCCCACATGGCGCTGCCCGCGTCGAGAATCGAAACGCCGGCTCGCGACGGTTCGTCCGCGCGGCTTCCCGTGATGCTCATAATCCCGGTTCTCGCCTGAAGCACTGCATCGTAACCGGGTTTGAAACGGTCGTCCCCGGTTTCTCCGTACGAGCTTAGGGAGCAGTAGACGAGCCGCGGGTTATCGCGGCAAAGCGACGCCGCATCGAGGCCGTACTTTTCCAAAGTACCGCGGCGAAAATTCTCCACCACCACATCGGCTTTCGCGATGAGCTGCCTCAAAATTTCCGTTCCCTTAGCCTGCGTGAAGTCCAGCGCGAGAGAGCGTTTGTTGCGGTTAATCGCAACAAAGTAAACCGATTCTCCGTTCCACTTCGGGCTCATGGCACGGGCGTCGTCACCGCGATCGATGCGCTCGACCTTGACGACATCCGCCCCCAAGTCCCCGAGGATGGCCGTGGAACTCGGGCCGGAAATGTTCGTCGTCAAATCGATGACGCGGATACCGCGCAGCGCTCCCGTCGTCAGCGGCCCTGCCGTCACGCCTGAAGCCGGATCGTCCGACCGTGCTGGATGCATTTCGCTGTCCACTGCGTCCACCTCCCTGCCGTTTACTTTCCCGCAAACCTCGGCTCGCGCTTTTCGTTGAAGGCACGCACTCCTTCGTGCCGGTCGTCCGTGTCGACGCACTTGTTGTACCAGTACAGTTCGCGTTCCCTGCCCTGTGCGTCCGGGATGCCCGTCAGTTCGTCGATGGCCGATTTACAGTACTGCAGGGCCAACGGAGCGTTGCGGCTCATCGGAGCGGCCAGGTCTAGAAAAGCGGCATCCAGGTCCTGGGGTTCCACCAGGCGGTTGACAAGTCCCATCTGCGCGACCTCATTCGCACTAAACTTTTTGCCGCTCAACACAATTTCTTTCGCACGGTGCACACCGATTCGCCGCGCCAATAAGCGGGTGCCTCCTCCGCCTGGCATGATGCCGCGCGTGACTTCCGGCAACCCGAACACCGCTTGCGTCGACACCACCCACAAGTCGCAGTTGAGGGCGAGTTCCATACCTCCTGCCAAAGCAAATCCGTCCACCACGGCGATGGTCGGCATCGGCAGGTCTGCGAGTTTGTAAAACATCTGTTCGAACAACCGGTGTTGCTCGTGCCACTGCGCTTCCGTCATGCCGTTTCGTTCTTTCAGGTCCGCACCGGTGCAAAATGCCCGAGGACTGGCTGAACGCAGTCCAACGACGCGAATGTCCCCTTGCTGTACAATTTCTTCGCACGCCTGAATCAGCTCTTTGGCCATCTGCGTGTTAAAGGCATTGAGGACCTCTTCTCTTTGCAGCACAATTTCGGCGATGTTTGCATTGTCTTTGCGGCGTGACCACGTGACGTACGACAATAGAATCGCTCCTCTATTCAAAATTTTTTGGGTACAAGCTAGGCATCTAGCTTCAACACTGCCCGCTTCACCTCGCCCATTGGCTTTGGTTTTGGGCGTACAAGTCTTGCCCCAAGGTGTCATAAGCGACGATGGCTGGAAAGTCGCGAATCCACAAACGCACAATGGCTTCAGGGCCCAAATCGGGATAGGCCACCACTTCTTTTTTCCAGATGCACTGTCCCAGCAGTGCACCCGCCCCGCCCGTGGCCACAAGGTACACGGCCTGGTGGGCGATCATCGCTTGTTTGACTTCTTCGCTGCGATAACCTTTGCCCATGGTCGCCGCGACGCCGCGCTGGTGCATCATAGGGGTGTACTTGTCCATGCGCCCGCTCGTCGTGGGACCAGCCGCACCGACAGCGCGCCCGTCAAAAGCCGGGGACGGACCCACGTAGTAGATGACCTCTCCCGCCACGTCGACCGGCCAAGGCTCATTGCGCTGCGCCAGCTCAAACAGGCGCTTGTGCGCTTCGTCCCTTGCTGCCAGCACGGTCCCGGTCAGAACGACTTTATCCCCCGCGCGCAGTTTCAAAACGTCCTGCTTGTGTAAAGGACACGAGAGCTCCCACGTATTCACAGATTCACCTCACAACACAAAAGTCTTCACGCGGGCCGAGTGGCACTGCAAGTTCACGGCGACGGGCAGTGCCGCCATGTGCAAGGGATGGGTTTCGATGTGCACCGCCAACGCAGTCGTCGTCCCGCCCAGTCCCATGGGCCCGATGCCAAGGTTGTTGACCTCTTGCAGCAGTTCCTGCTCAAGCGCCGCGATTTCAGAGTCTGGGCTGGGAGTCCCCACTTCCCGGAGCAAAGCCTGTTTCGCCAAGGTGCCGACCGAATCAAACGTCCCTCCGACGCCCACCCCGACAATGAGCGGAGGACAGGCATTCGGGCCAGCGGCTTTCACGACGTCGAGGACAAACTCCTTGACTCCCTGTACTCCAGAAGCCGGGGTCAACATCTTCAGTTGACTCATGTTGTCCGCCCCGCCCCCTTTGGGCAGGACCGTAATGCGAAGACTCGATCCTAAAACGATGCGGGAATGAAGGACTCCAGGGGTGTTAAACCCGCTGTTTTGGCCGTGAAACGGGTGGCTGAGCACCGAACCCCGCAGGTGTGCCGACTGGTAGCCACGGCGAATGCCGGCATGCACAGCCTCTTCGAAAGACCCGCCTACGAAGTGAATGTCCTGTCCAATTTCCATGAAGACGATGGTGACCCCTCCGTCTTGACACAAACTGACCTGCGACTGCGCCGCTTGTGCGGCATTGTCGAGAATCTGCTCCAATACCTCCTGTCCCATCGGAGAAAGCTCACTTTGCGCGGCCTGGCGAATGGCGGCGACGACGTCGTCGGGCAGCATCGTGTTGGCTTCCTGGCAGAGGTTTGAAACGATGTCTTCAACCGCTTTCACGTGAATCTCCCGCACGGCACTCTCTTTTGCGTTAAGCTCAGTCACCAGACAGGTAACCTCCCTGTACCAAGTGATCGATGAGGGCATCCCGCGAACGCTCGATGTGCTCACGCGCGATCCGCTCCAGCAGCTCCCAATCCTGGCTGCCAATCGCTTGGGTCATTCGTTCGTGTTCGAGCTGCGAATGCATCGCCTGATCGGCCACAAAGACCGGCGTATACGGAGGCAATCCTACCCACAGCGAATCGATCAAACGGTTCATCCGCGGCCAGGGACAGTGGGCGCGCAGCAGTCGGTGAAACTCTTTGTTGACCTTAGCGAATGACTCGGTGGCGCCTTGTTTTGCGTACTGTCCCATCCGCTCCACCCACTCGTGCAGGCGTCCGACTTCGCTTTCCGTCAAATGCGGAGCCGAGAGCCGGTAAGCCACCGGTTCGTTCAGTGCGCGCAGTGTGTAGACCTCTTGAAACTGATCGATGGTCACGCCTGCCACCACGGCACCTTTGCGCGCATCGAGTTCGATCAGCCCTTCCAAGGCGAGTTGTTTCAACGCGTCCCGAATGGGCATCCGGCTCACCGAAAATTTTTCCGCGATCTCTTCTTGCACAAGGCGGGTGCCGGGCGGCAGCGTCTGATCGAGGATCATCGTCCGCAAAGCATCCGCAACCTTCGCAAAAAGTGGTTCGTGTTCAATCCCCCAGTCACTTGCCACGGGTGGGCCCCCTTTTTTTGCCGTTCGGGATACTGTATCCACCCGAATTGTACCATAGCGGATCGCGTTTTCAATCCTTATATTCAGAACTTTCTCACTGTGCTGTGAGTTAAAATGCACCGCGGCAAAAGGGAGACACACCCTTGCACCCTTGCACCTCCACCTGGACCTCGAGACCTTGGCCACCTCGGGACCTTGGCCCTCGGACCTATTTGTAGATGACGGCATCGAGCACGAGGGCGCTGTGGAGACCTGCGCGCACCGGATTCAATTCCAGTTCGCGGTAACCGGTTTGCTCGAGCAGCGATCCTCCCACACGCGCAATGTGCGATAAAAATTCAGCCAAAGCATCGAGATCGACAGCCTCCTGCCCGCGCGCACCTTGCAAAATGGGAGCTGCTTGAAGCGAAGCCAGGCCAGACTTAATACGCGATGCGTCCACGCTGTCTGCCAGTTCCATCCGCACGTCGCGAAACACTTCGGTCATGACGCCTCCCAGTCCATAGACGAGAACCGGACCAAACACGTCGTCTTGGCGCACGCTCACCAGAAGTTCCACACCTTGCGGCGCCATCGCTTCCACCAACACCCGCGCGTCGTCCAATCCCATGCGCTGTGCGATGTCAAACAGTTCTTTGGCTGCGCGCGCAACGGCGCTGTCGTCGGCCATTCCGACTTTGACTCCGCCCAAATCCGTTTTGTGCTGCACGGCACTGGACTGGAGCTTCAACACCACCGGCAACCCGATGTCCTGCGCCGCCTCCACCGCGGCGTCCGGTGAATTCACCAGGCGACCGCTGGGCACGGATATGCCGTGCTGGTCCAGCCACTGCTTGATGTCGTATTCAAGAAGGCTGGCAGGCAACCCGTTGAGGACTCCAGGGAGCAGGGCAGCACCCGCGGCATTGGGCGAATTGGCACCGCTGACCTCGCCGTTCACCTCGCTTGCCGCTGCCGATGGAGCAGACCCCTGCGCATGCGGCGACAGAGCCTCGAAGTTCGCCTCCATGTGCGCCAATTTGGCGATCCAGTTGACGCAGGAGACGGGGTCGTCGTAGATGGCAACGCGAAGCTTGCGCAGTTGTGCGCTCACCTCGTCCGTTCCAAACCCCGCGACAAACAGCGGAATATCCGAAGACTCGCGCACCTCCCGCAGGGCGGACACCATGGTCTCGGCAAGCGAAGGCGCCGCAATAACGTGGCTCAAAAACGCGACCAAGGCATCGAGGCGGGCGTGCTGCACCATGGGCAAAGCCGAATAGGCCAGCAAGTCTGGTTCGTTGATGAACTGCGCGGTAAAGTCGACCGGATTGCGGGGTGCGGCAAACGCAACCCGCTGCAAAATGTGGCGCTGTACTTCATCGGGCATTTCCGGCACCTGCAAGGATGCCTCAAGCGCCGCGTCCGCCATGAGAATTCCTGCGCCGCCGGACATCGTCACAATCCCAAGGCGCGTGCCTTTGGGAATCTGGTCGATCGCGGCGGCCTGCGCCAGGTCCAGCATCTCGCGGATGGTTTGTGCCCGGATGGCCCGGTGCCCGCGCAAGGCCGCATCAAACGCAGCGTCCGAGCCGACCATCGACCCAGTGTGCGATTGCGCCGCAGCCGCCCCTGCATCCGTCGTTCCGCACTTGACTACAATCAGGATTTTCCCCATTGCATCGACGGCGTCCAGTGCACGGCGAAAGGCGCGGCCGTCCTTGACGCCTTCAAAGTAGGCGAGGATGACCTTTGTCTGCGGGTCCCTGGCCGAGTACTCCACCAAATCGGCGACGGACAGACCAGACTCGTTCCCGGTCGAAGCCCAGTGGGTGACGTCCAGCCCGCGCTCCACAGCCAGCCTGAACAAATAAGCCCCAAAGGCGCCGCTTTGCGTGATAATGGCCACGTTGCCCTCCGACGACTGTTTAATGCCCTCGAAACCCGATGAAAACGTGGCGTAAACGCCCGCGGTGGCGTTCACCAACCCCAGGCAATTGGGGCCAATCACCAAATTACCGGATGAATTGGCAAGAGCGGCGAGCTCCTGCTCCGCCCTCAAGCCGGCCTCACCGGTCTCTTTATAACCCGCCGTGAACACGACGTATCCGCCGACTTTGCCAGCTCCCGCACGCAGCACATCCGCCACCTGGTTCTGGCTGACGGCCACAATGGCCATGTCCACGGGTTCTGGCAAAGCGTCGATCGACGGATACGCTGGGAACCCCTGCACCGTATCGTACTTCGGGTTGATCGGATAAATCGTACCGCTGTAGCCTGCCGCCTTGGAGTAGGCGATAGGCCGCCCGCCAATGCGCCGGGGGTCCTCACTGGCGCCGACAACAGCGATGGACCGCGGCGACAAAAAGCGCTGCAGGCGTTCAAACACTGCAGTTGCACCTTCTTTGTGCCGTTCGCGTTCCTGAGGCGGTTCGGGCTGTTCGCGATGTTCTTGCCGTGTGTCCGACGAAGACTTCGACCTGCTGGACAATGCTTCAACCTCCTCTTGGTTCTATCTGCCAGTCCCCTCGTGTGCATAACGTCGCGCTGAGTTGGGCGTCCGCGGTGACACAGGCGTCGCGATTACATCGAAAAGGCTCCTTTACTCAGCCACCGCCCTCCGTCGATGACAAAGGTGCTCCCTGTGATGTAACTGGCATAATCGCTTACGAGGTACGATGCCATGTCGGCCACTTCCGCCTTATTCGCCATGCGTCCCGCTGGAATCTGCGAGAGGACGTAAGCAGCTTTTTCAGGGTCAGGCCACAACTGCCGCACAGCTCCGGTGTCCTCAATCGGTCCTGGCGCGATCGCGTTGACTCGGATACCCAAAGAAGCCCACTCCACCGCCAGGGTTTTCGTCATCGCGATGACACCCGCCTTGGCGCTGGCTGAGTGCACGGTATACGGATTCCCGGTCATGGCGTGGGTCGAAACGATGTTGAGAATGACGCCTCCCCGTCCGGTCTGCGTCATCGCCCTGGCCGCGCGCTGACTGCAAAACCAAGTGCCGTTTAGGACGATTTCGACGACTGACTTCCAGGCGTTCACCGACATGTCCAGTGATTTCACCGTAAAGTTGCCAGCGGCATTGTTTACGAGAATATCGATTGGCCCGAGTTCCGCCGTCGTCCGTTCAATCAACGCATCCACCTGTTCGGGGCTGCGCACATCGGTCGGAACTGCTAGGGCCTTCACCCCAAACTGGCGCAACTCGCGGGCTGCGTCTTCGATGACCTCTTGCTTTCGGCTGGCCACGCAGACGTTGCAGCCCAGATGGGCAAAGGTTTTGGCCATTTCCCGGCCCAGTCCCGTGCCCCCGCCCGTGACAATGGCGACTTTGCCCTTCAATGCGCCATCGCGAAGCATTGGGCCTTTCGCAGTCAAGACCTCTTCACCACCGTCTGCCTTGGAATTGAAATTCATCGACACGGCAACCACCTCTCCTTGGTCGTTTGGTCAAACAGCCCATAAACGCAAGCGCTTTCACACAGCCTGCATCTGTTACTTCACCACTCCCATGCTGCGCAGCCGGTCAATGTCCTCCCGACTGTAGCCCATCTCCTGCAAAACATCCGTTCCGTGTTCCCCGAGCATGGGCGGTCGGCTCTGTATCGTAACTTCGGAGCCGGAAAACCGAAACGGAGACCGGACCATCTGAAACTCACCCAACCCCGGGTACTCTGAGGTCTGGATCATCCCGCGTGCCTGGGTTTGTTCGTGGTTCAACACTTCGGCGACGTTTTGTACCTGCGCGCAAGGGACTCCGCATTCTTCCAGCCGCTGCACAAGTTCCGTTGCAGTGTATCCGCGCGTGACGCGGTGCAGTTCCTCGATGAGCTGGGGCCGGTGTTTGACGCGGGCGGCATTTTTTGCAAACCGCTCGTCTTCAAGCAAGTGCGCGATGTTTAACCCATTGCACAACTTCACAAACAATCCGTCGTTGGCGACGGCAATGATGACATATCCGTCCGAGGTTTCTATGGCCTGGTACGGCGCGATGCTAAAGTGAGCGGACCCCAGTCGCTGGCCGATTTGGCCCGTTACAAAGAACGTCGTAGCAAAGTACGTCATCAGAGAGACTTGACCCTCAAACAAACTGGACTCGACGTATTGCCCCTCTCCCGTCAGGTTGCGTTGAAACAGCGCGCCGACGACGCTTAGGGCGGCCCACATGCCGGCGGTGAGGTCCGCAATGGACCAGCCAGAGCGCACGGGTCCACCGTTTTCTTCCCCAGTTACGGACATCAATCCGCTAAACGCCTGCATCATCAAGTCGTAACCCGGGCGTTCCTTAAGCGGTCCAGTCCGTCCGAAGCCGCTGACTGAACAGTATACGAGGCGGGGATTGACGGCCTTGAGGTCTTCGTAGCCCAGACCCCATTTTTCCATCGTCCCATAGCGGAAGTTTTCGACAACCACGTCGGCCTGTGCTGCAAGGGAGCGAACAATTTCCTGCGCTTCAGGCGTTTTGAGGTCGAGGGCAATGCTGCGTTTGTTGCGGTTAAATGCGAGGAAATAACAACTGACCCCGTTGACTGTGGGCTCGTAGCGCCTGGTTTCGTCGCCTTGCAGGCTTTCCACCTTCGTGATTTCGGCGCCCAAATCACTGAGGATCTGAGAGCAGAAAGGGCCTGCGAGGACGCGGCTGAGGTCGAGCACCTTGATGTTGGCTAATGGCTGCAAATCGCTTCACCTGCTTCTTTCAGGGTTGGACCTGCTGCCCAGTGGGCGGTTGCCCGCAAGCAGTTCCGGAGGATACGGTATCCACACTCTAATTTAACGGAATTCGGTCCAAATTCATACCATAATTATCAATATTCAGATTTTGTGTCGCTAAGGAGCTGCATTGGGTAACGAGGTTGGCTGCTGTGGCCCCGATACCCCAGTTTTTCACATGCGTCGGCCATCGTGTCCTGTATTCAATCTACATGCACGGTGCGAATGTCCTTCAAGTGAGGCAAGGAGGCTTGAAGTGCGTCGAGCAAGTCGTCCCCAATGGCTTCGTCGACTTCGCACAAGGTGATGGCAAAACCGCCCCGCCTCCACCGTTCCAAACTGAGGCGAGCAATGTTGTACCCCGCTTCGTCAAGAAGGTGGGAAACTTTAGCCAGAAACCCTCGCTCGTCTTGATGGTGCAAAATCAAAGTCGGGTTTTCCCCGGAAAACTTGATTGGCAGGTCGTCGAGCTCTTGCACCTCAATTTTCCCTCCGCCGAGCGAACTCGCGACCACCTTGACCGACCTCGTCGCCCCGGCCAACGCGATCCGCACCGTGTTGGGGTGATAAAAGCCCAGATTGACCGTTTTAAAGGCATAGTCTAACCCGAGTTCGCGCGCTTTGGCGTCGGCAGTCGGGACCTCTGCGCTGTCGGTGGCCATTCCGAGTACCCCCGACAAAAGCGCCAAGTCGGTACCGTGCCCCCGATAGGTTTCTGCAAACGACCCCATCAGTTCGAACACCGCTTGCTTTGGTTCTTCACCAAGCACCTGCCGCGCGATGTTGCCAATGCGGATGGGTCCAGCCGTATGCGAACTCGAAGGTCCGACCATGACGGGTCCGATGATCTCGAATGCGCTGTGGTACTTCATTGGCCGCCTCCCTCCTTGCTTTCCGGAAACAGTTCTCCTCCGAAGACCTGCCGGCGCAGCCGCTTGCCAGTCGGGGTGCCTGCCAGTCCTCCAATTCCTGTTTCCCGCAAGGACACGGGCAGTTCGTTGCCGATGTCGCGCATCGCTTGAATCACCTCGTCCGGTGGAATGATGCTTTTCACCCCGGCCAACGCCATGTCGGCAGCAGCCAGCGCAGTGACGGCATGAAGCCCGTTGCGCACAATGCAGGGAATCTCCACGAGTCCCGCAACGGGATCGCACACCAAACCCAGCGAGTTTTTCAGAGTCAAGCCCACGGCGTGCCCCACTTGTTCCGGACTGCCCCCAGCAAGTTCCACAAGGGCTCCTGCAGCCATGGCTGTCGCAGAGCCCACTTCCGCCTGGCAACCGCCCGTCGCCCCTGCAATCGATGCAGAATTGGCGATGACCAGGCCCAAAGCCGCGGCGGTGAACATCGCCATGACGACCGCATCGCGGCTAAATCTGCCCGAATCCAACGCGTACACCAAAACACCTGGCAGGATTCCAGCCGCTCCCGCGGTCGGTGTCGCGACGATGCGCCCCATGCCAGCGTTGACCTCTGAAACGGACAAGGCGTAGGCCATCGCGCGCAGGGTTTGCGGCGCGACAAAAGTGCTGCCTTGTTTCACGTACTCGTGGACCCGGTAGGCATCGCCGCCCGTTAGGCCGGTGCGCGATTGAATTGGGGACTGCACCCCTTTTCGCACAGCCTCTTCCATGACGTCAAACTGCCTGGACATGCGTTCGACAATTTCCTGCTCCGAATGGCCCGTTTGTTCGACTTCCACAGCCAGCATCACCTTGGCAATGGTGGTTTGGCTTTGCTGCGCCAATTGGATTAGTTCTTGCAGATGCGTAAACGACACCGTGCATCCCTCCCATGGGGCTGGGCTGTTGCCCTCCATGCAAAGGCCGCGAACGGATGCAGCCAAAACCAGCTGCAGACACAGTCGCGGCCCACAATCGCAAATACCTTGTGACAAACTAGAACAAATACCGCAGTACCGGATGGCGCGCGGCCTGCACTTCGTCAAGGCGTCCAACCACCGTGTTGTGTGGAGCGCTCAGCACGTACTCCGGATGAGTCTGAACTTCCTCGGCGATTTGAAGCATCATATTCGCAAACTGATCGAGTGTTTCCAGGCTTTCCGATTCCGTCGGCTCAATCATCAGGCACTCCTCGACAATCAGCGGGAAGTAGATGGTCGGCGGATGAACCCCAAAGTCGAGCAGCCGTTTGGCAATGTCCAGCGTGCGCACGCCGAGTTTTTTCTGGCGCCGTCCGGACAACACAAACTCGTGCTTGCAGACCTTGTCAAACGGCAGGTCGTAAGCGCCTTGCAAGCGGCGCATCAGGTAATTCGCCGAGAGCACGGCCGATTCGGACACCAACTTCAAACCGTCCGGACCCATCGTCCGGATGTAGCTGTAGGCGCGCACGAGGATGCCAAAGTTGCCGTAAAAGCCCTTGACCTTGCCAATGGAGTGAGGCCGGTCCCAATCTAAAAAGAAACTCCCGTCGTCTTTCTTAGCCACCGTGGGTTTGGGCAGGTAGGGCTCCAAAATCTTGTTCACGCCCACAGGACCTGCTCCTGGTCCGCCGCCGCCGTGCGGAGTGGAAAACGTCTTATGCAAGTTTAAGTGAACGACGTCAAAGCCCATGTCGCCAGGGCGAGCATATCCCAAAATGGCGTTGGCATTGGCTCCGTCGTAGTAAAGCAGACCGCCGGCTTCGTGAACGATGTCCGCAATCTCGAGAATGTGCTCCTCAAACAGCCCCAGCGTACTGGGGTTGGTCAGCATGAGCGCAGCGGTGTCGTCCCCGACTGCCTGACGCAGTGCATCTAAATTGACGCTTCCGTCTTCGTTCGACGGAATGGTAATCGCCTTGAGTCCCGCCATCGTCACGCTGGCCGGATTCGTTCCGTGCGCGGAGTCCGGAACAATCACCTTGTCGCGCATTTGGCCTCTGGCGCGGTGATACGCCGAGATCATCATCAATCCGGTCCACTCGCCCTGCGCTCCGGCTGCAGGCTGCAAGCTGACGGCATCCATGCCGGTGATTTCGGCCAAGTCCAGTTGCAAACGGTGCAACAGTTCCAAGGCCCCTTGCACGGTGGACTCGGGCTGATACGGGTGAATCTCGGCAAAACCCGGCAGACGCGCAACTTTTTCATTGCGCTTTGGGTTGTACTTCATCGTGCACGAACCGAGCGGATAAAACCCGGAATCCACGCCGTGGTTGCGCGTCGACAGCTTAGTGAAGTGGCGGATCACGTCAACTTCACTGACCTCAGGCAATCGCGGCGCCTCCGTCCGTACAAACTTGCCAAGGCTGTCCAGCGGCGTTTCCGGGACATCGAGTTCGGGCAGCGTGTAGGCTTTACGCCCGGCTTCACTGCGTTCAAAAATGAGAGGCATATCCCCTTCTTGAGCGACTGCGTCCACTTGGGCGCCGCCCACACCTTGTAACTCGTGGGAATTCTCCATCTGTGTGGTCACAAAATCGCCTCCAAGTCTGCCACCATCGCGTCCATTTCTTCGCGCGTGCGCATTTCGGTTACGTTGAGGAGCACGGCATCGTCCATACCCATGTAGAATCGGCCTAATCCGAGGCCGAACAAGTAACCTTTGGCCAGAAGCTGCTCTTGCACGGGGGCCGCAGGCTTGCCCAGCCGCACGACAAACTCGTTGAAAAACGGCGACGCAAACGCCAGACGGACGCCCTTGACTGCGGACAGGCGCTCGGCTAGATAGTGCGCTTTATGGTAGTTTTGCGATGCCAACTCGCGCATCCCTTCACGGCCTAGGTAAGATAGGAATACGGTCGCTGCCAAGGCATTCAACGCTTGGTTGGAGCAGATGTTCGACGTCGCCTTCTCCCGGCGGATGTGCTGCTCGCGGGCCTGCAGAGTGAGGACAAAACCGCGCCGTCCTTCGTGATCGGTCGTCTGCCCCACGATACGCCCTGGCAAGCGGCGCATCAGGTCTTTCTTCGCGGCCATAATCCCGAGGTACGGGCCGCCAAACGACATGGAATTGCCCAAGGACTGCCCTTCGGCGATGACAATGTCCGCACCCAATTCTCCAGGAGGCTTGAGCAGCCCTAACGAGATCGGATAGGTGTTGACGGCCATTAACGCCCCAGCGTCATGAGCGAGTTGCCCGATAGCTTCCAAGTCTTCGATACTGCCAAAAAAGTTTGGATACTGTACAAGGACGCCCGCCACCGAACTGTCCAACTGGGACTTGAGCGCCTGCAGGTCCAAGACGCCATCTGCATGACCCACCTCGACGACCTCGACAGACTGCCCAAAAGCGTATGTGGCTAAAACGGCCCGGTACTCGGGGTGCATCGTGCTTGCCACCAACAACTTATTGCGCCGCGTGTGCGCACAACACACCATTCCGGCTTCTCCAAGGGCAGTCGGTCCGTCGTACATCGACGCGTTCGCCAGATCCATCCCCGTTAATTCGGAAATCATCGTCTGATACTCAAAAATGGCTTGAAGCATGCCTTGGCTGATTTCGGGCTGGTACGGCGTGTAGGAAGTGTAAAACTCAGACCGCCCAATGATGGCGTCGACGGCGCTGGGCTGATAATGCTCGTAGCTCCCGGCGCCCAAAAAACTGACCACTTGCCCGAAGTCCAAGTTGCGGTTGGCCAGGTTGCGCATGTGCCGGGTGAGCTCCACTTCAGACATGGCCGCCGGCAAATCCAGCTCCCGCTTCATCCGGATGGCATCGGGAATATCCTCGAACAACTGGGACACATCCGTCAACGCCAAAAAGTCCAACATCTTTTGCCGGTCCGATCCGGTGTGCGGAATGTAGCTAAATGTTTTCACCAACGTCACCTCACTGGTTCAAATGAAAGCCGTCTGTGGGCTTGTTTGCCCCAATTCCGGCTGAAACGCCGCACTGCCACAGTGCGCACAGCCTGACGTCAAACCGCGCATCAAGCCGTTGTGTACACTTTTTGGAGTCATGAGCGCACGTTGCCTCGCCCTAAAAATGAAGACAGGGGCGCGCGAGGAAACAAGCCCTCGCGTACCTCTGTCTCACAACCTGAGAGTTCCCTTTAACAGCATTTGTTAGTCGCTGCCAAGTTACTCCGTCGGTAGCTTCCAAAGCGTTTCAAAACCCCTTGGACAGCTTCTCCAGAGATGCATCCTTTAGCGCTAATTCAACCTGAGAGATTCCACACTTGCTGAGGTCGCAAGTGAGTTGCCCCATCGGTGGTACTCGCGTACACTCTCACGCCAAAATCATTTGCACCCATATTCATTTTAAGGTCGAATTACAGTCGAATTCATTGGCTCATAGACACTATACACAAACCCGCAGCGAAACGTAACCCCTTGTGGACGGCAATCGTAAGCAGAGCCGGGGTTAAACCTGGGCCGTTTTAAAACATGCGCTTGACCACCGTGAGATGTTTGTACCAATAAGAACCGGGAGACACCTTGAGGTATCCGACTTTGCCAAGTCCGCCTCCCTCTTCAATCATCTCACCATGGCCAATGTAAATTCCGCAATGTCCCCCGCGATTAAAGATGAGAAGGTCTCCTGGACGCATGGAATTTTTCGGCACGACCCAGCCCACCCGATGATACTGCACCTGTGAAGCTCCGCTCATTTTGTAGCCCAGTGCATGGTGATAGACGTAGGCTGTGAAATTCGAACAGTCGAACCCGTACTGGCCGCGGTCTTCGTTGTGGCCCCATCTGTAGGGCGTCCCAAGCTTGCTTTTCGCAACTTTGAGTACAGCGTCAAATTTGACTTGATAACTGGCATTGAGTCCAGCGAGTGCGTGCACGGTCGGGTCGTAGCGAACCCCTGGCGGCAACTGCCTCGTGGTTGTGTTTGCTCTGCTGTTTGCCACAAACCGGCTGCTCGTCCGGTTCAACTTTGGCGCACGCACGACCGTCCACTTCGAGTTGCGCGTGATATACCCCACGCGTCCGTGCGAGTCTCGGACGTGCCACCAAGCGCTTGTGCTGCCGTTGATGACGGTCAGGGATTCACCGGCTTTTTCCAAGGCGATTCGCCCGGAGTGCAGTCGCGGAGCGCGCAGCAAATAGGCCCCCCGCCGCACGGTGACGTGGTTCGTGGTTGCCGCAAATGCAGGAACCCCAAGTGAAAAAAGTGTTGTGACCGCGGCAGAAGCTAGAAAAAGATTGGTTTTCAACAGCTTGTCCTCCTGTGTGCCTCCGAGGTTAGTTGACGGGTTCGGGCACAGGATTGCCCGGGTGCGTTTGCACCTTCACCCCAAGTAGAGATCCCCCGTACGCGCTGGAGCGCGATTCGGCGTTTTGGTTTTCTGTTCCACGTACAGGCTAACGGAAGAAAACGCGGGGCGCATTAGTAAGTGTTGGCATTGGATGGAAATTGAGGGGGACGAATAGAAATTTGGCACCTAAACCACACTACGAAAACGAGATGAGCAAAATTTCCGAATCGTTAGGAAGGTCTTTTAGATATGAAGAAAACGCAGATGACGGGTTGGACCTTGGCAGCAAGTCTGTCCTGTAGCTTGTTTAGCCCTCTTGCCGCCTTTGCACAAGCGAAAACTCTCACACTTGGGACCGGCCTAGCCACCCCCAACTCCCCTTTGGTCACCGCCGCTTCGATGGACATTCCTTCGACTCGAGGTCCGGAATTCCAGCACACCCTTGAACAGCAAGCGGGTCACCCCCTGCGCATTCACTACTCGGTCGTGAAACACGGCCAATGCTTGGTCCTCGCGACCTATCCAATGCACGACCACACATTCGTTGAGCTGTATCGAGCCCAAACTGAAAATGGAAAATGGATCCTCGCGCATGAAGAAAACGCGCCCCGGGCGAACCGCAAGATGCAAATTGTGGAACGAAGGCCGTTTCCGCAGCGGAGTTCTTTCCTGGACAAAGGGTATTCCTTTGAAGCGATACGCACGAGTTTTGCAGACTTTGAAGGGGATTGGGCAGTCTTTGGTTATTCGACAGACCCGGATGTAAAGAGCATACGAATCCAGCTGAAAAACCGGATCAAAGAGCCTCTGTACTTTGACCGACGCTGTTTTATTGCTTTTCTCGATCCTGCCGAAAACCGCGACTTTGTCGAAGTGCAGGGTCTGAATGCAACGAGCAAGGTGGTTCAGCGCTGGAACGGTGAATCGAAATTGAAACCAAAGGTGCTGTCACCCCAGCACAGTGAACTTCCGTAGTAGTTTGCAGGCTCACCCCAGCGGGCAAATTTTCGTTGATTTGTTTTGCTATCGTTCACGTGGGTTCCGTTATACTAAAATAAAGAGTAGACAAGCAAAAAGGACAAGCATTATGAGTGGACCGTGGGGAAGGTGTTTTCGTGAAGTTGAATAAACCCGGGGTAAAAACGTGGACCCTGTCTGCTGTTTTCGCGGCAGCTGTTGGATTGTTTATTTTCTCACTGTCGTCCGGAAATGTGCCGTCTCTAGGAGCTTCAAAGGCGTTAGGCGCTTCGAAGGCGTCGAATCAACCCGTCTCGAACCAACAAACGTCCTCAGCTAAGGCGCCCTTTGCCGGCACCAGTTTTGACCCAGCAAAGCAATTTCAGGTTTACGACGATAACCTCCACGTCTATCAATCTGGCAATACGGTTTATGCCACTTGGGTATCTACGCTCAATCACCAGTGGGAAATCTATACCTCTATCGCCCAGGGAAACCACTGGGTCGTGCGGGACAAGCCCATCTATCACCCAACTCTTCCGCTAACGGATGGCTTGTCGACGGTGTACACCACCGGAAATATGGTTTACGTCGTGGACAAAGAGAACGATACCATTCGCATGGTAAAGTGGGACCAAACCGGCAGCGTCACCATCAACAAGGTCATTTACAAGGGTTGGGTCGCCGGAACGTTTTTAATCCGCCAAAGCAATGGGGAGTTTGCGCTGGCCATCCACGTTCCGTACGGCGCTCCACAAGGCGGAGGAGCTCAGTACTACGTGTTCTCTCCCTCCCATCTCGCGAAACCCCTGACCTTCACGACGCCTCTTACGAGTTTCTCCGGCGAACGTTACACATTGAACTCATTGGACTCGGTTCTTTACGAAAGCCGCTACAGTACCGCGAAGGGATATATCATCGACGGATACAGTTTACCCAACGGAGCAAAAATCTCCGTAAACGGCAAGTCGCTGCAAGCCTCCGCCGCGGCCCAACCTCTTGGCGTTCAAATGAATTCACAGGGGAACGTCGCTTTTTTCACTGTAAAAACCACAGATTCCAAAAGGACCGCTCGTGTTGTCGAACTGAACCCACACTTGCAACCGGTCTTCTCCACACAGGTGACACTGCCGACTCGATACGCACAAAACGTGCAGATGACGATAGGCTCTCAAAAACAAGTCAACCTGTGGGAAGTGTACAGCGACAACGGCCAGGCTATGCTTTCTGAGACCGTCCTGAACAATTAGCGTCTTAATCACTGTAGCACTGCATTACGAACCCACTTGTTGGGTTTTTGTTTGTGTCAATTGTGAAAATTTTGTATTAAAGGGTCGTCTATTATGTTATATTGTCGGAGAATGATAGAATACATAGAATTCATAGATCGAATTGGTTGATTGGTTCTTAGTGTTATTGACTGCCGACGACCCTCGCTCCGGCGAACCGTGGTCTTGAAAAGGCGCGAACCAAGGAGGTAGACGGTTGAAAAAGCGTTTCAAACTTTTGTCTCTGATTTTCGCAGTACCTCTCTTATCCGCAACTCCACTGACCGCTTGGGCGCAAACGGTGTCCATCCCGTTACAAATAGCGTATACAGTACAACCGGGAAATACGTTATACGGCATCGCACAGCACTTTCACGTGAGTCTTCATCAGTTGGAACAGGCGAATCCTGGCATCAAAGACCCGAGCCGGATCGCTGTTGGAGAGAAAATCTCCATTCCTGTCCCGTCACATCTTAGCGGACTACGCCCTGTCACTCCCTCGGCCACCGTGCATCACGCACCCGAAAGCATCTCTCACAGCACCGCAGTTGGCGGCAGTACCGCAAAGCAGAGCACCGCGATCATTCACACTGCATACTCCCTGCTAGGAACCCATTATAGGTGGGGAGGAACGAGCCCGGTCACAGGTTTTGACTGCTCTGGGTTCATTCAGTACATATTCCACGTCCATGGTATTCAATTGCCGAGAACGGCCAGCGAACAGGCCAACGTTGGCAAACCTGTGTCGCTGGAACAACTGAAACCGGGTGACCTGATGTTTTTCGTCGATACCTACGCCAACCAACTCAGCAATCAGGTCACCCATGTCGCATTGTACATCGGGAACGGAAATGTGATTGAATCTTCCTCTGTCCACAATGAAGGGGTCGTGGTGCTTCGCCATATTCTGAGCGATCCTTGGTACAAATCCCGCTACTACGGGGCCCGCAACGTTTTGGGACAGTAGCCTTTAGCGTTGAGCTTCAGCCCGTCACCACCTGGGTTTGGTTTGTCGATGGAGTCGATTGAGTTGTCCCGTTTCCTGTGCTGACACCGCTTGTGCCTGCCAAACGCGTTTGACTGCCGTTTGTACCATTGGAGGTCGGTGTCACGCCGGTGTTATTTGTCGCAGTCCCGCCTGAGGTGCTTGTGGTTGCTGCATTAGCTCCGCTACCGGGTTGGTTCGGTGTGCCGCCTGTTCCCGCCCCTTTTGACGTCGCCGTGTTTCCCTTTGTCGTCGCGGTGCTTCCCTTTGAGGTCGCCGTTTGACTGGATCCGGTTTGGCTTTGGCCCCCGCTTGGCTTTGGCGATTGCTGGCCTCCGTTTGAAGGCTGCGCGGCTGGAGTAGAAGCCGTCTTTTGACCTGTTGTGCCAGGGCTGGGCTGCGTCGATGGAGTGGCGGCTTGCGACGGTACATAGTGCCCGGCGATGGTCACGGGTGTACCGTAGTGAAGCAGCGACCACACGGTTTGTGAGTTTGGAATCGGCAGTTCCACACACCCGAGGCTCTGCGGAAACCCATAGCTAGCGCGGACAAAACCGTGAATGGCTTGACTGCCGTCAAAGTAGTTTACGTAAGGAACGCCCTTGTCGCTGTAGTAAGTCCCGTTCGGATTCTGTCCCGTCATCGTCTGAGAGACGAACCTCAAATACACTGCGTAAGTTCCATCTGTCGTAGGCATTTGTGAAATGCCTGTGTTGCAAATCGATTGGTAGATCCACGTCCCAGCCTTCCACACGTGGATTGTTTCCGGGCCCGGGCTTTTGTCGACCAGAACGTACGTATACCGGTGCGGATTCGGGCGCGCATTGGACGGCAAAATCGCCTGCCACACTTGAGGACCCGTTAGTCCGTCGACAGGCAGCCCATTGACGTGTTCGAATGCGATGACCGCCGCGCGTGTCAACTGCGTATACGCATCTGCCTGCCACTGCGTTTTGAGTTCTGCCGGAGTATTTGAGTAACGCCAAGCAAACGAAGCCTGCGGTGGATTGTTGAGATTGTCAAGTGAAATCTGTGGGTGCTCGCCGTTTGTGAGTTGCACCGGCAAGTACCCGAGTTCTGCCAAGCGTTCGTTAAGAGCCAGGACCTCAGGCCCCGTGACCCCGAGTCCGAAAGACGGATACGTTGTCGCATTTTGTGTTGCCGTTGTGCCCGTTGAAGCACTGGCCGGACTGGCTGCGTTTCCAACTTGAAACGATGAAGTCGCGGCTTTCGGTGTTTGCGGATTGCTTGGGACATCCGTCTTTGCGGTGTCTCCTGGCTGAAGGGCCGGACGGCCGTTCAGTCCAGGTATCGAGAACGTCCCGCAGCCCGTGGCCATTGTGGCTGCCACCGTAAGTACCGCAAGCTTAGACAAGCGGTTCATTCTCATCGCCAACCTCTCTCGTCTATCTAAAAGAATGCTATAGAGTAAGTGAAACGTTGAGCCAAAAGTCAGCAGCATCGACGCCCAAACAAGCAAATTGCGAACTTGATAGAATTTTCTATACGAGCTTACATATACTACTGTACCGAAAAAATTTGGTAGTTCAACTATAAGTTCGAATCCAATCCCATTTTTTCGCAGGAGATTTGCGACTTCAAATCCTCATTTTTTCAGACGACTCAAACGCGAAAAAGTTACAACCTCGTGTCCAACGACTGACTCATTGCGGGTTCCCGAACGTTTGACACCATTCGACAGGAAACCACTCCCACTGCTTTTTGAATTTGTTTTTAAGTTCGCGTTGTACCATAGGCTCAGACCTACAGATGAGGAGTTCTTGAATTGGAGATCTTACGCAGAAACATTCGCGATTTGGATATTTCTATATGGGTGATTTTGTTGCTGCTGGCGGTCTACGGGTGCGTGGCCATCGCGGTCACCACGCACAACAACCCGGACCCCAACATTCCTACCCACATCATGACCAAACAGATTATCTGGGAGTGTGCCGGCATCGCGATCATGCTGGCAGCAACGGTTTTCGACTACCGGACTCTGCGCCCCATCCGGTGGTGGATCTATGGGGCTGCGATGCTGTTTCTCGTCGGGGTGTTTGGGTTCCCCGCCGTGCAAGGAGCTCACTCCTGGATTTCGTTGAAGGTGGTCAGCTTTCAACCGTCTGAATTTGCCAAAGTCGCGCTCATCGTCAGCCTGGCTGGTTTCATGGCCGACGTCGACGAAAGCGAGAACCCGGATTACCGCCTGCGCAAGATGTGGCCGATTGCAGTCATGTTTGTTCCTATGTTTGCGTTGACCTACAAGGAGCCCGCACTGGGTCAGGCACTCGTCATGATCGCGATTGTGATCACGATGTACACCGTCTTTGCCAGACGTTCGCATTTCGCCTGGATTGTGGCGGCCCTAGCCGTTGGAGTGACGGGAATCAGCGTGGCCGCCGTGATGTTTTCCAATCAGACGACACAGTTTATCAACGACGTGATCGTCAAACACCACCTGCTTAAAGCCTACCAAGTCAATCGAATTATCGTGTGGCTCAACCCCAATTACAGCCTTAACCACTACGGCTACAACATCCACATGGCCCAAGTGGCCATCGGCAGCGGCCAACTGTTTGGCGAAGGGCTTTTTCACGGACACCTCACAGGCAACGGATGGGTGCCGAACCAGTGGACCGACTACATCTTTACGGCGATTGGCGAAGAATTCGGATTTATTGGCAGCGCGGTACTGGTGTTTTTGTTTCTGGTGCTCATTTACCGGATGATCGAAATTGCGAGGACCAGTACCGACTCGTTCGGAGCATACTTGGTCATCGGAACTGTGGGGATGATGGCGTTTCAGGTCTTCGAAAACATCGGCATGGATATGTACCTGAGTCCGTCGACGGGCATTACGCTGCCGTTTATCAGCTACGGCGGGACTTCTTTGGTGATCGACTACCTCGCGATGGGCATCATTTTGAGTGTAGGGCTGCGCCGTCGCACATTCCGGTTTAAATAAAGGCCCGGCCCCATTCGTGGGGACCGGGACATCCGCGTCACAAATTTCCTCTTACTGCGTGGTGCTGATAGCCCTTGTCAGAAATTCGATGGATTTATCTTCCTGAGCGCGGCTTTAGGTATTGAAAACCTCTGCCGCCTCCCCCTTGCTCCACCAACCTTGGCAAAAGCGTATTGGCAATGGGAGTGCCAAGCCCTGTCACCACATCGTACGAATTGTTCCCCGTCGTGCCGGATATCTCATGAAAAAAGGGTGAAAAAGAAGAATGGCCCATGTCCCTGTACAGAGCACTCAGCAGCCTTATACTGTCGTACGGGGAGGTCAAACCGCTGTCGGCATCGGCGACAAGACCGGCCCATGAAGGCGCACCGAGACTTGTCCCTCCAACTTCAAGCCAGCCTGTGTAACTCCCAATGGGTGTCGAGTCGTATACGGCGACACCCGTGGTGGGGTCCCCATCCCAAGCCACGTCAGGCACCCCACGGTTCTGTCCTACAACTGAACTGACGGCGTCTTGGAAATCCGGACGAGAGACGACGGAACTGACTCCTCCACCTGAACCGGGCCAAGCGGTTTCACTCTGATACTTCCCATCTGCAGTGAGGTTTAGTGTGGTACCGCCAACGCCAAGAACATACGGAGACACTGCCGGCCACCGTACTCCCGATCCATTGTCACCGGATGAGGCAACGTACACGATTCCTGGGTGGTTGAAATACGAATCGTAACTGGACTCTCCTGAAAACTCAGGACCTCCCCAACTCATGGAAACCACATCGACTCCCCTTGAACTGGCAAAGTTTACGGCCGACAGCAAGTCATTGGTAGACTGTGCCACCACCAAAAGGATCTTGGCGTCGGGTGCAATGGCATGAACCCACTCCGCGTCCATAGAAGTCTCCAACGCCCATCCTGAATCGGCCGCCATGGGTTTTCCCGTCGGATAAGCAATTTCTAACCGTGCTTTTGGCAAGTTGAACTGTCTGTCAAAGGTCGCAAGGTCTTGCCGGATCGTGGGACTTCCGTAAGCCTCAATAATCGCAACTGTGGTTCCGCTCCCCGTGGCGGATAGCTTAGCCAAGCCGTATGCAGACCTAATCTGGCTTGGAGTGTAACCCTGTTGATACGCGGATGTCGCCCCGTTTTGAAGGTGAATCGGAAAATGTTCTAACTGGGGTTCGTGCGCGAATCCCCTGGATGCTGGCGTATAGCCCACCAGAAAAGTCAGGACTCCAAGCGCAGAGAAACCGAGGCTGACGTTTCGCAATGTCCCGTTCATACAAAACCTCCATCAATCAATTTTAGGTAGGAGAAAGGCGTTTCCGAAGGTGTATTCCAGGCCTGTTGGTTCATCACCCGACCGCAACGGTGTCGCTTCACCGCACTACTAGGATAAAAAATTTCATGGCTATTCCGTTAGCTCAGCTTCCTAGGTATGGGAACATATGTTTGGTATAATGGATATATATCCCTGGAAGCG
>NZ_JAJFNK010000036.1 GCF_021739485.1 Alicyclobacillus tolerans
AGTGAGATGGGAAGTCGAAAAATACGCCATTCCTCCCCGACTTTAGAAGTCAGGGTCTCCTGGCGCAAATCGATGAATTGAACCTGAATGGAATCACAGACCGCCAGTGAACAGAATGTGCACTATGCGGGCCCGCGTCCCGGGTGCTCCGCCCCGCGACGGTGCCCCGACGACCCGGTCTCTGCCGAGGTTCGCGACTCTCTGCTACTCTGCGCCCCGGTCTGCCGACGAATAGATTGTAATGCTGCTGGGAGTGTGACACATCGATGAAGCTATGGCGCGTGAATCGCGTGGATATAGAAGGGGACGGCCCGAAAGACGGTGGCCAAGGAACGCAGGGAACCCAAGGAACCGCCCAGTTGGAGCGAAGTGCAGAGATCCAAGAGGCCGCAGAGGTTTTGCGGCAGGGGGGCCTCATCGCCTTTCCAACGGAAACGGTGTACGGACTTGGAGCGAACGCCTTGCAAGAAGAGGCGGTTCGCCGTATTTTTGCCGCCAAGGGGCGTCCCGGCGACAATCCCTTGATTGTACATATTGCGAGTTTGCAGCAGTTAACGGATGTCACGGACCATCCTGACAGGTTGCCCGAGCCTGTGCAGCGGGCGATGCGCGCCTTTTGGCCTGGTCCGCTGACGTTGATTTTGCCCGCGAGTTCCAAGCTGGCACCTTCTGTGCATCCTGGATTGGACACCGTAGGTATTCGGTTTCCGTCGCATCCAGTGGCGCAAGCCTTAATCCGCGCCGCAGGTTGTCCCGTCGCAGCCCCGAGCGCCAACCGTTCCGGCCGGCCCAGTCCGACAACGGCGCAGGACGTGCTGGAGGATATGGCCGATCGCGTCGACGGCGTGATCGACGGCGGACCCTCCGCAGTGGGCGTGGAGTCTACAGTGGCGTTGATCGAACGCGATCGCGCTGTCATATACAGACCCGGCGGCATTTCCAAGGAGCAGCTCGAGGCGGCCATCGGCGTGCCGGTGGAGTTGGATGCGCATCTGGTTTCCGGCGATCAGGCGCCAAAGGCTCCGGGGATGAAGTACCGCCACTATGCGCCGGACGCCAAGGTGTACGTGTGGTGGGGGGATGCCGACCGCGTCGCGCAAAAGATGCAGGAGTTTGCTTTGCAGTGCTCCGGTGAGCCGATCGCTGTAATTTCGCCCACCCAGGTACCAGACATCCCAGGCTTGGCGGCAAGCTGGACCCCGCAGTCCCATGAGTACCCCGCTGCATTGGCCAGAGAGCTGTATCGTTTGTTGAGGGAATTTGACCGGCTGCACGTCGCCCACATTCTCATCGCGGGGGTTGCCCCGGACGGCATCGGATTAGCTGTCATGAACCGTCTGGAAAAAGCCGCAGAGGGCCGGGTCGAACGCGTGTAACCCGGCCCGCGTGGACCCACTCGCGTGGAACCCGGTCGACTCTCCACACTGTGCCTCTGCCTTTTCCCACTTTGTCTAATCTCACTTCCTTTCCCGATTCGCCGCGCCCTCGCGCCGCTGCCTTTTCTGGCCTTATCCCACTACCTCCCACTCTATCTCCGTCCCGCCCGACTCTGCCCGCAGACGCGGCACACAGGTTCATTCATGTTGGCTGGGACGAGCGCATAAACATGGTAAGGATGACTGCGCCAGGACAACCAGGGGGGAAACACATGTGGGTAAATCACGTTCGTGACGGAATCGAGATCCTTTTGATGGCGCTGGCCCTCGGGATGGACGCCTTTTCTTTGGCGGTGGGGCTCGGGTTAAACGGTCTGAGTCGCAAACGGGCGTTTGAGGTGTCGTTGTCCATTGGAGTGTTCCACTTGTTTATGACCATGGCCGGTTTGACGGCCGGGCTGGTGGTTCAAGGAGTCATGGGACAAATCGCCCAGTGGTTTGGGGCGTTTCTTTTAATTGGAATGGGATTGCACATGCTCTATTCGACGTTGTTCGTGCGCCAGGAAGCGGTGTCGATTGGGAAAACGTCATCAGCGCTGCTGTTGTTTTCCGCCGGGGTCTCCGTGGACGCTTTGTCCGTCGGCCTCAGCCTTGGGCTGCGCAGCACGGCGTACGGCGTCGTGTCTGCGATTGTGTTTGGCGTCGTGGGCGGGGGGATGGCGTTGCTCGGAGTCCTGATTGGTAAACGCGTGGGATCGCTGATTGGCATGTACGGGGAGGTTTTAGGTGCTGGCATTCTCATTGCGTTTGGTTTGCACTTTTTGTATCACTAAGAACGGGATATACTGAACCTAATCGAAAGCTGCCTCAGTCAAGTTCTCACTCCAGTTGCAGGAAATCGCCGACATCTGCTTTTTGCAGCAAACAGGGAGGACAAAAAGCTTGCGTATTTTATTTATATGTACGGGAAATACGTGTCGTAGTCCGATGGCGGCTTTGTTGGCGAAGCAAAAAAGCGCTCTTCGCAACCTGAATGTTCAAATCGATTCCGCCGGTTTGTACGCCATGTCGGGGGCACCCATGTCGACTTATGCTGCGCGGGCGATGGAGCAGCGCGATCTCGATGCCCAAAGCCACACGGCCAAAACCGTCACGGCAGAGCTTTTGGCCAGTGCGGACTTGGTTTTAAGCATGACGGCCAGCCATGCGTCCAATCTGCGGGGGCGATACCCGGAACACGCCCGAAAAATTCACCAACTTGGCGCGTTTGCCGCTGGATTGGTCGACGAATTGGACGCGCGGTATGATATTGTTGACCCATACGGAGGGACCCCCGGTGAGTACCAGAGCTGTGCAGGAGAGCTGGACCGGGTTTTGGACCAGCTGTTTGACCGCCTGGAACCGGGGCTGAAGCATACACACGACACAGACCCATCTGACGAACCGGGGTCTGCCCATTGAGAATCCATTGCGAGGAGTGCGGTGCATGAAGATTGCAATTGCCAGCGATCACGCTGGGTTTCGCCTAAAGGAAGCCCTCAAACCGGCCCTGAAAGAGTTAAATGTGGAGGCCGACGACCTGGGTACATACGACGAAAACTCAGTCGATTACCCGGATTACGCCGAAAAAGTCGCCAAGGGCGTGGCGTCCGGCGAATACGAGCGCGGGATTTTGATTTGCGGAACAGGACTTGGCATGTGCATTTCCGCGAACAAAGTGCCTGGCGTGCGCGCCGTCACCGTCAACGACGAGTTCTCTGCCCGCATGTCCCGGGCGCACAACAACGCGAACGTGTTGACCATGGGGGAGCGGGTCGTTGGACCTGGACTTGCGGCGGACATCATTAAAGTGTGGTTGGAAACGGAATTCGAAGGCGGCCGCCATTCCCGCCGCGTGGATAAAATGACGGCTCTCGAAGATTCTTCGAGGGGGTAAGTTCTGTGCAGGTTTCAATCGCACAGGTTCGCGAGCAAATCGCACAGTGCCTCACGGATTTAGCGGACGAAGCCCAGCTCGGCAGCGGGCATCTGCTGGTCGTTGGGGCGTCGACCAGCGAGATCGTGGGGCAGAGAATCGGCAAGGCCACCTCCCTTGAGGTGGGACAAGCCGTCGTGGAAACGGTATTGGAAATTTCCCGGCAGCGCGGTTTTGAGGTGGCGTTTCAGTGTTGTGAACACCTCAACCGCGCTTTGGTTGTGCCGCGCGCCTTGGCCGTACGCAAGGGCTGGACCCAAGTGCTTGCGGTCCCTGTGCCGGGTGCCGGCGGAGCCGTTGCAGCACATGCCTACTTTGCAATAAACGACGCTTGTCTGGTCGAAAGCATTGCCGCCGATGCGGGAATCGACATCGGCGATACGTTCATTGGCATGCACCTGCGCAAGGTGGCTGTTCCCGTGCGCGGCCGCATCCGCGAGGTCGGCGAAGCGCATGTCACGATGGCTCGGACAAGGCCGCCTCTCACAGGCGGGCACCGTGCAGTCTATGATGTGGAGGAAGCCCGCCGGAGGATTTTCCCTGCGCCGTCCGCTGATCCTAGTTGATTTCGGAGCTGCGCGTCGTTTGTGCGGGTTCTTTGATGTTTCTTCTCCAAACAGCGCGGTCTTCCGTTATGATAGAACGGTCGCGAATTGTTTCGTACATATCATCACAGAGGGGGATGCAATGTGGTAAACCTCAAGAATTGGGACGCTGAGGTGGCGCAAGCCATGGAGCAAGAACTCAACCGTCAGCGCGAAAAAATTGAACTGATTGCCTCCGAAAACTTTGTCAGCGAGGCCGTCATGCAAGCGATGGGGAGCGTCTTGACCAACAAGTACGCAGAAGGGTACCCGGGACGCCGGTACTACGGGGGCTGCGAGTACGTGGACGTCGTCGAAAACCTGGCTCGGGACAGGGTCAAGCAGTTGTTCGGCGCTGAACACGCCAACGTTCAGCCGCACTCTGGCGCCCAAGCGAACATGGCCGTTTACTTCGCCATGCTTCAGCCTGGAGACACGGTGCTCGGCATGAACCTGTCGCACGGGGGACACCTCACCCACGGCAGCGGCGTCAACTTCTCCGGAAAGCTGTACAACTTCGTCTCGTACGGGGTCGATCCCGTCAGCCACACCATCAACTACGACGAAGTGTTGAAGTTGGCGAAGGAGCACCGTCCGAAGATGATCGTGGCTGGCGCGAGCGCCTATCCCCGCATCATCGACTTTGCCCGGATGCGGTCGATCGCCGATGAAGTCGGAGCCTACCTCATGGTCGACATGGCGCACATTGCAGGATTGATTGCGACCGGGGTGCACCCGTCGCCGATTCCGTACGCACACTTCACGACGTCGACCACCCACAAGACCCTGCGCGGTCCTCGCGGCGGTCTGATTTTGACCCGCGAAGAGTTTGCCAAGGCCATTGACAAGTCCATCTTCCCAGGCGTTCAAGGCGGCCCGCTCATGCACGTCATCGCCGGCAAGGCGGTGGCGTTTAAAGAGGCTCTGCAGCCCGAGTTTAAGACGTACAACCAAAAGATTGTCCAGAACGCGGCTGCGTTGGCGGATGCCCTGACGAAACAAGGTTTCCAACTCGTCTCTGGCGGCACGGACAACCACTTGCTGCTCATCGACGTGCGCAACGTCGGCTTGACCGGCAAGGACGCGGAGCACCGCTTGGACGAAGTGGGGATCACGGTGAACAAGAACACCATCCCGTTCGATCCCGCCAGCCCCATGGTCACTTCCGGCATCCGCGTCGGCACACCGGCTGTGACCACGCGCGGAATGGATGCGGGGGCGATGGCGGAGATCGCAGAGGTCTTCCACCTCGCGCTGTCGTCCGAGTTCACTGACGCCGTCAAGCAACAGGCCAGCGACAAGGTGCGCGCGCTGACTCAGCGCTTCCCACTCTACTCGGGTTTGAGCTACGTCGACTGACGCACCGGCGTCGACTTGTGTCGGCCGACCGACGTACGGTTTAGCACCTGCACTTTGCATTTTGTACTTTGTACTTTGTACCTTGTACTTTGATACCGGGGATGAAGCTAAGACCCAAGACGAGCGCGCGCCCACGAGGCGCGCGTTTCACTTGGTTTGGTGTGTATGACTCGGTACGACCTGATGTCGACCTATATGGGTGAAGGGGCAAGGTGTGCCCTGCGCCACCTGCGCTGCCGGTTGGCGCGGCGTGTCCCGCGCATCCTATCTGCAACGCCCGCTGGAAGCCGATGCAGCTGCCCCGGCACCCTCATGGGCCTGCTTTTTTCCGTACATTTGTATGACCTCTTCGCGAGACATCCAAACCCGTTTTAACGTCAAGGACTGTGTGCCTTCCGACAGCCGCCGGAAGCCGGCAGGGTGGTACATGCCCATCAGAAACCGCATGTAACGCTGCAACGAGCGGGTCTGCCGGGTTTGCGGCAGCTCTTCGACGTGAAACCCGAGCATTTCGATGCCGCGGTTCATCAGCGTATGCGCTGCAATCACTTCCACGTGCTGGTACCGTGGGTGGTGCTCTAAAATGCGCGCCAAATCCGACAGGCCGGCACGGACCATGCGCAGTCCGTGCACCAATGCCCGGTTGTCCTTGGCTGAAGAGATGGCAATCAAGGTGCTGTTTTGAAAGTGCAGGTCTATCCCTTTGCAGCCGTCCTTCACCTGCAGCCGTCCGCTGCCGGAGTCGAAGCGCGGTCCGTGGTTCCATGTCGTTTCGCTGATCCGGAAAATTTCATTGACCGTCTGGACGCGGTAGATTCGGCTAAACGCCAGTTCCACCGGCTGCCACAGGGCAATCAAAAACCGGCGCCGCAGCGGGTAGCCCGCGTAGAGGTTCGCTTGTCCCCGGTGCCACTCCAAAAACTCCTCGTGCAACTCAGAGACGCTTGCAAAGGAAAACCCCAAGGCTTTGAGTCCGGCAATGACCTCAGGCAGCGCCTCGATGGTGTTTGCAGGCGCTCCAGGTTCCCCGCCCGCGTCGTGGCACAGTACGACGGACCCCGGTTCAGCCGCTGTCGCGATGTTTTGCACGATTTCCTTCGGAGTGGTCTTGGCCAGCCAATCCATCGCGCGGACGGACCAAAGCACGGGGGTCAACCCTAAGTGCGATGCCGCCGCGCGCACGACCCAGTTGAACGCGCCCCACGGGGGCCGGTAGTAGGACACGGATAGTCCCGACAGGCGTTCTAATTCTTCTTTGGCCAAGGCGATGTCGCGGAAGGTCTGAATGGGTCCACGCAGCCAGGCGTGGCGGTGAAGGTACGAGTGGCTGGCAACTTGGTGTCCGTCCTCGACCATTTGCCGCACTAAAGCAGGGTGCGCAACGGCCTTGCTGCCCACCAGAAAGAAGGTGGCTTTGACCTGTGCGGCTTTGAGGATTTCAAGCACCTGCGGGGTCGTAGCAGGGTCAGGCCCGTCGTCAAACGTCAATGCGACCTTGCGCTCCGTTTTTGCACCCCGGTAAAAGGTACCGACGTGTCCAAGGTGAAACAGTAGTTCCGCAAGGGGAGCGTAAATGAGATACAAAAACACGACATACGCGATGAACATGATGAAACTCAGCACCCGTACCGCCTCGTCTCGTCTCGTGAATGTGCAGCCTGTTTCCTAATTGCGCCGGCCTCTGGCGCGGCGCCTGAGGTCTGTATCCTTGTTGTCCGATTCTTTGTCTGGGTCTCTTCCAAATTCCACCCCAAGTTGGCGATCGAGTTTCAGCCTGAGGTCGCGCGAACCCCGGAACTTCGCATCCCGCAGCGAGTGCTGCAGCCGCGGCTGCCGGCTTCTTTTCGACTTGGCCTGCAACCGCCTCAACGCGTTGTCCATTCTCAACCCGTCGTCCATTGCGCTGCCCATTCCCTTGTCCATTCCATTGCGGGCTCGATGGCTTGCGGCTGCCATCGTTCCAGCACGGCTGTGTCTCTGTTCAATCGGCAGCACCATGTACATGAGGCCCATGCCAAAGATGACACCTGCGCTCAGCCAAAACGGAGCGGTCGCACCGGCCTTGTCCCACAAGACGCCTCCGACGTAGGGGCCAATGACCGACCCAGTGCCCTCTACCGTCATGAAGACGCCCCACAGCGTCCCTTTTTTGTCCTTGTCGATGGAGTGGTCCAGGACGAAGTTCCAAGCGGGCAGGATAAAGGCGTAACTCATGCCCAACAGTGTCATGGCTGCGAAGGTGGAAGCCAGGGTGTGGTAAACGGCATAAGCTCCCAGGACCGTTCCTGCCGACAAGAAGCCAGGCACCAAAAACCTGCGCGGCCCGAACCGGTCTACCAGCTTTCCGGCGGGAATCAAGAACACGACCGTGAAGGCTCCGCCAGCCACGAGGATCAGGCTGTAGGTGGCTCCGGACAAATCCAGCTTCAATTTGGCGAACAGCGACAAAATCGGGATCAAGGAAGATACGGCAAACGTCTGCACGAACATCCCCGGAAACAAAAACGCGACTTCGCGAATGTTTCGCCACAAGTCAGTCCAGTACCCCTGATGGAACCAGCGGGAAGACTGCGTGCTTGCGTCAGGAGCCTGTCCCCGCTGCAGGCGCGGCGCTTGCGCCTCGTTGAGCGCAAGGTGCGTTTCGTTCGCGGGGCGCTTGGACAGCAACAGCCACGCGGTCGCAAATCCAGCGGCGCTGACGCCAATGAGCAGCCAGAACGCCATGTGGTAGGTGCGGCCGATGACCAGGTTAATCAGGACCGGGCCGAGCCCGGTGCCCGCCAACCAAAAAATGTACAGATACCCCATGAACGACCCGCGCTTGTTTTCCGGGGTCGCGATGCCGATTCCCGACACTGCAGACGGCCACACCGGGGTGACTCCCAAGCCGTAAAAGGCGGCGCTGGTCAACAGTCCGCCGAGCGTGTGTACGTGCATCATCCAAAACAGCGAGAGCGTGGAAATGGAGAACCCGGCAATCAGCAAGACCCGTTGGCCGACTTTGTCGGCCAGCCATCCTGCCACGGGCCGCAGCGCCGTGTCCATCAAGTACTGCACAGACAGAGCCAAAGCCGTCGCTTCCACCTGAAAGCCCAGGACCGTTCGCCCATACGTCGGCAGCAGTGACAAGGTCAACGCCCCGCGAACAAACTCCGACAGGGTTAGACAAAACAGCACACCGAATATAAAAGGCCGAAACAATTCCGGTTCCAGCCACCTTTTTTTGCGAATCTGGCTCAAACGGCCAAACGCACTCACACCATCAACTCCTACGGACACCCGTTGCGACCCGCGGGCTGGCCCGATTGCAAAAAACGCACCTTCGTTCCCAGCCGCAAGGCGGAATTCACCCTACGGTTGATACAGGTAGTGTGCCCGCGTTTCACTGCGATTTACCAACTCGATGAGCCCTGCAGCAATTTCTTCAGCCGCAGTCAGTTTGCGGACTTTAAACGCCCTTTTGCGCATGTGCTCCCGTTTTGCCGGGTTGGCGGTGAGGAGGTCGTACAGGTGTTCGCTGACTTGTTTGCGCGATCGCGCCAGCACAGCCACCCCGGTCCGCTCCAAATACCGCGCGTTTTGCACTTCCTGACCTGGAATAGGGCGGTACAGCAGCATCGGAAGCTGCAAGGCCAGCGCTTCGGAGATGGTCAGTCCACCCGGTTTGGTCAGCATGAGGTCAGAGATGGCCATCAACTCGTAAATTTCAGAGACGAACCCAAACACAAACGACGGGTTAATGGCCGTTTTGACAGTGTTTAACAGCTGGTTGCGAAGCCGTTCGTTGCGTCCTGTGACGACGATGACTTGGACCGGGTACGGGTAGTGGAACAACTCTTCGCACACCTGCGCAATGTCGCCCATGACTCCGTACGCGCCACCCATCACCAAAACCGTCGGAAGGCGAGGGTCGAGACGGTACTTTTCTTTGAGGCGCTTCTTGTCGAACGTCTGCAAAAACGCTGGGCGGACGGGAATTCCCGTGACGTGGATGCCATCCGGACGCATTCCGCGCGCAATGAGGCCCCTGCGGACGTGTTCCGAACCGACAAAGTACATGTCCGTGCAGGGGTGAATCCATTGGCTGTGGATCGCGTGGTCCGTAATGATCGTGGCCAGCGGCACGCTCGTCCTGCCTTGTTCCTTTAAAAACGAAACCACCCCAGCCGGAGTTGGGAAGGTCGCGAGCACCGCATCGGGCTGGAAATCGCGCAGGTGCTGTTCGAGTTCGTCGATTCCCAGTGAATTCAACTGCCGCTGAATGAGAGACGTCGGCGGGATTTGGCTGGTTCCCTTGTAGAACCACCCGTACAGCGCCGGCGCGAATTTTACGCTTTGCAAGTAGCAGTACTTTGCGACCGAATCCAAAACCGGATGGACGGTGCGCATGTAATCGACAATTTTGACGTCCGTTGTCGGGCTCAAATGAGCCAGTGCGTCCTGTACGGCTTTCGCCGCCTGTTGGTGTCCTTCACCATACGAAGCGGAAAGAACCAGTAACTTTGAAAAACTGGGCACTTATGGAGCACCTCTCATTCACGGAACTTCGTAAATGTTGCCCACATTATACCATAGACGGTTTAGGGGCCCGCCGCGTCGGTGGGCGGGCGCGGCCGCTGCGAGCTGCAGGCTGCGCCGAGCCGCTGCATGTTGGGCCAGATTTTGGGGCAATCTATCCAGTCAGTGTTGCCAGGTGTTTCAGTGGCTAGTCCTTTTCCTGAAGCTATGCCCCAAAAATTAAAATAGACGTGAGCCTCAAGGTGTCTGAAATTGGGTTTGCGAGCCTGCAAAAACCCGCGTTCTGCTATAATGACAAACAGAGCACTTGGTAAAGGAGCGTGACCGTATTGGGACAAGTTCATGTCCTAAGCCATCCGTTGATTCAACACAAGCTGTCGTATATACGGTCTGAGACCACGGGCACCAAAGAGTTTCGAGAACTCGTGCAAGAGGTGGCCATGCTGATGGCCTACGAGATCACTCGCGACCTGCCGCTGATTGAAACCTCGGTAAAGACTCCCGTTGCCCTAGCAAAAACCAAGGTGATTGAAGGCAAAACCCTGGCTTTAGTGCCCGTCCTGCGAGCGGGCTTGGGGATGGTCGACGGCATCTTGAACTTGATTCCCAATGCGAAGGTTGGCCATGTGGGACTCTACCGCGATCCCGATTCCCTGATGCCTGTGGAATACTATTGCAAACTTCCGCAGCATATCGAAGAACGCGACGTGATCGTCGTGGACCCGATGCTCGCCACGGGAGGATCAGCCGCAGCCGCCGTGAGCGCGGTCAAGGCGCGGGGGGCTGTCTCCGTGAAACTGATGTGCCTGGTGGCGGCTCCGGAAGGCGTCGAGAAGGTACAAAAAGCCCACCCGGACGTCGATATCTATGTAGCGGCCATTGACGAGGGACTCAACGACCACGGCTACATCGTCCCTGGACTCGGCGACGCCGGTGACCGTTTGTTTGGCACCCGGTAACCGGGGTGATGCGGGCGCGTCAGCGCGGAGGGCTTTTGGCCGAGCGTGCTTTGGCGGGTCGATTTTAAACGAGTTTGATGGAAACGAGTTTGATGGAAACGAGTTTGATGGAAACGAGTTTGATGGAAACGAGTTCGATGGAAACGAGTTCGATGGAAACGAGTTCGATTGTGACGCGGGTTTATTTCTGGCTGGGCTTTCGGCGGGCCGACGTGTTTCGGAACGTGTTTCGCGAAATGAGAATAGGCGTAAGGGAGAATTGACTTTGGCTGGTGATAGAGTGCGTGTAATGACCGTGTTCGGGACGCGCCCGGAAGCGGTGAAGATGGCCCCCCTGGTCAAAGCGCTGGAGCAGTCGCCCGGCGTGGAACCGCTGGTGTGTGTGACGGCGCAGCATCGACAAATGCTCGACCAGGTTCTTGAGGTATTTCAAATTGTTCCGGACGACGATTTGGACATCATGGAGCCGAGCCAGTCCCTCGGTACGATTACGCGCAAGGCAATGACGGGGCTCGAAGAAGTCATTCAACAGCGCCAGCCGGACATTGTGTTGGTCCACGGCGATACCACCACGACGTTTGCAGCTGCCTTGGCGGCGTTTTACCAGCAAGTCGCCATTGGCCACGTCGAGGCTGGGCTGCGCACCTACGACAAGTACAGTCCATACCCGGAGGAAATGAACCGGCAGTTGGCGGACGTGTTGTCCGACTTGTACTTTGCGCCTACGCTTTGGTCCGCGGAGAACCTCCGGCGCGAAGGCAAGCAACCGGAACGGATGTTCGTGACGGGAAACACGGCCATCGACGCCATGAAGACGACTGTGCGCAAGGACTACCGCCACAGCGTGCTGGACGCCTTGCCGGAAAACTCCCGGATGGTCTACATGACTGCACATCGCCGCGAAAACCTCGGAGAACCCCTGGAAAACATCTGCCAGGCCGCCTTGCGACTGGTGGAAGACTTCGAGGATATCCACCTGATTTACCCGGTTCACCTGAATCCAAACGTGCGCAACACGGTGTTTAAAGTCCTCGGAGACCACCCGCGGATTCAACTGATTGACCCGCTTGGGGTGATTGATAACCACAACTTTATGGCTAAGGCGGCTCTGATTCTGACCGATTCGGGAGGCATTCAGGAAGAAGCTCCGTCGCTCGGCGTGCCGGTTTTAGTGATGCGCGACACCACAGAGCGGCCGGAAGGCATTGCGGCGGGCACCCTCAAGCTGGTCGGAACCAGCCGGGACGCCATTCTGTCGGAAGCCACGACGTTGTTGACGGACGAAGCCGCCTACGCGGATATGGCCGGCCGGAAAAATCCCTACGGCGACGGTATGGCTTCCGAACGCATCGTCCAGGCCATCCTGCATTACTTTGGCCGGGGCGACCGGCCGCAGCCATTCACATACAACGTAGGGGCCTTATAGGAACTCGCAATCGACCCCTATAGTGGGCCGATAGGGGCCATGGGGGCCGGAGAACAGGGTTCACAAAAGGGGGAGCGAAACCGGGATGAGCGAACAAGTCGTGATTGTCAGTGCGGTGCGTACGCCAATTGGCAGTTTCTTGGGAGGTCTGGCCCCGTTGTCTGCGCCGCAGCTGGGCGCTTTGGTCATTGAGTCTGCGCTGGAGCGCGCGGGCGTCGACAAGGCTTTGGTGGAGGAAGTGTTGATGGGCAACGTCCTGTCTGCAGGATTGGGTCAAAACCCGGCGCGGCAAGCGTCCATCAAAGCGGGCCTTGCCGACACAGTGCCAGCGACGACCATTAATAAAGTGTGCGGCTCTGGACTGAAAACCGTCATGCTAGCGGCGCAGGCCATCCGCGCGGGCGACAACGAGCTCATTGTCGCAGGCGGTACGGAGAGCATGTCCAATGCAGCGTACGTGATGCCTGGCGCGCGTACCGGTTACCGGATGGGCGACCAAGCCGTGGTCGATACGATGATCAAGGACGGCTTGTGGTGCGCTTTTTGCGACACGCACATGGGCATTACCGCCGAAAACATCGCCGACAAGTACTCCATTTCGCGGCTTGAACAAGACGAGTTTTCCGCCTGGAGCCAGCAAAAGGCCGTGGCCGCCATTGAGAGCGGACGTTTTAAGGACGAGATCGTGCCGGTTTCGATTCCGCAGAAAAAGGGCGAGCCTAAGGTATTCGACACCGACGAGTTTCCGCGTGCGGGGACGACCGTGGAAGTCCTCGGCAAACTGCGTCCCGCGTTTAAAAAGGAAGGCACAGTCACGGCAGGCAACGCGTCAGGCATCAACGACGGCGCGGCGGCTGTGGTTGTCATGAGTGAATCGAGGGCGCGCGCGCTCGGCATGAAACCGCTCGCACGGGTGGTGAGTTACGCCAGCGCAGGTGTAGACCCTGCGTACATGGGCTTGGGTCCGGTGGACGCTACGAAGAAGGCTTTGGCCAAGGCGGGACTGCAGATGTCCGACCTCGATCTCGTCGAAGCCAACGAAGCCTTTGCGGCGCAGTCGCTCGGCGTCGACCGCGAGCTTCACTTCGACCGCAACAAACTGAACGTCAACGGCGGCGCCATCGCCTTGGGACATCCGATTGGCGCGAGCGGAACGAGAATTCTGGTTACGCTGCTGCACGAACTGCAAAAGCGCCAAGGCCGTTACGGGCTGGCGACGCTGTGCATCGGTGGGGGGCAAGGCGTTTCTATGGTCGTGGAGCGGATGTAATCCGCTCCTGCATTTGCCTTTGGTTATGATTCGCTGCGAATTTGTGATAAAGCCTGATGAACGCAAATCCAACCCCCAAAAAACCAGATAAATGGTTAAAATAGAATTTGTGGTACCCAGGCATGCATGAAACCCGCAGGATAGGCAAAAATATTCCATTAATGTGCTCTAAATGGCTGATTTTGTCGCGTGAAATCGCAAAACTTGGAGCATATTGGAGAGAAGTAGGCAGATTTATGAACAGACCTTCATCATTCGCCTTAAACCGCCAAATCTGCCGAGACATTCGTTGACAACGAATTTTCTCATAGTGTACTATTAGCGAGGGTTCTGGCATTTCACTGTGAGGTACTAGTGTTTCACGTAGTGGAACTATCACAGGCTGCGGTGAGCGCATTCTCTGCGAACTTGTCCATTTCACGAGTCAAGACATATCCCTGGTTGTCTAAACGGGTGTGTGCCGAACTGTATACTGCGCCATGTGTGGGTGGTGGACACCATCGAAGACAGAGGAAAGAAGCCAAACGGCCAATTTAATGCTTGGAAAACGTTTGCGTTTTTTTCCGGTGCCACCTTTCAGTTGGCTGCGAGCGTGGTGGTTTTCGGCTACCTCGGGAACTTGCTCGCGCACCGTTGGCACCACGCGTGGGTCACGGCGGTGGGTGTCGTTCTTGGGGTTTTTGTGGGTGGATCGGGGCTTGCGTTTCTCGCCAAACAAATCATGGGAGACAAGCGATGAACGATCTCGAACGGTTGCGGTTGCGCTTTCGCGCAATCAAGTTGGCCGGTATCTCCGTATTTGTTGTGACACTCCTTGTCTGGCTGACAATTCCCGCTTGGCGTTCTGAACTCAATGGCTTGTTGATTGGTGAAGTGGGAGGCGCATACGTCGTCTACAGCCTCATCCGGCAAGGTCACCTCAACGATGGACTTGAGGGGACCGCTTTGTTTGCCTCCGGTATGCTCGGCACGTTTACCCGTTTGCTCGTCCTAGCGGTGGTCATGATCGCGGCGATTAAACTCCCGCATGTCAATGTATATGCCGCACTGATCGGTTATCTGCTTGGATTTGTTCTCATCTTTGCCGGCCTCTACGGATTTGCCAGGAACCGTAGAACGACTCTCAGGGAAAAGTAGGTGATAAAGTGCCAGCATTCCCCGTGTTATTTCCAAACTCCGCATTTCCTATCAATGTGACGACCATTGCGATGATGATTTTCACGGGCTTGGTCGTGCTCATTATGCTGCGCCTTGCGGTCAGAAAGCTGGACATGCGTTCCCCAAAGGGCGTTCAGAATTTGATGGAGTGGGCAGTGGATTTCGCGGCCAATATGGCACGGGACACGATGCCTGGGGAAAAGGCCGTCCAGTTTGTGCTCCCTTTGGCCTTCACGATGCTCATCTTTTTGTTTGTCGCGAACTGGTTGGGCGTCATCGCCACCATCAGCCTCAAACTGCATCATCCGGTTCCGGCCTTGGGGTTGACCGCCCATGCCTTGGCGCAAGCGCATGGCGAGGTGCCGTTGTTCGATTCGCCGACGGCGAACATGAGCATGACGCTTGGGATGGCCGTGATGGTTTGGATCATCGCGCACGCGCGCGGACTTCGTCATCCTAAACAGTGGCTGAAGCATTTTATCTCTCCGTCTCCACTGGCCATCATCGAAGAAATCACAAACCCGCTCACGCACGGCATGCGTCTTTTTGGCAACATTTTTGCCGGTGAAGCCTTGATTGGCATCATTCTAACCATTCCTCTTTTGGGCGGTTGGATACCCATTGGGATGCCTCTGTTGTTAGTTTGGCTGTTGTACAGTGGTTTCGTAAGCACCATCCAAGCCTATGTCTTCACGATCTTGCTGAGTCTGTATATCGGCAATAAGTCTTTTGACGAAATGTCACATCACTGATTCACCCCTTCAATGCAATAGGCTTTGATGGGCTTTAGCGATAATATCTATGGAACAGTCTAAGGAGGACAATAACAGATGACACAAGCACTTTATGACATTGCGGTAGCGTTGTTGCTGGGTCTTGCCGCCGTCGGTTCCGGTGTCGGTGACGGCCTGGTCATGAGTAAGTACGTCGAAGGCGTCGCACGCCAACCGGAAGCTCGCGGTTCCATCTTTGCCAGTGCTTTGCTCGGTGTCGCTTTGGTTGAGGCCTTCCCGGTCATCGCGCTCGCATTCGGCATCATCATGCTGTTTACTGTTGGTGCTCTGTAAGAACAGGGCGGTGACGGTGCAGCGGCTGACCCTAATACGATCGAGGGAGGGTGGCGTATATGTTTGAATTTGGGACCTTTGTGGTCTCTATCGTGACGTTCTTGATTATGTTCTGGATCATCAAGGTATACGGTTTCGGACCGTTGGCCAAGATGCTGGAACAAAGGCGTGTGCACATCGAGACGCAGATCAGTGAAGCCGAACAAAACCGCATGCAAGCGGAACAGTATATTCAGGAGCAGCGTCAGCTTCTCGAGCAAACTCGCCAGGAAGCTAAGGAAATTATGGAAGCTGCCCGGGTTCGCGCTGAAGAACACGCGCGCGACATCATTCGCGACGCGCAAGCCGAAGCCGAACGCCTGTTGCAAGAAACGCGTGAGCTCATTGAACGCGAACGCACGGAAGCTTTGAATGCTGTGTTGGACAAGGTTGCCGGTTTAACCGTCGAGTTAGCGACGAAGTTGCTTCACAATCACGTTTCCGCAGCTGTGCATGAAGACATGATCGCAGAGGCGGAGAAGAAGTTGGGAGAACTTGTATGCTAAACGGGGCCGTCACAAACCGTTATACGCGCGGATTGTACCTGGTTGCTGAAGAACACGGTGTGACCGCGAAGGTCGACGAGGCTTTGAACCTTGTCGTCACAACCCTTCGCGACAACCCGAAACTCAAATCGTTGATAGACCACCCAGTCATTGGGGTTGAAGATAAAGTCAACGTGATCCACGGTGTGTTTGGCGACGCACTCGAACCCATCGTGTTTCGATTTCTGCGCATTTTGTTTACTCGCGATCGCAGCGCTTATCTGTCTGCCATCTACGAGCGGTTTCACGAACTCGCGCAGGAAGCGAAGGGCCTTGTCACCGTCGAGGTAGAATCGGCCCAGGAACTGAGCGAAGAACAAGTCCAATCCATTGAACAGCAAATGAGCCAAGCGGTCGGGAAACAGGCGAAAGCCGTGGTCACTTTGAATCCCGCACTGATTGCCGGTTGCCGTATGGTGGTTGGAAACCGCATCCTCGATGCATCGGTTCTCGGTGAATTGGAGCGGTTTAGTCAAAGACTGTTGACAGGTGGGGTCCGGTAAAGGGAGAGGCGTCCACAGGACCCTTGGACCCGTGATAGCGAGGAGGGAACCCTTTGAGTATTCGACCCGATGAAATCAGCGCGCTCATCCGTAAACAAATCGAACAGTTCGAATCTCAGGTCGAAGTGTCCGATACGGGTGTCGTCCTTCAAGTCGGCGATGGCATTGCGCGTCTGCATGGACTCGACAACGTCATGGCCGGGGAGCTCGTCGAGTTTCCGAACGGCGTTTACGGCATGGCGTTTAACTTAGAAGAAGACAATGTCGGCGTTATCGTATTGGGATCCGTAACAGGTATCCAAGAAGGCGATACGGTCAAGCGCACCGGCCGCATCACTCAGGTGCCCGTCGGTGAAGCACTGCTCGGCCGCGTCGTCAACCCGCTCGGCATGCCGCTGGACAACCGCGGCCCGATTGAGGCTACGGAGTACCGCCCCGTCGAGTCTCCGGCTCCGGGCGTTATCGCCCGCCGCTCGGTGTTTGAACCGATGCAGACCGGCATCAAGGCGATCGACGCGATGATCCCGATTGGCCGCGGCCAACGCGAGCTCATCATCGGCGACCGCCAGACTGGTAAAACCTCGATTGCCATTGACTCCATCATCAACCAAAAGGGCAATGGCATGAAGTGCGTCTACGTGGCGATCGGCCAGAAAAAATCCACAGTTGCCCAGGTCGTCGAGACCTTGCGCAAGCACGGCGCCATGGAGTACACCACGGTCGTCGTGGCTAGTGCTTCCGATCCGGCACCGCTTTTGTTCCTGGCTCCGTACGCAGGGTGTTCGATGGGCGAGTACTTCTTATACAACGGCCAACACGCGTTGGTCATTTACGACGACTTGACCAAGCAAGCTGCAGCCTACCGCGAAATGTCGCTGTTGCTGCGCCGTCCTCCCGGCCGCGAAGCGTATCCTGGAGACGTTTTCTACTTGCACTCCCGCTTGCTCGAACGCGCAGCTAAGCTCAGTGACGAGCGCGGCGGCGGTTCGCTGACCGCACTTCCTTTCATCGAAACGCAAGCAGGTGACGTGTCGGCGTACATTCCGACGAACGTCATTTCGATTACAGACGGTCAGATCTTCTTGGAATCCGACCTGTTCTTCTCGGGCGTGCGCCCGGCTATCAACGTCGGTATTTCGGTATCCCGCGTCGGTGGTTCCGCGCAGATTAAGGCCATGAAGAAAGTGGCCGGCACGCTGCGCCTGGACTTGGCACAGTACCGCGAATTGCAGGCGTTTGCGCAATTCGGTTCCGACCTCGATAAGGCCACGCAGGCTCGCTTGGCCCGCGGCGAACGCATGGTCGAGGTTTTGAAGCAGGGCTTGCACGAACCACTCGCCGTGGAAAAGCAGATTGCCTCCATTTGGACGGCCGTCAACGGCTACTTGGACGACCTCGCGGTCTCCGCGGTCGGCAAGTTCGAACAAGAGTGGTTGTCGTATTTGAGCTCGACTTACCCGCAGATTCTCGAGTCGATTGCGTCTTCTAAAGACCTCAAGGACGACACGGTGGCGCAGTTGAAAGAAGCCGTGGCGAAGTTTAAGGCAACCTTTGTGGCGTAATCGGACGGCATCCGAGGCGAATCCTTCAACCGTAGCGTTGACCGCCGGTTTCACGGAATGACGCCCGGAAGGCCCCGGTGAACTTCGGTGCACCGGAGAATTTTGCCCGCAAGGGCAATCTGAAGGTGGTGAGTTCAGTGCCAGAAAACGCAAGAGATATACGACGCCGCATTAAAAGCGTTCAAAATACAGCGCAAATCACCAAGGCGATGGAAATGGTGGCCGCAGCCAAGCTGCGCCGGGTCCAGGAGGCCGTCAAGCAGTCCCGGCCATACCTGGAGAAGCTTACGGAGATGCTTGCCAACATTTCGCGATCGGTGCGAAACGTCAAGCACCCCCTGCTGGCGGCCCGACCGGTGCGGCGCACAGGCTATTTGGTCGTCACAGCGGACCGCGGACTGGCGGGCGCGTACAACGCGAACGTCATCCGGCGCAGTCTGCAGGAGTTCCGCCACAAGGACAAATCGACTTACACCATCTTTGCGGTCGGCCGCCGCGGACGGGATTTCTTCCAGCGCCAAGGCTACCCAGTAATGGCGGAAGCGACGGGAATTGCGGATTCGCCGAAGTACCACAACGTTCAGCGCCTCGCCGAGCAGATGGTTGCGGCGTACGAAGCGGAAGAGTTTGACGAGCTGTACTTCGTCTACAACGAGTTCATCAACCCGGTGGTTCAACACACCGTCGTGAAAAAGGTGTTGCCGTTGACGGAGCTGGCCGCTGACGCGTCCGGATCCAAGGTCAATTTCCTGTATGAGCCGGACGAACAGGCCGTGCTGTCGGAACTGTTGCCGAAGTACGCGGTGACTTTGGTCTATCAGGCGATTTTGGATGCCAAAGCCAGCGAACACGGCGCACGCATGACCGCGATGGGCAACGCCACGGACGCAGCAAGCGACATGATTGGCACATTGACACTCGCCCTCAACCGCGCACGTCAAGCTGCCATTACCACGCAGATTGCCGAGGTTGTCGGCGGTGCGGAAGCTTTGAAATAGTAAGAACCTGTGATGCACGGCGCAAATGCGCCTACGGCAAGAATTCCAGTCTTGTTTGGCGAAACGCTGCCAGATGGGCGAAGGAGGGAAATTCGTGAACAAAGGACAAGTAGTGACAGTCATGGGACCTGTCGTCGACGTCCGGTTTCCAGACGGTCAACTGCCTGCGATCAATAACGCACTCACGATCGACGCAGAAGGCGAAGTCTCCATCCACCTGACGCTGGAAGTTGCGCTTCACCTGGGAGACAACATGGTTCGCACGGTTGCCATGTCTTCGACAGACGGTTTGGTTCGAGGAACCGAGGTCGTAGACTCCGGCAGGCCGATCAGCGTTCCGGTTGGCGAAAAGACCCTGGGACGGATTTTCAGCGTGCTTGGCGAACCGATTGACGAAGCAGGCCCGGTTGAGACGGAGGAAAGCTGGTCCATCCACCGCGAAGCCCCGGCGTTTTCCGAGATCTCGACGAAAGCTGAAGTCTTCGAGACCGGCATCAAGGTCGTCGACTTGCTGGCCCCGTACGTCAAGGGCGGTAAAGTCGGTCTGTTTGGCGGCGCCGGTGTGGGCAAGACCGTTTTGATTCAGGAGCTCATCCACAACATCGCGAAGGAGCATGGCGGTTACTCCGTGTTCGCCGGCGTTGGGGAACGTACCCGCGAAGGGAACGACTTGTACCACGAAATGAAGGATTCCGGCGTGATCGAAAAGACCAGCATGGTCTTCGGTCAGATGAACGAGCCGCCGGGTGCGCGTTTGCGCGTGGCCTTGACCGGCTTGACGATTGCGGAATACTTCCGCGACGTGGAGCAGCGCGACGTGCTGTTGTTCATCGACAACATCTTCCGTTTTACGCAGGCCGGTTCCGAAGTGTCCGCTCTGCTGGGCCGCATGCCGTCTGCTGTCGGTTACCAACCGACGTTGGCGACAGAAATGGGCCAATTGCAAGAACGCATCGCGTCGACGGTGCGCGGTTCGATCACGTCGATTCAAGCCATTTACGTTCCGGCTGACGACTACACCGACCCGGCGCCTGCGAACACGTTTACGCACTTGGACGCGACGACGAACCTGGACCGCAAAATCGCGTCGATGGGTCTGTTCCCGGCTGTCGATCCGTTGGCGTCGACTTCTCGCGCCCTGGCTCCGGACATCGTCGGCGAAGAGCACTACAACGTGGCCCGCGGCGTACAGCAGGTTCTGCAGCGCTACCGCGAACTGCAAGACATCATCGCAATTTTGGGTATGGACGAACTGAGCGATGAGGACAAACTCACGGTCAACCGCGCCCGTAAAATCCAAAACTTCCTGTCGCAGCCGTTTTTCGTCGGCGAACAGTTTACCGGCATCCCCGGCAAATACGTTCCCGTCAAGGACACGGTGCGCAGTTTCAAGGAGATTCTCGACGGCAAAGTCGACGAGATCCCCGAAGTGTACTTCCGTTACAAAGGGTCTATCGACGAAGTCATTGAATCGGCCAAGGCCGACGGCGTTGCGGTATAAACCCCAAGGCATGGCGGGTTTACCACGGCCAGTGCGGTCATGCCGCAGCTGAGCGAAGGAGGGAGGTGGCGGTTTGAGCACAACCCTGTTTGAAGTTGTAACTCCCGAGCACATCGTGCTCTCGCACCAGGTGAACATGGTGTCCCTGCGCGGCGGCGGCGGCGAACTCGGCATCTTGCCGCGCCACACCGCGTTGGCGACAACCGTGAAGGCTGGCGTCATCAAGGTCAAGCTCCCGGAAGGCGAAGACTACGTCGCCGTGAGCGACGGATTTTTACAGGTTCTGCCGGACCGGATCACCATGCTCGTCGATACCGCCGAGTTTGGCGGTGCCGTCGACATTGAGCGGGCACAACAGGCGAAGGAACGGGCGGAGAAGCGTTTGGGCGAGCGGTCGGATACCGTCGATACCGTCCGTGCCGAGGCGGCGCTGGCGAGGGCCTTGCGGCGCCTGCAAGCAGCCGAACTGTCCACGAAAGCTGGCAATACACTCGAACGCGTTCTCAGCGGCGACAAGCGCTAAAAAATGCGCGCCCAGGTCGCCGGTTAGGCGATAGGACGGTGGCCTGTGGGGCGGCGGTGGCTTGTCAGGCGCCTGGCTTGTCAGACTGTGGCCTGTGAGGCGCCTGGCCTGTGGAGGCAGCTGGAGATTTGCCGGAGCGAGGCATAGGCAAAGCTGCAGAGTTTAAAAGGGTGGGACTGTCCCGAGGTGCATCTTAGAGGATGCACTTCGGGACCGTCTCTTTTTACACTCATTTCCCGGGGGTTGCTTTGGAGTGCATCCGCCCCCCGGCGAAGCGGGTATGGTTGGGTTCTGTTGGGTATTTGGTTTATCTCAGTCCGGTTGGTCCCGTCAACAAGAGCGGGCTTTGGGCTGTAGAAGCGGTGACGAAACTGTTTTTGCTCGGTACGTTCGAAGTGAGTCATCAAGTGGACGCAATTTTCCTTCGGAAAATTGAAGGAAGTCGGGGGACAGGACAAGGAAATCAGAACGATGGGAAATAAGAACAATGGGAAGGAAGAACGCAGCCTCCACGGATAGGAGACCTCTAAGTAGTCGCCACCCTCATTTTTTCCTCCAAAAAAGGCTGGGAACTGTGACCCATCAATCGACATTCGTTATTTGACTCTATCCACTTTTCTGCGATATAAAACCTTCACGCGGGGACCGATTGAAACGACTTTAAGCAAAAAAAATCGGTTTATTTGAACTTTCAAGGTTTCGGAGGCAACTATAAGGCGAAAATTTCGGTTTAAACGCAACGGCCTGACGGGGCCTACAAGGAATTTATGGGCGTCCCCACGAGGCGCGCGTTCCGAACAGTTCCCTGTTTATTCGCCGTAGTTAGGGTGTGCCGCCTGCGCCAGGCAGGCAATACGTACCAACGGATGCGCAGTCATTTCCCAGTGAATACTACGCCTATTAGATATAAGCCTAGTCTTTTCATACTATAAGAAATAGTTCAATTCGCATCCCCCTTGTTGTGGGGGTGGGTGTTTTACACCCCAAAACCCGTTTGTTATAATACGGAGTGCTGATGAACATCCTTGACAGGCTAGGAGGGATGAACGTGTCCCAGTACTGGAATGGATACCTTCTTGTGGTCTTATTCCTCGTTGTTGGTATCCTTTTGCCGGTTGCGTCGCTATGGGTGATGGGTCCGCTGCTGCGGCCAAACAAGCCCAATCCGACGAAGCTCTCCACGTATGAGAGCGGTGTCGAACCAATCGGTGACGCACACGTGCGTTACAACGCCCGTTACTATCTTTTTGCGCTCATGTTCGTTGTCTTTGATGTTGAAACACTGTTCTTATACCCTTGGGCGGCAAGTTTTAAGAAGTTGGGCTTATTTGCCCTCGTCGAGATGCTGCTATTTATTTTCATGCTCGTAGTCGGTCTGATTTACGCTTGGCGAAAGAAGGTGTTGGAATGGACTTGACACGCGCCACGCAGTTACCGGTCATTGAGTACGAGGGTCTGACACCCGAAGAAAACGCGGAGCTTCGCCGCGGCGGCGTCCTCTTGAACTCGCTGGAGACGGTGAAGGGCTGGGCCCGCAGTAACAGTTTGTGGCCGTTGACGTTCGGTTTGGCCTGCTGCGCCATCGAAATGATGGGGACTGGGGCTTCACACTACGATCTCGACCGCTTTGGCATCATCTTTCGCGCTTCTCCCCGCCAGTCGGACGTCATGATTGTAGCGGGTACCGTGACCAAGAAAATGGCTCCGCTGCTCAAGAGACTCTACGATCAGATGCCAGAACCGAAGTGGGTTGTCTCCATGGGCGTCTGTGCCACCGCTGGAGGACCTTACGTCCGCAGCTACTCCGTCGTCAAAGGCGTCGACCAAATCGTACCCGTTGACGTCTACGTGCCGGGCTGCCCGCCATCTCCGCCAGCTCTCATCTACGCACTCAACCTGCTTCAAAACAAAATTCGGACAGAAGCTCGCGGGAAGAAGGTGACGCGGGTATGACGGACGAACAGAAGCCCAGTTCAAGCGATACACCCGAATCCGCGGATTCGAAGCCCACTGCGTCGAGCCCCACGCCATCGAGCCCGACCCCAGAGACTTCAACTGAAAAACCAACTGCACAAACCGAGTCGAAACCGGCTAGTGCCGACGCCCCGGCCGCCGAGAAAGCGGCTGCGAAGCCTGTTGCACAGCAACCGAGCGAACCGAGCGCGGATGCGGTAAAAGCAGACGCCCCGGCGAAAGCGGCTGGTGCAAAGCCTGCTGCAGACGCAGCAGCTAAGCCGGCTGCCGACGGGCCGGAGACGGCCGCTGCCGACAAACCCGCCCCGGCAAAAGCTACGGCGGACGGAGCAGCCAAACCGGCTACCGACAAGCCGACCCCAGCAAAAGCTGCCGCAGACGGAGCCGCGAAGCCCGCTGCCAAACCGGCCGCAGCCGCTGGCGCTGCCAAGCCTGCCGCCGCGAAAAAGGCTCCACCTCCGCCGGACCCTCGAGCGGAAGCTGCGAAGGCTGAGGCTGAAAAGCTAAAGGCCGTCGTCACTGCTAAGCTCGGCGAAGCTGCTGTCGAAGAAGCCGGAGCCGCACACTTCAAGCCGATGCTGCGAATTCGCAACCAGGACTGGGTCAAAGCCGTCGACTTGCTCCGCCAACACCCGGATTGGAAGCTCAATTACATCGAGTGTATGGCCGGTACCGACTACAAGGACTACATCGAAGTGGCGCTGTTTGTGCAATCGACGGACCACGGCCACTTCGTCTGCCTAAAAACGCGCACAGAGCGCGAGAACGCCGAGATCCCGTCGCTCGTATCTATCTTCCCGGGCGTCAACTGGGAGGAGCGGGAGATTTACGACCTGTTGGGCGTCACCTTCACGAACCACCCCGACTTGCGGCGAATCATGATGTGGGATGAGTTCAAAGGTCACCCGCTTCGCAAAGATTACAACGAATGGGACTGAAAGGGGGACGGCAGGATGGCTTTACTGGATGAGAAAAACATACGAACGGAAGAAATGCTTCTGAACGTAGGTCCCCAACATCCGAGTACGCACGGCGTATTCCGGTTGGTCGTGAAACTGGACGCCGAAACGATTGTCGAAGCGGAACCGGTCATCGGGTACCTGCACCGCGGAACCGAAAAGCTGGCGGAAGACCTGCAATACACCCAGATTATCCCGTATACCGACCGGCTCGATTACCTGTCTGCGATGCTCAACAACTACGCCCTCGTGCACACGGTTGAGAATGCGATGGACCTGGAGATTCCCGAACGCGCGGAGTACCTGCGCATCATCGTCATGGAACTCAACCGCATCGGCTCTCACCTGTTGGCCTTGGGCACCTACTTACTCGACCTCGGTGCGATGAGCCCGTTTTTGTACATGTTCCAAGAGCGGGAGACCATCGTCCAGATGTTCAACGAGATCTGCGGCGCACGGCTGACGTACAACTACATGCGCGTCGGCGGGGTGAAGTGGGACGCGCCTCCAGGATGGCTCGACCGGATCCGCGAGTTTTTGCCGTACATGAAAGAGCGCATGAAAATGTACGACGAACTCGTTACCGGTAACGAGATCTTCCTCAGCCGCACCAAGAAGATCGGCGTCTATGACCAGGAAACCGCGCTGGCGTACTGCCTAAGCGGCATCAACCTGCGGTCGACCGGTTTCAACTGGGACCTTCGCAAAAACAAACCGTACAGCATCTACGACCGTTTCGACTTTGAGATTCCGCTCGGGTCAAACGGAGACTGTTTCGATCGCTACTACTTGCACCTGCTGGAAATGAAACAATCTGTCCGCATCGTCGAGCAGGCGTTGGAACAAATCCCGTCATCTGGTCCGGTGTTGGGCAAGGTGCCGAAGATGATCCGCGTCCCGGCGGGCGAGTATTACTCTGGAATTGAAAGCTCCCGCGGCGAACTCGGGTTTTACATTGTCAGCGATGGCAAAGACAAACCGTATCGCTTGAAAATCCGCAAACCGTCGTTCGTCAACCTGCAGATCCTGCCGGATTTGCTGCGCGGACAAAACATGGCGAACCTCATTGCCATTTTGGGCGCCGTTGACATCGTGCTTGGGGAGGTGGATGCCTAATGTTCAACTGGCAAACACACCCCCTGACCGGGCTGAACGTTCTGGCCATGGTCATTGGCACTGTCGTCGTTTTGCTGATCGCGTTGGTCACGGTCATGTATTCAATTTACTGGCAGCGCAAGTTCATCGCTTGGATGCAGGGCCGCATTGGTCCAAACCGCGTCGGACCGCTCGGTCTCTTGCAAAGCGCGGCCGACGTGTTGAAACTGCTCATCAAGGAAGACGTCATTCCTTCGAAGGCCGACCGGGTGCTGTTTCTGATTGCCCCGATCATTGCGTTCGTCCCAGCCTTTACGGTCTTGTCCATTATTCCGTTTTCGGCGCACCACGTGTTTACGTCTGGACTGTCTACCGGCGTGCTGTTCTACATCGCCTTGTCGGCCATCACCATTCACGGCGTGATGCTCGGCGGTTGGGCGTCGAACAACAAGTACGCACTGCTCGGAGGCATGCGCAGCGCCGCGCAGATGCTCAGCTACGAGATTCCGCTCGGACTCTCGATTGTCGGCGTGGTCATCATGGCCGGTTCGCTCAACCTCAACAGCATCGTGCTCGCCCAGGCCCACAGCGGCTGGTGGTACATCGTGCCGCAGTTCTTGGGCTTTAGCGTGTTTCTGATTGCCGGCACCGCAGAGCTCAACCGTACGCCGTTTGACTTGCCGGAAGCCGAATCGGAATTGGTTGCAGGGTATCACACCGAATATACCGGTTTCCGCTTTGCGTTCTTCATGTTGACCGAATACGTTTACCTGTTTGCGATGGGCTCTCTTCTGGCCACCTTGTTCCTGGGCGGACCGACTGGGCCGCTGCTTCCGGGTTGGCTGTGGTTTGCGATTAAGGTGTTCCTCTTCATCTCGTTCCAATTCTGGGTGCAGGCCACCATGCCGCGCCTGCGCACGGACCAGCTGATGACGTTCAGTTGGAAAATTCTATTGCCTGTAGCGCTGCTCAATGTCGTGTTGACAGCTGTGTTTAAGGCGATCTTCTAAGGGGTGAGACCATGTTTGGTTTTCTCAAGGGCCTTGGCGTAACGCTTAGCCAGTTGCCGCGAAAAAAGGTCACCCTGCAGTATCCGGATGTCATGCCCGAGTGGCCCGAGCGCTTCCGCGGCGTCCACCGCTTCATCCCGGAACTGTGCATCGTGTGCAACCAGTGCGCGCGCATCTGCCCGACCAGCTGCATTTCGCTGTCCGGGTCGCGCGACGCAAACAAAAAGATGCGCATTGACACGTATGACATCAACTTCGACACCTGTATCTTGTGCGACCTTTGCACGGAGGTGTGCCCGACGGAGTCCATCTTGATGTCGGACACCTTCGAAATGGCGAACTACACGCGCGACGCGCTGTACCTCGACATGCACTGGCTGTACGACAACGAACTGAAGTACGAAAAAAACCACCCAGAGCGCATGCAGGCCCAAGTGGAGGCCGAAGCGGCCGACGCACCCAAAGAGGCAGGTGAGACGAAATGAGCCTTGCGATTACACCGGCCCTCATCGCGTTTTTCATCATTTCCCTGGGCATCTTGGGCTGCGCTGTCATGCTGTTGAGCTTCCGCAAGGTCATTTACATGGCCCTGGCCATCGGCGGTGTGTTCATCGGAGCGTCCGCCATCTACTTTTTGCTCGGTGCTCCGTTCGTCGGCATCGCGCAAATCATGATATACGCTGGAGCCATCACGATTCTCATCATGTTTGCCATCATGCTGACGAACCACGAAGCCACGGAGCCGCCTTTTGAATGGAACGCAAAGAACATCTTCTCCACCATCGGCGCGGTGCTGTTGGCAATCGTGCTGCTGGTGACCATTCGTTCCACGGCGTGGCCGCAAGGCGACCCGACCGTGAACGTAAACGGCAGCAGTCAAATCAGCAACCCTGTGGCGATTGGGCAGATGCTGTACACGCAGTACACGATTCCTTTTGAACTCGTGTCACTGCTGTTGATTGTGGCCTTGGTCGGAGCCGTGATCATCGCGCAGGAACGACAAGACCCAAAAGACCGAAAGGAGAACGAGTGACATGGGAGGAGCCGGAGCAGTTAACGTCCCGACGGGATCGCTGTTGGCACTCGGTGCCATTCTGTTCTGCATCGGACTGTACGGGGCACTCACCAAACGCAACCTGATCATTGTTTTGGTCTCCATTGAGTTGATGCTCAATGCCGCCAACATCAACTTGGTGACCTTCTCGCGCCTGGGCGCCGTACCCAACTTGAACGGTCAGGTATTCTCTTTGTTCACCATGACGGTGGCCGCAGCCGAAGTGGCTGTCGGGTTGGCGCTGACGCTCGCCGCGTTCCGCCTGCGGAAGACGACAGAGGTCCGCGAAATGGATGTCGAGAAGCATTGAGGTATCAACTTGGCTAAAACATTGAGGCTTGAATCGAGGCTTGTCGAGTAAACAACTCGCGCCGAAAGCCGTGAAGAAGGGTGGTTCTATGGTTCACTACGCATGGCTTGTTCCGCTCCTGCCCCTGATCGCGTACGTGTTCCTGCTGGTGTTTGGACGCAAAGCCCCGGAAGGACTCGTGGCCGGCGTCTCGGTTTTGCTCACGTTCGTCTCTTTCATCATCAGTGTGATGATTTTCGGGCAACTTGGGCAGGGACCTGGCAGCAACTTCACCTACGCGTTTCACTGGCTGAGCATTGGCAGCAAATCCATCTCGGTCGGCTTTCAGGTCACCCACCTGAACGCTTTGATGCTGGTCGTCGTCACGCTGGTCAGTACACTGGTCCTGTTGTTCTCCAAAGGCTATATGCACGGCGACGAGAGATTCCCAGTGTTCTACCAATACTTAAACCTGTTCGTGTTTTCGATGCTCTCACTCGTCATTTCCCCAAACCTGTTGCAGTTGTACATGTTCTGGGAAATGGTCGGACTTTGCTCTTACTTGCTGGTTGGTTTTTGGTACTTCAAACCGGAAGCCGCACTGGCTGCCAAAAAGTCGTTCATTGTCACCCGTATCGGCGATACAGGGTTCTTTGCCGGAATCGTCCTGTTGTTTTTGGCGAGTGGCTCGTTTGACTACAACACCATCTTTCAGGCGGCTGCTGCACACACCCTGCACTTGGGTTGGCTGTCCAGCAACGGCGTCGTCACTTTGACGGCCATCTTGGTGTTTATCGGCGCAGTCGGCAAATCGGCACAGTTCCCGCTGCACGTCTGGCTGCCGGACGCCATGGAAGGCCCGACGCCAGTGTCAGCCTTGATCCACGCCGCAACGATGGTCGCTGCCGGCGTCTACTTGGTGGCTCGGGTCTATCCGCTGTTCGCGCTGAGCCCCGGCGCGTCCGCAACGGTGGCTTGGATCGGCGGCATCACGGCGCTCATCGCCTCCATCATGGCCCTGACGCAACACGACATCAAACGCGTCATCGCCTACTCGACCATGTCGCAGTTGGGATACATGATGATGGCGCTCGGCGTCGGCGGTTACGCGTACGGCGTGTTCCACTTGATGACGCACGCGTTCTTCAAAGCGCTGCTGTTCTTGGCGGCAGGCTCGGTCATCCACGCTGTGGATACGCAAGACTTGTTTGAAATGGGCGGGCTTCGTCGCAAGATGCCTGTGACCACGTACACGTTCTTGGCGGGCGCTCTGGCTCTGGCCGGCATCGTCCCGTTCGCAGGCTTTTGGTCGAAAGACGACATCCTGGTCGTAACGCTGCAAAGCGGCCACGTCGTACTCTATCTGTTCGGTTTGATCGCAGCGTTCTTCACTGCGTTTTACATCTTCCGCGTGTTCTTCCTGACGTTTACCGGTCAGCCCAGGGTTCCGGAAAAGTACGAACACGCCCACGAAGGTTCCTGGGTGATGACGCTGCCGTTGATCGTGCTAGGGATTCTTGCGACCATCGCTGGTTTCTTCAACTCTCCGGTCGACGGCTACGCGCTCGAGAAGTACTTGTTTAACGACTTTGCCAGCGGCACGGCAGGCGTGGTCGCGAAAACCAACATCGGGTTGATGGCCGTGAGCGTCGTGGTCGGACTGCTCGGAATCCTCATCGCGTACATGATGTACGGCAAACGCTCGCAGGCTCCTGAGAAACTCGCCAAGAGCCTCGGGTTTTTGTACCTGCTGTCGTTTCGCAAGTTTTACTTTGACGAGATCTACTACGCTGTGGTGGTGGCAACGGGCAAGGCAATTGCTGCCGTGGTGTTCTTCTTTGATACCTACGTGCTCGACGGCCTCGTCAACCTGGTGGGACAGGGCGGCTACGCAGCCGGACTGGGTCTGAAGTACACCCAGACAGGACGCGTGCAGACCTACAGCGCCGTCGCGGTGTTTGGACTGTTCTTGGTCCTGGCCATTGCGATGTTTCGCGTAGGAGGTGTGTTCTGACATGGGAAGCTTGTTTTGGCTGGTCGTCGCACCGCTCATCGCCGCCATTTTGATTCTTTTGCTGCCGAAACTCGGAGCGATGTTTTACCGGACGCTTGCGTTCTTAGGCTCTCTGGTTTCGCTGGTGCTGCTGTTGGTGGCGTGGGAAGGATTTAACACCCAGTCTACCGCCTTTCAATCGGTGAGTAAGCTGCACTGGTTTACGCTGCCAAACCTGTGGAACGGCAAGGACCTCTCCATTGGCTTATCGTTTGGCGTCGATGGTCTGTCGCTGACGCTTTTGACGTTAGCCGTGGTGGTCTCGCTGCTGTCGATTTTGGCGGTCAAAGCAAATCAAGAGCGCGCCAAGGAGTACTTTTTCTGGCTCTCGATTGTGAGCTTTGGGTTGTACGGGGTATTCACAGCACTTGACCTGTTCACTTTCTTGGTGGCGCTCGAAGTCACCTTGTTCTCAACGTTCTTCCTGATTTATCTGTTCGGAGAAAAGGGCCGGCAGAAAGCGGCCATCAAGTTCCTGATCTACCGCGGTTCGGCCACGGTGTTCATGCTCGTGGCGTTCTTGATGATCGCGTATGGCTACGCCGGCGGTTTCGCGAGCACGGCAGGAACCACTGTTCAATCTCCGCCGTCCGGTACGTTGACGTTTGACATCCCGACTCTGGTGAACGGACTGCACCACGCATCGGCACAGTTGTTCCCGATTGGCGTCCGTTCGGCCGTATTGATTGTCCTGCTCTTTGCCGTCTTCATTGAAGAGGCATTTGTTCCGTTTCACACCTGGCTGCCGACGACGCACGAGTTTGCGGACACTCCGACGAGCATGATGGTCGGCGGCATCCTCACCAAGACCGGCGCGTACGCGCTGCTTCGCTTCGGGGTGGGCATGCTTCCGGGCGAGGTTCACCGCTGGGGCACGCTGATTGCCGTGATGGGCGTCATCAACATCCTCTACGGCGCGTTTTCCGCCTGGGCGCAAAAAGACTGGCGCCGCCTCATCGCGTTTGGCAGCATCAGCCACATGGGCTTGGTGTTGCTCGGCATCGCGGCGCTCAACACCGCGGGCATTCAGGGCGCCATCTTCATGCTGGTGTCGTCCGGCTTGCTGACGGCACTGCTGTTCTACATCACCGGGGCCATTCGCGAGCGGACCCACACGTTCCAAATCCCGGTGCTTGGCGGCATCTCCAAGAGCATGCCGATGTTGTCGGGCTTCCTGCTGTTTGCGGCGCTTGGGTCGCTTGGCTTGCCGCTGACGAGCGGGTTTATCAGTGAAATTCAGGCGTTTATCGGAGGCTTTGCCACCTTCCCGGCGGCTTCGTTCGTCGGAATTGGCGGTTTAATCCTGTCTGCGGTGTACCTGCTGTACGCGATCGAAAAGACGACCTTCGGTCCGCCCAAAGCCAAGTTCGCCGAACTCGCCGACGCCCGCGCTGGGGAGTACGTCCCGATTGTGGTGCTCACCGCCTTAGTGCTCATCATTGGCATCTACCCGGCGGTCATCGGCAACGTGATCGGACAATCTGCGCACGCTTTGTTGCTCGGGATGGGGGTTTAAGGTATGGCGAATCTCGACATGTTGCATCAACACTATTGGGTGACCATGGGGCCGATGATCGTCGTCACCATCACCGCGTTTGTCGTCATGATTCTCGAGTTCATCTTTCGGGACAAAGACCGGCGCTGGCTGCTCGGCGTCTCGCTGGTGGGCATTTTGGTGGCGCTCGGCGTGGCGATCAAGCACTACACGCTCACGCCCCAAATCACGCTCAACGCCGTCGTGACCGACGCGTTCAGCTCGGTGTTTAGCGTCCTGATTCTGATCACGGCGGTACTCGTGCTGTTGTTCAGCTTTGAGTACACGGGGCGCGTCAAGCTCGCGGCAGAGCACAGCTACCTGCTGTTGTTCGCCATCGTCGGCGCACTCGCAATGGCTTCCGCCGTCGACCTGGTCACTCTGTACGTCGGCTTGGAACTGCTCTCAATTGCCAGCTACGTTTTGGTCGCGGTGCGCCGCACCAACGTGCGCTCGGTCGAGGGCGGATTGAAGTACTTGATTATGGGCTCGATTGGCTCGGGCATCCTGCTGTACGGCATGTCGTTCATCTACGGCATCTCCGGCACGACGAACCTGCTCACTTTGGGCAACGAAGGCCCGCAGCTGTGGAGCCAGTACCCGGCCATCGTGCTGCTGTCGTTTTTGCTGATGCTCGCCGGCATGGGCTTCAAGCTCTCGCTGGTGCCGTTTCACATGTGGACACCGGACGCCTACGACGGCGCGCCGGCTCCCATCAGCTCGTTTTTGGCGACGCTGTCGAAAACCGCTTCGTTTGGCATGCTGCTGCGGATGCTGCTGTTCATCTTTAACGGGGCCGCTTCGCACATGTTTTACTGGGCCGGCATCCTCGCCGCGATCACGATGGTCATCGGCAACTTCATCGCGCTCCCGCAGCGCAACATGAAGCGTATGCTGGCGTTCTCGAGCGTCGCGCAAGCGGGCTACATCCTGGTGCCGTTCGCGCTGTTCGGGAATTCTCCGTACTACGACTGGGTCGGCCTGTTCGACAGCATTTCGCTGTACCTGTTCGCGTACACCTTCATGACCGTCGGCGCCTTCGCCGTCGTCTACCTGGTGTCCAAGGACAAAAACACGATGGATTCGGACGCACTGATTGGCCTGGTGCAGCGCTCCCCTTGGCTGGCCGGAGCCTTGACCGTGTTCCTGTTGTCGCTGGCAGGCATGCCGCTGACGGCGGGCTTCATCGGCAAGTTCTACATCTTCACGAACACGATCCACATGCACACGGCGTGGTTGGGCATCGTGCTGTTCGCCACGAGCGTGGTGTCGTTCTACTACTACTTTGGCTGGATCCGCAAGGTGTTCCAAAAGGAACCGGTGGGCGAAGTCACACACTTGCCAGCCGGCGGTGCGATGCACACCCTGCTCGGCTTGTGCGTGGCGGGCACGTTGGTTCTGGGCCTCGTACCAGGCTCGCTGCTGAACGTGTTGATGAATACGAAGTGGTTTTAAAGGATCGCCTTGGGGGCAAAGGACTCGACTAGCGCTAAAGCGAGCGTCTCGCCTTTGCCCCCAAGGCTTTTCGGGTTAAAGACAAGGGACGCTGGCGGAGGCTGGGTGCCGGCGCAGTGGACAAAGGACTCGACTAGCGCTAAAGCGAGCGTCTCGCCTTTGCCCCCAAGGCTTTTCTGGGGTTAAAGACAAGGACGCCGGCGGCGGCTGGGTGCCGGCGCGGTGGGCAAAGGACTCGACTCGCGCTAAAGCGAGCGTCTCGCCTTTGCCCCCAAGGCTTTTCTGGGGTTAAAGACAAGGGACGCGCCGCGCTAAGGCAGTAGAACAGTGGGCTAGGGGTGCAAGGCGTCGAGCGCTCGCTTTAGGGTCGGGGAGACCCTTGCCCCCCTAGCCCTGGCATTGTGAGCAGGAGAGGACGTGGGACGGATGGGGCTGAATGCAGCCGCAACGTACTCTAATGCGCCGCTGTATGCGGCGGACGGGTTGATCTTCATTATCGCGTTCCTAGGCGGGGTTTACATCACCTGGTGGGCGGTAGGCATTTTAAAGTGGGATAAGTTCACAGCCGACCCGCACGGTCCTCAAGCGCGCATGTTGCGTTTCCTGATGGCTCTGACCGGGGGGCTGCTGACGGGGTTGGTCGCTGTGGCGTATTTGTTCGCCGGACAGGCCCTGCGCATGATCTTGTAATGGTTGAGGTATAAGCTTGTACCATCCTACGTATTCCTTTTCAAGGGAGTCACGGGAGGGTCTGTCTCCAGTTGCCTGTTTCATTCTTCGCTCTCAACGACTTCTCAAACGACTCCTTCATGCGCTCACCACAATCGTTTTCTGCACGCCTTCGTTTCATTGGCCGTGAAGCGCTACGCGGGCCTCACGCAACGGCTTTGCAGGGTCTGCAATCCAGCGGTGAAATCAACAACCGTACCACAACAAACGCTGATGCTGCCAATTCGCCAAACCATAGGGGCTGTCGATGTAGGTCGACCCAGGCCGTATTTTATGTCGGTTCAACGCGAAAAAGTGCACTTTCGGGAATAATATTTTTCTCCTACCATCAAAAACAGCAAGGTTGTTACGAAAGTGTTTCAATAGGAAGTTTGGAAAGTTATGACTTCCATTTATATCCGAAAAGGACACTCGGTTCGTGGGAGCCCTTCGATGGAACCAGAGTAAAAGCTGTTTGCTAGCGCAGTCTGACCTTGCATGACAGTTGGCTACTCGCTTTTCAAGTGTCACGATGACAACATCGACAGGAGTAGTTCAGTTGGACAGGTCGTATGCTAAAATGGTCAAAAAATCTTATCTTTTTTAAAAGGGAGGCGGATGTTGTGGCTGTCAATAGAGAAGAACTGCACCGCTTAATTGACCAAATTACGGACCCAATTGAACTTGAGACGGCTTATCGGGCCATTGACTCAATTATTAAGCATGATGAACAGTCCTGGTATTGGACGCAACGTTGGCAGAAAGGGGAGGTTGAAGCCGAACGGGACAAGGCAGAAGGGCGTATAACTGGACCTTTTGATCGGGCAGAGGACATCTTTGAACACCTTGACGGGGAAGCGTCAAGAGACGATGAAAATTAAGCTGACGAATCGTTTTGAAAAGCAATATGCTGCTCTAATCAGAGATGACCGTCTGTTGCGCTCATCCGTTCAGAAGACTCTGACCTATTTGCTGGATTTTCCACCTGCGCACCCGTCCCTTCGAATCAAAAGGATACAGGGAACGGATGGGGTGTATGAGTGTTCTGTAAATATGGATGTACGCATTACCTTTGAGTTTATCGCAGGTGAAACGATCTTGTTGCGAAATGTCGACCACCACGACCAAGCCCTAAAGAGGCCTTGAGAATGGTCTAGTTAAAATAGCTGCGGCCACCATGGCTGTTGCCGCCGAGGTGGCCCGCCGCCGCCGAAGACGCCACTGTTGCCGCCGAGGTGGCCCGCCGTCGCCGTACACATCGCTATTGCCGCCCAAATGGGCTGCTGTCGCTGTAGCGACTAGCGTCGACGCCAAACGGCCCAACGGGTTCGACGACAGCCGCGAGACGCACGCGATCAGCGCGTGAGCCTAACTCTATGAAGTCTCGTAAAATTTGTTGGCCACTTCGTATAAACCATTCCTTCCTTGCCGACACTGGGGGTATAGAACCCGATCGGATAGGGGAGGAGTAAATATGAAGAAAATGCTTTTTGGCACTCTGGCGGTTGCAGCGACGGCATATGCCGTGATGCATCACTTAACTCCAGCCATGGCAGCGGGCAGGCCAGGCGTTCAAGCGAGTGTGGTGACGCCCGCGGGCATCTCGGCACAAACCATCTCGGGCCAGTCCAGTCAGCCCGGGTCAACGAACCAGCCCACTCAGACGGCGGCTTACTTGGAGCGAAGCTTTATCGCAACGCACGCGCAAGTCAGCAACTACGAGGTGAACAACTGGAGCCAACTCAGCCAAAAAGCAGAATCCCTCGCACAATTGTCCCAACAAGCCGATCGTTTTGCGCAGGAGATCCACCTGCGCAGTCCGAAGAAGAACAAGTACCAAGCGGCCGGTGAGAACTACCTGCAGCTGACAGGGCTCACGGACGGAGGAGCGCAGGTTTTCGCCGTCTTTTCCAGTCTGCAGGGCCAAGCCAACACCAGCGAGTCCATTTTGACCGTCCGCGTTGACGGGACGGCCAAGGACCTGAGTCGGTTCCCGGCTGTACTGAACACCCTGAATCGAGGGCTCGTCTCGATTGGAGCAATCCCACAAATTAGTGCTTGTCTGGAGGGGACGCTGGATGCTAAACTTAGCCGCGATTATGCCGACAAGGTTGTTCAGCAGGCTTTTGCGGCAGTGCATGCCTCGAGAGTCGAGGGAATTCAGACCGGACAAGTTACGAGCATCTCAGGGTATTCACCATTGGAAAGAACATTTATACTAACTAATGGGCAAAAAATGAACCTGCAAGTCGCGGTTCATTACGATGCCTATCATCACCGGACGAACGTCCTAGTCGGCACACCAATCATTACGAGAACGTACTAATGCAGCCGGAAAATTGCCCGCAGTTGCTGACGTAAAGCTGCAGACGCAAGTGTTGCAACCCGCAAAGTTGCAAAGTTGCAGACGCAAGTGTTGCAAAGTTGCAGACGGAAAGTCGCATCCCGCAAAGTTGCAAAACGCAGCTGTACGCAGAACGCAATTGCAATCGGAGCGCAATCGTACGCGTGAAATCGTATGGATGGTGCCAACGAGCCGATCGCAACTTTTAGGTCCGGCGGCTCATTCGGGGGTATAAGCATTGGCTAAAATCATCATCGAAGGCGGGCACCGCATCGAAGGATCTGTGCGTATTGGCGGTGCCAAGAATGCGGTCTTACCGATTTTGGCCGCAAGTCTGCTGGCTTCATCGGGAACCAGTCACATTGAAGATGTTCCTTCACTACTTGACGTTCGAAACATGGCAGAGACCATTACAGCCCTTGGTGCCACGGTTCAAGTGACCGGCAGTACATACCAAATTCGGGCGACAGATATTCGCAGTGTTGAACCACCGCTCGATCTCGTTCGACGGATGCGCGCTTCGTTTGTGGTCGCAGGACCCTTGCTCGCGCGTTTTGGCGAAGCCGTGATGGCGCTGCCGGGCGGCTGCAACATCGGACCTCGTCCGGTCGATTTGCACATCAAGGGGCTGGAGGCGCTCGGGGCTCGGGCCGTGATCGAAGGCGGATTCGTCCACTTCAAGGCCCCGCGAGGCGGCCTTAGAGGCGCGCGCGTCTACCTCGACATCCCAAGCGTGGGCGCTACGCAGAACATCATGATGGCTGCGACGCTTGCCAAGGGCCAAACCATTATCGAAAATGCCGCCAAGGAACCGGAAAACGTCGACCTCGCGAACTACCTGAACGCCATGGGAGCGCGAGTGCGCGGAGCCGGCACCGATACCATCCGCATTGATGGGGTTTCTGCGATGCACGGTGCGACGCATACCGTGATCCCAGACCGCATTGAAGCCGGAACGTTCCTGCTGGCCGGCGCCGTGATGGGCAACGGAATCTACGTGGAGAATGCCGTGTCGAACCACCTTACGCCGCTGTTGGCGAAGATTCAAGAAGCCGGGGCTGAGGTCGCGGACGACGTGACCGGAGTCCGGGTTTGGCCTGCTGAAGGCAGCCGGCTGCGGGCACTCGACGTCAAGACGCACTACTATCCGGCGTATCCCACCGACTTGCAGGCGCAAATCGTGGCTGGATTGGCCATGGGCCTTGGGACGAGCACGATTACGGAGACGGTGTTTGAGAACCGGTTCATGCATGTGGCGGAACTCCGGCGCATGGGAGCGGAGATTCAAGTGGAAGGCCGCCTCGCCATTATCGATGGGATCGAGAAGCTCTCCGGTGCACAGGTGACAGCGACCGACTTACGGGCTGGAGCCGCGCTGGTCATCGCCGGTTTGATGGCCGACGGCTACACCGAGGTGATGGGTTTGCATCATATCGATCGCGGTTATGACAACCTGGTTGGGAAGTTCCAAGCACTTGGCGCCAACATCCGCCGCGTGGAAGACGACGAGTAACGAAACGGGTCGGCGCTGCCCGGCCTCCTCATCAAACCCCTTTATCTGAACGGCCTCATTGAAACGAAGCACACCCGCTGCGGAGAACGTCCGCGAAGCGGGTGTTTTTATGTTGCGGAGGCTCCCTCGGGACCCAGGTTCAGAAATTTGAGGAATATAGCTTGGACGATCTGTCCAAGCCACGCGCGTTTCGTTGCATATCATGAAGCATCCAACAAAGGGGAGGTGTAAGAGCTTGGCACAATTGCTCAGAAACACGGCAAAGGCCCGAAACGCCAGATCCGTCCAATTTCGCCCTGTAAATGCCCGCGTAACACAGGACCTTGGAACCGGCTTCCGCCGTCTCGTGTTCCCGCCGGTGACCATTCCAGGACACTCGATCCGGCAAATTGTCATGCATGCAGGAACGGGCCGAGTCGCGATCAGCGGAGGTTGGAGCGTCAACCTTCTGGTTTCGGCTTATGCAACCGACAGTTATCCGCAAAGTGAAGAAAGCTGGGTGCTGTACATCGACAACCCGAACAGCAGCTCCATTATCGTCACGCCGTATCTGATCAGCAAATCGCGCACGTTGACCATCACCCGTAAAAACAGTTAATTGCGCACCAACCCCCCCCGGGCAGCCCCGCAAGCAGCGCCACCTGCTTCGGGGCTGCTTCCTTTTCTTATGCATTAGACGCAACAGAACCCCTGCCATAGGACGCCTGACGCACAGGACTCCCTGATGATGCCCATTGGTCATTTTGCAGGCCGTGGACGAGCCCCTTTCTGCCGGATTTGAACCACTTGAATCGAAGCCAGTTCCTTTGCCGTAAGTCGGCGCGCATAGGAGGAGTTGCGGACCGGGACAATTCGGACTCGACCTGTAGAATTGGGCTTTGCCACGTTCACCTGAAACCTTCGCAGGGCCCAGTCAATTGGAAACGCAACGGAGATCCTTCCGTCGGTGCTGCCTGCATAGTTGACGGCCGCGGCGAAGTTATCCGCGCTCCGGAGCCACACGGAACCCGAGTCGCCTGGAAGGGAGACGGGGTTGCGGCCTTGGACGATGGTTTGATTGCGAAACTTCAGGGTACCTAGACTCCCTCCGTAATCGACGAGGATGTCGGTGTTCACGGAGGTGACGGTGCCGTACCGCAAACCGGTAGTGCGGCCGACCTTTTTGAAGCGCGCGCCCACTCGATAGGAAGTGACGTGTCCTGGAATGATGCCCACCGCAGCGTAGCGAGGCGACAGGATGCTGTTTCGTACCGGAGTCGACAAGGCGGCGTCGATGAAATTGGGCGCGTTTTTCTTGAGCAGTGCTAAGCGGGACAAATAGCCGACGCGATCGACAACGGGACGTCCGCCATCCGCTCCCCCAGGCTGCAAGGTTTCGGCACGGTTTCTGGCGTTGATGGGGTTGGTCAGTACGTGGTTGTCACTGAAAATGTACCACTGGGTTCCGCTTGGGGCATCTGTCACAATCAAGCCTGCGGTTCCAGAGCCAGCGATGGTTCCAATGCTGTAACCCGCAGGCACTGGCCGAATTCGGCGGGCGTAGTTTGCGTGGGAACGGATTTTGCCGCTTTTCACGACCCGGATGGGCACGGCCACCTTCCGCCTTTTTAGAGCGAGCTGCAGCGCTCGCGCGATTCCCAGCGAAGAGGCAGAACGCGCGTTGGCATAGATGACGACGGCAGCTCCTTGGCTGGGGTCTTTAGGATCGCGATGGCCGACGCCAACGCCGTACACCTTTGGATGCTTGAGTAAGGACGCAGCAATGCGCTCTTTCATCGCATGCGCATGGGCAAATGTGGCCATGTTGCTTCACGTCTTCCCACAGGGTTTTACGTTAGTGTATTCCGCGGAAAGGCACCGTGAATGGGCCCAAAATGAAAAAGGCTCGTCCACTCGACGGGAGCGAACGAGCCATGGGTATAAAATGCACTGCAAACTCTTAATGGTCTTGATGTTGCATGCCGGGCAGGATTTGCACGCCGGACGAATTCGGAAACTGCGCCACAAGCCCTTGCAAGGTCGAAACCTGCTTTTCGATATCGGCCGCAGCGGTACTGATTGCGCTGGTATTGGAGGCTTGTCCGGCAGAAGCGTTTAACGCATAACCATTGACCGCCTGCCAGTCGCTGCTCAAGCTGGTTGCGACTGCTTGCAAGGTGGTGAGGATTTGGCTGGATGTCAGTGTGGAACTCGTTGCCGGTTGGTACACCGATTGGGTGGTCGATGTCCCGGTCGTCGTGCCGCTGGTGCCCGTGGTACTGCTTGTCGTGCTTCCGCTTGTCGCCGTTGCGCCAAAGGCTTGGAGGGCGTTCATCATGCGGTTCAACTGATCGTATGCGGATTGAAGCTGCTGCAAGCCGCTCGTCAAAGCGTTGACGGCGCTGTGTTCACTTTCACTCTCGCCGCGGCCGGGTCCGGGTCCCATCGCCGCGCCGAAGTTGAACAGCGAGATGGCACTGACTGCTTGAGTATACTGATTGAGTTTCTGAGCCGAGCTCTGAAGTTTATTAATCACGCCCAACAGTTGTTCACTGTCGATGATGCCTGCTGCGGATGGGCCTCCTTGGTTGGCCCCGGACTGGATTCCAACGCCCAGTTTTTGCAGCAGTTGCTGGACGGAGGAGAGGGGGACGTAGGTGACGCCGTTGACCGTGATCGCGTCGCTAAATATTGGAGACGTACTCGGCGCCGATGAGCCCTGCAAGGAGAGCGTCGTGGGCTGTTGCACCGGCACGTTGGACAGTTGCAGAGTGTTTCCGTTCCAAGACGCCTGAATGCCGTCTTGTGCCAACAGTTTGTTCAAATACCAGATGCCAAAAAAATTCGTGCCTTGGAACTGAATCGCCTGAGCCTTGCCTTGGTCTTGTCCATTTTGGATGAGTCCTGCCCAGAACGACTTAAACCCTGTGTCCGCGAATGCTGGAGTCGACGCCATGAGGCTGGAGCCGAGAATGGCCCCGATTGCTGTGTACACGAGTGGACCTTTCCACTTCATTAAAAACCAACCCTTCCCATTTTCCCGATTCATCCCAATCGGCGAATGATATCACCCAGTCCCAACTGTTGAAGCTTGTCGATGCGTTTCTATGTACGGTGCTTGTTGTCGAATCTTGCGCCCACTCATTCTACTTGCCTGGACAAGCCCTTACCTGAGTCCGCTGTCCCGACCGGCGTAGGACTTTTATCCTGATTTGGGGGCAATTCTCGCAGGCTATCCAATCATATCCCGCAAAGCCCATACATAAGGTAGGAAAGGACAGGCGTAGCCAGCGGCCGCCGCCACGACACCGGGAGGAAGGGAGAGACGCCATTGCGTTTGCGTCAACGCCGTTTTCGACCTCGCACCGCCCGCTTTCGACCTAGACTGAGTACGCCGTCCCTGTTGCGCGGACCGACCCGTTTGGCGTTCGATCGCGTCCGCACCAGCATGGGACAGGCCCGGCGCGGCCTCGCCGGTTTGGCATCCCGTCCTGTGGGGTTGCGCGTCAAACTGGCCATTGGCGTGGGCTTGGCGTTCGTGGGAATGGTCCTCATCCCATCTGCGATCGCGGTCCTAACCCACCGCGGCCAAACAGAGCCGGTCTTGTCCTGGGTCAGTTCCAAAGACGCCCGGGTTCCGATTAAGGTGTTGGAGTGGAACCGCGGCAAGGTCGTGACCATGCCCCTCAACGACTACGTATTGGATGTGGTGGCGGCCGAGATGAATCCCAGTGCGCCGATTGCCGCCCTCGAGGCCGCGGCTGTGGCGGCGAGAACGTACGCGATCCGTTCCATGCTCCCCATACCGCCCGGAGTGCAGCCAACCTTTGCTCAGTCGCACGGGGCCAACGTCACGGACAACGCCACCTTAGACCTGCCTTGGCTGACCACCGCCCAACAAGAGGACAAGTTCGGCAAGGCAGATGCCGTCTTGACCTTGCGCCTGGAGCAGGCCGTACAGGCGACGGACGGGCAGGTATTGACGTATCACGGATCGCCCATTGTGGCCTTCATGACCGCACTGTCACCGGGAGAGACCCGGGATGGGAAGTCGGTGTTCGGGCAGCCGGTGCCGTACTTAAAGTCGGTGAAGTGCCCGGACGACTTGAAGGACCCCAAAGAAACCCAAACGTTTCGGTTTTCGACGGCTCAGTTGCAGCAACTGCTCGGCATCCCGGCGGCGCCCGCAGGGTCGGCAGTCGGCACACCCGCAGCCTCTGCGACGGGAGCCTCCGCGACGGCCTCCGGTACGCACACGGCCAGCAAATCGCAAGCCGCGGGCTCCCGTGGGAGTTCCCGCGCCGGTGCTCCGGCAAGCGCAAGTGCAAGTGCCAGTGCAAGCAAAGGCGCAGCGGTCCGTGGGTTGATCCCGGCCGACCTCAAGATGCACGGGGCGGATGCCCAGGGCTTTGTCCAGTCCGTCACATACGGGAAACAGACCTTCTCGGGGATGGACTTTGCGAACCGGCTCCACCTGCCCTCGAGCAGCTTTACGTGGAAGTGGCAGGGGCAAACGCTCGTCGTCACGACCAAGGGAATCGGCAATGGTCTGGGTATGAGCCTTCACGAGGCAACGGTCATGGCAGGGAGGAAAATGAGTTACTCAAAGATCCTTGCGACCTTTTATCCGGGAACCCAGCTCGTTTCAGATGCGGCGTGGACCCAAGGGCTGGCAAGTTCTTCGGCAAACGCGTCGGGGAACTTCACGGGAAATCAGCCGACAAGTTCGTCGGCAAAGCAGCCTGCAAATCCATCTGCGAATACGGCCCTGAGTTCGTCCGGACAGACGTCCTTCGCCACCCAAGCAGCCGGAACGACAGCCGCGACTTCGACGCCGGCGCAGAGCAAAAAGTCGTCGTAAAAAACCGAGTGACACTAGGGAAACGAAGCTATAAGTAAAAAATTAGTATTTCGTGCAAAAAAGCTATTGGTAGAGGTATAGAACCTGTTTTTCGTGGCGAGACTTCGTACTGAGGTGAGAGCCACTATGGATGAAAAGAAACATTCATCGCAACCACAAACAGGTTCAGAGAGTAAAAAGGCCAATGAGAACCCACAAAGTGGGCAGGCCCCTATCAAATCTCGTCGCATCTTTGCCAAGCGCTGGTTGTATCCGGCCATTTATCTTGGAGCTGCTGCGCTTATAATCGGACTGATGTACATCAAGAGTCAAACCGGAACAAGTCCGACCAGCACGAACGTATCGGGTGAGCCTTCCGGACAGCCGGCGTCGGCTGCAGCAGAAACGTTCAACTGGCCGGTCGCCCAAGGAGCGAAGCCGACGGTCTCGCTGGGTTATTTCCCAGTGAAAGGCACCGCGCAGGAGCAGGCAGACGCCTTGGTCAACTACGACAACGGCTACTATCCGCACAAGGGCATCGACATTAAAGTCACTGGCGACAAGTCGTTTGGCGTTGCCGCAGCGACAGCCGGTAAGGTGACGGCTGTGACGCAAAACCCGCTGATGGGCCTCACCATCGAAGTGACCAGCCCCAACGGCTATGTGGAACGCTATGAGTCGCTGTCGGCGGCAACCGTCAAAGTCGGGCAGGAGGTTTCTGCAGGACAGGCCATCGGCACCAGCGGGACTTGTCAGTTTGAACAGTCCCAAGGAAACCATCTCTACTTCGAGGTTCTCAAAAATAACCAATCGGTAGACCCGACGACTCTGTTGCCAAAACTGTAATCCCTATTTTCCTGAAGCGCAGCAAGGAAATGCGACTAGGCCGCTGAAAAATACCAGCGGCCTATTTTCTTTTATTTCCCGAGAAGTAAATGAGAGAAAACGCAAGATATTTGAACGAAACAAGCCGTGACAAGCTGTAAACGAGGAAAGCAAGGCATATGGTGTACACCCCCTCATATACTGTATCAGACCACTTGAGCAGTATGGGGAGGCGAGGGGAGTGCATGATTATATCAAAGAGCGTACTCTCAAAATTGGCGAGTACATTGTCGAAACCCGCAACACGGTAAGAACCATAGCCCGTGAATTTGGGGTTTCGAAGAGCACTGTCCACAAAGACTTGACCGAGAGACTGCCCGAAATTAACCCAGACCTAGCGAACAGAGTCAAGGAAATCCTCGAATACCACAAGTCGATTCGGCATCTTCGTGGCGGAGAAGCTACAAAATTAAAATATCATAAGGAGGAGCCGGAAACAGATTCGACAAAAAAATACGATATTCGAAAAGGAGTTTCAAGCGGGTTGTAGAAGTTTAACGGTATTCGTATCGCACCTGGATGATGAGCCTAGGATTAGTGGACGTGGCAGGGGATACGCTCAGATGCACGCTCAGTTGGGGAGGACTCGCCGTACATGCTTGCCAGAGAAATTGGTGTTGATTTGGGTACCGCAAATGTGCTCATTCACGTTAAAGGTAGAGGAATCGTTCTCAACGAACCGTCGGTGGTCGCCATCGATCAGGTCACAAAACAAGTCGTTGCCGTCGGCGAAGAGGCGCGCCGGATGCTCGGACGCACCCCGGGCAATATTGTAGCTATACGCCCACTCCGAGAAGGAGTCATTGCGGATTTTGACGCGACAGAAATCATGCTGCGGCATTTTATCCGGAAAGTAATTGGGAAATCTCTGATGATGCGCCCACAGCTGATGATTTGTGTCCCAGCCGGCATTACATCGGTGGAGCAAAAAGCGGTGCGCGAAGCCGCAGAAGCGTGCGGCGTGAAGCAAGTGGACTTAATCGAAGAACCCGTGGCAGCTGCGATTGGAGCTGGACTGGACATTTTTCAGCCCAGTGGCAGTATGGTAGTAGACATAGGTGGAGGTACGACGGACATTGCCGTTCTGTCCTTAGGAGATGTCGTGACCTCCGCTTCCTTGCGAGTCGCAGGGGACAAGATGGACGATGCCATTGTGAAATACATCAAACGTCAACACAATCTCCTCATTGGCGAACGTACCGCAGAGGAGCTTAAAAAAGAATTGGCCACGGTCTACCCTGGAGGGCGCGACGGGGAAACCGACGTGCGCGGGCGCGACATGATGAGCGGGCTTCCGAAGACCGTCACGGTACAAGCCGAAGAAATGCGCAACGCACTGCAGGAAACAGTGGATGCCATTGTGACCTCGACCAAGTCGGTTTTGGAAAAAACCCCGCCAGAGTTGGCCGCTGACATATTTGACAAGGGTGTCGTATTGACTGGAGGGGGAGCCCTCATTGCCGGATTGGACAAATTGCTGATGGATGAACTTCAAATTCCGGTACATATTGCGGAAGATCCGATGCAGTGCGTCGTTTTGGGAACGGGCATGTATTTGGAAAGTCCTCATCGCCGGCCATCCGCTCCACGGCGTCGGCGCAAGATCATGATGTGATGCACAGCGCGTAACGTGCGGGACGCAGCGCAGAATTCGTTCGGCGCATCAGACCGGACAAGGTCGGCGCTCAAGGGTCGCGCTGCATACAGAGTGGTATTTCAGGCGGTTTCTGAGTGGTGCCGAGGATGGTGCCCGCGGGAACCGCCTGTTTCAAGTTTTGACACAGTTCAAGCAGGAAAAACCTTCCCGATCTCAAATACATAAACACGGTAGTCCTGCCATTCACACCAGTGTCCCCATTTTCCCAGCGATGCGAGCCATTACTTCGCAGGGGGACTTACCAGGGGTTATTTGACAGAGTGTACTTAAATAGTAGGAATCTGTTGGATTCGCCCATGAATCTTTGGGCTATCCTTATGAATCCACTGTTCGCGCGCCACATTTCAATAGGCAGCTCACGCCTTGGATGCCGGATTGGTTTACCCGGACTGGTTTACATAGAAGTGACAGGTACACGTTGCACACCGGATTGAAGTGCAGACGTGTTTACCATCGACACATGCTTTTTGTGAGGAAACACTTTGCGTTTCTCATGAGAAGGATTCATCAGGGGGTGAAGGGATGCTTCGAGGACTGACCGCAGCCGCTTCGGGGATGCTTGCTGACGAGCGGCTGCAGGAAATGCTGACGAACAACATGGCCAACGCGCAGACTCCGGGATTTAAAGCGTCCAACGGCAGCACGGCCGAATTTCCGGAACAACTGCTCGCCGCCATGAACTACAACGGCGGGCCGCGAACGCCGATCGGGACGATGGGGACAGGCACGGTGTTTCAAGAGGGAGTTCCTACGTTTTCCCAGGGAACCCTTCAGCAGACTGGACGAAACCTCGATGTTGCGCTATCCGATGCGACGCCGTCCGGAACCTATGCAGCCGTAGCACCCGCGGGGGCGCCCGCAACTGCAGCGACAACGGGCAACCCTGCCACGGGTGCCGCCGCTGGAGCGGGCACGCCCGGCACATACCCGGTCTCGGTGAACGGGACCGTGACGGCTGGCGCGAACGGGATCCTGAGCATTGGCGGCCAGCCGCTGGCCGTACTGAACTCGAATGGAACCGTCGTGCCTGGCGTGTACGCCATGAAAAATCCCGCCTATCAGGGAAGCGCGTTGTATGCGGCAGACGGAGGACCGGATTACGACTCCGCTGGGCACCCGTCGTACGTGTATGCCAATGCCGCAGGGAAAGTCATCGGGACGCCGGCTCTGTCTCAGTACTCCGGGTACGCGCTGCGAATCGGGAACTCCCAGGACATGGGGCAGCACGGCTTTTTCGCAGTCGACTACACGTCGACCCAAGGCGTCAAAGGCATCGCCTTGACGCGCAACGGCCACTTTGGCGTCAACAGTCAGCACCAGCTCGTCGATGCGGCCGGCAATCCGGTACTGCCTGTGGATGCGCAGGGCAAGGCGATCCCAGGAGGTCGCATCGCGATCAACCCCGCGTATCACGGAACGGACCTGTTCGGGCCCAACGGCCAACCCGTGACCGACAGTCAAGGCCAGGTGTCATACCGGGTGCTCAATGCCGCCGGAACCCCAATCCCCGGGGCGCACTTGGGCAGCGTGAACGCCGACGTGACGCAGCTGAGTCCGCTTGGCGCCGGAGAGTTCATGGTGGGCGGGACGCTGAATCCGACCGCCGTGCTGAGTCGGCTGAGTGTGGGGACGGCGGCGATGACGCCGGGATCGCTGGAGCAAAGCAACGTCGATGTCACGTCGACGATGGCCCATATGATCGCGGTAGTCGGCCAATACCAAGCCAACCAGCGGGTCATCCAGTCCATCGACACCGAACTGGGCGACGCCGTGCAAAAAGTCGGCTACGTGAACTTGTAAGCGCGATTGATTCACAAGGTTTAACCCAGGTCAGACCGAACCGGGATGAGATAATAGACTTTCACGAGGGGGTTTCGGCATGCAGTCGTTTTGGAACAGCGTATCTGGGCTCAATTCCAGCTTGTCCTGGCTGAATACGGCAGCCAACAACATTTCCAATGAAAATACACCGGGTTTCGCGCAACAACACGTATCGTTTGCCGATACGCTCACGCGTCAAATGTCCGCAGCGAGTACGGCACCAGCGCTGGCGAAAAGGTACACCCCGCCTGGTTGGTGGAGCGGAAGCGGCGTGGTGTCGGGCAACGTCGAGTCGCAGTTTAGCCAAATGCCGTTGTCGACGACCGGCAACCCGACGGACCTGGCGATTCAGGGGAACGCATTTTTCCTGATTGGAGGACCCCATCAGACGACCTACCTAACCAAAGCCGGCAACTTTCAGTGGAGCCCCATGGGCAACGGCACGATGATGCTGAGCACACCGCAAGGCCAGCCCGTGCTGGATGTCAACGGCAAGCCGGTGGTGGTGCAGGGCACATCAAGCTCCACGTTCGGCGTGTCTCCGGGGGGCAAGGTGACCATTGACGGAAAGGCCGGGCCGACCCTGGCGATGGTAGACGTATCCTTGCCGGGGCAAAACCTGTCGCCCGTCGGAAACAACCTGTACCAGGCTTCGAGCAGTGCGGCGCCTGTCGTGATCAACAAGACCGGCACATCGGTTGGCAACAGCATCGTTCAGGGGGCGCTGTCGCAAAGCAACGTCAATTTGACATCGGCCATGACGGATATGCTGTCGGCTCAGCGGATGTTCGATCTCAACTCTCAAGCCCTTCAACTCGACAACCTGATGTCGCAAACCGCTGTCAGCATCCGTCCGTAACCGAGCATAACAACGAACATCGAAAATCGAATAGCCTCACGCCGTTTGCGCGACTCCGTGGGCTCCGGCGGCGGCCGGTTGCCCCATCGCAACAGCCTCAGACATGGCCGCTCGCCCGTTTGTTCGCGGATTGGGGACAAGCGGAGACAAAGTCGATTCCCTTCTCATTTTCTGTAGTATTCCAAGGATACTTTCATTCCAATGCACCGAAAGGTGCATTTTCTTTCGAGCCAAGATGTTTTCTATAAAAAGACCGTCAAATCGCAGGATGCGGCGCCGTTGTTGTAAGGAAGATACAGGCGGTTCGCACGGGCCGCGCGCTTTCACAAGTTTGAGTGGAGAAGTTTAATAGAAACCGCATGCTTTGCTCACAAACCCAAGTTATTTAAAGAGTCCCGCGTGGATACACTAGAAGCGTAGAACCCCACTCAAATTGTGGGCGCACTCAACGCCGGCACACAAAGGCGCGTGTCCGCAGGTTTACAGGATTTGCGTCTAAAGGGCGATACCTGGGTATTGGGTAGGATGTTGGTTGCGCCTCCTCTCAAACACCATGTATAATTGCGATGTACAAGAGGGGGTCAGGAAGTTGAATCTTCCCAATACACTTACCCTGCTTCGGTTTCTGCTCATCCCGGTCTACCTGTGGACATTTTACGCTACTCCAAGCACTCATAAAGTCACTGCATTGCTTGTACTTCTTCTAGCAGGTCTTACAGATATCCTGGACGGTGCTATTGCGAGAAAACGCGGCTTGGTTACCCAGGCAGGGCAGCTGCTCGATCCGCTTGCGGATAAGCTGATGATGGTTGCCGTGCTGTTTTCGCTGATCCAATCCAGCCGGGTCTCCTGGCCTGTCGCGGGACTGTTGGTGCTGCGCGACGCTGCGATGATCCTCGGCGGATTCTTTTTCTACTTTCAAGGCAAGCGCGCCGTCCCCAAAGCGAACCGTTGGGGGAAGACGACGACGGTGGCCTACTATGTCACCATCTGTTCGGTCATCGTCGCATGGCCGAGCGTCGCAGCCGGGGTATGGCTGCTGTGGTTCACGGTCATTCTGTCTTATATCACGATGTTTGTGTATATGGCCAACATGCAGATCATCGATGTCCGACGCCGCGTGTTGTAGTCGTTGATTGTAGCCGTTGATTGTAGCCGTTGATTGTAGCCGTTGATTGTAGCCGTTGATTGTAGCCGTTGCAGCGGTGCGGTCGACCCAAAGGCCCGCCGCGCACAACCACACGGTGCTGTGGCTGTCCTTTGGAACCCCGCGAACCCGGCGAACCGGGTCCCGCGCCATGCGTTCCCTCCGGACAGCCCAACACCTATGCTAACCCCGCACCCCGCTGGGCTTCGAGGACTGAATGTATTCTGTGACGCCTTTGCCCTCGATATGTTGGAATTCTTTGGAGCCCAGCAGAGCACTTCAAGCATCCCCGTAAAGGAGTTAACCGATGGACATTTCTTTGCCGCTCTACGCTGAAGACATTCGCCGAATTTTGCCGCACCGCTATCCGTTTTTGCTGGTCGATCGCGTCACCGAGCTCGAACCTGGCAAGCGAGCCGCAGGGTACAAAATGGTGAGCGCCAACGAACCGCACTTTACCGGTCACTTTCCAGAGTACAACCTGATGCCTGGCGTCCTCATTGCCGAAGCCATGGCTCAACTGGGCGGCATTGCCGTTTTGCTGGTCCCGGAGTTGGCCGGCAAACAGCCGATGCTCGCCGGCCTGGACGAGATGCGCTTTCGCGGTCAGGTTCGTCCGGGGGACAAGCTCGAGATGGAGACCGAGATTGACCGCCTGCGCGGCTCCATCGGCCGCGGCCGCGGCGTCGCTCGGGTCGACGGCCAGGTGGTGTGCGAAGGCACCATCATCTTCGCCCTCGGCTAAGCGGGTGGTTGCCTCAGCTTGTCTAAATCCAGCCTAAGCCCTGCCGATAGACGGGACGGCTAAACCTCTCCATTCCCGAAGGGCCTTGCGAAGCTTTCGCAGGCCCCTTTTTCGCCACGTTTTCACGGTTTCCACCGACACGCCCATGCGCCGGGCGAGGGAGGTACAGGACTCCCCGGCCATCAGGCTTTGCATACTGAGGATTTCCCGCGAGCTTAAATCTGAGGTTTCCAGCACCAGCTTCCATTCCACCTCATTAAACGCGTCGACTGTGGCGCCGGTTTCGAACCCCGACATGCCCGACCCTCCGGCCCCTCCAGCTAAAAAGACTTGTTCCAACGCGTCCGGGCTCCGGCCTGCGCCATCCCCGTGCTCGCGGGGCGGGGGCGCGATCCGTTCGTTATACCTCCACAACCTTCTCATGGCCGTTCGCACATCCCCGCGCACCTTCGAAGCGGCGAATGCCGGGAACGGGACTTGCTGCGCCGGGTCAAACGCCGCAATGGCCGACAGCAAAGCGGCATATCCCTCCTGCACAGCGTCGGTAAACGACAGGGTCTGGTAACGCCGGGCTGTCGCCCGAATCAGGGGCTCGTACTGTTTACAGAGGTTGTCCCGGGCAACTTGGCTCCCATTTTGCGCCAATCGGATCAGCGCTTCCTCCTGCACACGCCCTTCCATCGCACAAATCGTATCGGTCATCTTCATGCCATCCTTTAGGGGGTCCGGACTCCGCGCATTTGCATGCGAGACCAGCATAGGATGGAGGGCCGAAACCCGGCGAGGCGGGAGTTGACCCAAAGCCCGTGTCCCCGATGCGGCAAAAACGGACTCACTTTGCCTAAGCCGCAGCCAAGTGAGTTCCGCGGTTTGGACGGGGTGGCGATGTACAGATTGACTAGCGGACCTGGTTAAGGTCGGACCCAAAAAGACGAAAAACCCATACGGGTAATGGGGTGTCTGAACTGCGCGAAATGGGGGACAAGGGGAGGGAGTATCGGCACAGTTTTGGGAATAAAATACTACTCCTAAAATGAATCATTTTGGTGGTTGTACCAGGAAATAGGGCATCGTAAAATCCAGACAGGGTGAAGGGGTCTCCGGAGAAACGCACAACAGGACAAGCTGTGGAAAGCAGCGGTCGAGACGCCTGGGCCACAACAACTAGAGGAGCGTATGGAAATGGATATTGCGACGCCTGGAATTCCAATCTTTCGTAATCGCTTTCACCTGCCAGCGCCGGAGCGGTGGATCCCGCGGGTCATCGGCATCGTGCCGTTTTACCTGCAGCACTACGGGGACTTCACCCGGATTTTTACGGACGGAGACAAGGGGTTTTACGTCGGGGAAAGCACCTTGTGGGCGTACAAACGCCTTGCCTCGTTCCACAACCTCGATCTCGATTCCCTCCGCCGGTCTTACATACGGTGCCTAAAAAAGTCACTCAACGTGCCGTTGCCGATTTCAAGCCGCAACTTGGTGTTGTTTGGGGTGAAGGTGCGCGAGGCGAAAAACCACAACGACGGGGCTGTGGCTTACATCGCCGATCCCTACGTCCAACACATTCAATCGCTTGGCAAACGCAAATCGCGCATTACCCTCACCACGGGCGACACCATTGAAACGCTCATGTCCAAACAGAATGTAGAAGCCCGCAAGATGCAAGCGGGACTGCTTCATTTGTATCTGCGCGATCGCGGCTCTCTATAAGGGCACGTCGCACCGAGCCCGGTTGAGAGATTTCCAATCAGCCTTCAGAATTGGATGGAGAATTGTCGTTCGGCCAGACGCCGTAGACGAACTCGCCGTCCGCTCGGACTCCGACATACTCGGGCGGCAAGACGTTGACTACAGCCTGGCCAGAGGACCAGTCGCCTATTTTCGTCACCATGCTCTCGACGTCCGGCAAGCGAGACCAAATGGAAAGGCGTACGACCTCGGCAAACTCCCGCTCGAGAATGCGGTACCCAAGCTGCGTCAACTCGTACTCGAGTTTGCCGAACTGTCCGTAGTCGCATTCAACCTGAATCTTAGATAGAAGTTCACAACTCAACAGCGACGACTCATCCACCGCAGCCACTGTAGCATCGGTGTAGGCGTGGATGAGTCCGCTCGCCCCCAGCAGCGTGCCGCCAAAGTACCGGGTCACCACGACCAGAACGTTCGACACTTCTCTGCGGCGCAGCACCTCTAAAATCGGACGCCCCGCCGTCCCGCTGGGTTCTCCATCATCTGAAAACCGCTCCACAGGCACTCCCAGCCCCACGGTATAGGCGTAGCAGTTGTGTGTCGCGGTTTTGTGCTCCAACCGGATGAGGTCCAGGGCCTCTTCCGCCTCATTCACACTTTTGACCGGGACGATGTTTCCAATAAAGCGAGACTTTTTCATGACAATCTCCGCGACCGCTTCGTTCTCCGGTGTGACAAAAGACCCGTTGTTTCGACTCAATGCGATTCCCCTTCGATGGATAAAAAATTTTTCTGACCGTCGCCCCAACTGGTATAATCCGGCATCGTGGGCATATCTATGCCATTGTTTGATTTGTTTAGGGGGCTTGGCACACGCGAATCCTACAGCGCCCGACAAATGATCCAGTTTTTGATGGGATTCCTAGCAGACAAAATATCTGATATTACTTTACTCAGCGTAATAATATCAGTATAATACTGCATTGAGACACCCCACTCGGGTCTCTCAACGAACGGATACATAGACCGTTTGGCTAGTTCCTTGAAAAAACTAAATTTCTCGCAGAAAACAAAGGAGATTCGACACCTTTGTCGTATACTTTCCTTTGTACTCGGATTCATCTCTTTTTGTCTCTTCGAGAGACTAGTGTGTCTACCGATAAATTCCCTACTGAAGGGAGGGATGTTGTCCTGCCGCGGAAGCTTGGATGTCCCTCGTATAGAAGCAAGTGATGCACTCAACGGACGGAAAGGTGCAAAACTTGTCGATAGATGAGAACGAGCCAAGAAAGAACCGGTAGGGACACTGGCGAGATCAACGGGGTTTTACAAGGGTGACTCGTCACCTAACTAAACAGTGAATGATTTGCTTATGTTTAAGGAGGAGAAGAAGACTTGAAACGTACGCTTACAGCTGTTACTGCAGCAACGCTGGCGCTCGGAACGTTGATTCCGGTGGCCTTTGC
>NZ_JAJFNK010000037.1 GCF_021739485.1 Alicyclobacillus tolerans
GTCGGATTGTATTGGCACTTTCTCGACGTGGTCTGGGTGTTCATTTTTACGGTCGTCTACCTGACAGGGAAGGTGTTATAGATGTTGGAGGCGAAACTTCAGCACGAACAAAATCAACTCCACGATTCCCATGAGGGCTTCCCATGGAAACACGTGGTTGGGTTTATCCTGTCGTTGGTCCTCACGGCGATCGCGTTCTGGTTTGTACTGTCCTCTCACTTGAGCACGGCCATGACCATCGTCTCCATCGTCGTGTTGGCCATCTTTCAAGTGCTCGTGCAGTTGTTGATGTTTATGCACTTTACGGAAAGCGACGGAAAAGCCTATCAAGTGGTCGCTATGTTGTTTGGCTTCTTTATTGCCATCTGCATTGTCGGAGGCACCGTTTGGATTATGGCGTTTAAGAGTATTGTCTCCTGACGGCGTTTCATCGCGAGTTTTGTTTTCGGAGTATAAAATCGCAAATGAGACCGGAAACGACGTGGAATTGGCTATCCAATTGACACGTCGTTTTTGTTATTTTACTGCGAATTTGCACGAGACATATTCCATAAAAGTATCAAAGTTTAAGTCATGGATATGCTACACATGCATTCGTTTAGTCGCTGTGAGGGATCGGGGTTTCTGAACCATCGCTAGTTACTTTGTTGGAGGCATTGGGCTTGACTACATTGCACGAGTACTTATCCGAGAGTATAGTGTCTGCAAAATTTCATGACAGGACTCTATTGCAACAACATTGGCAATATCCTGGGGGATGTACGAACGCAGTAGGACAGGTTGGTACAGTTTTAGTACACCGCCCTGGGGACGAAATGACGGAACTGCAAAAGGGGCACTACGAACCGAGTGTTGGGGCATTCGTTCTCCGTGACAGAGATGGGCACGTACTTGCGTACTCGTTGTCCGAGGGCCCTCCGGACATAGAACGGATGCAAGAAGAACACGATGCACTCACCAAAGCGTTGCACGCTGCCGGAGCCGACGTGATTGATGTCCACTTGGGAGACGGGTTTATCAACCAGGTCTTTATGAGGGACATAGGAATGGTTGTGCCAGGTGGAATTGTGCTATCGCGGTTCGCCCTGGGTATGAGGTACGGGGAAACTGCAGAGGCATTAAAATCCATTGTTAATCTGGGTATGCCTGTACTTGGGATGATTCAAGGCGATGGATTTGTCGAAGGCGGAAGTTTCACTGTCCTGGACCGCAACACCGCCATTGTAGGGCGATCCGTTCGAGTCAATGACATTGGCATCCATCAGTTGAGGGAGATCCTTTCTTGGCAAGGGATGGACCTCATGGTCGTGGATATTCCAGCCTGCCTAATCCATTTAGACGAGGCTTTTGTCCTGTTGGACACGGACAAGGCCCTCATGAACCCTGAGTTGCTGCCACATTGGTTCATCCATGAAATGCAGTCGCGAGGAATTGAAATGATTGCCGTGCACCCGAATGACCCGCCTATGGCGAATAACTTCTTAACGGTGTCTCCTGGTAAGGTGATCTTTGGAGCGTCTGGCTTGCGAACGATGGAAATCTTGGCGAGCCGTGGTGTGGAAGTGATCCCTGTAGATGTGTCAGAAATTAACAAACTCGGGGGAGGAATCCACTGTGCCACACTTGAGCTTGGCCGAGAAGACGTTCCCAGCAACCCTCGTCGGGCACGAAGCCAAACAATTTTACAATAAAGTTTGAAAATGACGGTTTGAAAACAAAGGTTGCAAGTAAAGATTTAATTTAAAACCAAGTACGATGAGGTCCGAAAACCGAAGCGGGCTGCACCAGCAAGTCTGATGCCGTCCGCTTTTTGATGTTGCGAAGGTATGTCATAACTCTCTCAACCAATTGAAACCCAAATAGTGGAGTTTGTTTAAACAGAACTTAAAAAAAACCCTCAGACCAATGAACAAAAGAACCCCCTCAGTGGAGGGCATTGTCTTCCTGAAGTTCACTGACATGGACCTCGTGTTTTTCGTTGGGGTTTTTCAAATGGTAGATGTGCGCCATTTCCGATGGTTCATCAACACCTTGGATATATACCTGTGTGCCATTGTGTGATACGTGTGCCATTCTCGAGGATGCAGCGATCTCTTTTGCACGGTTGACATCCATGTGCAGACCTCCTAATCGTTTGTCGAATCTAGGGTTCCAGAACCTGTAACGCTCTATGCACACTCGGTCACGTTCTCTGAATTTAGGTCATTGTTACCAGGCATTGTGTTTCAAATGAGAAATGGTAAACTTCCCTAAGTAGGGTGTCTCTATACGCTCTTATATCTCGTTCAAACAGCAAGGGACTTTCAAACAAAAAGTGGGGTGTAAACTTGGCTGTAAAACAAACGACCGGGCTTAGTTTAATTCTCAGACTGAAGATTGATACGGGTTCGGCCTTCGCAGATGTTGCGACAGCCATTGGCGAAGCAGGCGGAGACATTATTGCGGTTGACGTAATTCACGTACGACGCGAATACGTGATTAGAGACATCACCGTCAATGTTCACAACGAGGCTCACAGGGAACTCGTTGTTCAGTCCTTGGCCAAGCGTCCAGGGATTTCTGTCGTCAATGTATCCGACCGCACATTCCTCGTTCACCTGGGTGGGAAAATCGAAGTTCAACCGAAGTCGCCGGTGAAAAACCGGGACGATTTGTCAAGAGTATATACACCTGGCGTAGCTCGCGTCTGTGAGGCCATTCACGAGGACCCGGCAAAGGCATTTCAGTTGACCATTCGCCGCAATACCGTGGCAGTGGTGACGGACGGTACGGCAGTACTGGGTCTTGGGGATATTGGGCCCGAAGCCGCTCTGCCGGTCATGGAAGGTAAGGCGATGTTGTTCAAGCAGTTCGCTGGAGTTGATGCATTTCCGATTTGCCTCAACACCAAGGACCCGGATGAGATTGTGCGTATCGTCAAATCAATTGCGCCCACTTTTGGCGGAATCAATTTGGAAGATATCGCATCGCCGAGATGCTTTGAAATTGAGGAACGGCTTCGCAAAGAGTTGGACATTCCAGTGTTTCACGACGATCAGCATGGCACAGCCGTCGTTCTATTGGCAGGATTGTTAAATGCGGTAAAGATTGTAAATAAGAACATGAACGATTTGCGCGTCGTAGTCAGTGGCATTGGAGCCGCAGGCGTCGCATGCACAAAGATGCTGATGGCCGCGGGCGTGACCAATATTGTCGGTGTGGACCGACAAGGGATTATTGAAGCGGGCAAGCGTTACGACAATCCGATGTGGGACTGGTATGCGGCACACACCAATCCTGAGGGCCGCCAAGGCGGCATGGATCAGGCCATCGTGGGTGCCGACGTTTTCATTGGCGTTTCCGCTCCAGGAGTACTCACTGTCGAGCACATCAAGAAAATGGCGAACGACCCCATCGTATTTGCCATGGCCAACCCGACTCCGGAAATTTCACCGGACGAGGCAGAGCCGTACGTGCGAATCATGGCGACGGGTCGCTCTGACTATCCGAACCAGATCAACAATGTTCTTTGCTTCCCTGGAATTTTCAGGGGCGCACTGGACGCGCGCGCCAGTGACATCAACGAGGCTATGAAACTGGCTGCGGCACAGGCCATCGCAGCGTGCGTCGGAGACGATCAGTTAAACGAACAGTATATTATCCCCAGCGTATTTAATAAAAAGGTCGTATCGGCGGTCAGTCAAGCCGTCGCGGAGGCTGCCCATGAATCCGGAGTGGCGCGCCGCGAACTGACGCGTGACCTATAAGAAGCTTCGCGCCCGTGCGGACAAAAGGGCAGCCCGATCGCGGGAACTGTCTGAGCTAACCGCGTGAAAAGTGACATCTTGGAGCCTACCCGGACTTGCTGGCAGGCTCCTTCTTTTTTAGCCGCACTTTTGTCGCGAATCCACGGTTTACGTCAACGTGCTTCCATACGCTTTCACAGTTTTAGCTCTAGCCGGGGCAATCTTCACGGCATGTCCTGTTCGGATGTGGCAGGGCTGTGCTATAATCGGCACGAACAAAATGAATTCGCTTACAGGTTCATGCTGCGGAAGAGGTGGACAAAATTGCCGAAATTTTATGCATACGTTGCGGAAAAGGACGGAGACAATTTTAGTTTTGGGAAGAAAGAACTTGACCTGATCGACCTGCCGGAAGGCGAAGTGACCATTCGCGTCCGCTATTCCAGCGTCAATTTTAAGGACGGCTTGGCAAGCACCCCGAACGGCCGCGTTCTACGGAGCTACCCCATGGTTCCAGGAATTGACCTCGCCGGCGAAGTCGTGGCCTGCAGCAACGCGTCCTTTCAAGAGGGACAGCCTGTATTGGTGACCGGTTACGGCCTTGGCGTCAGCCACTTTGGCGGCTTTGCAGAATACGCCCGCGTACCGGCCAACTGGGTTGTGCCGCTGCCGCAGGGCCTTCGTTTGAGAGATGCCATGGTGATTGGGACGGCTGGCTTTACGGCTGGCTTGGCCGTCAAACGGATGGAGGAAAACGGCCTGCGTCCGGGGCAGGGACCCGTCTTGGTTGTTGGTGCCACCGGCGGTGTTGGAAGTATCGCTGTAGCTGTTCTTGCTAACTCCGGGTACGAGGTCACCGCAAGTACAGGCAAGCAGTCGGAGGTCGATTATCTGAAATCCCTGGGCGCTTCACAAGTCCTCAGCCGGGAAGAGGTGTCTCAGGAAAGTTCGAGGGCTCTCGAAAAGGAATTGTGGGCAGGAGCGATTGACCCTGTAGGCGGCAAGACGCTTGCTTATTTGCTGCGCACCACTAAGTATGGAGGTTCTGTGGCGTCCATGGGCAACACGGGTGGTCCGGAATTGAACACGACAGTTTTTCCGTTCATCCTTCGCGGCGTCAACCTTCTGGGAATTGATTCTGTCAATTGTCCAATGGACAGCCGCCTCCAAGTATGGGACAGGTTGGCCGCGAGTCTCAGTGCTTCGCAGTTGGACGCTATGGCGGTAGAAACGCCATTTGACGAGTTGCCTGAGGCCTTATCTGCCATCCTCAAGGGCGGCGTCCGGGGGAGAGTTGTCATTACATTGTAAGTCTGAGCCGGAATTTCGCTTCGGAAATCCGTGCAAGAATAAAACGATGGGACGAGGCTTCAGCGGTTTGGCAGTGTTGGCCAACCGCTGAATGCGTTTTTGGAACCAAGCGGACCCCGCAGTTGCATGTCGCATCATTGCACCCAGGCAAAAAAGGCTTAGGTCGTGACCCATCGCGACTGTCAGATGTTACAGGATTTCGCATGGGGAAGTTCTTCGAGCGGCACGGGAGAGACGACGACGCCGTCTTCATCCGCATAGACGATGTGACCGGGAGTCCACGTGACACCTCCAAAGTTCAGTACGCGCTCAAGTTCGCCTTGTCCGTCTTTTCGGCTTTTGACGGGACAACTTCCCACGGCCAAAATCCCTAAATGGATTTGTGCCAACTCAGCCACATCCCGGACGCAGCCGTGAATGATTATGCCGGACATTCCATTGGCTTGGGCCAACGCCGCTAAATTTCCTCCGAGCAATGCGCAGTTGCGCGAAGCTTCGCCGTCCACCACCAGAACGGAGCCAGGTTTTGCTGTTTCAATGGCGGTGCGAACCAAGACGTTGTCCTCAAACACCTTAACGGTAAATACTGAGCCGCAAAACTCCATCTTGGCACCGTAATTCTGAAAGTTTGTTTGACACAGTTGCAGAGCTTGTTTTCCCCAGAATTGATCGCACAAATCTGCTGTTTTCAACCGCAACTCTCCCTTCTTGCTTAGTTTACGTGGTCAAGTTCCTTTCGACAATCCACATTCACAGACTAGTTCGGAAAGTCTATTAACAGACTTCCCACGAAGGGTTAGAATACATGGCATCTGGTGGTTTAGGTGTCTCAATGGGATTTGCCAGGTGTTTCAATTGAAATTCAAGAAAGCATGGCTACAATTCAGATTAAGATGGTTGTTGTTGCACACGCTCATTTGGATTCACAACATGGGGAAAGGTGGTCATGATGATGGGGTTTTATACGCCCAAACCTGACAATAACGAATCCCGCAAAAAATACGGTGGACGTCCTGGATGGGCCTGGCTAGCTACTGTCGTCTTGTCGGCGTTGGTAGGTTCCGGCGCGACATTGGTCGCCCTGCCTGCGTTGGAAAACCAAGGGTTTAATGTTCCGGCGATTCCGAGTCCAGTTCAAGATACGAGTGCAACTTCCGGCCCAGCCAGCACGGTCAACGTAAATGTGACGGACGGAATTACACAGGTTGTCAAAAAAGCGGCGCCGGCAGTCATGGGAGTCGTGAATTATGCGATGACCGGAAATCCGTTCTCACAGCAGCAACAGTTGCAGGAATACGGAGTAGGAACCGGAGTCCTGTTTTATAAAAATGCCTCAAATGGATATGTCGTAACCAACAACCACGTTGTCATGGGAGCCGCCAAGGTGCAAGTCGTACTTGAGTCCGGCCAGCACGTGACGGCTCAAGTGGTCGGAACGGACCCGTACACCGACTTGGCTGTATTGAAAATTCCGCTGAAACCCGTCGCGAATGTGACTCCGTTGACGTTCGCAAATTCGGACAAAATTCAAGCGGGTGAACCCGCCATTGCCATTGGTACGCCGATGGGCCTCGACTTTGCGGAATCGGTCACATCAGGCATTGTCAGCGCACCCAAACGGATCATGCCGGTTCAATTGCCCAATTCCCAACAGACGTTGGACTATCAATCCGTAATCCAGACCGATGCCGCTATTAATCCAGGCAACAGCGGCGGGCCCTTGCTCAATATCACGGGTCAAGTCATGGGCATTAACAGCAGTAAGATTGCAGCTCCTAACTTCCAAGGAATGGGTTTTGCTATCCCGGCGAACGAAGTGCAGAACATTGCCTACCAGTTGGTAAAAACCGGTCATGCGGTACACCCGGCGTTGGGCATCGAGGGTTACTCCATGTCCTCTTTGCCGTCACAGTACTGGCCAAACGTGCCGGTTGACTACGGAGTATGGGTAAAGACTGTCACATCCAGTACGGCCAAGGCGGGAGGCCTGAAACCTCAGGATGTGATTGTCGGGATTGACGGACATACCGTTAAGACCATGGCGGATTTGCGCACCTATCTGTTCCAAGCAAATCCCGGACAGACGGTCACACTCAATGTTTACCGCGGCAGTCACCGCTTGACGTTGAAGGTAAAGCTGGGTGAGATGCAGACCCAAAACGATTCTGGCGCCACGCAGCAACAGCTTCCGCAATCGAGCAGCGATCCTCTAAATCCCTTTGGGAATTAATCTTGCAGCAGCTTAGGGGATCGCGGTGAACAGGATGGCGGAACAGGTCGCGCATTGAGGGGGCTTACGGTCAAACAATCGTATAGTTCACGGAAGGGCTGTCCGAAGGCAAGAGTGCCGGAGGACAGCCCGTCTTGCGCTGATAACTCATTTTTGGTTAATCCGTTTGGCGATTGACCAGTTCCTATGTTGGCCATTAGAAAGAAGCTATTTTAAATTTAATGTCCTGATCGATGGTTTTATGACTCATAGTCACAGAAAACCTTCCGGAATTGGAGCTCAAAACTGGCCGCATGGAAAAATAGGAATGGCCTTCAACAAACCCCTTTGCGTTTACGGCGAAAGGGAGTCTCTGCGGCTGAGCAGTCAGCTTCAATGCACTGAGATGTTCCGGATTCCGCGGTTCTAAGAGCAATCCATCCATATACAAATAGGTATTGTTGACTTGGACCGGGGTATCTGTAAAGTTGTGGACGAAGTAGTGCACGTGACACAGGTACTCGCTGGAGTGCTTGTCCGTTGAAAATAGTACGGATTGGTGTACGGACAGCAGCACATCAGTGAGTGGTTGAAATTGTCTTTCAGTAATGCGCTGTGCCTGGCGCTTCAGCCAATTCGAAACTGCCTGATTCGGGAATTTAGGGACGTTCATTCATTTCACACTCCACAGTGCAACCCTGGTAAACAGCCAGTTAGTGAATCCATGTTTTGTGACAACGACAAGTTGAGCAAGAAGAGCCTCTCGAAAGTAGGAAAACTTCTCGAGAGCAAGAAACTTCTCTATAGCAAGAAACTTCTCTATAGGCATCTCTATTCGCCAATGGAGGACACATTTCCTTGATCGCCGGAGACTGTGCGAGATATGGATGCGGATTGTCAGGTAAAGTCTGCGGATACAGCGGACCAGAGGCGGTTGTTTGACCTGAAGGAGGGATTGGAATGCGGCGAACGGACACTCATTACCACTTGGACCAGGTTCCCGACCCACTGGGGTTGCTTCACCGTTGCGAACGCGATCAATTGGCCCTGATTACTCCTTCCATGAACCCCGCCTCGTATCGAGAACTGTTGGCCTTGCAGGCTAAAAGCTCAACCATTTTGCAGGTTGCCTGCGGCTTGCATCCGGAATCCATCCATGCCGATGAAGAGATTGAGGAAGCTCTGAATCTAGCTCGAACGGCCCAAGCCGTCGGAGAGGTCGGGCTTCCGGGTTATGAGCGCAAAGTTACAAAACGGGACGTTCAGGTGTTTACGAAGTTTTGCCGCGTTGCTGCGGACGAAAATAAAGCGCTCATTGTGCACGCGGTTCACGACCAGGCGGAACCCGCCTTGGAGGTGATGCTCGACTGCGGAGTGCGCAAGGCAGTGTTCCATTGGCTCAAAGCCAACGCACGGGTGGCTTCGAGGATTGTCGCTTGCGGCTACATGGTATCTGTGACGCCTGAGGTCACGTACAGGAAACGCGATCAAGACCTGCTGCGTTTGATTCCGAAGTCCCAGCTTTTACTGGAAACGGACGGCCCCTGGGAACACCAAGGGCCATATCAGGGAAAGGCATCCATTCCCCATTGGATTGACGACGCGGCGCAGTACGCTGCGGCTGTTTACGGGTGTTCCCTGTCCAGTTGGTGGGAGCAGCACGAGCAAAACGTAGACCGCCTCTTCTTTTGAACGTGCAACAACAAACCTCCTAGTGCGATGCGAGGTACCTTGATTGGACATAAAAATTGTCCGGCTTGACTACTCTGAATGGTCGTTGTACCTATCCTTATCTCTTACGCCGGATAACCGCTTGTCATCCGGCAGACTGCGCGGCGTCCCTGCATTGCTCCGAACAGAACCTTTGATGTTTCTTTTCACATTCCGGGCAGCAGATGTGCTGCAGGTGGCAGCGTGGATTCGCACAGTTGACGTATGTGTCTTCTGGGGTTCCGCAATGGTAGCAGTGCCCGACAATCACGTCTTCGACTTGGTTCACGTTGACAGAAATCCTTTCGTCAAACACGTAGCATTTTCCGTCAAACAAAGCCCCTTTGACTTCTGGGTCTTTTCCGTAAGTGACAATTCCGCCGTGTAGTTGCGAGACGTCCTGAAATCCTTCTTGAAGAAAAAAACCGGATAGCTTTTCGCAACGAATCCCGCCAGTGCAGTACATTAACACCGGTTTTTCTTTGAATTCGCCGAGGTTGTTCCGAATCCATTCGGGGAACTCCCGGAATGCCCTGACCTTCGGACGGATTGCGTTGCGAAAGTGCCCGATGTCGTACTCATATTCGTTTCGCCCGTCAATGACCAGGACGTCTTCGGATTGAATTTTTTCAAAAAACTCCCTTGGCGACAGGTGTTTTCCTGTCATTTCCCAGGGGTGGATGTCCTGATCGAGTCGCATAGTGACAATTTCGCGTTTTGGGCGAACAAACATTTTTTTAAAAGCATGTTTTTCGGACTCGTCTATCTTAAATTCCATGTCTTGAAAACGCGGATCTGATTTTAGGCTCTCCATGTAGCGATCCGTTTGTTCTACGGTGCCGGATACGGTTCCGTTAATTCCTTCCGGGGCTACGAGAATGCGGCCGCGCAGTCCGAGTTCCTTGCAAAACTCGAGGTGCTCTTTGGCGTAAGATTCGTAATTGGCAATGGGAACATACTTGTAAAACAGCAGTATTCTGTACGGCTTTAGCTCAGACACAACTCATCCACCTGTGAATTTTATTTTTTGTGCGCATGTTGCACCTTGCGCACAGGTTACGCACTTACGTTCCTCATGTCTCGTTTCATAGTAGCAAATTCTCTATGCTGCAGAAAAGCGCGGATTTGCTTGGAATAACACGGGAATACTTGGATTGCTTGATTAAGCAGGAGGGGTTCTCGTGACTAGAAAGGGTGCCTTGGGCTTTATCGGAGTCTTGAGAGTGTAATGTTTGCAAAACGGGGGAAGACTTCAAACGAAGGGGTTCCCTTCTTTGAAGCTCGAAGTTTCACAAGGAAACGAGGACAAAACCATGTTTTATTGCTTGATGTGCGAGTGCTTAATGGAAGATTCAGAACTTCTGACGCGCGTGTTCAAATCTGGACGCTGTCAATTAGACGGTGAAAGATACCGCATGGGGATTTGCAGGAGTCACAGGCTTCTCGATCCTGGTGCGGACAAGAGGCCTGTATCGCGTATGGGATGAAAGCGATTTCCGCGATTTTCTGTGGCATCGTCGATTAGCGAGAGAAGGCGCGAGACAAGTGCTTTCGTTTCGTGAACACCTGTCTCGGGCCAATCAACGCATAGATAGTGTGTCTACGTTGTACGGTATTGACGTATGAAGTTACAACGGAACAATCCATATTCAAGCTAATAAGTCGTATCGTTGAGAGATGCAATCAGACACCAGGGACCCAGCCTTCTAACCTTGCGACGTCGGACTCTTGGCCCGACAGGAATGCAGGGCGTTCAAACAAGCCCCCTCGTTCATCGTGCTCCTTCATCCAGGTTACGCAAGCCATTGCGTCCTCTTCGTCTGACCGAGAGCCGTAATTGTAAAGGGTCGGGTACACTTCGGTTAGAACATGGTGCAATGACGTTGGACTCCAACCATCGAACGGCCAACAGAAAATCGGAATGTCTTTATGCTTGGAGAACAACAGTAGTTGATGAAGGTAACTGATCCCGTAAAGTGCCTGTAGTCCGACGCTGCCGTTTCCTCCGATTTGATAAATGGATTTCATCGTTTTTCCTTTGAGTTTCTGGCTGTATTCTTCGACAAGCCGTTTCTCTTGGAATCCCTCACCAAAGGGGAAACTAGGTTTTGTGACTTGCGTTTGGAAATTAGGCCCCCAAAACGGCCCTCCGCGATAATCCTCGAGGTAATTCTGACTGAACCAGCGATTTACCGATTCAGCCCATTCTCGTGGCAACGAACATCCTTGAAACGCGTCTTCAAGCCAGTTCAGCGCACTTGTGGCAAACGAGGCCCCATCGTACTTGTTGGCGAGTTGACGATACAGAGCAGGGGGGATGGGTTCTCCTGGCTGGGGGATACCTTCATGAGGTATCCTGAGCCACTGCAGTAGTGTATACCAGTTTCCCCAAGGTGTATTAGTTAGTGTCTGGAAAAAACCACTGGGAAAACTGTAGGAATGGTCGAAGCCAAAGAGTACTCTCTGTCCCGCGGACGTCGCGAGGTCTAGTAACGTGGCCATTTCAATCCATAGCTCGACCCGAGACAGGTCTTTAATGACTGTATGTTTGTCGGTTGCTCGGTCGTAGATGGCCAACACAATATGCTTCCGTTGCTCTCTGACTGGAGAGCTTGCGCTATAGTCTGCAAATGCGTAGACGTCAAAAGTCATATAGACACCTCTATTAAAGAAATCACTCTATTCGAACTTGACCCTCCTCAGTTACCCAGAACACCTCAAACGGCAACGTCTGCTTCAACCACGTGATGCGGCCGTGCGATGGATGATGATGAACTTCTCGAGGGCTGTGTATGGCGATGGGATTTCTCGTTGAGATGTGGCTTTTAAAACGGTTCTCCGTGTCATCGTCGAATCCTCTCCTTGTTGGTCAGATTCGACCGACCCATGCGACAGATTCGTTGCGACAGACTTATATACAGAAATCGCCCGAAACGACAGACTCGTTTCGGACGACTTTCACCGAACAAACCCTTGTGTGGTGCGGAGAACTGAACTTGAACCGGTACGGGGATTACTCCCCGACAGGTTACAAGTCTGGTGCTGCCGCAATAACTTCCCCGCGGAGTATAACTTGGCCGCATTTATAGCTTGGCCACACTATAGCTTGGCCGCATTCGTTACAACTTGATGGTCACCGTCCCGCTCTGAGTGACGTCGAACAAAGCGTTGCTCGAGATGAGAATCTGCGATCCGCTCGGGTAATTGACGGTTTTGTTTGTTGTCAGGTCGGTGTACGACGATGTCGTGCACAGTAAAACGTGGCCGTCTTGTGCAATGTAGATTTGATTGGGCTGGACTGGCTGGCTTAGAGTTACGACCTGTTGCGGCGTGCCTCCATCCGTGTATTTGTATACGGCCGTGACCATGTTGCTGCTGTTTAGCATTCCGTAGTAAAGCGTGTTGTCGAGTACGCGCAGCAGCGTGCTGTCGCGTTGGATGAGATTGGTCTGACCATTTTTATAGTCGAGCACGTTCGGGGTTCCGGCCGCGAAATCTTGGAAAAACAACAGCCCCGTCGTGGACGTAACCCCAATGTTCGAGACATACCGACCGCCTAGAGAGACTTGGCTCATGTTTCCGTTGGTGTCAAAATGGTACAGGTCCGAAGACGAATGGTCCGCAATCAGAACATAGACATCGTTCGTATACTGGCTGTAAGTCACCTTCTGGAATGTGGCCGTCGGTGAAAAGCCTGCAAAGTCCTTAATGAGCCGGACGTTGTTGGTTGAAATGGTGATCGTGCTCAATCGCAGGTCTTTTAATCCCCCGTTTAAGGCCTCAGTGCCAATAAACAAACTGCCGTTCCGGATCCAACTGATAAACAAGGGCGTGAAATTCAGTTGGAGAGTATAGATGTCTTTATTGGTGGATACGTCACGAACGTGAAGCACGTTCTTCGGATCGATGTACGCAAACATTGTGCCGTCCGAAGACACCGCGATTTCCTGCGAGTTGAGCAGCGAGACTCCCGTCAGTTTGTTGGTTACGACCGGTTGCTGCACTTGTTGTTGAATCGACTGTTTTTTCGACGCCAAGATGCCGTTGTAGTGCCCAAACACCCCTAATTCTGCGCCGGTAATGACGGCGAGTGCCAAAACGTATCGGGTCCATTTCTTCAAAGCAGTAATCTCCTCCGCTAATTAAGGCATGACGACAAGCGCGGTGGCAACTTCCCGTTCGCCGAGCACATCAGAGGGTTCATTCACCAGTTTACCGTTGTAAACCATGGTCGTAGAAGAGCCTCCATCGAGATTAGCAGCCACTTGAGCGCCGTAGTGAAGCATCAGTTGTGCCATGTCCTGTAGTGATGCGCCCAGGTTGTTGGGACCGTGGATGAACCGACCGTCGGTTACGACCAAGAGAATCGTGCCGTTGGCTGTTTGACCAATGGCTGTGCGCGGCGCGTATCCCCATCCGCCGGTTCCCTGAATCATGTCCCGACCGTTTTGCACGAGAACAGGTCCAAACGACAGGGCTTCTTGAACCCCGAGTGACTTCAGTTGCGTCAAAGTGTACGAGCCGGCAATCAAGGCTCCTTTTTTCGTGAGCGCAATCACGGGTTGTTGTGCCGGGTCTGCCTGTATGACCTTGCCGTTCGAGATGGTAATCCCCAATGGGATACCCCCGGTTCCCCGCCAATTTTTCGTATCTTTAAAGGCTCCGCCGTTCACTCCCGCAACGCCATGGTATTCGGAAACCAATTGACTGACCGTTTGCCCGACATTGCCGGCGTATTTCGTGACCGCTACTTGCAGTCGCTGCGGGTCCCGAATCATCATGACTTGTGCAGAAAACGTAGAGGTTTTGTAATTGACAATCTTGATGCTCGAGCTGTTAATGTTGTTAAAGTTCTGCTGGGTAATTTGAGCGTTGGTCAATCCGCCGGTGTTCATCAGTTGAGGCAAGTGCTTGTTGATTTCCGCCTGGGACAGGGTATACATCGAAAGTGGGCGCAGCAAGTAACCGTGCATCGACGTGGTAAAGATGTCGATCACGTATCCCCGTAAAGCTGTAAACGGGCCATGAAACAACAGCAGCGAACACGACACGTATACATAAATCAACAGCAGGACAGTTCGTCTTATGGCTTTCAGAATCATCACTCCTGGACGGACTTGGTGCTTCTAAACATCTAACACCAAAACATCAAAAACACTTCAAATTGTAAACAAGCAACAATTGTCAAGCCCCACGAGCCGCAAAATCAGTGTGGTTTTCGACACGACTTCCGACCCTATCATATCCTATAACCGAGAAATTTCGTAGGGGATTTCTTGGTGGGGGCACGATTTTTGGACGGAGTCAAACGGATCCACGAAAAAATCACGCTGTGAACCTCCGGTCTCGCTGGACTTGACGTCGGCTTGACGATGGTTTCCAAAAACGAATACGATAGTATTTAGTTTCACATATCAGGGCGGGGAGACCGTGCAGCATATGCAGGAGTGTGGCAGATGACAAAAGAAGAATTACTCGAGGCCTTGGAGCAGTTTGATTCCGAGGATTTAACTACGGCACTCAAAGCTGCCGAGGCATCCCGCAAAACGCGGCGCCAGGGAGCCTATTTTTTGCAGAACTTTTTTGAAGAAACGCGCGTCCAAGGGGACGAACGTGGTACAGAAATTACCATGCCCATCACCCCTTTGGTCATGAATCCGGGGCACATGGCACACGGCGGCGTCATCGCGTTTCTGTGCGACAATGCTATGGGGATGGCGAGCTTTATGGAGAAACAGCGTCCGGGCGTCACCATGGACCTGACGGTGCGATACCACAAGCCCCTTCGCGGAAGTTTCGCGACTGCACGCGGGGAAGTGGTTTCGTCAGGGTCTCGCATTAACTCGACTCGGTGCGAGTGCCGGGATGAAACCGGAACGCTGGTGGCTACGGCCACAGGGTCGTTTTATCACTTCCGTTGACTCGATGAGGAAAGATGAGCGGTTGAAACGAAGAACGATGGATTGACACGAAAAATGAAAGATGACCGACCGAAAGGAAAGATGAGCGGTGGATCAAACCAAAAATCGTCAGATTGTTTTGGCATCCCGGCCCAAAGGAATGCCCTCCAAGGAAAACTTTCGTTTTGTAGAAGGACCCGTGCCAACTCCGGGTCAAGGAGAATTCTTAGTAAGAACGGCGTATGTATCCGTTGATCCGTACATGCGCGGACGAATGAACGACGCAAAGTCGTATGTGCCGCCATTTCCCTTGGAAAAGGTGATTGTCGGAGGCGTGATCGGGCGTGTCGTTGCCTCACGTCACCCGGACTTTCAAGAGGGGGACATCGTCACTGGCAGGCTAGGATGGCAGGACTACTCCATTTCGAACGGCGAAGGCGTACACAAAGTCAGTCCTGCCGCTGCCCCTGTGACAACCGCATTGGGGATTCTTGGAATGCCGGGTCTGACCGCTTATTTCGGTTTGCTCGAGATTGGACAACCGAAACCAGGCGAAACGGTGGTTGTCTCCGGAGCCGCCGGTGCGGTAGGCACTGTGGTGGGCCAAATCGCAAAACTAAAAGGGTGCCGCGTTGTCGGCATTGCGGGGTCTGAGGAGAAGATTGCCTATTTGACAAATGAACTCGGGTTTGATGCCGCGATCAACTACAAGTCAGACAATCTGCGCCAGGTGGTCAAAGACGCTTGCCCCGATGGAGTGGATGTGTACTTTGACAATGTGGGCGGGACAATCACAGACGTCGTGATGACCCAATTAAATTATCAGGCGCGCATTGTCATTTGCGGTCAAATTGCTTTGTACAACCTTGAAAAACCTGACGTGGGACCGCGCATTCTAAGCCAGCTCCTGATTAACAGCGCCATGATGAAAGGGTTTATTGTCTCTGATTTCAAAGACAAGACCCGCGAGGGGCTTGCGCAACTCACGACATGGCTTCAAGAGGGGAAACTTCGTTATCGCGAGAACATCGTGGAGGGGTTTGAGAACATACCTGAAGCATTTTTGGGACTCTTCCGCGGTGAAAACATTGGCAAGCAGCTTGTGAAGATTGCCGATTTGTAAGCTTTCAAACGCGTACGAGTCTTTCATGCCGAGCACATACCCCCAGTGCAAAAAACAAACAAACAGCCATGTCCGGACGGAGCCAGCCCCCGGACATGGCTCCTTTTTTAGGTGTTCTGGTGATGAAGGATTCCGGCTGGTCCGTTTGAGACTTGCTCACGTGGTGATTTTTGGTAGCTCACTTTCTCGGCTCGTTTTCCGTTTTTGGACGCAGGGTTAACAAAATGACGGTGGCAACAATGGCAAGGCCACCCAAAGCTGTGGCCAAGCCGAGGTGTACATTTAACAAGACGACGGCGGCTGCGGCTGCAGACAGGGGTTCCGCACACGCCAGCAAGCTGGCTTCTGTAGGCGAAACAAAGTGAAGACTGTTGAGGTATAGGTAAAAGGCCAGAAGGGTTCCAAACAGCACCACGAAGAGCACTAAACCTAAAGAAGCCCATGACCAGTGTTGTCCAGAGGTTTTCCACGGCGGCGCGATGGACCAAAATACGAGACCGCCAATAAGCATGGCCCAACCTACGACAATCCCCGAACCCCAGCGCGCGATGAGGGCAGGCGGGTACAAAGTATAAAAGGCGAGCGCAGCGGCGGAAAGAAGTCCCCATACAATCGCCGGAGCGGGTACGACGACCGTGTTGTAAGAGCCGTTCGTCACCAACAGAAACGTTCCGAGAATAGCAAAGCCCAAAGCCGTCGCTTCACGGCCGCTCGGCAGGCGCCAGTTTCGAATGGCGAGGTAGATGACGATGAGTGCGGGTCCAAGGTATTGCAAAAACGTCGCAGTTGCAGCGTTGCCATAGCCGATGGAAGCGAAATACGAATACTGGACCGCTAAGAGGCCAAGTACGGAAAAAACGACGAGGTGAATGCGGTCGGTTTTGTTGCCCCAAACCGAAAACACGCTCTTTACGCCCGACTTAAGCCCTACCATGAGCAATAAAACAATCCCGGACAAGGTCATGCGCACCGTGACCAGCCAAGTGGGTGAAAAACCATCCATCTGGAACAGTTGCTGCGCGGCTGTGCCTGACAGCCCCCACAGGGTCGCACCGAACAAAACCATGCTAAACCCTTGCGATCGACGGCCGAACACCTTGCGAGTTGCATTCATCGGCACGGGCGAGTTCATAGAAGTCTGCTGCAATTGGCGGTCGATCCCTTCCCAACGAATCTAAAGTGAAGCTGGAAATGTGAAATGCAAGTCGATGACGAGTTCGTGAGCTGAGCGGAGCCGACGTTTACGGATTCGCAAACAACCAGGTTTCCTTGTTGTAGGCCATATCCCAAAACTTGTATTCGTATTGACTGGATATCAAGAAATGGCGTTCGATCCGTTGCTTTTGCGCGTCTGTTGCTAGTTCGCCCAAGTTGTCTAACCTGTGAATTTGCTCGTTCACCAGTTCGCCAAACCACTCATCTTGGTACGTGGCAATCCACTTGTCGTAAATAGGGTGATTCGGTTGGCTGTCTTTGTATTTTTGCCCAATTTCCCAATAGAGCCAGTAGCAAGGGAGGATTGCTGCGACGATTTCCGCCAAGGACCCTGCAGCGGCGACTGAAAGCAGGTGAGAGGTGTACTGGTAGGCTGTTGGAGCAGGTGTAAAGTTTGCCGACCGTTGTACGCCAAGAAGTTCAAAAAATGTTTCGTGCAGGGCGTGTTCGGCTGTAACCGTAGACTGGGCGTGAAAGGCAAGGCGGCCGATGGTGTCTAAGTCGTCGCTTTTTGACGCCGCGATCGACTGAATCTGGGCAAAGACGGTTAAGTAATACGAGTCGTTGAGCACATAGTGGCTGAATTTGTCTTCAGGCAGTGTGCCTGCGGCAATTTCTTTGACGAAAGGGTGTTCAAAACTCATATTCCATAAGGCATCCGCCTTTTCGCGCAAAAGACTGCTCAACTTCAATCACAGGACCTCCAAAGATGCAGTTTGGGTGGATGCAGATTGTTGGGAAGACGAGAGGTGGTGCCGACGCACCGCGATCGACAGTATGTGATGATTATAACGGTAAACACGCGGTTTTGGCAGGGTTTTTCGATAAGGAACGCAGAGAACTGCCGCAGATGATTGCCCGCACAAACCGATAAAGCGGCAACCGTGGGGGCTTGCCGCTAAGAGATGGCGAAATCTAAAATGAATACCATGAATCACAGTTGAAAGAAAGCGCTAAAAGTCGAGTCGACAGTTGGACCTGCAAACGCTGACATTGAGGGAACGACGTTACGGCTTAGGTATACTGACTAGGGTGAGGGATGGTGTACCGGCCCCCGAGCACGTGAAGACCTGCAGAACTCAACTTCTCCGCTGTCTTTTGCCGGGTGCGGTTCGCTAACTCCAATCCGTCTTCATCCGCGAAACGCGGCTCCGTGTTCGTTGAAGTGGCTAGTGGTTCCATGTATTCGTAAAGAATTTGCCCGGAATGGTCCTGGGCAGTCACAAACAGTTCCAGGGTATTGTAATAAACGAATGATAGTTCACTGGGCCGGGATTCCGAAAATACGTCCAGTCGAACGCTTTCGATGTTCTCATGACCCAGTTCTTCAATAAACCGATCCAGTGAAGGGAATTCGACTTTCTGAACTACTCCGGTGTACGGAAACGAGAGGATTTGGGAATTGGTAGAGCGTCCACTGCGAATCACTGAGGCACCCCTCCTGCTAACAAGGCACTGTTTTGATTACGATTTCATAATACTCTCGCCTTCTGTATCGGGAAGGCGCATTGTATTCTATCTTCATGAAGTGAAAGTGAGTCATTTGAAACTAGCCCGTTTAGACTAGTTCTTCAAGCAATTGGAACTTCAATGCGAATAGATGTGCCTTTGTTCACTGCGGAGTCTAAGGAGAAGGTGCCACCGAGCTGTTTGCAGCGCTCTTTCATGGTCTTCATACCATAGTGGCCGACTGAGGGTTGGAGTGTTGGGTCAAATCCGCAGCCATCGTCTCGGATCGACAGTAAGACGCGGTCTTTCTCTGGCGAAAAGGCAACCGTGAAATGGATTTTCCGGGCCTGTGCGTGTTTGCGGATGTTCGTCATGGATTCTTGAATCATCTTCGCAAGTTGGCTGGTGACCGCAGGGTCGACGCTGATTGGCGTACCGACCAATTGATAGTGCACAGGAATGGCAGTTCTCGTCTCAAATTCCTGGACGTAGTGCTTGATGTACGAAGCCAGGTCCTCCGTAACACGGAATGTCAGGTCGAAAAGGGCCTGTCGAAGTTCAATCGTACTGTTGTCGAGAACTTGACTGATTTTCTCCATCAGTTGTGGATCGGGTTCTTTGCCTTGGGCAACATCGTCTAAGAGTGCCTTCATCTGCATGTTCGCGTAGGCAATCTCTTGAACGACTCCGTCGTGCAAATCCCGGGCTAAGCGTTCCCGTTCTTGGAGGGTATGGTTCAATGCCTCTTTTTGTCTGCGTTCTTTTTCAAGGTGTTTTTGATTCGTAATGTCTCGCAGAGTCATAAGCAGGTAGCTGCCCCCGTCCTCTGCAGGGATATAGGAATAGTTTACCGAGACGATGAGGTGGTCTCCGGAGGCGGTTTCGATGTTCATTTCCGTGTCGATGGGCGCTTTCGTGGTTAGTACCCGGGACCCAAAGCACTTGTCGTTTTGTAAAGCGGACTTGCCCTCCGTTTGGCAGCGAAACAACGTGCCGCAGAACTCTCCACAACGATGGCTCGCGTACCCCGTCATCTCTTTTGCAGCCTTGTTCATGTACAAGACCTGACGGTTCGCATCTAGAATAACCATCCCTTCTGAGGAATGCTCAAAAACGTCTTCCAACAGAAAGGAGGGCAGCAATGGAGAATGTTTGGCTAGGTTGAGGTTTGCAACGGGTTGAGCTAAGTCCGGCACCGACAAGCACCTCGCAGAATTGCTTCTTACCTTAAATGTAGCACATAATGTATGATTAGCATATGGAGGACATTGGCTTACGGTAGTCCAATTGTACCTCATTGGGCTATCCAAGTGGGTAACGATGCTGTACAAAAGAGCCATGTTTAAAAATGTTTAAAGGTGTATGATAAATTGTATGAGGTTTTTTGAGAACGTGACGAAGGAGCGGAAAAAAATGAGTGAAAACGACTCGAGCCGTTCGAAAATTCGTGTTTTGGTCGTTGACGATCACGAATTGTTTCGGCAAGGGGTAAGCGGTATTCTGAGCCGTTCGGACGACATCGATGTTGTCGGGGAAGCAGAAAACGGGCAGATTGCTGTTGAAAAGTGCGCGGAATTGCTCCCGGATGTGGTGCTCATGGATATCAACATGCCCGTCTGCGGCGGGCTCGAAGCAACCCGATTGATCAAAAGGGAAAATCCCTATGTAAAAATTTTGATTCTCACGGTGTCCGACGCCGAGGAAACCCTGTTTGAAGCGGTGAAGTCCGGCGCTTCGGGTTATGTGTTAAAAAGCGCAAATCCGCAGATGGTCATTGAGGGGGTCCGTCGCGTCAGCAACGGTGAACCTGTAATTCCCGGAAATTTAGCCATGCAAATCATTTCGGAATTATCCAAGCCGATGGAAAGACCCGTCAGTGACCAGGTGGATCAACTAACGGAACGCGAAGTCGAAGTGCTTAGGCACCTCAGTACTGGCGCTACGAACCGCGACATTGCCCGCGCCTTATTCATCAGTGAGAATACCGTTCGAAATCACGTGCGAAACATTCTTGAAAAGCTTCATTTAAGCAACCGGGTCCAGGCAGCGGCTTATGCCGTTCGCGAGGGATATATTATAAAAGACCAAGAAGAGCGCTGATTTCGGCACTCTTCTTGTGGGTTTCCCGCGTCAGTCGTGCGGGCTTTCGAGTCGTGAAAGTAAATTTTCATCGATTTGAACTTTTGACTCGGCCTTAATTCGTGGTTTTATTGGATGATTTGATGGAGGCTTTGTTTGACTTTCCATTGCGATTGTTCTTTTCCTGAGAAGCCTCTATTTTGTTAAACATGTCCTCAATTCTGGACAATTCCTTGGTGACAGTTTCTAGGTTTTGGCTTGTTGCCTCATCGTGTAAAGGGAACAACAGGTATCGAACAGCTGCCAGAGAGGTTCGCATTTCATTAGCCACTGTCCACGGCATCACGTGGTCGGCATGGCTGGATGCGGACTCTTTTTGTTGCCTTTTTTGCTCTTTATGACGATACCCGAGCCAAGCAATGGTTCCGTAGCCTACGAGTTCAACGATCACCACAGTGACACTCGTCGGCAGATACGGATGAATGAGTCGGACGACGCTCAGAAAAAGCCCGGTGAGCAACGCCACTGAGATTCCGAAAAAGTAGCTCAATGCACCGATAACCATTAAAGCCACTATAAACACAATGTGCTGCAGGAAGATGCCCCAGATACCAAGTCCAAGAACAACCAACGCCAGGAGGAGATTTGCGTGTGACAGCAGAAAGTCGACAATGTAGTGGTCCAACCTGGTGGACGATTCGCGAACCAGGCGGGCGGCGGTTTTTAGGACATTCATAGCACGATCACCCAGCTCGATTAAGGTTGTTCCTCAAAAGGCATGCAACGCTTGAACTTAAGTGTGTCAAAAAATACTCTACGTCATCGCAGCCTCACGTAAAAGGCCCATATGTACTAGATGTAATGAACTACATCAAAAGTTCATCGGAAAGTCTAATTGAAATGTTCATATGTAGTATACGCCAACTGGAGTCTACGCCAACGTTCATTTTCAGACAAAAAGAGACAGACAGTTGTGGGCGAAATTGCCAGGTGCAACCGTTCCTTCATCACCGTGCGTCGCATTTGGTCCCAACTGTTGGGGGAAATTGGTATATATCAGGAGGAGTTGGAGACAAGGACGTTTCAGGGATTCCGTTTCGGGATGGGATCGCGTTTAAGGGATGCGGATTGCATTGAAGGGATTCAACTGGGGGCAGCGAGCCACCCAAGGCCACCACTGGCGGCCTTGGGGACGCTCTTCCTACTCTCGGCTAATGGTTTGGTTTCGCTCCGGACCGACTGAGATGTAGCGAATCGGTACTCCGACGAGTTCCTCGATCTTTTGCACAAACTCTTTGGCTGCTTCGGGAAGATCATCGAATTTCCGGCATCCCGAGATGTCTTCGGTCCAGCCCGCAAGGGTTTCGTACACGGGTTGGGCCTGTTCCAATTCATACGCGGGCAGGGGAAGGTCGTAGCTTTGCCCGTTCAAATCGTAGTGCGTGCAAATGGACACTTCCGACAATCCGCTCAATACGTCCAGTTTCATCATGGCCAATTCGGTATAGCCGTTTAACCAGGCTCCGTATCGCAGCGTCGGGATGTCAAGCCAGCCGGTGGCGCGAGGGCGTCCGGTGGTGGCTCCGTATTCGTGGCCGTGCTCTTGCAGGAACTTGCCCATTTCGTCTTCCAGCTTCGTCGGGAAGGGGCCTTCGCCGACAGCTGTGGTATACGCCTTGGTAATCCCGGTCACCCGCTTAATCGCGGTTGGAGGAATGCCGGCTCCAGCGGAAGTGCCGCCCGAGATGGGGGACGAGGAGGTGACAAACGGGTACACGCCCCAATCGAGATCGCGCATGACCCCCAACTGGCCTTCTAACAAGACGTGCTTTCCGGCTTCAACAGCCTGGCGAATGAGCGGCAACGTGTCTTGGATGTAAGGCAGAAGCACTTCCCTGGCTGCTGTGAGTTCATTCCACATGTCGTCGAAACTGCCGCCGAATTCGCGGATTCCGGGCATGCGCTTCAGTTTGGCTTCATACGTGGACAAAAGCCGCGACCGGAAGTGTTCGAGGTCTTTCATCTCTCCAATCTGTAACCCGAACCGGCCTGCTTTGTCCTGATACGCAGGTCCGATGCCTTGAAGCGTGGTGCCTACTTTTTTCGATCGCGATGCTTCCTCATACTGGTCTTGCCAGATGTGCAAGGGCAACACGATGTGCGCGCGGTTGGAAATTACCAAGTTTCCGGTGTCGATTCCACCGTCTTGGAGAGATTTCAGTTCTTTGACCAAATTCATGGGGTGCACGACGACACCGGTCCCGACCACGCAGACCGTGTTTGGATTAAAGATCCCGGAAGGAACCAGGTGAAGTGCAAATTTCCCGTGCTCGTTGACAATCGTGTGTCCGGCGTTGCCGCCGCCTTGGTAACGGATGACCATATCAGCTTGAACGGCAAAGTAATCGACCATCTTGCCTTTGCCTTCATCGCCGTACTGTGCACCTACAACTGCATGTATCAATGGGATGCCCCCTCATAAATTCTCGCATCCTTAGTGTATGACGCAGATATTTATGTGTAAAATTGATTTGTTGCATACTTTCTATACATAAATTGCATATACAGGTTTCCACGTTTCCACTCATGCATAAGTTCTTTCTACATTCGTTCAAAAAGGCGGCGTTGCCCGTGAATGATTTATACCGGACCCTTGTGGAGATTGTGGAGGAGGAAACGCTGGTTCGCGCGGCTGAGTCCCTTCACCTAACGCAGCCCACCATCACCCGTCAGGTTCAACAGTTGGAACGCCAACTTGGAATGAAGCTGTTCGAGCGTGTCGGGAAGCGAATGATCATCAATCGCGCCGGGGAATTGACCTACCGCTATGCGAAGAGCTTCTTGGCGTTGGAACAAAAGATGCTCGACGAACTGCGGACTCTGTCCGACCCGGAGACCGGAACCATTTACGTCGGAGCCGGGCTGACCCCGTCCATCTACTTACTCCCGCCCTTGTTGGCAGACTACAGAGCCAAGCATCCAGGCGTGCAGTTCCAGGTCCGCTCCGGGTCCTCCCGCGAGGTCTGGACACTCCTGAAACAGCGGGAAATTGACATTGGCGTGGTGACCACAGTAGATGGCAAGTGGATTGACGAGGTCGACACAGTGCCTTTGTTCGAAGACGACGTATTGCTGGTCGCCTCCCCCGAGCACCCGCTTTCACAGGCCGGTGCGGTATACTTTGGAGAGTTGGCAAACTACTCGTTTGTGCTCATGAGGGAAGGGTCTGGTCTTCGACAGATGATTGTCCGCCTCGCCGGCGAGCGAGGCGTGCCCATTCCCATCGCGATGGAGACCGACAGTTTAGAGAGCATCAATCGTCTGGTTCAAAACGGCGTCGGATTGTCGTTTTTACCGCGATCGGCTGTGCAAGACGATTTGACGGAGAGACGGCTTGTGCAGATCGCCGTTGTCGATGCCGTCCTTGGAGTTCGTACCATAACCCTGATCGCGTTGCGAGAAAGCCAGCTTTCGGCCAGCGCCGCCCAGTTTGTACGCGAACTGAGGGGCATCCAGCGCATTCACAGAAATTCAGAGTCAGTTGAACCTTGACTCCCGGGAGGAAGACCGTGGAAAACTTCGATGAAGACCCGTTGCGTCGCAATGTGATCGAGTTTGCCCAGCGCTTGAGCTCAGAAGGACTCTCGATGGGAACGTCCGGGAACGTCAGTGTCCGGATTGACGAATCCCGGTTTTTGATTACACCGACAGCCTTGCCCTACGACAGCCTGGAGCTGCAAGACGTGTGCTTAGTCGATTTGAACCACCCAGAAGTTCAACAGGGCTTGCGCAAGCCCTCGTCAGAAACTCCCATGCACACGGCAGTGTATTTGGCAAGGCCGGACATCCATGCGCTTGTTCACACGCATTCCTTGTACGCGACGGCGTTTGCCTGTGCAGGGAAACCCGTTTCCGCGGTACACTATATCGTGGCGACCATGGGCAACGAAATTCCCGTGGTTCCGTACCGCACGTATGGAAGCCCGGAACTCGCGGACGCAGTCATGCAGACGTTTCGCACAGGACTTGGCGTTTTGCTGCAAAACCACGGCGTACTCGCTGCCGGTAAAACCCTGCAGGAAGCGTTTTATCACGCAACAACCATTGAGTACCTGGCACATTTGAGCTTTGTTGCTCAGTCCTTAGGAGGTCCGATCTTGTTGTCCGCAGCCGAGTTAGATACAGTCCGGGAAAAATTCAAAGGCTACAACCAAAACAAGTTGTAAACTCAACTGAGGCAGGGGGAACCGAGAAGAGAATGGTGACTTCACAAGACCTTCAATGCCTTCCGAGGGAAATCGCCGTCATTCAAACTGAAGACATGATGGACCCTCAGCACAACATTGACCTCGACGTTCAGATTGGCCAAGAGGTCGCCAAGGAACTGTGCCCTCCTGTCGTACGCGTATGGAGGTCCGCCCATCGGCGGGGTATTGGCGTCAGTCGCAAAGACGTCTCCTCCGCGAGCGGCCAGATTGCCAAAAGCACGCTGATGGGTGAAAATTGCAGCGTGATCGTCCGACAGACCGGGGGAACTGCCGTTCCGCAAGGCGACGGAGTCCTTCACCTGTCGTACCTGTTGCCTAGAACCCCCAACCCGGCTACAACGGATGCGTACTACCGCTTGCTGTGCGATCCGTTGATCCAATGGTTGAATGGGTACGGCATTGAGGCGACCACCGGGGCTTTGCCTGGCAGTTACTGCGATGGGACGTACAACGTACTCGTCGAAGGCCAAAAACTCGTCGGCACGGCACAAGCGTGGCGCGGAGGACTGGCGGGCATGAAATCCCCGCACCCAGGATACATATTGGCTCACGCATGTCTGACCGTGGACGTCGACCTCAAGTGGGCGACGACTCAAATCAATCGCTTTTACGAGTTGGCCGAGGATGAATACCGGGTGAATGAAGCGACATCGGTCAATTTGAAAGAGCTTGCCAAGGGCCGCTTTGGACCTCTGAATGCCGTGCAAGCCACTCTTACGGCAGCCAACGATTTGGCGGAGTTCTACCACAAGTACTTGGCTGAGGCCGGGATACGTGTCGTTGACGGCCAATGAACCGTTCTAGGCCAGCAGACACTCGCTCTGGCCAACTTTGCGAACGGGCTCCTCGCAGGCTGCCCTTTCACAGGGGCAATTGCACCGTGACCGTTGTTCCTTGCCCAACTTGACTTTGCAGTTGGATCTTGCCTCCATGGGCTTCGGCAACCCATTTGGCAATCGCCAGCCCTAATCCAGCTCCCGATGCCCCATCCCGTTCGCGCGCCTTATCGGCCCGGTAGAAGCGTTCAAAGACCCGGTCGATGTCCTGTTCGTCAATTCCCTGCCCGGTGTCGGAAATGCGGACGATGGCGCCTCCTTTTTGCGAAGCTAAAGAGAGGTAGATGCTCCCGCCCGGGTTTGTGTATTTGCACGCGTTGTCCAGCAAGATGACGAACAACTGGTGCAGACGGCTCTTGTCGCCTTGGATGTGGATGTTTGGCTCGATCTCTTGCGTCAGCGAAAGCTCACCGGCCTGGGCAACGGTTTGGAACAATTCCACGAGGTGGTCGAGCAGAGCCGATAGGTCCACGTCGTCCATGTGCAAAGCGGCGGCTTGGGAATCGCTTCGCGCGAGCGTGAGCAAGTCCGCTACCAGTTTGGAAAGGCGCCGGGCCTCGTTGTGGGCGTTGTTGATCCACTCGAGGTTGTCTAACACGCCTTCATTGGAATGGTCCAACACAATATCCAGGTTCGATTGAATGACGGCCAGCGGGGTTCGCAGTTCGTGGGAAGCATCGGCTACGAAATCCACCTGACGCTGCCATGCCTTTCGCACGGGGCGCAAGGTGCGCTCGGCCAAGAAAAAACCGGCAAGTGTTGCGAGTACGGTTCCGGCAATGCCTACAAACAACAGAACTTCGCCCAGACGGCTCAACACGGCCAATTCGCGGGTGATGTTCGTGACGATGAGGATGTAGCGAGCCGGCAGCATTGTCGGGTCGGCTGAAGACACCCCGATGGGAAAGTAGACCATCCGGAACTGGTTGTCTCCTTCACTGAAGTTGACCACCCAATGGCTCCGCCTAGGATGAGTGTTGAAGAGGTTCGCAACTTCAGTGTCGAGACTTGGCGGCAGATTCGTCATGAATTGGTTCGGGGTGACGAACAGCAAGTACGTTTCCGATTCCGGCGACAGGCTATTGATGACGGTTTGCACGTCGGTCGTGGCCAACTGATTGACGATGCCGGTGATGCGGGTGTCAATCGACCGGATGACTACCTGCTGCACAATGGTGTATACCGACACAGACGTGATGATGTATAGCAACAGCACAATTCCCACCGTGAGCATCGTCAAACGAACTCGCACGCGCCGAAAGACGGGATTAGTCTCGCGTCTGTCCATCATCAGCTTTTCGGCAGCCGAAAAACGTAGCCGACGCCGCGTACGGTTTCAATGTACGATGGTTGGTTCGGCTCATCAATTTTTTTTCGCAGAAAGTGAATGTAGTTTTCCACAGCATTGCCGATCACTTCGGCATCTGGACCCCAAACTCGGTCCAAAATCAACTCTTTGGACAGGACCTTGCCGTGGTTTCTGAGAAGGAGTTCTAACAACTGAAACTCTTTTGTGGTCAGTGTCAGAGACCGCGAACCCTGTTTGACAACCCGTTCGGAAAAATCAATGACAAACGGACCAACCTGCATGTTTTCCGTACCGGTCAAATTGCCTGTGCGCCTCGTCAAAGCCCTCACCCTGGCAAGCAGTTCCTTGTTCGCAAAAGGCTTCACCAGGTAGTCATCGGCTCCCACGTCAAGGCCCTTCACCCTGTCGTCTACGGTGTCGCGTGCGGTGAGCAACAGGATGGGGACGTCTAATCCTTCCTGCCGGACGCGCCGCACAATTTCTAAGCCGTCCAGTTTTGGGAGCATGATGTCGAGCACCAGCGCGTCGTAGCTGTTGGTCAGGGCTAGGTCTAAACCGCTCACGCCGTCATGGGCGACATCTGCCAAGTAGTGATTGTCTTGAAACAACTGCAAAAGAGCGGATGCCAGCCTTTTTTCGTCTTCAACCAATAAAATTCGCATCGTTTCACTCCTCTCCGGACGACTTGAACCCCTGGTTCCCCGTCGACAATCCCGAGTCAATTTGCCTCATCCATTTGTATCGAGGATTTGCATCATGGACTTGCCCCATCCAAGCGCGTTCTTCTGAATTCACGTTCTTGGTGAACTGAAACTATTGGATCGCGTTGCTCAGCGCTTTTGCGGTGATGTCGTAATGGGAGGCATTCCACAGCACCTTCCCGTCGCGCATGACGATGGCCTGCGGAGATTGATGCCTGACCCCGAAGTGTTCAGCGTAGTAATTGGACAGCGGCCGCTCTTCGATAACTCGGATCAGATACACCGGCGCAGTGTCCGCCGCGACGAACTGTTCCACTTGTCGGTATGCAGCGGCGCTGATAGGGCACTGTGTACTGTGTTTAAAGATGACGACCGGTTTTCCCGGGTGTGCGGACAACGCCTGGTTCAACTCTTCTTCGGTGGTTAACATTTGCATGGCTTCTGCCTCCTTGTTCTAGTCCTGAAGCCGGTATGGGCCGGAACCTGAGATTGCGTTGAGACTGTCATTATACGACCACCTGCTTGGCCGCCGACATCCTTATAGTACTTCTTTTTCTTCAGTTGATCTTGTCGATCCCATCGTATAACGTAAAGTTTAATGAAAGTTGAGCCGGTACAGGGGGAATCGGTCATGGGACAAACTGTGGGTCAACCGTCGGCTAAGGCATCGTCCCGCCGAAACAAGCTGTTGTTTGTGTTTGGGGCCATCCTCTTGTTGGGGGTAGGCGGCATGATTGCGACGGAAACCATTCATGCGTTGAGCGTTCGCGCGAAAACGGGTTCTGTGTTTAACACGTACGTGATCGACCACCACATTGGTATCGCGGACATTTCTGACGATGCATCCGGATTTCAAAGCGATTTTTGCGTCTTGCACTTGAACCAGCCGATTCCAGACAAGCAGTTGGAACAACAGGCTTTGAGTTTAATGCACCAGTACTACAAATTGGATGGCGGAAACTCCATGACCATCGTGTACTCTTCCCGGGGTTCCGATAAAAGCGTGACCCAGGCCGATGCGTATTACCACAGCGCCGATCAGACCGTACTGCTGACGCTGAACACGGCCTCCGGCAAGAAGCTTGTCTCCGAACACGTGAACTGGCCATCGAACGGCGCCAATTAACGCCGCCCAGGGGCGCGATGCCATGCAGCGGCGCCCGGCGGCCGTCAAGGTGCTCCGAAACGACGCGAACTCCCGCAAACGTTTCACACCAGTTCTACGTCGTACTTGTGGGCGTTTGCGATCCGTCCAAACGATGCCATCGCACGGTATTTTCCAAAATCACGGCAATCAAAATTCCAACCAGCATCCCGTTTCCCGCAATGGCGCGAACGAGCCCAGGCAGACTGGCAAAGGACTGCGTCGGCATGCTTTGGATGGCTAAACCCGTCAGCGTCGGAGCGGCGATGCGAAAGATGGTTCGAAACGTAAATTTCATGCCGTCCAGGTTTTGCAGCGCTGCACCAAACAACTGCAAATAGGCGACAAACAGTACAGAGTCCCCGATGCTGATGGGCAAGGTCGCAAAAAAAGCGGCCAATCCAGGCACCAACCCCAACAGTGTGAACAGCACGGCCCCGACAATGAAAGGAGCTTTATTGAGAAGCCGGGTTGTGCGTAAAAAGCCAATCGATGAGGTATATGGGGCGTAGGCTACCAAAGATAGGATTCCAGATAACGCCGTAAAGATGCCGGTCCACAAAAACGAACGGCGGTACCTTGCGTCTTGCACGGAGACTTCAAACAGCGGTTGGGAAGCGCGCAAGGTCGCCACGGTGTTGGTCGTGTTGATGAACGCCGTAAGGATGGCGGCAATAATGATGCCCGCATTAAAAGCTGGAGTTCCCCAGACAAAAGTCTCTGAAATGTCTTTCCAGTTTAGGGTTACAGGCGTTGTAGACTGCCCAAACAGTGCAACGTACAGCACCCAACCGAGGACAAGTCCAATCAGAATGGAAAAGTTGCTGAGCAGCCCTTTGCCTTTAATCGTCAGCACGGCAACCAATAAGGCCACGCCAATGGAAAGCCCTGCAATGCCCATGTGAATTTGACTAGACTGACTGAGCCCCAACATCCCCTTGAGAAACATGTCAATGAGCTGCGCTGCCAGCAAAATGAGCAGGACCGCCATCACGACCGGGCTGAACAGCCGGTTCAACAACTTGTGCAAGCCCATGAGTCCGGATATGGACATCAGAATGCCGCCGGCTATCATTCCAACAGCCAAGCTTCCTCCCACCGTTGCAAGCGACAAGCCGGAGGCCGATCCCATGGCCGCCAAGTTCAGTATGATGCTCCACCAAAACCCGGACTGGCCCTCCATCAGCGGCAGACCGTGACCGAGTAAAATTTGAATGAGGCAGGCAAGGCCGGTGAGCAAGAACGATCGCGACATCGTACCGCCAATCTGGCTGGGTGACAGATGGAACGCAGCCCCCACCGACAGCGGAATGACCACGGTGTTGGCGAACATAAACGACAGCCACTGTACCCCCGCAAACAACGTAATGAAGTTTTGTTTCATCTGCAACGCAATCGTTCGTCCTTTCCATGTTGTTTCGTTGGCTTCACCCATTGTACACTGAGGGTCGCGGAAGAAGGTACAGAAAATTTCGCGCGATTGGGTTTGCGGTAAAATAGAGAGGATGATTCACCTGAAGGCATCGGGCTTGTTGTGCCTGCAAGGGCGATTCATCACAAGACGCGCGGCCTGTGCTACGCCCATAGGAGGCCGAACTTTTGTTTCAAGCCATTTTTTTTGACCTTGACCATACCTTGGTGGACACTCGCCGCCAGTACCACTTGGGGTTAACCCAGGCCCTTGAGCAAATCTACGGTTTTGTGCCGGAAGGCTTTATACCCCGGTTCATGCACCACAACGACGAACTGTGGCCGGAGTACGACAAGCGCCGCTTGAGTATGGAGGACCTTCGCATTGAGCGGTTTGTGCGCGCGTGGCGCGACCTTGGCCAGGAGAAGACGTCTGTCGAAGCGGCCCACTTTCACAAGGTCTATGCCGACACGTTGAAAGACACGCTGATGGTGTTTCCGGGAACACTGGAGATGCTCGACAGACTTCGCAATGACTACAAATTGGGCATTGTGACCAACGGATCGCCTGATTTTCAGAACATCAAAATGAAGGCGACTGGACTTGCGGATTACTTTTCCCCGCAGGCCGTGGTTGTCTCGGAAGACATCGGCATGGCCAAGCCGCACCCCTCGGTTTATCAGGCAGCCTGTGAGCGAGTCGGAATTGAAGCCAGTCGAGCCCTGATGGTCGGGGATAACTACGCCAACGACGTCGCAGGGGCCAGAGCCTGCGGGCTGTCGGCCGTGTGGTATTGCCCCGACGAAGTGATCGAGGCGAAAAGTGTCATGAAGCCGCCTGTCGAGGCTGCATTGCACACCCCTAAAGAGTTGCTGCGCAAAATTGAAGAACTCGATGGGCGCGGCGGCTTAACACTTTGAGCTCGTCATTAACGTCTCTTTGAGCTGGTCCTTGAATCGCACTTTGAACTCGCCTCCGCCTCGCGCTTGTGCGGCGTTTGCCGCTGTATGACTTCGGTTTCGTTGAGAGATGTTATCCATTATGGGGATTTCCGTTCTTGCTGCGGAAGTTTCTGTAATCCGCGACGTACCACATAACATCTCAAAGCGAAGGAGCGAACGGTGTGTACGACACGGCGTGGTCACTCGTCCCGTTTTTATTGGTTATTCCGCTGGCGGTGGTCACCCGCCAAGTCCTGCCGGGATTGGCTGTCGGCCTGTTGGCTGGTGCTTACATGATTCACCGGTCGTTTCTAGGAGGAATTGACGGGTTTCTCTCCTATGTTTTGAAGGAGTTGACCATCCCAGACAACTTGCGGCTCATCGTGTTTTTGTATGGGTTTGGGGCATTTGTTGGCCTGGTTCGCGTTACCGGAGGAGTCGCTGGATTTGCGCGTTGGATGGAAGGCCGTGTGAAGAGCATTCGCGGTGCCTTTGCCGTAGTCTGGCTTTCCACGTTCGCCACTTTTATGGCTCCGGATTTCCGCATCATTACCGTTGCGCCCGTCATCAAACAGGTGTTTGAACGGCTTAAAGTACCCAAGGAAAGAGTCGCGCTGATCATTGACCTCACCGCCACCCCATTTACGGCCATCGTTCCTATTGGGACCGCGTTCGTGGGTTACATGGTCGCTTTGATCTCCTCGTCAAACCGCAACCATGCGGTGAGCCAAACCGCTTTTGATTTGTTTTTGTGGAGCATCCCGTTGAACTTCTTTTCATGGGCTATGCTTGCCTATGGGCTGTATACCACCTTCCTTCGAAAAGACTCACTGAGGCATGGCGCCGCTGGCCCAAAGACAGACGCAGTCCGAGACAACGGCGTTTTGGCCGCTTCGGACGCTGCGGTGATGACCCACCCGGCAGGGTCGTCATTTCCGTCGAGGCCGCGCGTGAGTTCTCGCAAAACCCGGCGGGCTGACCGCCCTGTCCGATTGACTGCCGAGAGCAAACTATTCATGGCAGACGCATTGGGAAACGCAGAAATCGGCGCGGAACTGGTTCCAGATGGGATTCGACAACGCACAAAACCAAGCGCTGGCGACGATTTTCCGGACCCGGTGGAACTGGTTTCCGAGCACATCGCGCCGCGCTTGTTGAACTTGGCAGTCCCCTTGGTCATGCTTTTAGTTTTAACCCTATTCTTTACCTGGTGGGATGGACATTTGCATGCGAGGACGTTCTTTGGTGCCCTGGCAGCGGCAAACGCGGCCAAGGCGATGCTCGAGGCGCTGCTAATCACCTTGGTGGCCGGGATTGTCTGGTATGCGGTGCAGCGGCAACCCATCTCGCGTACTCTCTTTGGGTTCCTGGCCGGCGGCAACGAAATGATGGGAGTCATTGTGCTTTTAACCTTGGTGTGGGCGGTTTCCGCCGTGTCGACGGACCTCGGGTTTGTCAATTACACAGAGCGAGCAATTGGCCGGTTGGTGCCACACCAGCTCATTGCGCCGGTTTTGTTTGCTTTTGGGTGCGTCATTTCCTATGTCATTGGCTCTTCTTTTGGCACATGGGGCATGCTGCTTCCGTTGGGCTTTTCTTTGGCCATCAGTACGCATGCGTCCTTGCCTCTCATTGCTGGAGCTGTTTTTGCCAGCGGGACTTTCGGAGGCTTTGCCTCGCCGCTTAGCGACAACACGGTTGCCATGGCCACGGTGATGAAATTGCCCATTATGGAGTATGCCAAACTCAAACTCAAGGCGGCCTGGCCGGTGGCGGCGGTTTGCACCTTGTTTTACGCGCTGGCCGGATGGCTTATGCCGGCAACGTGACAGGCGTAACCTGTGACAGGCGTAACGTCGCGCCTCACTTTAGGCCACAGGTCCGGAGTCGAAGACGTGAATGCCCGCGGCTCGCAACTTGGCGGACGCCTCGTTGAGGCTTTGCAAATCGGAGCACTCCACCGTGTGCAGGTGTTCGCCGTCTGTCAGAGAAGACAGAAGGGTTGCGCCTGCGTTCTTGAGCTGCTCCATGAAAAACGCAACATCCCGGCGCGAAGCCAGGTGCAATGAACCGCGCAGTTCCCCGTATAGTGGATGTTCCACCGCCACATCGAGTACGTGGATGCCGTGATCGACTAAAATGGTCAGTTCTGTTTGTGTCAGGTCGGGTGGATGAGACACGGCAAGTACATACCGGTTTTTTAGCGTGCTTTGCGGCTGCAGCCAATAACCGCGCGGAGTAGACAAGATTGGGTGCCCTGCGGCTCGTAAAATGGCAATATCGTGGACGACGACCTGTCGCGTTACACCCATTTGCGAAGCCAGGTCCGAACCGGTAACGGCGTCTTGTTTGCGGTTGAGGACTTCGAGCAGTTGTTGTTGGCGTTCGGAACGGTCCTTCATGGATTCACCCCTGGTTGAGAAAACGTCTCGTTTAAAAAAGCGTCTGGTTATTCACACGCTATGAACACACGCTATGAACAATTGTAAATCCTTTACCCTCGAATCGAAAAGTTGTAAATTGGATACGGCTTAAGGGGTAACGGATGCAAATAGGAGGTCGTACAATGGTCACGTTGGATTTGAGTTTTACGCAGGCATTTTTGCGGGAAGAAGAATGGCTCTATTTCGATCCGTTTGTGAAAAACCTCCATGAACGTTTGCACAACCGGCAGGTTCCTGGCAGCGACTTTACGGGTTGGCTTAACCTGCCTAGCGACATTCTGGCGAATGGCCTCGACGACATCCTGACTGCGGGCAAGGAGATCCAAAGTGAGTGCGACGCCTTGGTGGTGGTAGGCATTGGGGGCTCCTATTTGGGTGCCAGGGCTGCACTGGAGTGGAGTAAACCTGAGTATTACAACCAACTGTCCGCAGAAAAGCGCGGCGGCCCGGAAATTTACTTTGCGGGAAATCACTTGAGCAGCGACGGCCTGTCTGACTTGTTGAACGTGCTGCAGGGCAAGCGCGTCTGCTTGAACGTCATCTCGAAATCGGGAACAACCACCGAACCTGCTGTCGCGTTTCGCATCTTGCGGCAGTATTTGATAGAGCAGGTTGGCGAAAAGGAAGCGAAGCGCCGCATCTACGTCACCACCGGCAAGGCCAAAGGAGCCCTGCACGCCCTGGCCGTAGAAGAGGGGATGAAGGCGTTCGTCGTTCCCGACGACGTCGGCGGACGCTACTCCGTGTTGACTCCAGTCGGTCTGTTGCCTTTAGCGGCCGCGGGAGTAGATGTGTTGTCCCTCGTTCAAGGGGCCGCGCAGATGCAAGACAGCCTCCGTTCCCCAAGTGTCGCGGAAAACGCCGCATATCGCTACGCTGCGGTGAGAAACGCACTGTACCGCAAAGGCAAAACGACGGAGATCCTGGCGAGTTACGAGCCGGCGCTGAAAAGCTTTGCGGAGTGGTGGAAGCAGTTGTTTGGGGAAAGTGAAGGGAAAGACCAAAAGGGTATCTACCCGTCTTCCGTAGCCTTTACCACAGACCTGCACTCCCTCGGGCAGTTTATTCAGCAGGGTTCGAGAAACCTGTTTGAAACGGTGGTGCGCGTCGAAAACGCACAACGCGACTTGTCTTTGCCTTCGGAGACTAAAGTGGACGACGGACTGGAATACCTCGCGGGCAAACCCCTGTCTTGGATCAACGAGCAAGCCCGGCTTGCAACCGCACTCGCCCACTCGGACGGCGGCGTGCCCAACATTCTCTTATCGGTGCCGGACCGCTCCGAAAAGAGCCTGGGGCAACTGTTTTACTTCTTCGAGTTGGCCTGTGCAGCCAGCGGTCTGCTGATGGGAGTCAATCCCTTTGATCAGCCGGGAGTAGAAGATTACAAAGTGAATATGTTCGCACTGCTGGGAAAACCCGGGTATGAACAAGAGCAAAAGGATATCGTCGCTCGATTGCGGTAGTTTGGGGAGGAGGAGTTGTCAATCGATCCCAAACGTTTAGTCTGGCAGTTTCTACGAGAGCACAAATGGACCTATCTCATTTCGATGCTTTCCATCGTGTTGTCCAATGTCGTCATGGTGCAGTTTCCAAATTTGCTTGGGCAATTTACCAACGCACTGCAGGCCGGCCGATTGAATGCGGCCAACCTGCGCTACTACAGCGGTATGCTGCTGCTGGTCGGAGTGATGTACGTCGTGCTGTATGGGATTGGCCAATTCGGAAACGGCAAAACCGGGCGTCAGTTCGAGTATTCTCTGCGGCAGCGTCTGTTTACCCACTGGGAGTTGTTATCAGCAGGGTACTACCGGCAGCGAAGCATCGGGGATTTATTAAACCACGCCATGACCGATGTCCGGTCTGTGCGGGAAAGCCTGTCTGGCGGGCTGAACATCCTGACCAACTCGATTTTTTTGTTGATAACTACGCTGTTTATGACCTTTCGCACCGTTAGTGTCCGGTTAACGCTCGTTGCAATCATACCCATTCTATTTGTTCCGCTGTTTGTCATTTGGTGGGGACCAAAAATTCGGTTGGCCTCGCGCAAAGTCCAAGAGGCTTTGTCCGACATGGCGGACCTTGCGGAGGAAAGTTTTGCGGCCATCCGGCTCATCAAGGCTACATCTAACGAGGAAGTGGACGCTGGGCGGTTTGAGCAACGAGTCGATGCGATTGTCAAACGCCAGTTGGCAGCGGTTCGGCAGGGCGCCTTGTTTCAATCCATGATTCCACTCATGGGGTCCATCAGTTTTGCCGTCGCACTGCTTTACGGGGGTTACATGACGCTTGACGGACACATTCCGCTCGGGTCGTTTGTGGCGTTCACGCTTTACTTAGGCATGCTCATTACGCCTTTGCAGCAAATCGGATTTGTCATCAACAACTTTCAAAGGGCATCCGCTTCTTTGGCCAGGCTTCGCGTCCTGTTGAGTGAGGAACCGGAAATCAAAGACCCGGAACATCCCGTCGACGTCACGCGCATCCGCGGAGACATTCGCGTCAATCTGCCTGAGTTTCGCTATCCAGACGGCGACCGGCCGGCTCTGTCGGACATTTCCTTTCGCATTGGTCAGGGGCAGACCCTTGGCATCGTGGGAAAAACGGCGTCCGGGAAGACGACCTTAGCCAACTTGTTGCCCAGGGTGTTTGACCCGATGCCAGGATGTGTGTTCTTCGACGGGCACGACATTCGCTCTCTGAGCCTGGATGTTTTGCGCCAAGCCGTCGCTTACGTTCCACAGGATGGATTTTTGTTTTCCACCACCATCAGCGAAAACATCGCTTTCGGCAAACAGGACTGCACTCCGGAAGAAATTGAGGAGGCGGCCCGTTTTGCTCACATCTACGACGACATCCGTCACTTCAAAAACGGGTTTGACACTCTGATTGGCGAACGCGGCGTCGCGCTTTCTGGGGGGCAAAAACAAAGAACGGCGATCGCCCGGGCATTTTTGAAGGACGCTCCCATTCTCATCCTGGACGACAGTTTGTCGGCTGTGGATATGAACACGGAAAAGGAGATCATCTCAAACCTGGCGCAGCACCGGCGCGATCAGACGACGGTTATTATTGCTCACCGCTTGTCGGCCGTCCGCCATGCGGACTTGATTTTGGTCCTCGACAACGGGCGCATTGCACAGCGGGGGACCCACGAAGAGCTTCTTGCATCGGGCGGCATTTATGCGGAGATGTATGCGCTGCAGGAACAGGGGGAGGAGGCGGCCGTATGAAAGACAAACGGGCCAGCGGCAGCGGATTGCACAGTTTACTCCGTCTGCTTCCCTACGCCAAGCCGTACTCGTGGAGCTTTTTACTTGTTTTGGGGCTAGTCATCGTGTTCAATGCGACTTCCGTTTTGCAGCCTTGGTTGGTGAAAATCGCGATCGACCGGGACATTGCGGCTAAGAACCCAAATCCACACGGGCTGTTGGTCGTCTCCGCTGTATACGTCGGCATGGTGATCCTCGGTGTCGTTGCCAACTACGTGCAGTTGATTGTCTTGCAGTACACGGGACAGAGCATTATTCGCTGGATCCGGCTGGATTTGTTCAAACACATCGAAAGCCAAGCCATGTCGTTTTTTGACAAGAACGCCATCGGCCGTTTAGTCACGAACGTCTCGAGCGATACGGAAACGGTGAACCAGTTTTTTACAGGGTTTTTCTTGAGCCTGGTGCGGGACGGATTGTCCATCGTGATGATTGTGATCGCGATGTTTGAACTAAACGGCCGCATTGCCGCCTATTGCATGCTCATTCTTCCCATCATTTTTGCGGTGTCTCTCGTGTTTCGCGCCCGTTTGCGGGCCGCTTATCAAACAACCCGCACCCGGCTGTCGAATATCGTGGCGTTTCTGGCTGAGAACTTGGCAGGCATCCGCATCATCCAAATCTTTCGCCAGGAAAAGCGGCAGTTGGACCATTTTTCAAAGTTGAACACGTCCCACAGGCAGGCCAACGTCAGTGAATACGGAATTTCTGTGCTGTTTAACCGGGTCCTTGAACTGCTTGGCAATGTCGCCGTCGCAGCTGTGGTTTGGATCGGCGGTGGAGCCGTACTGCACCGCGTCATTTTGTTTGGCACCCTGTACGCGTTCATCAGCTACATCCAGCGGTTCTTTCAGCCCATCAACTCGGTTACACAGCAGTGGAACACGCTGCAATCCGCGATGGTGGCCGCGGATCGGATTGGAACCGTATTGAACATCGTGCCGGCGATTCAGGACGCAAAGCAGCCGGTGGATGCGAGCCGGTTGAAGGAGATTGCGGGCAAAATCGACTTTTCGCACGTCTGGTTTTCCTATGTAGCAGATGAACCGGTGTTGAGGGACATCTCGTTTTCGGTGGAACCCGGTGAATTTGTAGGCTTTGTAGGTGCGACGGGGGCAGGAAAAAGCTCGGTGATGAGCCTGCTCACCCGCTTTTACGAACCGGATGAGGGCGTCATCGCGCTCGACGGAATCGACATCAAGGAGATTGCGCAAACGGACCTTCACCGTTTAATCGGACTCGTCCAACAGGATGTTTACCTGTTCAGTGGAAGCATCCTGGACAACATTCGCTTGTTTCGCCAGGAGATTTCCAGGCAAGACGCGGTAAGCGCGGCCAAGACGGTAGGGGCGCACGAAATCATCGAACGGATGCCTCACGGATACGACACGCACATTGTGGCCAAAGGGGCCAACCTCTCCATGGGAGAACGCCAATTGATTTCGTTTGCCCGGATTGTCGCGTTAAATCCGCGCGTCCTGATTTTGGACGAGGCGACAGCGAGCTTGGACAGCCAAACAGAGGAACTGGTGCAAACGGGTCTGAGTGCCGTAGCCGCCAACCGGACGACGCTAGTCATCGCCCATCGCTTGTCGACGATTCGCCATGCCAACCGCATCTTTGTCCTGGATCGCGGCCAGATTGTCGAGCAGGGAAGCCACGACGAGTTGGTCCGCCTGGGCGGGCTTTACGCAGATTTACATGTGAAATCTGGAATTGAGTATGAAAAATCCCAGACTGGCACACCCTAAAGTCCACAGACTATCAAGTTTTGGGTGGGTGTTGAAAGTGCTGCGCACAACCATGATGGCAGTCCAAGCCGCGACCGGATTTGCGGCGTGTTTGGGTGCCCTGACCGTTTTTGGACCCCAAGTGTTCGCAAATACCGTGACTTATCAAATCGTGACCAACGAGATTGCAGCCAAGCAAACCGATGGTTCAAAAGTCGAAGTTTACCGGTTTGATCCAGGAGTGTGGGTGGTCAACGAAGGGGACGACGTCGTGTTGAAGATCCGGGGCGTCAAAGGCCATGACCACCCGGTAGTCCTTGAGGGGTATCAGGTCAACGGAGTCGTTCACCGGAATCAAACTACGGATTTGCGCCTGAAAGCCAACAAACCGGGGATGTTTCACCTCATCTGTACCAGCCACGCGGACGCGGCCCACAACGGGCCTATGGAAGGCTACTTGATTGTCGTCCCGCAAAAGCACGGAAAGAACAGACCGTACTCGGAGAACTAGCCATACGGAAGAAACAAGCCATTCTGAAGGAACAAGCATTGTGAACACGTGAAGCCGCCGCAGAGCCTTTTTAAGGGCGCCTGTCGGCGGCCTTTTTCGTTGTGTTATCATGGGGGAGGATGCCAAGCCTGTGAGTCCAAAGGCCATGCAGTGCAAATCATCCAGTTCTGGGAGCGGGTGAGACATGAATCGTTGGAAGCAGCTAGTAAATGTTCATGTAATGGTGTTGTTGGTTTGGATTGCCGCGTTTGCGGTTCATGTGATGCAGCCTGTGACCGATCCCGATACTCCATGGCAAATCGCCAGCGGCTTGTATATGTTGAATCACCATACAATCCCGACAACCGATCCGTTTTCGTGGTCCATGAAGGGGCATCCGTGGGTGACCCAAGAATGGCTGTTTGAAGTCGTCTTAGCGTTTATGGTTAAGCACTTTCAGTTTTCAGGTGCATGGCTCTTTCTGGTCGCAGTACACACGGCGACGGTGCTTGTGTTATACCGGTTGGCGGTCCGGATTTCTGGGAATCCGGTTGTGGCCAGCCTGACCGCAGTCGCTGGTACCCTTCCGGCCATTATTTTTTGGATTTTCCGCCCGCAGATCATCTCCTACTTGATGTTCGCGGTGTTCTTGTGGATTTTGCAAATGGTTCGCGAAGGCAAATTCCGCGCGCTTTGGCTCGTGCCCGTGTTGATGCTCATTTGGGCCAATTCGCACGCCTCGTCTACGATTGGCATCTTGATGCTGTTGCTGGAGTTCCTCCTCAGTTTTATTCCTTCTATCGGAAGGTTTCAAGGTCTCCATCTGCCGCGAGGCGCCCGGCTGCGATTGCTTGCGGCTGCGGTCGGCGGGCTTTTGGTCGGGTTTGCCAACCCCAACGGAGTGAAGGCATATACATACGCCTTGTTGTCGACCAACCCGCTGATGACAAACAACATCATGGAATGGCATTCGCCCGACTTTCACACTCAGTATTTCAAGTACGGCGTTTTGGGCTTCTTGGCTGTTGTCTTTTTGTTGCTGCTGGGCAGCAAAAGAAACATTCCGCTCCGGGAGACGCTGTACTTTGGCGGATCGTTTGCCGTCATGCTGATTTATCAGAGGTTTGTGCCTTACGTCGCGATCGCGTCGGTACCGCTCACAGCCTACCTGATAGCAAACTGGGCTCGCGGGCTCAACCGACCGTTCAACTGGATGCTGATTTTTAATTCCGTGGTTATGGCTGCGGTTCTGGTCTACACGGGAACGCGCCTGCCCAGCGTTCGCGGACCTATGAACGCGCATTGGAACCAAGGTTCCTATCCCATCGCAGCGGTCAATTACTTAGAGAAAAACCACCTGCTGAAAAAACGCCTGCTCAATTCATACGCATGGGGCGGGTACCTCATCTACCGAGGCATCCCTCCATTCATCGATGGACGTACGGACATTTATTTGCACGGGTCCATTTTTTCGGACTACCTGAACATGCAGAACATGGGGTGGAATGCTCCCGACCTCATTGATAGTTACGGGTTTCAAGAGATTCTAATCCCCCCGAACTACGCTTTGACGACGTACCTGAACCGCGATAAAAACTGGCGGCTCATCTATAGCGACAACACGGCGGACGTGTTTGTCCGCGTACATCCGCCATCCACGTCAGGTTAATGTCACAAGTGCCCACCCCTGCATATCATGGCACAGGCAACTCTACCTAAAAACGCTGCCTGAAGCTGTGAGGGGTGACATGCGTGTATATATATACGGTGGTCGCTGGCGATGAATTGAGGACGATTGCAGAGCTGTTTGGCACCACAACGCGAGAGCTCATCCGCCTGAATGAATTGGAAAGTGGGGATGTGCTCGTACAGGGTCTGCACTTGCTGGTGCCGGGGGAACCTTATTTGGCTGTGCCGTACGCGGTTAAAACGGGCGATACGTACCCGGCCATTGCGCTCAAAAACGACTTGTCCCTGGGAGACTTGGAGAAGTGGACTGGACTTCGCGAGACCAAAGGGGACAGACTTCCGGTAGGACGGACTGTGTATGTGCCCAAACGCATTGCAACGAAAAAGACCATTGAGACCAACGGCTATCTTTTGCCCGCCGGAACCAACAGCGATGCGGAACTGCTTCGCGATATCGGTGGGTTGACTTACCTGAACGTATTTGCGTATAACGCCAGAGCCGACGGCACCCTGTATCCGGTGCGCGACGAATATGCTCTGCGTGGGGCAAAATCGGCCGGTATGACCCCGATGATGACGGTCACCAACTTCGACGGTCAAAACTTCAACCGCGAATTGGCGCATACGCTCATGTCCAATTCTTCCTTGAAAAGCAAGCTCTTAGAGAACATTATTAACACCTTGCGCAAGAGGGGGTACCGGGGAGTGAACATGGACTTTGAGCACTTGCGCCCCGAGGACCGCAGCCTGTATAACCAATTGGTCCGAGAGATGGCCTCTAGAATCCGGCCCGAAGGATACTTCATCTCGGCCGCCTTGGTTCCCAAAACCTCTGACAATCCCACCGACGACAGAACGGGAGCGTTCGACTACCAAACCCTAGGGCGCACCGTAGATTTTGTCCTTTTGATGAGCTACGAGTGGGGGTGGGTCGGAGGACCACCACTTGCGGGCATCCTGCAACGCGCCGTGAAGGCCCGTTCGGTTTGAGGCAATGCTATAATGAAAGCGCCAAGTTGCTTGAGCAACATCCAATATCACAGATTTTCTCATTGTAGGTGTTGTCACCCTTTGTGAGTCCCGAACAAAGAATTTAAATCACCTGGAAGTGTTAGCCGTCTAAAGACAGGATTGTGGGAGGCACCGTGATTACTTTAACGCTGTTGAATCATTTTAATTTTGTTCTACTCCTGTTATTTGTATCGATATATTCATATAAAATTGTCTACATAGTCGTTGCTTTTAAAGCCAAATTGGACAAGTCTTTTGAGGCAAAGAATGTACATCTTTGTAAATATGCGGTCATAATTCCGGCCCGAAATGAGGAACGGGTTATTGGGCAATTGATTAAAAGTATCAAAGACCAAAATTATCCACAAGAACTGATTGATGTTTTCGTTGTGGCGGATAACTGTACTGATGATACAGCCCTCGTTGCGAAGGAAGCGGGGGGCATAGTCAGGGAACGTTTTAATCGATCAAAAGTTGGAAAAGGGTATGCGCTGGATTATATGTTGAAAATCATTGAAAGGGACTATTCATTTAACAATTACGACGGATACTTTGTATTTGACGCCGATAATCTTCTCGATGTGAATTATATCTTGGAGATGAATCACACTTTTAATCGTGGATATAGGGTTGTTACCAGTTATCGAAACTCTAAAAACTTTGACCAAAATTGGATAAGTGCGGGGTACGCACTGTGGTTTTTGCATGAGTCGGAATTCATTAACCTCCCGAGGATGCTTCTTAAAACGAGTTGTGCGATTTCTGGCACGGGTTTCTTAGTACAAGCCAATTTGATCAAGGAGAATGGAGGATGGATTCATCATCTTCTTACAGAGGACATCGAATTTTCAGTCTCACATGTCATTAAAGGTGAAAAGATTGGATATTGCAGCAAGGCAATGTTCTATGATGAGCAACCGATCACGTTCGGTCAATCTTGGAACCAAAGGTTGCGCTGGGCGAAGGGGTTTTACCAGGTTCTTTATAAGTATGGGAACAAATTGTTCCACGGGATAATCCAAGGAGAAAATAAATTTTCGTGCTACGATATGATGATGACAATTGCTCCAGCCATGATCCTTTCTTGGATCAGCTTAATATGGAACGGCTTTCTGAGCTTAGCTTTTTTATCGGGTGAAAAAGAAGTGGGTTACATCCCGACTATAAAGGGAGTCGAAGGGATCTTGTGGTTTTACGGATTTCTATTTCTCATTGGATTTATTACAACCCTAACTGAATGGAAGAAAATCCGGGGTTCCAATTTGAAAAAAATCTCTTATATGTTCACCTTTCCACTCTTTATGTTTACCTATTTGCCAATATCTATCGTAGCTTTATTTAAGAAAATTGAATGGAAACCCATTGCACATACGGTTGTGAAATCCATCGATGATTTACGATGATGGAACAAATTGCATGTGAGTTTGAGTTTACCTTCGAATGCCAAGCTGAATTGCTCGGGATGACCGCGTACTTTCATCTTCCTGTACAGGTTCCCAGTACAGTTGCGGCGTCGTATTTTACGCGAAATTGGAGTAGTTGTACTGACAATGGGCAACGTACCACTAGAATATACACAACCGAGGGTATTCCAACGAAGAACCAAGAACCAGTTCAACTGCGAAACTTGAGGAGGTCTATGTTATGGGATTCTTTGACTCCCTGCGTCGCGCTGCACAAGGCGTTAGCCAGGACGGACAGTACAATGACGATCACATCTGCCCCCGATGCCAGGAGACCATGCAGTACCATGGCGCACACGCGATTCGCACGGGTGGCTTGAGCCGGGGGGCAGGCTTGGTGACGGACCTCCTACTTGGTGGGCGAGACGAGGAATTTCTGAATACCGCCATGGAACGAAATGTTGCTGTCCACGTGTTTGTCTGTCCCCAATGTGGGTCAATCGATTTTGTCAATGATCCCCGACACGGATTTTGAGCAAACCTAAATGGCCTATCTCGCAACAGGCCCGCAGACAAGTACTGTATCTGCGGGCGTCCGTTTCTGCATGCGTATAACGTACAGTGCTAGCCTTGCTGTGTGTCCACCTTCGCTATTGTATACGATATAAATTTTCACGTTTCTTTTCAGAAACATTTTCAGCCGTATCTGTTTGCGGCGTTTCCTCTTTGAAGTATTCCTTGCCCTTAAGTTTTACCTCAGGTAAAAAGAACGTCCCGATGAAACACAGGATGGCAAAGACCAGTCCGACTTCGAATAAGTGTTGCACGCCATACGTGAGCGATGCTTTTACTGCATCCATGAGTTGAAGGTACATTTGATGACCTGCTGCACCGTATTTGTTAAACTCGGCTGAGATCGATTGCTGCGCTTGTTTCGTGAGAAGCGATTGCGGGTTTATGCCCACGAACTTACCTTCAAACTGTTTTAGAGAAGCGGGTAACGTCATGTTGAGTTTTTTCGAAAATTCCTTGTTTAGGATGGATCCGAAAATCGGTGAAGCGATGACACCGCCTAAGGAGCTCACAAACTGTTGTGTAGAGTTCACCGTCCCCATCATCTTGTAGGGAAATGCATTTTGAACAACCATATTCATCAGCGGCATCAAGGAGCCGATACCGAGTCCAAGAACGACCATGTTCACCATGACCGTGCTCCAAGTCGTGTGAACGTTCATTTGATTGAGCAACAGAGAACCTGCCACGATGACGGCACCGCTGATCCACGGCAAGTACCGATAACGACCGGTTTTGGACATAATTTGTCCCGAAACCATACTTCCTACGATAAAACCGACCATCATGGGTGTCATGACCCAACCACTGTCTTGCGCATTGAGACCAATTACGCCTTGAACGAAGACTGGTAAGAACATTAGGCTGCCGAACATCGTCATGCCGACCAAAACGCCCAAAATGAGCGAGGTGCTGAAGATGCGATTCTTAAATAAGCTCGGTGTCAACACCGGATCTGAAGCCTTGCGCTCCCATAATATAAAGAGTCCGAGAACAATCACACCGCCAACGAAAAGCGTCAATTCAACAGGCGAGCCCCAAGCGTACTTCGTGCCAGCCCACGTAAAGCCAAGCAAGATAGGGATCAAGCCAACGACTAAAATAATGGACCCAAACCAGTCGACCTTCACGCGGTGTTCTGCGCGAACCTTTGGTAACGTGAAAATGACGCCGATGATTGCCAGGACCGCGAACGGCAAATTAATGTAGAACACCCACCGCCATGAAATGGAGTCTGTGATCCAGCCGCCAAGCGCAGGTCCGACGATGCTGGAGATCCCAAATACCGCCATCATGACACCCATCCATTTGGCGCGTTCCTTCGGTGAGAAAATGTCTCCGACAGTTGCACGTGGCATGCTCATCATCGCACCTGCACCAATCCCTTGGAATGCGCGAGCCCAGACTAACTCCGTCATTGAATGTGCCTGGCCGGAAACGGCAGAACCAATCCCGAACATAATCAAACCAAACAAGTAAAACGGTTTTCTTCCGAATACATCAGACAGCTTTCCGTAAATGGGGACGGTGATTGAGGAAGCCATCATGTAAGCTGTAAATACCCATGCGTACATGCTAAATCCCTTTAGATCTCCGATAATGGTTGGCATTGCCGTAGATACAACGGTTTGATCCATGGACGAGAAGAACATCGTCAATAAAACGGTGGCAAACGCCCACCATTTTTTTTGGCCCGTAATTTGGTTCGTCGTTTGGGCCGAACGACCGGCACTGTTCCTTCCTTGCGCCATGCCCATGTCTATGCCTCCTTCTTGCACGATCCGATGACCGCTTGTAAGTCTGTCGTTTGAGCGATGGACGCCAATTTCTCCAACGCCTGGATAAAGGAATCCAACTCATACGATGCCATCTGCGTTAAGCAGTGTTTCATAACTTGATTCCGCACGTGCAAAACGTCACTCAATCGCTCATCACCTGAATCCGTCAGTTCGATAAGAACGACGCGACGGTCTGCTTCGTCTCGAACGCGTCTGACAAACCCGTGATTTTCTAACCTATCGAGCATGACTGTAATTGCGCTGGGTGCTACGTCCATTTTTTCTGCCAGTTCTGAGACACTGCATGGGTGGCCTCGCCGAATGAAGTGCAGCATAAAAACCTGACCCGGGGTTAAGCCTGATTCTGTTCGGTTGATAAGCTGTGGACCCAAGTTTTGCATTAAAACCACCAACGATTTATCGAAACGCTCCGTCAAGGCATCCATGTTCTGGTCCATGAATGTAACACTCCCTTTATTTACACTGTTTAATTATCCTCTACTGTAATTGTTTTTATAAGCAACTTTTATACTGTATAAATAAATCCCGATTTCGTCAAGGTCAAATTATTTAATGGTTAAAGTTTATTGGGGTGACGTGGTCTAAGTTCAGTCCCCGTGCAACGTAGTGAAACTTATGGTGCCGGGGTCTTTTTGCGCAAAGAGCGCTCAGGACGACTGGCTGCGTAGAGAGACTTGTTCGTTGTCTCTGGCGCCAGCAAGACACACACGACCAATCCACCAAACGTTACTGCGGCAGCCACCAGCATGGTTGGTCCGATCCCGAAGTTTGCCAATCCCCACGGAAACAGGTATGTACCAATCACTGCTCCGAAGCGACTGATAGAGGTTGTTATCCCAACAGCGGTGCCGCGGATTTCTGTGGGGAACAGTTCATTTGGCGCCAACCATTCCATCACGTTCGGCCCGCCTGAGAAAATGGCATAAAGGACAAACCCCAGAAGGATGACGGATAGTGGACCTTGCGGGAACAGCCCCAGTAGCAGAACACCCACTGTCATTCCGGCAAATGCAACGATGATCAGCATGCGGCGCCCCATCCTATTCACTAGGAACAGTGCCGGTATACATCCAATGAGAAAGAGTGCGCTGATGATAGCTGCTCCGTAGCCGGATGCACCTTGAAACAAGTGATATGACGTGAGCATTTCCGGTCCAAAGGTGAGCATGGCGAAAAGGGGTGCCACTGCAGCCATGTAAAACAATCCGACGTATAGTGTTCGTTTTAGGTAGTCGGGTGTAAAAAGCTTGAAATAGCTCGTTTGACCTGCCGACATGCCCGATACGACGATGTCATCCAGCGAGGCGTCTGGTCCGTAAACTTGTTTGAGCACTTTCTCGGCCTCAGCTTTTCGACCCTTCTGCAACAGCCACCGTGGGGACTCCGGGGTTCCAATTCGCAAGAGAACCAGCACGACGGCTGGGATCGCGCTGCTGGCGAGTATCCAGCGCCACGCGGTCGGTCCGATCTGCAGCATGAGTTGGCCAACAACATACGCCACAGTGGAGCCGATGTAATATGCAACCAGGGTTACACCGAGCATCGCCCCGCGGTGTTTCTTCGGTGAAAATTCAGCCAGCAGGGAAGTCGCGATTGGATAATCCGCACCAATGGATATACCAAGAATAAGCCGGATGACAAAAAGTTCCCATCCAGTTTGTACCCAGAATTGGAGAACTGAAGCGATGATTAACAGGATAAAGTCAACCGTGTACATTAGCTGCCGACCAAATTTGTCGGTGAAATATCCCATGAAGCCTCCAATAAAAATACCGATGAGCGCGGATGCGCCAATCAGGCCGCTCCAGGTCGTGTTCAGGTGCAGTTGTGGCGTGATTTGAAGTAAGGCAATGGCGATAATGCTGAGAATATAGCCGTCTAGAAACGGACCGCCTGAAGAATAGATGGTGAGACGAGCGTGAAACCCACTGAATTCAGCTTCGTCTACGATATTTTTCTTTCTGGTTTTCATAATCCGCACCCCCTTGCATACACGAATTCTGTGCAGATGAAAAGGATCTTATCCCAATTCGGTTCGTAACGACTGCGCAGGTGACACTTTTAAGCCATTCTGCTTGATTGCAATCACCGCATAGTGTGAGCGGCATTCCGAGTCTTTTGACGCCGGCTGCGTATCAACAATACACGCCAAATCCGTCCACCCAAGTTGAGGCCGATGCGCATATGATGACGCGACGAAATTGTTGTTCGAAGGAATCGAGGAGGGGATGAGGCATGTGAGAAGCCGAGGAGGTGACAAAAAAAACGTCATTTCCGCCGCATTACGGGCAATTGATATCTGGTCGGCAATCCTATTGTTGACGGGGCAAGTTACCGTAGGTGGCGTATTCATTTCCTCGGGTGCCATTTGGTTAAGTTTGACGGGACCCATTTTCGGGGGAGATAGGCTGAACGGGAAATCTGTCGGTGCGAACGCGGTGATCGACCTCATTGATGTGGTCACGGCTTTGTTACTCATTCTTGGTCAGATAACCAACACAGGTCCATGGATTTCATCTGGCCGGTTGAATTTTGTCGTAAGTGGACCGGCATTTGGTAATCCGAATGTCCCAGTAGCAGCCAACCCATCCGAAACCAGTGAACGAGCTTTGTTATTTTTTGATGAGTTCCGTCAAGTAATGATACACCGTGAAATCAACCCGGAACGGCGTTCTTGAAGTCCTATGAATATGGGTCGAGGAGGGTTATGCGTGTTTCTCAATAAACTGCCTGCGGTTAAAACGCCTAAACCCGTTGTTTTTGGTGCTGCAATTGTGTTTGGTGCTTTCTACTTTTGGTTCACGCAGGCGGCAACGGGTACAACCAAGCCTACCTCTGAACCTCGTAGTCCTGAAATTTGAATCGGGATCAAAGACACGTAAATCAAGGGAAAAGGTAGAGAAGATGAATAATCCACGTTTTATGCTGGGAAAATATGTCCACAGTGTGAAACGGGGGTTCCATCATGCGTTGGCGCAAACCGAGGCTTTTAAAAGCCATTAAGGAATTAGAAAATACTATTGCGTTGCCCCCTGAGATGGACAATGAGGTTCTGTCCAATGACCTCTCTATGAACGAACGGGTTTTAAAAGGCATTTTCCAAAACTGTTCCGACGTCACATTTCGTCCCATTGTAGTTGAAGGGCAAATGGAGATGCTTTTGGTTTATGTAGACGGATTAGTCGATACGAAAGTGATGGATCAAGTTGTTTTGAAGCCGATGTTCTATGAAGGGATGCCCAATGGAGTAAATAAAGTCAGATCGTTGGGACAGATCGTTCAAGAACAATTGATTGCCATTGCTCAGGTAAAGACGGTTTGTAAGGTCAACGAAGTCTTGGAAGGTATTCTAAAAGCCAATCTTGCGGTGTTTGTAGATGGAAAAAGCCAAGCTCTCATTGCAGATTTGACAAGATTTGAAAAACGCAGTGTGGAAGAGCCCGCTGCTGAAGTCTCTGTGCGTGGACCACGTGACGGGTTTACAGAGACACTTAGAGTGAATACTGCTTTGGTACGCCGGAGGATCCGCAGTTCGAGATTGAAGATGGAGCCCCTTACCATAGGCGACCTCTCACAAACTGATGTCGTCATTGCTTATGTTGAAGGAATTGCTCCAGACTCGGTTCTGAATGAAGTTCGTCAGAGGGTTAGACGGATCCAAATGGATGCCGTTTTAGAATCGGGCTTTATTGAAGAGTTTATTGAGGACCAGACCTTTTCCCCCTTCCCGACGGTGCAAAATACCGAGCGACCTGATGTAGTATGCGCCAGTGTGCTCGAAGGTAAAGTAGCCATCTTTGTGGATAATACACCCTTTGTCCTGATCGTCCCGTTTTCATTTTGGACGGCTCTACAAGCAGCAGAAGATTATTATGAACGCTCGATGTACACTACGTTAGTTCGATTTTTAACTCAACTTTCGCAGACCAAAACAGGGAGATAGGCCTTGATATAGCTGGGTAGACCGTCGATCCACTTCTGTAGTT
>NZ_JAJFNK010000038.1 GCF_021739485.1 Alicyclobacillus tolerans
CTCAAATTGTCAATGTGCGTAATCGTGAGAATGAGAGAGTAAATAGAAGAAAACATTAATTTATAGTGGGAGGTATGGGGTGAGAAGGTGACCATGGAAGACAGTCCTCACAAGTCTATCCAACTCATCATTCCACAGGAAGTGAGCCATTCCTTAGAGGAGCGTTTGATCTCCGAGGAAGACATTCAAAAAGTGATTGAATATGCGCAGAGGACCGGAAACAAGGTCCTAAACCGTGCCAACGGCCACACCTTGGCCTGCCTTACGCCAACTCGTGTCACGTATTGGGTGGAATACGCCCAGCAGAGAGACGGCTATTTCATCTACAATGCTTACTCCCACCGGATGGTCGTGGAAGGCAATTCATGAAGACGACAGAACCAGCCTTTGAGTGTCTCAAATGCGGCCTTCCTTTGGAAGCAGGCAAAGTAACCGTTTCCTATTTGAACAGCAGTTTTCCAGTGGACTTGTTGAAATGCACACAGTGCGGATTTGTTTTGATTACTGAAGAACTGGCACTGGGCAAGATGCTGCAAGTGGAAAAGACCCTGGAAGACAAATAGGGTGCGCCGTTGGGAGGAGTACAGCTGTGAAGTCGTCGGCACGGTGCGTTCTGTACGAAAACCGTGAAATTCGCGATGTGACTGGAGAAACCATCCGTCCGGGAGGATTCGTCCTGACAGACCGGGCGCAGTCGATATGCCGGTTTCCTCCTGGGGCCAGGGTCCTGGATGTGGGATGCGGCATGGGGGCCACCGTACAGCATTTGAGCCGCCAATATCATTTGAATGCAGTTGGTGTGGACCCTTCGCCGCTCCTTTTGCAGCTCGGCCGAAACGGCAGCGAACAGGTGCCTCTCTTGGAAGCTGCGGGAGAAAACCTGCCTTTTTTGGACGAGGACATGGATGGCGTGTTTGCCGAGTGCACGCTGTCCTTAATGGATGAAGACCAGGCTTTGGCGGAGTTTTTTCGAGTTCTCAAGCCTGGCGGATACCTTGTAGTCGCAGATATATACGCCCGCAATTCAGAGGGCGTCGACGAACTTCAGCAGTTGCCGGTTGTCAGCTGCTTGACTGGAGCGATGCCTGCGCAACGGTTGATTCGAAAAATTCAAGTAAGCGGTTTTGAAATCGTGTTGTGGGAAGACCAGTCCAGGTTGTTGGCTGAGTTGACAGCCCGGTTGATTTTTGCCAATAGCTCTCCGGCAGCTTTTTGGGGGGCAATGTGCCAGACAGGGGATTGTTCCGACATCCAACATGCTGTCCACGCGTCGAAGCCAGGTTACTTCCTCTTGATCGCCAAAAAGCCGCTGACACGACATCGGAAGGAGAATCAAGGTGCAGATGGGCGATGATTGGTTCCGCATGCTCGAACTGTACGGCCAGGGGCTGAACTGCAGCCAAATGTTAATTTCGCTGGGATTGACGGATATGGGAAAAGACAATCCAGACTTCGTCCAAGCTGTGGCTGGATTAGGCGGAGGGATTGGGTTTACGGGCAAGACCTGCGGCGCTTTAACGGGTGGGGCTTGTTTGCTCAGCCTTTACGCCAATGCGAGCGAAGAGAGTGACAAGGTGACGTCTGTTGCGATGATTGACGAACTCGTTGACTGGTTTGAAACAGAGATGGGTCAAGCTCACGGCGGCATCAACTGTGAAGACATTCTCAGCGGGCCCTTGGAAGGCAGCGCTGCACCGCCCGGATGCGCTCAAATCGTCATCGATACCTATGCCAAAATCCAGGAGATTCTAGCTGATAACAGGAGTCAAACTGATGATTGACCAAACCCAAGAATTGTCGGAACAAGTACGTGAACAAGTGGCTCAACGAGTGCTGTCCCAAACGGAAAGTGTGTGCCCGGATTGTCTTCAAAAAATACCGGCATACCGGGTTTCTGAGGGGAAATTGGTGTTTCTTGAAAAGACCTGTCCCGAACACGGTGTGTTCCGTACGAAAATTTGGGAGGGAGGGCCGTCATTTGAGTCTTGGATACGCCCGAAAATTCCGGGCGTGATCCGCGTTCCATTGACCGAGGTGCGTCACGGCTGTCCTTTTGACTGCGGCCTTTGTTCGGACCATCGTCAGCACACCTGCACCGCCGTCATCGAGGTCACTCAGCGCTGCAACTTACACTGTACGTTTTGCTTTGCAGACGCGGGAGGCAAGAGGTTGGACCCGGACCAAGCACGCATCAAAACTTGGTACCAGCGATTGCTCGATACTGGCGGACCGTGCAACGTCCAAATTTCCGGCGGAGAGCCCACACTGCGCACTGACCTGCCTGAGATTATTGCGATGGGGCACTCTATGGGTTTTGGTTTCATCCAGTTAAATACCAATGGACTAAGGCTCAGCCGCGATCGGAAACTTCTAAATGCGTTGAAACAAGCGGGACTGTCCTCCGTTTTTTTGCAGTTTGACGGGACCGAACCTGAAATCTATCAAAAACTCAGAGGGCGCGACTTCTTGCAAGACAAACTGCGGGTCATCTCGATGTGCGGTGAACTGGGAATTGGCGTTGTCCTTGTCCCGACGTTGGTGGCTGGCGTCAACGACCACAATTTAGGGAGCATCATCGACTTCGCTTTGGAGAACATGCCGTACGTACGGGGTGTCCATTTCCAACCGGCGAGTTACTTCGGACGGATCCCGACCAGTCCTTCAAACGATACGCGGATCACCCTTCCTGAGGTCATGACCCGGATTGAGCAACAGACGAACGGCCGCATCAAAGCCGCAAATTTTCGGCCGCCCGGCTGTGAAAATGCGCTGTGTTCCTTTCACGGCAACTTTATCTTGATGCCGGATAGGACTTTGACAGCTACAACGAGACACGAACCTGCGCTTGCTTGCTGTGCTCCCACAGAACGGGCCGAAGAAGGGGCACAGAAAGCGAAAGAGTTTGTTTCAAACCGGTGGGCTGCTGTTGAACAAGAAGCGTCAGAGTCGTTATGCGGATGTGAGTCCGGCTGCGACTCCAGCCAAAGTTCGCCGCCGCTCATTCAACTCGACAGCATCGACCAATTTCTAAACCGGGCAAAAACCCACACCTTGGCGGTCTCTGCCATGGCCTTTCAGGATGCCTGGAACCTCGATTTAGAGCGCTTGAGAGATTGCTGCATCCACACTGTGGCACCGGACGGCAACTTGATTCCTTTTTGCGCGTACAACCTCACGGACAGCAACGGGAGATACCTGTACCGCGGAAGGACGGCGCCTGTGTGCCCATAGGACAGCAGGATGTGGTTGGAATGGGGCTTTGACATTGATCCATACAACGCCTTTAGAAGAGTGGATTCGCGGAAAAATCTCGCACATAAGCGGGATGAATGCGTACAAAAGCGGAAATGCGCACAGTTTTTCGCGAGAGCAGGGACCGTTGACCCGGGCCCTTCTTGAAAGCTATCAACTGGTGAAGCTGCGTGACACCATCCGTCTGGCCAGGTCAAACAGTTCCTTCTACCGGGACCGCCTTGCCGAATTTCCACCGGAGAAAATCAAGTCTTTGCGGGATTTGCAGAGTCTGCCTTTTACAACAGCGGACGACATCCGGGAAAGTCCAATGCGGTTTGTTTGCTGTTCCCAGGACGAAATCCGGCGAATCGTCACATTGGAGAGTTCCGGAACGACCGGGTTGCCAAAACGGATATTTTTTACGGCAGACGACCAAGAGCTTACGAAGGACTTTTTTCACCACGCTTTGGGTGTTGTTGCAAAACCTGGCGACAAGGTGCTGGTCTTGCTGCCTGGAGAGCGTCCGGGAAGCGTAGGCGAGCTGTTTGCCGACGGTGCGCTGCGAATGGATGTTACGCCTGTTGCGCACGGGTTTGTCCAAGACCCTGAGGAAGCACTTGGGGTTATGGAACGGGAGAAAATTGACACATTGCTCGGAACCCCCGTTCAAGTGTTGGCGCTGGCTTCTTACGAAGCGCCCGGGGAAAACAAATTTCGAACTCATGTCAAGAATGTCATCCTCAACACGGACCATGCTCCAAAGGCGGTAACGAAGCGGATCCAGCAAAAGTGGAGTTGCCGGGTCTTTAATCATTACGCAATGACGGAAATGGGGCTCGGCGGCGGGTTGGAATGCGAAGCCTTCGACGGATACCACATGAGGGAGGCAGACTTGCTGTTTGAGGTTGTCGACCCTGTCACTGGAGAGACCCTTCCCGACGGTGAAGAGGGCGAAGTGGTCTTTACTACGTTGACTCGCCAAGCCATGCCTCTCATCCGCTACCGCACGGGAGACTTTGGGAGGCTTATCCCGGAACCGTGTCCTTGCGGCACAGTTTTGAAAAGAATGGGACGGGTCAAGGACCGGCTCACTGGCAAAGTGGTTCTGGCGGGGGGAGGTTTTATCAGCATGTCCGTGCTCGATGAAGTGTTGTTTTCGATCCCGGGCGTGGTAAACCTTCGAGCTGTCATTTCCTCTGCCAGCCAGGGCGATGCTTTATCGGTACAAGTCCAGGCAACGGCTTGGTCCGCGTCAACGACTGTTGAACTCGTACGTAACGCGCTGCTTGCGATCCCGGTGGTTGCCCAAAAAATTCGCGACGGGATGCTTGTGGTTCAACCCGTTGAAGTGGACTTCTCCGCCTCCGTGTGGAGACCCGCCAAGCGGTGCATCCAAGACATTCGCATCGGGAGTGGACGCAAATGAAAACCTTGTATGACGCCTGTGCTCGCTTGCTTGACGGCGGAGAAGACGTGGTCATGGCCACCATTGTGAATAAACAGGGGTCAGCTCCGCGAAGCACGGGAGCGAAAATGTTGGTGCAAAGAAATACGGATACCGTCGGCACGATTGGGGGCGGTTTGCTCGAAGCCAAAGTTGTTCTGGATGCGGATGAAGTGTTTCACACAGGCCACTCCGTCATTCGAAGATATGACCTCACCGGGACAGACGTCGCGGCTACAGACATGATTTGCGGCGGGCGAGTCGAGGTGTTTATCGATTACCTGTCTTCGAGCGCGCCGTGGAATGCGGAAATTTTCTTCGCATTGGACCATCTGTACCGAAATGGGGGAAATGCCGTTCTGGTCAGGGCACTCGCCGCCGTTGCAAGTGGTCAGGTTGGATTCAATCACTGCCTTTTATTCCCGGACGGCCGACAAACCGGCTTTCCGATTGCGGGTCCACTCAGCGACCGTCTGTTTCAGGAGACTCAAGATGGGGCTTTAAAACCCGTTCGGGTGGACGGGACCGACTACTTTGTCGAACCCATCCGTTCTCTGGGCGTCGTCTACCTGTTTGGGGCGGGACACGTAGCTCAGCAAGTGGCCAGGTTAACCTCCATGGTGGACTTTCGAACAGTCGTTTTGGATGACCGGGCAGATTTTGCGAGCCGCGAGCGTTTCCCTGACGCGGACGAACTCGTCGCTGTGGATGGTTTTGAGCAGTGCATTAAAGACCTGCCCATTGCACAAGACAGCTACCTCGTCATCGTGACCCGCGGACATCTGCACGACCTGACGGTGCTGGCTCAGGCCGTAAAATCGGAGGCATGTTACATTGGCCTCATCAGCAGCCGCAGGAAACGCGAGATGCTATATCGGGCTTTGCGTGAATCGGGGGTGGCTGATGAAGAGTTGAAGAGAGTTCACTCGCCGATTGGTGTTGACATAGGCGCTCAAACGCCGGAAGAAATTGCGGTGAGCATTGTGGCCGAGCTCATTCAAGTCAGGGGGAAACGTCGAGGTGCAAAAAGGTAAAGGAACCGCGGCCATCATCTTGGCCGCTGGATTTTCATCGCGCATGGGAGATTTTAAGCCGCTGCTCCCGTTTGGGTCCGAAACCGCGATCGACCGCGTCATCCGCGCCTTCCATGAAGCCCACATCCAAGAGATCGCGGTGGTTGCGGGTTACAGGGCTCAACAAATTGCTCAGGCGGTCCGGCGGTGGGGAGTGAAGACCGTTTACAACCCCCGCTACCAAGAAGGGATGTATTCGTCCATTCAGACGGGTGTGGCCAGTTTAGGGGCAGACGTAGAAGCATTTTTCTTGCTGCCCGCGGACTACCCTCTCGTCACGTCCGCCACCTTGGAGAATATGCTCGATGCTTGCCCTGCCGACAGGGACAAAATTGTCTATCCGGTCTTTGACGGGAAACGGGGCCACCCGCCTTTGATTTCTGTTTGCTACGCGGATGAAATCCAACACGGTCCCGCACCACAGGGGCTTCAGGGGCTGCTGCGCAAGTACGAGAGCTGTGCTGTGGAGGTAGCCGTGGAAGACGAAGGGGTGCTGTTGGACATGGATACCCCAGCTGACTATAAGCACCTTCTCCATCATTGTTGCGAGTCTTGTCATGGGATGCAACGCGCAAATTTCACTATTACGTAACGGATTTGGCACAAAATTTCAAATGTATTTCCTCCAAAGCACGGCAGGAACGCTAAAATTCATATTGAAACCCATGGTGTGGAGGAGGACTTATGAGGTCAAAGTCACTGCGATTCAGTTTCTATGGTTTGGTCGCTGCACTTCTTCTTGCACTTATTGGTGGAATCGTTTACATGCTTCGAGCAGGGGGCGGGTCTTTGCCTGTCATTGGACAGGAGCCAAACTTCACGGCGACCAATGTCATCAGTGGGCAGGACGTTTCAATGGGGAACTTAAATGGAAAGATCGTTCTCATTACTTGGTATTACACCCATTGTACGGACGAATGCCCATTGACCATGTACCGCTTTTCACAAATTCAGGATCAGTTAGAGAAGCAGGGATTATTCGGCAAAAAGGTTGTACTCATTGCAATGACGCTCGATCCAACCCGCGATACTCCTCCCGTCATCAAGCAGTATGGAGAGCATTTTAAGGCCAATTTCAACGGATGGTACTTTCTTCGGGCGACGCCAACCCAAACGATTCAAATCCTTAACAAGTGGGGAATTCAGGTCAAGCCCAGTACGGACAAGGAGTTCATTGAGCACACGTCAAAAACCGATCTCATTGACCAGAACGGCAACATTCGAGCAGCCTATAACACGGCGAATTTGGACCCGCAGCAAGTCGTGGCCAATATCAATAGTCTGGTTTCGAGAATGAGTTGGTTGTAAGGCGAGTGTTGGAATCAACTGCAGAGGGTATTAGAATGTGTGAACTTTGCGTCGCTACAATCCTGTGGACTTTTTGAACAGAACACTCCTTGGAGGGCCGTACCCGGCCCTTTGATTCATCCCCTTCCAAATACACTCGAAAGGGAATTCAGAACAAACATGATGGCCAATCCGATGAGGAACCAGTTTCGCGTCAAACGGGGTTGCGCGGATTCGCGAAGAGTAGGCAAGAGTTCAGCAAACGCGACATAGAGCATAGCACCGGCCACAAAGCCCGTAGCAACGTCAATGACCTGCGCGGAAGATTGGTCTGCGAGAAAAATACCTAGGAATACTCCGAGAAGAGTACAAACGGCAGGAATGATGAGTATTCGTCGTATTTTTATCCGGTCCCGAGGAAAAACACTGCCCAAAGCCAGACCCCATAGCACACCTTCCGGAAGTTTGTGCAAAATCATCGCGAGTGAAAAACCAAGTGTATTCCAACTTAGATGCTGAAACGTCAGCGCCACAGCGGCGCCTTCTAAAAAGGTGTGAAACGAAAGAGCAGCGGCGAGCACAACTGCGCTGACCGGGGTGAAACGAAGCATGAGGTGTGCTTCCCCAGCTTGCCCGGTGTGCAGGGAACTGGATGTCGCGTCTTGGGAAGCAGCGGCGAGTTGATGGTCTTGTTCACGGTCAAACCAAACGTCTGACAAATGCGTGGCCGCCCACAGAACCAGTGCCCCCAGGAAGATCCAAAGAGGGGTTTGACGGCCGTTTCCAGCCCAGGCATCGGGCAAAAAGTCCAGACAAACCGCTGTGAAAAATGCCCCGGTTCCGAATGCAAAAACACGTGTCATTGTCGCGCTTTGCTTCGCGTCAACATCCGAACGCAGTGCCAGATGTGCACCCACGACGATGGATGCAGCGGCCAAGACGCCGACGAGTACAGCACCCCATTGTTGTACGAGTTCAAGTATCATTTTTCAATCCTCGGACGGACCAAAACAAATTCCCCGGCGGTTGCAGCCGATATCGACACGAACTGGTTCATGAACGATGCGCGGCATCCGCGACCGTAAGTATGTTGCGTTTTCACGAAGTACACCTCCAATCCGTCATGCCTTATACTTATGGTCTGCGCGCATCTTGCATGACACGGGTGATTTTTCAAGGCAAAGGGCATCAACCTTGGCCGTTGGCTCCCGTACACCAACATTTAGTCCTCCTGACACATCCTTCTATTTAGACCCCTTTGTTTGCAAAATCGACACGGAATCTTACCTGAAGTTTCAAATCCATCCCTAATTCACGGCTTAAATCTGTTTCGCTGGAGCGTTAAAATGCGTTTGGGTTAGAAATGGTTCAAGATAACTAGTTCAGTTGGCGGTAAGCTGCCTATGTCTTAGACCATCATAAGTTGGTCTGTCTTTATCTGTAGAACGGCGCCGAGTTTCTATAAATTGTGGATCATGAGTAACGGGAAAAATACACGAAAGGACTGGTGAGGGGAATGGTTTCAAGAAGGGTCGTGCAGACCATATTGGGCCTCATTTGGTTTTTGGACGGCGTGTTTCAGTTAAAACCACAAATGTTTACGTCTGCCTTTATTCAGCAGGTGATCTTACCGACTGCTCAAGGGCAGCCTCACTGGATAGCGGCCATCGTCACTGGTGGAGCGAGTTTAGTTATAGGGCATATCGCGTTTTGGAACGGCATCTTTGCGGCAATTCAATTGATATTGGGAATTGCACTCATATTTAACTTCAAGACGAAGACGACCATCGTGTTTTCCATCGTATGGAGTGTTCTTGTGTGGGTGTTTGGAGAAGGATTTGGCCAATTGCTCACAGGGCAGGCTTTATTGGTGAACGGAGCACCGGGGGCGGCCCTCATATATGGCTTAGTCAGTGGAGCCATTTGGCCAGCTCAAGAAAGCGAATCATCCGCTTGGAATAAAAAAGGGATTCGCTTTGCGCAACTTTCTCTTGCGTCTCTTTTTGCTGTGGGATGTGTTTTAAACTTGCAACCCACTTATTTAACGTCCTCTGGGCTCTCACAAGTCCTTGCGTTGTCATGGGCAGCTAAGGCCACGGCACATCAAGGTGTGCTCTTGTCGATGATTTTGGCGGCGTTGGAATTGGCCATTGCCGTGATGATCGTGTTTAAGAAGCGCCTCCAGTTGGCAATTTGGGGATCGATTGCACTGAGTTTGCTGTTTTGGTGGGTCGGTCAATCGTTTGGCCAAGTTTTTGACCCGCTTGCGACGGACTTCAACTCTGGGCTTCTCATGGTGGTCCTGGCTATCTGCGCGAGTCCGACGCATCGGTGGAAGACTAGCGAGAACAGCCAGGCTCGGCAAATCCGATGGGTGTGAACCAAGTTCAACACGGGGCTGTCCAAACGGGTGGCACCTCAGTTCCAAAACTCGAGAGTCCTAAGGTTCTCCAAAAAAGCCCCTGAGTCCACGTATAGTGGAATCAGGGGCGCTTTTGCCTTACCTAACTCGCGTTTCAAGGTCAAAACGATCGGCATTCATGACCTTAACCCAGGCCGATACAAAGTCGCGCACAAACTTCTCTTGGTTGTCATCTTGCGCGTAAACTTCAGCAATCGCGCGCAGTACTGAGTTGGAGCCAAACACCAGGTCCACAATGGTGGCCGTTCGCACCAGCTCACCCGTGTTGCGATCGCGTCCCTGATAGACGCTCCCTTCTGCCGGTTTCCACTCAACTCCCATGTCGAGCAAATTGACGAAGAAATCGTTCGTGAGTACGCCTACACGGTCCGTGAATACGCCGTACGGTGTGCCGCCATAGTTTGTACCTAGAACGCGCATGCCGCCGACCAGTGCCGTCATTTCTGGTGCAGTGAGGTTGAGCAGTTGCGCTTTATCAATCAAGAGCTCCGCTGCAATGGCACTATGGTGTGTCTTTGCGTAGTTGCGGAACCCATCCGCGATAGGTTCTAGCACTGCGAAGCTTTCAATATCCGTTTGCTCTTGAGTGGCATCGCCGCGTCCGGAAGCAAATGGAACTGTTACATCAAAGCCAGCGTCTCGTGCAGCTTTTTCGACGGCTGCACTGCCGCCGAGTACAATCAAATCCGCAAGGCTGACTTGCTTATCCAGCCCGCTTTGCACGCTCTCTAGTACACCCAGCACCTTTTCCAATTGTTCTGGTTGATTGACTTCCCAATCCTTTTGTGGAGCAAGACGGATGCGGGCACCATTCGCCCCGCCGCGCATGTCTGACCCGCGGAAGGTACTCGCCGAAGCCCAGGCGGTGGTGACCAACTCGCTGACGGTAAGTCCGGAGTCGAGGATCTTCGTCTTCAGGTCTGCGACTTCTGCATCGGTTAACTCATAGTCGACGGAAGGTACGGGGTCTTGCCAGACAAACTCTTCTCCAGGGACTTCTGGACCCAGATATCTTGCACGAGGCCCCATGTCGCGGTGGGTGAGTTTGAACCACGCTCGAGCAAAGGCTTCTGCAAGTTCTTCTGGATTCTCATAAAAACGACGAGAAATTTTAGCGTATTCCGGATCCTCGCGAAGCGCCATATCTGTAGTCAACATCATCGTCGGAACGCGAAGGGATGGATCTTCGACATCCGGTGCAAGGTCCGTTTCAGCGGGATTCACGGCAATCCACTGATAGGCTCCTGCAGGGCTCTTTGTCAGCTTCCAGTCATATTTAAACAGCAAATCAAAGTAGCCATTATCCCACTGTGTCGGATTTGCGGTCCAAGCACCTTCAAGACCGCTTCCGATTGTGTCACGACCCAATCCCTTGCCGTGTGCGCTTTGCCAGCCTAAGCCCATGGCTTCAACCGGAGCAGCCTCGGGTTCGCGACTGACAAGAGCGGCATCTCCTGCACCGTGTGCCTTGCCAAAAGTATGGCCGCCGGCAATGAGTGCAACCGTTTCTTCATCGTTCATGGCCATGCGCTTAAAGGTTTCACGGATGTCGCGAGCTGCAGCAAGAGGGTCTGGGTTGCCGTTTGGACCTTCCGGGTTCACATAGATCAGGCCCATCTGAACCGCAGCGAGCGGATTCTCGAGATCGCGATCGCCTGTGTAGCGCTTATCACCGAGCCACTGCGTTTCAGCGCCCCAGTAGATGTCTTCTTCTGGATGCCAAACGTCTCGCCGACCAGCTCCAAAGCCAATGGTCTTGCCGCCCATGGATTCGATCGCGACATTCCCGGCGAGAACGATGAGATCGGCCCAAGAGATCTTGTTGCCGTACTTTTTCTTGATTGGCCAGAGGAGCCGTCGGGCTTTATCGAGGTTCACGTTGTCGGGCCAACTGTTTAACGGAGCGAAACGCTGTGAACCCGTTCCTGCACCACCGCGGCCGTCCCCGATGCGATAAGTCCCTGCTGAGTGCCAAGCCATTCGGATAAAGAATGGACCATAGTGTCCGTAGTCAGCAGGCCACCAATCTTGGCTATCTGTCATGAGATCGCGAAGGTCCTCTTTCAGAGCGTAGTAATCTAACTTTTCGAATTGTTCGTTGTAATCGAAACCCTCACCCATAGGATTGGATTTTCTGTCGTGCTGGCGCAGAATATTCAAGTTTAATTGGTTTGGCCACCAGTCTTTGTTGGACGGGCCGCGAGATTGGTGAGTTGTGGCACTTCCGTGCATGACTGGGCACTGTCCGATGTTATCAGGTTCTTTAGCGTCCATGTGGTGTTCTCCTTCCGGTTCTGTGTCAATGATCCATAGCGAACTCCTGTGGCTCTATTCACAACAAACTTGCAAACTAAAAGATACTAGTGACTCTCACACTTAAAATACTTATTCTGATAAAATTGAAATATGAGGCATGCACGGCGGGCTGCGTCGTTGTGACCGCCACTTCGCTACCGCCTGTAATGCGACACCTCCGATATAGATTTAGACTTAGTATAGATATATGATACGGTGGCTCTTGTCAGGTGTCAACAGCAAACCAGTACATGCTCTCATGGATACCGGCACGCCTAGTGAGGCAATGATTTGCAAGGATGCTACTGCTTTGCTGCACCTTCTGGACAATTTCTTCTAATTGCGAGATTTGTTTAGATAGCGCAATGAGAACCATGCCGTCATCGCGATTCTGCAGCGTTCTCGCGAAGACGTTGAAGGACGGAAAAAACCCACGCGTGGTCTGCCTTGAGGTGAATCAAGTGGTGTTCGACGGCTAAGTCGACACCCAGGCCAAATCCGTGCCGAGGCGCAGTTTCGTATTGCTGAATTTGCGCCGACAATTGTCGCAGTCTTTCTTCCAGAAGGGACAGGGAAACTTCGAAAGGCAAGTGGTCTATGAACATGATTCCAATGTCACTGGAGAAGTTCATTTTGTCGGCCTGTGCCAAATTTGACCGCAGTAATTCAAAAAAGTGGTCCACTCCTTTTGACGTTATGGAGTACACTTTCCGGGTTGGACGGTTTCCTTCTTGCTCCAAGCTCATCTGGACATACTCAGCCTCACACAGGCGGTCCAAAGTCGCATACGCTGTAGGTTTTTTCATATCCGTGATCCGGCTCAGGTTTTTTTCAATAAATTCATGGATCTGATAGCCGTGTTGACTTTGCGCCATCAATATGCCTAAAAGCAGCAAAGCGCGATCATCCATACGCGTTAACTCCTTCAAACAAGTCTGCTCGAGTACATTATAGTCACCGTTGACTATTTCGGTCAAAAAACATACAATGAGTTCAAATAGTCATAGTTGACTATTCACATTGGATGAACCGTTTGAGGGAGGTATTCCATGTTTATCGCGGCGAATACAATTAATGTACCCAAAGAACACAGTGCACGAATGGTCGAGGGGTTTCGTAAAAATGCTCCAGACCTCAAGCAGTTTGAGGGTTTTATCGGATTTGAAATGTGGGTTGAGGAATCTGGAAAGTTATTAGCGGTATCTAAGTGGGAGTCTCGCGAACACTTTGAGAAGTACATTCACAGTGAAGCATTTCGCGCTCACCACGGTGGGCACAATGCCGAACAGGCGCAACAAAATCACGGTCAGGCTCAGGTTAGCTATTATGAAGGGGAAACTCTAGTATAAGCTTGTCTGAAATTGACGGCTGGATAAAGAAGAGTTCATCCATGCAATGAACTCTTCTTTATTGCCGAAACAAAGGTACATCCACTCATTTCTTTCATGCCCAGCTAAAACCGATGCTACCGGGCGCGTTCCGAAAAATGATGGACCAGTCTGTCTCCGAACATTTGCAGTAACTGGACTAACACGACCATTACGGCTGTTGTAATGATCATCACATTGGTCTCAAACCGCTCATAGCCGTAGCGAACCGCGAGGTCACCGAGACCTCCACCGCCAATGACACCCGACATGGCGGAGTAGCCGATTAAAGTGACTGCCGTTATGGTAGAGCCGGCAATTAAACCCGGTCGGGACTCGGGCAACAGGACCCGGTAAACAATCTGCCCAATCGACGCACCCATGGATTGAGCGGCTTCGATGACGCCCTTGTCCACCTCGCGCAACGCCGTTTCCGCCAAACGAGCATAGAACGGGATGGCGCCCACCACCAATGGCACGATGGCGGCGTTGATGCCAATGGTTGTTCCGACGACCCACTGTGTGAACGGGATGATCGCGATCAGCAAAATGATAAAAGGAACCGACCGCACGATGTTGACCACGACGGACAACACTTGATACAACGGGCGGTTTTGCATCAAGTTGGCGGGGGCAAACAGGAACAAGAGGATGCCCAGCGGCAAGCCCACCACGACGGACAACACCGTCGACAGCCCAACCATATACAAAGTTGCTAAAGTGGCCTGCCCGATTTCTGGCCACACCACACCTGTAAACATTTCTTCACACTCCATTTTTACGAGGCCATGATTTGTACTACCGGTCCTAAGACGGCTATCGCCGTTAAGTTAAACGACGCGAACGACGCAGCCTCGCTCTTGCAGGATGGCCTGGGCCTTTGTGGTCTGAGTGTCATCGCCATACCACTCCACGAGCAATCTGCCAAACGGGACATCTTTGAGAACGTCAATCGTGCCTTTTAAAATGCTGAATGTGGTTGCCGTCTGTTGGGCCACTTCCGCTAGTACAGGGGCATACGTCAGGTCTCCAACAAACGTAATTTCGTACCGTTGGCAGGCACTTTGTCCGGAATTGGACTCCGGGAACCCGCTTGCACCGCCGGTCTCGTCGACTTCCAGCAGCCTTTGTGTCACCACATGCTGCGGGTGTAAAAAGACGTCCACGACGGAGCCGGTTTCGACAACTTCTCCCTTGTCCAGTACAGCCACGCGATCACAAATGCGTTCAACGACGGCCATTTCGTGAGTAACGACGACAATGGTCAGCCCAAGCTGGCGGTTAATTTCGGCTAGAAGTTCCAGAATTTGCACCGTTGTCTGCGGGTCGAGAGCCGATGTCGCTTCGTCGCACAGCAGGACGGTTGGGTCATTCGCGAGGGCTCTGGCAATTGCGACGCGCTGTTTTTGCCCGCCGGACAACTGTCCTGGATATTTGCGTTCATAGCCCGTAAGGCCAACGAGATTGAGCAACTCGGCGACCCGGCGAGCGACTTTCGGTCGCGGGCTTTTTGTCAAACGCATCGGAAATGCAATGTTATCTTCTACCGTAAGGGAATTCAGCAAATGAAAGTGCTGAAATATCATTCCGATTTTCTGACGTTTTGTCTGCAAACGGCGTTTCGACAAAGAGACGAGTTCAGCCCCATCGACAATTACCTGACCGGAAGTGGGGCGTTCCAGCAGATTGATGCAGCGCAGCAGAGTGCTCTTTCCCGCTCCAGAATGGCCAATCAGGCCGAAAACTTCGCCTTCCTGAATCTCTAGGTTCACATGGGAGAGTGCAGTGAGTTGGTTCTTGCCGCTTGCGTATTGTTTGGACACGTCCATGAGTTGAATCGTAAAAACCATTCCTTCCGGTACGTATTGCTATGGGTCCGGGATAGCGCCTATAACTGCCAGGCCGCAATGAAACGCCAGGCCAAAATGGATGCCAGACAATAAAAAAAGCCCCGAGAAGGGCGCTGTTGTCTCGAGTCCTTCTCTCATCTCTCGGATCCAATGAGCGAAATGCCGAACACTGGATTCGCAGGATTTGGCACCGGGTTCACCGGTTGCTGGGCTTCGCAGGGCCTGTCCCTCCGCCGCTCTCGATGAGATCTTAAAAAATGGTATAGAACTTGCTTTAGAAACTTGCTCACGTATTCTAGTACAACAAATCATTTTTGACAAGTGCGTTGACAGATGGATAGATTCGTCCCATAATACGACTTCGGAACGCCATATGGCGCAAAAGTGAATTGAACTCTTATCCAGAGAAGGCTGAGGGACTGGCCCGATGAAGCCCGGCAACCGGCAGTTTTGCACGGTGCTAACTCCTGCGGTAGACGAAGGTCTTCCGGGAGATAAGAGGGATGATCGAACGGATCGTCCTCTTTCCTCTTGGAAAGAGGACTTTTTACGTTAGGTCGCTGTTTTGATTTCACTTGGCGATGCCAGGTCAAGTGTTCCGAATGATGGCCGGAAGCGCCATATGCGACGGCCAATCGATCGATGATCGAGAGAGATTGTGGAGGGGGAAATCCAGAGATGAGAATTCGAACACTCGCAAAAGCGGCGATTGCGGCCGCTCTAAGCACAACGCTTCTTGCAGGCTGCGGTACGCAAAACAGCGCCTCAAGCACCGCCATGACGACCACGCCCGGAGGACAGAAAGAGGTTGTCCTCAAAGTGGGAGCAACTCCTGTACCGCAAGGCGAAATCCTCAACTTCGTCAAACCCATGCTGGCGAAGGAAGGTATCGATTTGCAGGTAGTCACATTCAACGACTACATCCAGCCGAACAGGGCTCTGTCTTCTGGGGAAATCGACGCCAATTATTTCCAGCACATTCCATACCTAAACGATTACAACAAACAAAACCACACCGATCTCGTTCCTACGGTCAGCGTTCATTTTGAACCGCTCGCTCTGTACCCAGGAAAGAGCAAGTCGCTGAGCAACATTCCGAACGGAGCCACGATTGCGGTTCCCAACGACACAACCAATGAGGCGCGCGCACTTTTGCTGCTGCAATCCGCAGGCTTGATTAAATTGCGCAATCCTTCCAGCCTAAACGAAACGGTGCAAGACATTGTCTCCAATCCGCATCACCTTCAGATCCAAGAACTCGATGCGGCTGCCATTCCGCGCGTCAAGCAAGACGTGAACTACGCGGTCATCAATGGAAACTATGCAGTTGAAGCAGGGTATAAGATTTCCGATGCGCTGGTTTCCGAAAAGGCGGACTCTTTAGCTGCCAAGACGTATGCCAATGTGGTGGTCGTTCGTAAGGGAGACCAGAATAAACCGGCGATTGTGGCGCTCGATAAGGCATTGCAATCCAACGCGGTCAAACAGTTTATCATTAACCATTACCACGGGAGTGTTATTCCGGTCTTTTTGAAGTACTGATCTGCCGGTCTGTTTTGTTGGGTTTCAAAGTCACAGGTTGTTCCATCCAAAGCAGGTCGCGGGCTGAACTCCCGCGGCCTGTTTTATTGTAGCTTTACCTTTGCGACCCCAAGCGCCATATTGTCCCATAAAAGGTCTTCCACAAGTCTCTGTTCGTGGTCGTTACAGTGAATCATTAGAAATACTTCGGTCGAGACGCTGGATTTTGCCGTTTGCCGATTTTGCCTTTTCACGAACAAAAGCTTCAGTACAAAACCCACGAGAATTCCTACGACCAAACCAATCAGTCCCCACAAAATGGGCCCCCATGTTAAAACCATTCCGTAAATCGCTCCTAACAGCATTCCGCAGGTACCCAGGATTGCCGCAAGGTCAAAAATGCTGAATCCGTCTGCTTGATGAATAGTGTCAAATATCCTTTGTTCTTCGGCCCTCTTCTCGAGTGGAACTGCGAGGATTTGCTCTTTGCAAAGACCGCCTTGCTCCAAAGCGGAGATGGCGAGTTCCAGGAAAATGTTTTGCTCAAAGGATGCAATGATGTACATGCATTCACTCCTCAGGCCCTACACCTTATACGGGCATTTTAAAGTCGACGCGTTGGTAATGGTCTCTTAACCACCTGGACTGTTGATGCTCAAACAGTTTGTTGAGCTCGACGGCTGAGACGTAGGCGTCATAAATTTGGAACCCGTAAATTGCCGGAATGTAGAGTATCCATTGGACATCGACAATGGATTTTGCACGGCTGAAATCGCCAACCATGGTGAAGTGAATGGCCTGCAAGGCATGAGAAAAATACATGACAGTGATCGTCCATGCGACGTAAAACAGACCTTGAATCACTTTGTGCAAGTACAGGTTTCCAAGTCCTGGCATCAAAGCAGACCACGCTGCCGCAAGCCAGGGGTTGTGCTTGTCCAAAAAATTCACATCAAGAGTTCTGAGGATAAAGGGCTGAAGCGGGGCGTCTTCCCGGTCTGCTAAGATGTAGCGTTTGTTCATGTCCACGGTTCCGCGGTAAGAATCCCACGCTGCATACACGTAAACCGCCACATAAAGCAGGAACCACCTGGTATTAACGGCTTGCTTCGCTAAGTGGAACCGACCCGTTAAGGAATAGAAGAGGGCGAGGTTCACGTGCGCACCGCGATTCACCGCGACTCCCCACACAATGAGGAGAAGCCCTTTTAATGGTCGGTCCTGCAACAGGTTGCCAAGGCCAGGAGTGACAAAGGACCAAAGCGCCGTGATGTACGGGTTTCTTAAATGCAATTGATTGGTGGTGAACGGAGAAAGGTGGGCTCTGGGATAACGGACGGCCGCATGTTGTTTCATATCCACACCTCACACGGGCATTTTGAAGTGGATCCGTTGGTAGTTGTCTCTCAGAAATTTCAACTGGACTTTTTCAAACAACCTGTTGTATTCGACAGCCGCTACGTACACATCGTGAAGGACAAAACCGTAAATGGAGGGCAGATACATGAGCCACTGCATATCTACGATGGACTTCGCCTGATTGAAATGGCCAGTCATGGTGTACTGGACGGCTTGTAAAGCGTGTGACAGGTACATGGTGACTATGGTCCATGCTATAAAGAAGAGGCCTGTGATGACTTTGTGTACATACAGATGGCCGAGTCCAGGCGAAAACAGGGACAGTACAGCGGCAAACCAAGGACTTCTTTGATCTAGAAAATTCGCGTCCAGTGATTGAATCGTGAAGGGTTTTACAGCGGTGTCTTCCCGAACGGCTAGAACGTAGATTTTGTTCATATCGACGGTTCCACGATAGCTGTCCCAAATGGCGTACACGTACAAGGCAAGGTAAAGCAGAAGCCACCGCGTATTGATAACTTGCTTTGCCTTTTCGAATTGGCCGATTAAGGAGTACATGATGCCGAGGTTGACTTTCGCGTTGGTATTGACGACGAGTTCCCACGCAATCAGCACCAGGCCTTTTGCAAGCCTCCCCTGCATGAGGTTGCCGCAACCCGGAAAGGCGAACGACCAAAAGGCAACCACCCACGGATTTTTTAAGTGAACAACGTTTGTTCCAAATTGGGAAAGGTATGCCAGAGAACGGCGGCCGGAAACACTTTGTTCCAAACAATCCACACCTCACAGTCCACCTTTATTTCCAGTATTTTGATTACTGCGCGCAAATATGTATTTGCGTATTTGGTGACGCCGAATGGTGGTGGAAGGTGAATTTAATTGAAGAAAAACTTTACAGCAAATTCACGAGTTCTTTACAGTTCTTCAGTACCATGAAGGCGATAAGGGTTTTCTCATAAAAGTTGTTTACTTAAATCAAAAGCGCGGGAGGTGGAGATTGGCAGCGTCGCCAAGTCGTTGCCAAGTCGACGGTTATGACAGAGAGCCGGAACGTAACCAACGCATTGAACGAAGCGCCATTGGGGTTGTTTCACCTGCGGGCCGTACTGACAGCCGGATTGGGTTTTTTCACAGATGCTTACGATTTATTCATCATTGGAGCCGCATTAGTTCTCATTAAAGGTCAGTGGCATCTGAGCGGCAGCATGGTTGGTCTGGTGGGCAGTACGACGTTGATTGCCACGTTTGTTGGAGCCTTTGTTTTTGGACGCCTTGCCGATGTCGTCGGACGGAAGAAGTTGTACGGGTTGGAAGCCGCCATTATGGGAGTTGGCGCTTTGCTCACAGCGTTTTCTCCCAACATTGTGTGGTTGATTGTGTTCCGGTTCATCATGGGGATTGGAATCGGTGGAGACTACCCTGTGAGCGCCGTACTCATGAGTGAGTACGCCAATGTTCGGGATCGCGGCAAGTTGGTGGGATTGGTCTTTTCGATGCAGGCTCTTGGCCTGATTACAGGTCCCATTGTTGCCGTTGCACTGTTAGCCAGTGGCATGAACGACGGCTTAGCTTGGCGGATCATGCTGGGACTTGGAGCACTTCCGGCACTGGCCGTGATTTACTTTCGCAGAAAGATGCCTGAATCTCCGAGATTCCAAGCCCAGGTTCTTGGGAGGGCCAGAGAGGCGGCTCAACAGCTTCGCGTGTTTTCCAACAACCAGGTCCATGTGGATGAGTCCGATTCACGAACCGGACGGATGACGTTCGGGCAATTCATCTCGAATCGCCGGACGTTGCTGACACTGTTGGGAACCGCCGGTACGTGGTTTTTGTTTGACTACGCGTATTATGGAAATTCAATCTCGACTCCGCTTATTATGAAGATTATCGCCCCTCATGCGAGCCTCATTCAGTCGGAGGCTTGGTCACTCATGATTTTTGCGATTGCTGCAGTTCCAGGATACATCTTGGCATTTTCCAGTATCGATAAAATTGGGCACAAGAAGCTGCAGTTAATTGGCTTTACAGCCATGGGCCTCGCGTTTCTCGGAATGGGCGTGATTCCTGGCATCACTTCCATGGTCGTTCCGTTCTTGGTACTTTACGGAGTCAGCTACTTTTTCGCCGAGTTCGGCCCAAATACAACCACGTTCATTCTGTCTGCTGAGCTTTATCCCGTTAGTATGCGAACAACCGGTCACGGGATCTCTGCCGGTGTGGCCAAGATCGGCGCGTTCATCGGAGTGTTTCTGTTCCCGATTCTGACAAAATCGCTGGGGTTGAGCGGCACCTTGGACATCACGTTCGCATTTGCAGTGCTTGGAGTTCTTCTCACATTGGTGCTGCCTGAACCCGCTAACAAGTCGATGGAGAGTCTGACAGAAAAGGAACAAGAATTACAAGCAAGCGCATCGAGAGTCTCTGCCCAAGCGTAAATGTGGGTTTTGTCTCGCATGGGTGGTTTTGTCTCACATCGATAAAAACGTTGATTTTCCAGGAAAGTGCGTACAGGAAAGGGCCGCTTGCCAATTCAGGCAGGCGGCTCTTTTGTGCAATGTGGGCAGGTGTGCTCGAGGGACAGTGGCACAGGAAAAAGACTCCAATCATACCATACATGAGTTCAGTACATGACCGTGCCCAACGGGAGGGGTTTCGTGTGAGCATGCCGCAAATTCCGGAAGAACGCCATAGACCTTCGTTGAAAGAAACCGTCATTGACCTGCTTGAATCGATTGCTCTCGAAGAAATTGCGCTGTCGCACCTGGTGAACGCAGAGGCTGAAAAAATACAGACAGTTCTAAAAAAGGACCCTTGCGAAAAATTTCTGCTTCAGGTGAACCATTCTGTGAAGAGTGTCATGGATACTGTGGTCATGAAAGAATGGTTGCTCCTCAAAAAGCTAGACGAGGTCCTGCGCATTGAAGTTGAAGAGTTCGAGGAGTGCCACGAACGTGAATGCTGTGAAGAATAGGTTTCCACCCCATCTGACCGTGCAAATGGCGAGGGCCGTTGCAGACGTGGAGGGGTCTTTAGTCAAGTGCCTGGATGTCCTCCCCCATGTCGTGGAGGCGGCCCCGTCCACAGCCTTGGAGGTTACGGAAGCCGTGGAGTCCATTTCTCAGTTTTATGTGCTGTTGCAGCGGCGACTGTTACTGTGCACAGCACACCTGAATGACAGGGACTTCTTACACCATTTAAAACTCGGAGGTACAAACCTCTCGTCGCTGAAGTCCAGTATCACCAGAATCCGGTTCGGCATTTCCGATCCGGTGCTGCGCCGCAAACTCATTCCCTGTTTAAAAACGATTGAAAGCTACTATGTAGAAAAAGACAAGATGTTGCGCGTGGGTTCCGAGTATCGGGACCCGTCTTCCAGGGTTCGGTTGTTTTTATAACGAGTGAGTGTATCCAGTGACGGTGTTTCTTCCAGTGACAAACCTGTTTGGAGGTATGCAGCCCCAAACAGGTTTACTGTGTTGGAACCATTCGCGGTAACGTAAAAGCCTACTTCTCCCCGGAAATTCCTGTTTCTCTTTATATCCTCTCTGTCGCTTTTCCTCATTACAAGCATCCGTACAAATACGACACGCGGCACTGACCTGCCTGCAACAGCAAATTCTGGTTTCCGCAAAAACAGGGTTGTTCGGATGCAGGCAAAAGTCCTGTCGATTTACGTTCTGTTGAATATTTTTGTAGAAAAATTAGGAAAGGGTGGATCCGATGTCGCAGGCAAACATCCCTGACATCAACCCCAACATCACCGTGACGTATGAAGAAGCCGTCAACCTATTACTTGCCTCCATTGCTCTCGAGGAACTGGGATTAGCGCACCTGATCAATGCCGAGGCAGAAAAAATTCAACATGTGATCGCAATGAGCGGAGTTACGGTTGGCCAATTGCTGGATGTGAACGCCAGTGTTCGTAAAGTGCTGCAAGACATCATTAAAAAGGAAATGTTGCTGCAGTTCAAATTAGAAACCGTTACAGGCATGCCAACGTCAGCGCCGACGACCGCGTCATAGACACCCGCGCCGTCACGACCGGACTCGTGTAACGCTTAGCGTAGCATGACAGTTGGGTCAAACGTTGGTGTTGCGCGGAGTGTCCCGGTTCTATGGAAGTGAATGAGGTAAACGGTTAACGGCGCGTTTGGCGTTTGCCAATTTGGTACAGAACTTCCGCGAGAATGAGTCCCATGGCGATGGCCCCAGAAATCATGAAGGCCTTCGCGGAGAACTGGACTGCGAGGTTATAGTCGTTTTCGACAAAGTACCTCATTGCGTCATACGCAAGACCACCGGGAACCAAAGGAACAATGCCTGAGGCACTGAAAATCGTGACGGGCGCTTTGTATAGCCGCGCGAACAGGAGGCTGAAACTCGTCACCAGGAACGCGGCTAACAAGGTGGCTGGTATCATGGTCATTCCCATGGCAGACAGCCAACTGTACAATCCCCATCCCATCATTCCAACCACACCGCTAGGCAGGAGGAATCGTTTGGGTATGCTAAAGAGAATGCCAAAACAGGCAGATGCCAAGAAACTGACAATCAACTGCTGGAGCATGGTTACTCCCCTTTTCTAGAGGTGGCGGTGCACAAGAGGTGGCGGCGAGTACACGGCGCAAGAGTCATAGTCAGAGGACCACTGAGTCTTTTACACCGCTTTAGACCAAGGGAAGCGTCGCTGCAATGCCACCGCCGATGGCCAGTGCCGTAAGCAGCGCCTCGATGCCTTTGGATGTCCCTGATACAAGGTGGCCAGCCATCAGGTCCCTGACGGCATTGGTAATGAGCAGTCCCGGTACGAGGGGCATGACGGATCCAATGATGATCTTGTCTTCGAAATGGCCGATTCCCAGTTTGACACTCAAAAACGCCGCAATTCCGATGGCGAAGGAGGCCAAGAACTCGGCAAAAAATTTAACCCCGGTCAGCCGATTGAAGTACAAAGAGAGGGAGAACCCCATTCCCCCGCAGATGAATGCCGCCCAAAAGTCGCTCCAGGCCCCGTTGAACATCATCAGAAAGCAACCGCTGGCTAACGCGGCCGTAACACTTTGCAGCCAAAACGGGTAGGCGTGAGGGGACGATTCGACTTCCTGCAGCCGGTCGTACGCTTGCTGGATAGTCAGCGACCCGCTGCAAAACGAACGGGAGATGGTGTTGACCCGAGTCACTTTCTGCAAATCGATGCCTCGTTCGGATACTCGAATTAGATTTGTTTTGTGGACTCCATCTACAGAAAAGATAATGCCGGTTGGAGTGACAAAACTGTTTGCCGACACATGGCAGGCCTTGGCCATGCGAATCATCGTATCTTCAACCCGGTACGTTTCCGCTCCATTTTGCAGCATAATTTTTCCGGCGAGCAAACAAACGTCCATAATGAGCCGTTCCTCATCCGATTTGTCGTCCACGATGTATCGCTCCATTCACAGTGCCGCTAGCCCAAGTCTTTCTCAACGCATGAGATACTTGGGAGACTCTACGTCCCAATTCCTAAAGTTATACCTTAATCCGATCCGGCATTGATTACAACCCGGCATGACATCCGGTAATGTTCGAATTGCTTTGCAAATTTTTAACGCGAACGAGACAAAATTTACACATTTCATCGTTATTCTTTCCCTAAAAGCTCAAGCCACCCCATGCAAGAAGGGGAGAATCTACTAATGCCGAAAATACTGATTATTGAAGACGAAAAATACACAGCGGACACAATTGCCCTGTACTTGGAACAGCAGGGTTTCGAATGCCTCAAAGCGTATGACGGTCAAGAAGGAATCAGTTGCCTGCTTCGAAATGAGGTCGACCTGATTGTATTGGATTGGATGTTGCCTGGCCTATCAGGGATTGAAGTTTGCCAAGTGGTTAAGTCGATGCGAAAAGTGAAGATCATCATGTTAAGTGCGAAGGCCAGTGTTACAGACAAGGTAACGGGACTAGAGGTTGGCGCAGACGACTATCTGGCGAAACCCTTCAGTTTGCGCGAATTGAACGCGAGAGTGCGCATGCTGCTCAGACAGACCCATGTGGTCGACAAAAAAGTCCATCCGAGTCCGGCAGTTCAAACCTTGGTGCAGTTTGGTCAAGGAGTACTCACACTCAATAAGCCACAGATGACTGCGAAATTTAACGAAGTTACACTGTCTTTGACACCGAGTGAGTTTAAGATCCTCTATCTGATGGCCGAACGAGTCGGTCAGGTTCTGACCAAAGAACAAATCGCCAACGAACTGCATGATACGGAGGCCATGGGAGACCTTCACACAATCACAGTTCATTTGAGCAATTTAAGAACAAAACTCCGGGAACTGACGAGTACCCCAATGATTAAGACAATTTATGGGGTGGGGTATAAACTGGATGGAGCAAACCGGGAAACTGGGTGGGCATGATGCATTTTTTATCGTTGCCAAAACAATCCCTGCGCCGGCGTGTCATGGTCCTGATAACCATTGTCATGCTTGCGATGGCGGGTTTGGATCTCGGTGCTGCACACTGGAGTCTTCAGCGTTCACTGTTCACCTATTCACAGCATAACCAAGCCGATCAGGCTGCGGATTGGGCGCAGTTGATGGCTGTTTTGTACGATGAATTTGGCTCATGGAACCAGGTTCGCCAACACCTGACTCGAGAAGCTGGGCTGCAGATCGACGGACAGAAACTCGGTCAAATCAAAGCTGTCATTGTCACGAATACTGGAAATGTAATACGGACGCAAAGCGATGCTGTCATTGCCCAAAGTTGGAAGTCTTCGCCCGTTTTGTTTCACAACCTTCGCGTTGGAACTCTGTACGTGCAAGCCTACGTTCCGTTGCAGGTTCAAACTTTGAAACAACGCATCATCCGCGACTTTGACGAAGCCCAGTTCATTGTCCTCGCTGTCACTTCCCTCCTCGCATTCCTGTTTATGACGATATGGATTCGGAGTTTCTTAAAGCCTCTTGAACAACTGGCCGTGTCTGCCTCATCCATGACTGCCGGAGATTTTGACACTCCTTTACCCCAAAACGGGGACGAGGAAATTCAAAAAGTTGTCCAAGCCTTTTCTGTGACGCGGCAAAGGTTACATGAAACGCAGGAAACTCGCAGGAAAGTACTCGCGGACATCCATCACGAACTTCGGACCCCGCTAAACGTGATCGCGAATCGTTTAGAGGCCATTCACCTTGGGCTGTTTCACTGGGACGAACAAACGGCGGCGATTTTGCAGGAAGAAACCGAGCGGATCCAAACCATCGTCGATGACCTGGAACAGTTAAACGATGTCCAAACTGGAGTCCAAAAAATGGAATGTAATTGGGTAAACGTTCGGGAATGGCTGCCGAAATTGGCTGTTTTATTTGCGGCAGAGGGGACCGGGCGTTCCGTGGATCTCCAATTATCGATTCCCGATGAACCTTTACATGTCTGGATGGACAAAAACAGAATGTCGCAGGTAGTTGTCAATCTCATCTCAAACGCTCTGCGCTACACGCCCGCCGGGAAAAGGATATTTATCCAAGTAGAGTGCATGGCCCAAGGTGTTGTGTTGGTTGTGCGGGACGAAGGAATTGGGATGGATCCGCAGCATTTGCCGTTTATCTTTGAACGGTTTTACCGGGTTGAGCCTTCTCGAAATCGCGAAACGGGAGGTGCGGGACTCGGTTTAGCGATTGTTAAAGAAGTGGTGAATGCGCACGGAGGCGAAGTGACGGTGCGCAGTTTACCCGGCCAGGGTACTTGTTTCCGGATATTTTTGCCAAAGCACAACCCGAATTTTTAAAAACTGAGCTTTTGTTAAAAGAAACTTTACGAGCCGTGGAGCCCTTATCCACGGTTGTTTTACGTTTGCCCAGTAAACTTTGGAATTGTGGAACAGGACGCACAAAGTCAATCTCACTGGGTTGAAATGAGGAGGAGCAGAGTGTCGGTTCAAAGAGATATCCCGATCAGTCGTAGACCGATGACCCAAACATACTTGAAATCAGCCAGACGACAGCGAAAAGGTTTTAGGAACGCTGCCCTCGGATGGTTAATGATGAGTCCGGTATTAGCGGTCTTCGGAATTTTTACCTATTTGCCGACGGCGCTGCTGTTTGTCATGGCCGTTTTTCATTGGAACATTACGTTTAGAACTTCCCAGTTTGTCGGATTCAAGGAATTTCAAATTGTCTTTCAACAGCCTCTCTTTTGGCGTTCTCTGCTAACCACCGCCTATTTTTCCTTTCTCATGGTTCCAGCTCAAACGTTTCTAAGTCTCGGGTTGGCCATGTTGTTCCGGGAGGCAGCCCGCTCCAAGTGGCGCGGATTCTTTCGTTCCCTGGTGTTTCTCCCGCACGTCACTCCCATCGTTGCCACGTCCATTGTTTGGGTATGGGTGTTCAATCCTAGATTTGGCTTGGCAAACTTTATCCTGTCCTGGTTTCACATTCAACCCCTGAACTGGCTGGAAAGTACCACGTGGGCATTGCCATCCGTCATGATTTACAGTACGTGGCACTCCCTCGGGCTTTACGTCATTTTGTTTCTCGCTGGTCTAGCCAACATCTCAAAGGACCCTATCGAGTCAGCTATGGTAGATGGGGCCGGAACCGGGACGATTTTCCGGAAAATCATCTGGCCTCTCATATCTCCTACCACCTTTATTGTGGTCCTGTTCGCCACCATGAATGCCCTTCAAGCGTTTTCGCAGATTTATACGATGACGGGCGGTCCGCGCGGCGGCGGGGGCGGCCCAGCCTATTCCACGACGACGGATGCTCTCCTGATTTATCAAACCGGTTTCCAGTTCTATCACTACGGCCTTGCAGCCGCCATGAGCGTCATTTTGTTTTTCGTCATTTTGGGGTTGACCATCTTTCAAAAGTGGGTTGCCAACAAATTGGTTTTTTACCGTTAAACGAAAGGATCTGAGTGAGTGAACTATAACAAAAGAGTCCGCTCTTGGATTGTCCAGGCAGCTATTGCAGTTTTGTTCGGATTTCCCTTGTACTGGGTCGTGGTTACAGCCATGAACAGCCCGCAGAATGTATACCGGATACCACCAGTCTTCGTTCCGCAGCTTGATTTGAAACCGTTGATGAGTGTACTTCATCAAGCGAACTGGACCACTTATATTTTCAACACCGTCACGATTTCAACGGTAACGGTTGTTCTGGTGTTAATGACCTCGGCCTTAGCGGGATACGCGTTATCGGACTTGAAGTTTCGGGGACAAAACCTCACGCTGTTGTTCATTCTGGGAACGATGATGCTTCCTGGTCAAGCGCTCCTTATCCCTCAGTATCTGGTAATTTCAAAACTGCATCTGCTCAATACCTATGCTGTCGAAATTGTTCCCTTTGCGGCGAGTGCACTCGGAGTGTTTGTGTTTCGACAATTTTTTAAGACACTGCCCAAAGAGTATTGGGAAGCTGCAGCCATGGAAGGCGCAAATCGCCTGTTTTACCTCCGTAAAATTGCGGTTCCTCTGGCCAAACCTGCTGTGATTACGGTCGCACTCCTTACGTTTATCGGCTCTTGGAACATGTTTCAGTGGCCCTTGATTATGACCACTAGCCGCAGCATTCAACCTCTTGAAGTGGTATTGGCTCATTATATGACCTTTTATCAAGGCAATATCCCCAAAATGACTGCCGCCGTGTTGATTGCTGTTGTTCCCATTGCAGTAGTGTTCTTTATTGCCCAACGGCATATTGTCGCAGGTGTGGCAGGTCGTGACGCGGGCATTAAAGGTTAACAATAAATGGTTCTCACGATACAATTCGAGGAGTGGAGAGGATGAAAAAGAAGCTTTTGGCCTTTGGTTTGTTCAGTGCAGCGACTCTAGTGGTGGCGGGATGTGGCACTACAAATGCAACGTCAACAACCGGAAACTCATCAGGGACCAACAACACAATGACCTCTGGTTCCGGGTCGACTGGCAGCCTTGTGAAAATTCAGTTGTGGGAATCGCACTCCAGCGGACCCGTAGCCAAGGCGGAACAGCAACTCGTCCATCAATTCAATGCCTCCCATTCCACAGTACAGGTGAGTTTAAACGTCACCCATGCCTCCAAAAAGGCACTTGCCGCCGTCACTGCCGGAACTCCACCGGTCCTAGCAGAAATCAGCCACTACATCGGAAAATACGTCAGCGCCAAATCTTTGCTGAACCTGCAGTCGACGGCGTCTGCCCGTCCACAGCAGTTTTGGCCGGGTGTTGCCAAAAACACAACCTGGGGAGGCAAGCTTTACCGGTACCCGGCTGACGTTAAAGTGGAGGAACTCTATTACAACAAAGCGTTGTTTAAAAAGGCAGGAATTTCTTCTCCGCCTTCGACGTGGCCGCAACTGGCCTCTGATTTGCAGAAACTCAAGTCCGTGGGGGTCATTCCAATGGGCTTTAAGGATTCTTCCGCACACATTCTCTCTGCGTTTATTTCAAACGGGGGCAGTCTGTTTTCCAACGCGGCCCACACCAAAGCCCAGTTTGACAACGCTGCGGGTCTCACTACGTTCAATTACTTTAGAAACCTGTACCAAAACAAGGACATGGTATTCGGCCACGGGAACACCATGCGCGCGGATTTCGGAGCGCAGAAGATGGCCATTGTCGACGGCACGTCTGCAGGCTACCAGAAGATTCTTGCGGCGACTGGCGGTAAATTTCAAATGGGGGCGTTCGCGTTCCCGGCGGGTACATCGGGTCACAGCGGCGGCATCGTTCAAGGACTCGGTTTCGTGTTGTTCAACGGAGTGAGCAAAGCGGACCAACAGGCCGCATGGACGTTTGTCCATTGGTTTAACGAACCTGCTCAGCAAGCGTATTGGGCCATGCACAGCGGCTTTGCACCGACAACCCCGGCTGGAGAAAAGGCCATTCCATCCAGTTGGTTGGCGGCCAACCAAGGAGAGGCCGTCTCGATTCAAATTCTCAAGTCTGTAGATACCGTCGCGCGGCCAAACACGGATGCATACGCAGAAGTGCAAAGTGCACTGGATTCTGCCTTTTTTAATGCAGTCACTGGGAAGCAATCTGTGGCCAGCGCTCTAACCAACCTGGATACTCAGGCGAATCAATACCTGGGAGGGAAATCCGCTCTGTAGTTCTCATATTGGACGAAGTCTTGCTTTTTTGACGCAAGAGGAAAAACGCATCTATCCACAGTGCCGTCATGGACTGTGGATATTTTGCATTAAATGAATAATTTTGGAATGTTCATTTTGAGAGAGTGACGTATAATTATATTTCGTGTATAGAAATACGTTTTCAGATTGCTTAAGAGGGGTTAACGTGAAAAATTCAGCTGTTCATGAAAAAACTTCAGATACACGGCAGAAGAGTCACTTGCCATCGACTTCCGGGCCTCCAGTGAATCCCTGGATGGTACTGTCCGTCACGAGTCTTGGCGTGATTTTGGTGATGGTCAACTTAGGTGGACTGAACGTGGTTCTTCCGACCATTGCGCGTCACTTTCATGCAGGAGCCGCGATCGCGAACTGGATCTTGTTGTCGTTTATGTTGGTCAACACGGTCTTGATCTTGGTCTTTGGCCAGTTTTCCGACTCCTTTGGCCGGAGAAAACTGTATTTGCTGGGCATGGGCTTGTTTACCGTCGTTAGTTTAGCGATAGGATTTGCTGCAAACGTGTGGATTTTCCTAGCTTTGCGCGCATTGCAGGCGGCGGGTGGAGCCCTTATTATCACGAACAACACGGCACTCATCACGGACGCTTTTCCACAAGCCTCACTGGGCAAGGGACTTGGCATCAACGTGTTGGTCAGCTCGGCGGCTCAACTGGCAGGTCCGGTCATTGGCGGCGTCATCGCGTCGCAGTTCGGATGGCAATGGGTGTTTTGGTTTGGCGTACCCATCGGCGTCATCGGCGTGTTATGGGGTATTGTGGTTCTGCGTCATTTGCCTTCCAAAGGCTCAGGAAAGGGAATCGACTGGTGGGGCGGAATCGTCACGTTTGTTGCACTGAGCGGACTGATTGTGTCGTTGTCCGAAGGAAGTTCACTGGGCTGGCGTAGTTTTGCGGTGTTGGTCGGTTTCGGACTGTTTATCGTGTTGACCCCGCTTTTGATCTGGCTGGAGCGACGGGCCGTCACGCCGATGTTTGACTTTACACTGTTTCAGGACCGGCCTTATACCATGGCCAATGCAGCAACGTTTCTCAATGCGTTCGCCCGGGTGTCCGTCGTTCTGCTTGCGAGTTTGTATATGCAATCGGTGATGCACCTGGACACGTTTTGGGCAGGGATTGAAGTGATTCCCGTGACGTTGGGCATGCTCATCGCTTCCCCGCTTGCGGGTTCGTGGAGCAGTAAAGTCAGTGCTCGCGTCCTCTCTACGCTTGGACTTGGCATTAGCGCAGCGGGGCTCATTGTTTTAATGCTGGAGTTTCGTCCGGACGCGATGTACCTTCCCATCGGGTTGGGTATGGGTTTCGTCGGTTTCGGGTCAGGGCTGTTCCTGACGCCCAACACGCGATCTATCATGACGGCAGTTCCAGCGGGCAGGCGAGGGTTTGCGAACGGGCTGAGGTCGATGCTGCAGAACATGGGTCAAGTATTGAGCACGGCCATTTCCTTGACGATTGTCACCGCTGCATTGCCGCGTCGAGTCCAGGATGCGGTTTATGCCGGCAGTGTCAGTCGGCTGTCTGCACACGACATGGCGCTCATCACGAATGGATACCGGTGGGCATTTTTTGCGCTGTTGGTGGCCACGGGGCTTGGCATGGGAGCTTCTTTGCTGCGCGGGCAACGGCGTTCATCCATCACCCGCCATGCCGATTAATCCCTGCGGTGAATGGGTAGGGAGATTTCCACGGTCGTTCCAACGCCTTCCTCACTCAAAATCTGGATTTCACCGCGATGGGTTTCGATGATTTTAAACGTGATCATCAAACCCAGCCCGGTGCCTCGCTCTTTGGTCGTATAAAACGGTTCCCCTAAACGTGGGATGCGCATCTCGGGAATTCCGCATCCAGAATCGATAAAGCGGATGAACACGGTGTGTTCGTCCTTGCGCTTGGCTTCAACCGTAATTTCTCCTCCGGAAGGCATGGCTTCCACGGCGTTTTTCAGAACATTGAGGAAGACCTGTTTCAATTGATTTGCGTCGCACTCTATCGGTGGCAGGTTCGCATCCACATGCGTTTGAATCCCGACGTTGTTCATAATTCCTTGAGTGTTGACCAACGCGATCACGTCCTGGAGCAGGGACTGGACGTTGTTGCTGCGAAACGCCACGGCCTGTGGTTTCGCAATCATCAGAAACTCTGTGATAATGCTTTCGATACGTTGGAGTTCGGACAGCATAATGGAACAGTACGCCGCGTTGTTTGGCTGTTCTGAGATGAGCTGGACGAATCCTTTTAAAGCGGTCAGTGGATTTCGAATTTCGTGTGCGACTCCGGCAGCGAGCTGGCCGACGACAGCGAGTTTTTCGGATTTTTGCAGAAGTTGCTGGCTCAGTTTTTGCTCGGTGATGTCTAGCAGCGTCCCGATGACGGCGGGCTTCCCCCGGTAGGTGCTTCGGCTTCCAAGAACCTCGACCTCGATGGTTTTTCCGCTTTTTGTCCTGCCGTGGACTTGGAAACGTATGCTGTGCATCTCACCTTGGATGCGCGCGCGAATCTTTTCCTGGCAAAACTCTTGGTCTTCGGGCGCAGCAAGCTCCCATGCAGGTCGGCCTAGGATTTCGTGTGGCGCATATCCGAAAATTTCACAGAACTTCGGGTTGACGTAACTGTATCGGCTGTTTTGAATGATGTACACGCCGACTAAAGCCTTTTCCACCAGGCTGCGGTATTTGGCTTCGGTTTCCTTGAGCTCCGTCATGTCCTTGCCGATGCCAAAAGCGCCGACATTGTTCCCGTGAACGATAATGGGGACGCGTTTGACGCTGAGGTGCCTACGGCTTCCATCCCGGCGGCGAATCGTGACATCGTAGCTTTGCGGCATTCCTTGCATCACCTTTTGTTCGCTGCGCTCAACGCGAGAGCGATGCTCTGGGATGACGATGGCTTTTCGCTTTGCAGTATCCTGCAGTTCCTGGTAAGTGAATCCCGTGATTCTCTCAGTAGCCGCGTTGGCCGCCAACAGGTTGCCTCCGAGGTCTGTTTCATAAATCAAGTCCGGGTTGTAGTCAATGAGTGAACGGTACTGTTGCTCTTTGATTTCCATAGTTCTCCAGTGCAGCAGCATGTCCAGCATCAGTGCAACTTGCTGGGTACACGTTCCGATCGCGCTTGCATCGTCGTCTTCAGACGGTTCACCTCGAGCGAGAATCAGTGCGCCTCGCACCCGCTCTTGCATCTGCAACTTCCACACTCCAATTTGCGCGGGACGATACGAGACAAACAAATCCCTCAACTCGGTGGAGAAGCTTGAGGGTAAACTGGCCGTGTCGGACCATCCATCGTTCACTTCTGAAAACAGGTCCTGAGCTTGGATGTGGTACTCGGTCATAAAATTTTGCAGTTTAGGCTGTATTTCTTCAAACACGCCCCATGCTGCGTACACCATACACGGGACGTCGTTTCCCTCAACCTGGCTTATGGACAGTCGCTTCTGATAAACGAAGCACCCTGAATCTGCGCGGAAGATGTCCCGAAGTGCAAGGGAAGCGTGGTGTAAAAGCTCTCGACCGCGCGTCGCGTGTATCCATTGACGCGATCGCACAATAAACTCGGATAGCTGCTCCATCTGCAAAGCCTAACCCACCTTTATATCGACAAAACCAACCGGAGAAACCTGCCCTTGAGACCCAATCTACCATCCCTTTAGACCCAATCTACCATGCTTCGGATTGTAAATCGATAGATTTGAATTAAATGTTAGTTCAAACAGGTCTCGACGAATTTGAGGCTGAAAGAGTATGTTGTAACCGGGGATACCTGCAGGAGTATCACAGGAAGCAAGGTCTCTTACATGGATTCAAGCCGTCGCAGGACACAATACGGGTGCAGGCTTCGGCTGTTTTTTGCGAATTTAGTCGCATCGGACCATGGTATGAGACTTCGTGTGGTTTATAATGAGAGAACTGCAATACATGACTCGCTCAGTCAACTTTAGGTTCGGACGTAGCGAACTCCCACTTTTCCTGCAAGCGGTACCTGGAATACAGCAGACGGGCGTCCAGGCATGAGCACCAGTTTGCTGGCCAAAAGGTTCCTGGCCAAAGGGTTTGTCGCGAGAGGAGATTGTCATGTCGGATTCCGTTTTAGACCGTTCACCGGTTTGGGGTTGGAGACGCCTGGTGTTGTTTTTGTTCGCATTTGGGCCTGGGTTGATGGTCATGCTTGCGGACACGGATGCCGGCAGTGTCATCACGGCAGCGCAATCGGGCGTGCAGTGGGGGTATCAGATGATTTTGCCTCAAATTATTCTGATGCCCATCCTGTACTTGGTGCAGGAGGTCACTGTGCGACTCGGACTGGTGACTGGAAAAGGGCACGGCGAATTGATTCGCGAGCACTTTGGCATGAAATGGGCAATGCTTTCGGTCATGACCTTGTTTACGGCATCGGTTGCCGCCTTGGTGACGGAATTTGCGGGCATTGCTGGGGTGAGTGAACTCTTTGGGGTTCCCAAGTCCGTCAGTGTCTTGGTTTCGACGGCTTTGCTGGTGCTCGTTGGTCTGTCGGGCAGTTATCGCCGGGTGGAACGAATTGGAGTCGCGTTTGGGTTGTTTGAATTGCTCTTTATCGTTGCCATGTTCATGGCTCGCCCACACGTGTCCGAAATCGTTCATAAAATGACGTCTGTTCCTTTAGGGAACCCAAGTTACCTGTACCTGCTCGCCGCGAATGTCGGGGCTGTGATTATGCCGTGGATGGTGTTTTACCAACAGGGGGCTGTCATCGACAAAGGGCTTGGGCCCAGTCACCTCAAGGCTGCGAGGCGGGATACTCTTTTTGGGGCCGTGATCACGCAACTCATTATGGTGGCTATTGTCGTTGTAACAGCGGCGACCATTGGACGGGCTCCTATGAAAGAGTCTCTGCGAACGGTACAGGAAATTGCAAACGCGCTGGCGCCGTTTCTCGGCTTGACCGGTGCGAAGGTGGTTTTCGGGTTAGGTATGATGGGCGCAAGTTTCATTGCTGCCCTCGTCGTTTCCATTGCGGGTGCTTGGGGCATCGGGGAGGCTTTTGGCTTTCGGCACAGTCTCAACTGCAAAGTTTCAGAAGCCAAGGGGTTTTACTTCGTTTATACTCTAGCCCACGTAGGCGGGGCAGTACTGGTGGTGGCCAGCGTAAACCTGGTCCAATTGAACATTGGCATCGAGGTCATGAACGCCATGCTTCTCCCTGTCGTACTTGGCTTTCTTCTGGCTTTGGAAGCAAAGGCCCTTCCCAAAGAATGGCGAATGAAAGGATTTTATAAGTACACCGTTTGGCTGGTTTCTGCAATCGTGATGGGTTTTGGGTTGTACATGACGTTTACTGTCCTGTAGAGCCATCGAACCGCGTTTTACTTGGGTTGACTTTTCACTCGTTAGTCACTTGACGAGTTTCCGAGTCCGGCGTAGAATCTTTGAGTAACGAAATTCTAGGACCTCGTATAGTGCTGGGGATATGGCTCAGCAGTCTCTACCAAGCGACCGCAAAGCGCTTGACTACGAGGACGCGTGGGTTTACAAATTCGGTTCGCAGTCGGCAATCGCGTGGGGCACGTTTTTAACACCTACGGCGTTCCACCAACGGGCAGCGCACAGGCACAGCGTATCGTTGTGTTCGGTGTGCAATTGCACTTGTACGTATTTTAATTTTTGCGCAGCCCGTTGATTGCCGCTTGAAATCCACTGTGGTCTAGTGGATTCCGAATTTGGACGAACAACACCCGGCGCCTCGATGGTAGAGCTCACTAGAGCCCGTCGCTGGCGGCGGGTTATTTGTATTCGGAGATTAGGAGGGGTAAGGCCATGAGTGAGACATTATCTGCTGCCTCGACAAATACTACAAAAACCGGGGCGTTTCAACTCGAGACTGAGGGAACCGGGGTCATCGCTGAAAGCAAGCGCCACGGCGTTCCTAAAGAGTTGTTCTTTGTGTGGTTTGCCGCTGTACTGACCTTCACGGGAGTCGTGACTGGACAGTTGTTTACAGCGTTGGGCCTTAATGTTTGGGAAAGCCTGCTTGTTGCTCTAATTTGTTCGCTTTCATTCGCCGTGTTGGGCTTCGCGTCGGCTACGGGTCCGAAGGCTGGGACTGTGACGCTGACGATCTCGAGATCGGCTTTTGGTCCTCACGGCAACAAGGTTCCGGCGTTTTTCAGCTGGTTGACTGCTGTTGGCTGGGAAAGCGTCACAATGGTCTTGACCGTTTGGGCTTTCTTAAGCCTGGCTCAATACGTGGGCATTCCCTCGACCGGGGTGGGCCCAACCGTGATTGCGCTCATTATAACGCTGATTCTGACCTACACGGTTCCGATTTTAGGGCATAGTACGCTGCTCACCATGCAGCGCGTCTTGGCCTTTGTGCTGGCGATTTGCGCCGTTATCGTAGTCTTCGCGATTTTACCGCATGTGCATTGGGGCTTTTCAACCCCCGTCAAAGATATGGCTGCTGCAGGGTCTTTTCCGACCTTTATCTTGGCATTGTCGATTGGGCTTGCTAGCACGTTTTACGGCTGGGTGAACTTTGCCGCAGACTATTCCCGCTATTTGCCTGTGAACACCCCGACCCGCCGCATTGTCGGTGTTACATTCGCGGGCGGTGGAATTGCCAACTTTGTCATGATGGGCGTCGGTATCTTACTGGGCACGTTTGTCAGTGCGTCGGCGTTCTCTTCGAACCCGGTCATGGCCATCGCCAAAGCCGTACCATCCTGGGCAGCCGTGCCGTTTTTGCTGGCTGTCATCGTGGGGGACATCACCGCGAACTACCTGAACGCGTACAGTTCCGGAATGAGTTTTCTGTCCATGGGCATTCGCTTGCGCAGGTATTGGGCGGTTGTCGTAGACGGTATCATCTGTACGGCGCTGGCTGTCTATGCGCTGTTCTTTTCGCCGGACTTCGTCACGTACTTCCAAAACTTCCTGGACTTAATGATCACGGTCATCGGTCCATGGGCCTCCATCTTTTTGGTTCATCACCTCCTGGTCAAAGGAAAGTACGATGCAGAGGGTTTGTCCCATCAAGGTCCTCAATTTGCATATTGGTATAGCGGAGGAGTCAATTGGAGAGCCATGATTTCCTTCATCATCGGGGTTGTGGCGACGTTTTACACGGCGAATGGCGCGCTCTGGGCCAGTCCGCTGTCCAAAGCCTGGTTTGGCGGAGCTGACTTGACTGCATTTGCAGCACCGATTGTCACCGGAATTGTTTACTATTTGCTCTCGGCCCGGCGTACCTCAGCAGCGCCTCTTGCCGTAAAGTCGGTGCAAAACTAAAGGTTTTGGCCGTTATAGACGCGAGGGCCTGAGAAAACGTTCAAATGAGGAGCGCCGCCATGGCACTCCTCATTTTTTCTGTGTTTTTGGCTCTCAGAGTCTCTGAGGTCGATTCAACGCCTCGGTTTCAATGCCACGGGCCTCGGCTCAGCGTATTGGGCTGCGTTCGGACATGACACTCACAAGTGCCTTCACGAAATGGAAGCCGTACTGCACATTTGGGTCTTTGAGCAGCTTGAGCATGGCAAAGACCGTGACTGGCGACGAATCCTCTTTCGCCCGCTCTTTGGCTTCCTCTACCATCGACAGAGTGGATTTGACTTTAGTCTGAATGGGTTCCACCAAGTCTTTGGCTCCGTTCATCAGGTGGTTGATCGACTCTTTGTCATTGAGCACAGCTTGCCCCAAGTCCATGAATTTCTCGAGGGCAGACAGCGTTTCCACCAACTTCGGCAGTTTATCCATCAGCATCAATATGGCACTGAGCGTATCCCTGTTGAGTGTCACATCTGGCAGGTCCGATTGAATTCCTTCGATGAGGTACGACGCAGAAGCGCGATCGGATACCACTTCTTGAATAAAATCCACAGTTTTCTCTAAGGCCGTGTACTGTTCGACCATCTTAGGAACCTTTTCGAGGGCCGTGATAAGTGCTTGCTGCAAACGGGCATCACCCAGCGCGTCCAACAGTTCTTGACTTCTATCCATTGTGGATTCGGTCATGGTCATGTCAACAACTCCTCTCTGTTTTTTCCTTATATCTCTTTTTGAGACCTCTTTTTGTGAATCGGGCTTACATCAAACCTTTAAGCATGCCATCCCAGTAGATGACGGGAAGCATCTCTTTTTTCAAAAGGTACATGCTGAAGCGTTCCTTGGCTTGATTGAATGGGAACGTCTCCTGCGGGTTGTTGTCGTAATCAAATTCGGCCAAGACAAGTTTTCCGTACCCGGTAATCAACGGGCAAGAGGTGTAACCGTGATACTGTTTGTCAGAAGGCTTGTTGCGCATGGCGCCCAGCAGGTTTTCCACAACCACCGGAGCCTGTTTGCGAATGGCCGCACCTGTGCGCGAGGTCGGCAGATTCGTGCAGTCGCCAATGCCGTACACGTTGTCATAACGCAAGTGCTTCAGTGTATATTTGTCCACATCAACCCATCCAGCACTGTCGGCCAAAGGACTGTTCTTGATGAAGTTCGGAGCACTCATGGGCGGAGTGACGTGGATCATGTTAAACTTCATAGTCACGCGCTCTTTGGTATCGAGGTGCTCGAACACGGCTTCTTGTTTAGGACCGTCAATTTCAACCAGGTTGTGTTTAAACTCAGTCGCGATGTTGCGTTCCTGGACAATTTTGCTCAGAGTGTCTGCGTACTTTTTCACGCCGAAAATAATCGTACCGCCCGAGGCGAACACCACTTTGGACTTTGAACGTACCCCGGCTTTACGGAAGTAGTCTTCGGCCAGGTACATGATCTTCTGCGGCGCACCTCCGCACTTGATGGGCGTGTTGGGAGCCGTGAAAATCGCGGTCCCGCCTTTAAAGTTGCGGATGTTCTCCCATGTACTTTCTGCGGTATCATACGAATAGTTGCTGCAGACTCCATTTTTGCCAAGGGTCTCTTTGAGCCCCTTCACTTTGTCCCAATCGAGTTGGATGCCGGCGGCGACGACGAGGTAATCGTATTTCACCTTGCTGCCTTCGGCGGTCATCAGGTAATTGTCATCGGGATAAAACTCGCTGACGGCCTCTTTCAGCCATTCAGCGCCATCGGGAATGACAGAGGCTTCATCGCGTTCGGTGACTTCCTTTTTCACTTCTCCACCGCCGACCAGGGTCCACAAGGGTTGATAGTAGTGTTTGTCGGACGGGTCGATCACGACGATTTCTCCACGCAAGCCCTTGTTTTGGCGGAGCAACTGCGCCGCGGTTGTGATGCCGCCGGTGCCGCCTCCTACGATTGCGATCTTGTAGCTCAGTTCTTTTGTCATACGTTCATCTCTCCATCTGTTTAAATTTTGTGCTTTCCGTGCCCCGAGCGAAGACGACTCTCCATGACTGCCTGCACTGCGAGGCCATAAGAAAACGCTTTCAGATTGTGCGTAGACAAACGCCTGAACCCAGGCTGATGCACACCAAAGAATTGCAATTCTCGTTACTAAAATACCACACAGGGTATAAAGAGTGAATGGTAACTTTCTGGGTGAAAAGTTCCGCGTGCGGACAGGCACGTCTGCCGATACGGTTGTGCGCCGTGTGACATACGATCCCGTATCCGGCGCGTAGACCCCATCTCTGGTATTCACTGGTTTGGATGGAAGTGGGTATAACCCGAATTGCATCCGCCCAATACTGTCAGTATGATGCGAACAACCGGGAAGGAATGATGACCGTGCGCATCGCGAATGTCGAATCTGAATTTGCGGCGAAGGTTTTGGCGCAAAAACTGACAGAGGCGGGGCTGGCGATCCAAACTGATGAAGCCGTTCCGCAGCGTATTCGCGTGGAGTGGGCCGGTGAGTCAACACAGCTCTTGGTGGATGTTCTCGAGGCCTTTGTATTTACGGATTGGCAGTATGAGTTCATCGACAAAAAAATCGGCGCCCTTCACCCATATTTGAATTCAGACGAACAAGAATATGTGGCGCTCTTGACGTTTCACGCGCTTAAGAATGAAGAGGACCTGATCGCTGGCTCGACCGTACAGGATTGGCACACCAAAATACGGTTGGCATTCGAAGGTATTTTCGAAGAGCGGGAACAGGATCGCGTTTTCTTGGATGGTGTAGTGAGATTTCGGGCGCGGGAGTATTTAGCTGCGGTGGAATCCACAATTCACGACATGGTCGATCAGTTTCTGACCGACCGCGAGTATGAAGAATTTGTGTCGATGCTGCGCTTCATGTTGGACGCACAACCCGCTACGAGTCAAGTTTTAAACGTGTATTGTTCAGATGAATTGGTTTGGATTTGCGACGAGAATGGGGAACTCGTTCGTGACTCGGAAGTCTCGAATGCTGCCACTCAGGTCTCGGAGGGGGAGGAGGTCAATGCGGAAGACTTGGCCATGAGTATTTTGATCACGCGGTCGCCGTGTAAGATCGTGATCCACGACAGCATGACGGATCCGCCTTGGCCGAGTTTCGCGGAAACGGTAGAACGCGTGTTTTTGGACCGGGCCACCCGGTGCAAAGGGTGCGCGGCATGCAAAACGTTTGAAAATGAGGAGCAACGCCTGCCGCGGGGGCGAAAAAGGGCCCACGTTCACCACACTCCAGGCGAGTGATTGTTGGAGCATGGATTAGTGCTGGATCGTAATGTGAAGTGCGGGAACAACGAACTGAGTGCTGGAGTTGGAATCGAGTGCAACCGGGATGGGCTTTCGTTTGAGCTCTTTGACAAACGAGGCAAGCATCCCTATAATGTTGGATAAATTCATACGGGTAGATGCGGAAAGACGCGCCGTAAAGCAACTTGTGTTCACAGAGAGGAAACGCCGCTGGCTGCAAGCGTTTCTCACAGGGCTTTAGGGACACCACTTTCCACTGCAGTTGTGGGGGAAGGACACCATGACCTGAAACCACGACCGGGGCGCACGTTATACGCGTTTTGAGGGTGCAGTCGTGCAACCGCGTCGATCGCGTTTGGCATTCCTGCATTAAAGTTTGGGTGGAACCACGAGAACGGCGTTCTCGTCCCGATTGGGACGGGGACGTTTTTATTTTTGTTTTCGGGGCGTCGCACCTCAATTAACGCTAAAGCGAGCATTTCGGTGCGACGCCCCCAAAAACCCCGGGAAGGACAAGTACCGGTGCGACGCCCCGAAAACCCCGAGGAGATAGGAAAGAGGAGAGAATTCAGATGGCGCAAGAGTTTGTTGTCAAGCTCAAAGACGGTTCAGAGCGAATGTATGAGGAAGGTACTTCGTTTGCAGAGATCGCGGCTTCCATCAGCGCGGGTCTGGCCCGCGAATCCGTGGCGGCCAAAGTTAACGGCAAGGTCGTGGAATTGGCTCGCACCTTGCAAGGCAATGCGGAGTTAGAGTTGTTGACTCTAAAAGACCCCGAAGGTGTCGACGTGATGCGCCATACCGCTGCGCACGTCATGGCCCAGGCTGTCGCACGGCTGTTTCCGGGGACCAAGTTTGCTATTGGCCCAGTCATTGAAAACGGGTTTTACTACGACTTTGCCGATCGCGATTTTACCCCAGAGGACTTCCCGCTCATTGAGGCGGAAATGAAAAAAATTGTCGAAGCCGATTACCCGGTGGTTCGCGAAGTCATCAGCCGTAACGACGCATTGGAGATGTTCCGCGAGCGCGAGGACCGCTTCAAGGTTGAGATTATCCAAGACCTGCCCGAAGACGAGACACTGACCATCTACAGCCAAGGGGAATTTGTGGACTTGTGCCGCGGGCCGCACCTGCCTTCTACAGGGCGGATTAAGGTGTTCAAATTGATGTCTTTGGCCGGGGCCTATTGGCGCGGTAATTCAGACCGGGAGATGCTGACCCGTTTGTATGCTGTTGCATTTGCCAAGAAATCCGAACTCGATGAGTACTTGCGGCTGCTCGAGGAAGCAAAGCAGCGCGATCATCGCAAGCTCGGCAAGGAGTTAGGCATCTTCACACTTTCCAAAGAAGTGGGCCAGGGCCTTCCTCTGTGGCTTCCAAAGGGCGCAAAGGTTCGCCGCGCGATTGAGCGGTACATCGTCGACCTCGAAGAATCACTGGGTTACGACCACGTGTACACCCCGCACTTGGCAAGCGTAGAACTGTACAAGATCTCCGGGCACTGGGAACACTACCACGAAGATATGTTCCCACCGATGGAACTGGACAACGAAGAATTGGTGCTCAGGCCGATGAACTGCCCACACCACATGATGATCTACAAGTCGGAGATGCGCAGTTATCGCGACCTTCCATTGCGAGTTGCAGAACTGGGAATGATGCACCGCTACGAGATGTCCGGGACTCTAGCCGGGTTGCAGCGCGTTCGCGCTATGACGCTCAATGATGCGCACATTTTCTGCCGCCCAGACCAGTTGCACCAGGAGTTTGCTCGGGTGGTACAGTTGATTCAACGGGTTTACAAGGACTTTGGCATCGACGACTACTACTTCCGCTTGTCCTACCGCGATCCGGAAGACAAGGAAAAGTACGTCCAAAACGACGAAATGTGGGAGAAAGCGCAAGCGACGCTTCGCCAGGCCATGGACGACCTCGGTTTGTCTTACGTGGAAGCACCCGGTGAAGCGGCGTTCTACGGGCCCAAGTTGGATGTGCAGGTCAAGACCGCACTGGGCAAGGATGAGACATTGTCGACCGTGCAAATTGACTTTCACCTGCCAAACCGCTTTGAACTCGAATATATCGGAGAAGATGGGAAAGCGCACCGTCCGGTCGTCATCCACCGGGGCGTTGTTTCGACCATGGAGCGGTTCGTTGCCTTTTTGTTGGAGCAATACAAGGGTGCATTCCCCATCTGGCTCGCTCCGGTGCAGGCACGCGTGGCGTCTGTTGGCCCTGATTTCGCCGAATACGCGCAAAAGGTGGCGGAGAAACTCCAGGATCGCGGATTCCGCGTGGAAGTGGACGACCGGCCTGAGAAGATCGGTTACAAAATCCGCCAGGCGCAGTTGCTCAAAATCCCGTATACACTGGTTGTTGGGGAGAAGGAACAAAGCGGTACTTTGGTTAGTGTGCGTCGCTACGGCGAAGGCGATCAAGGCCAAATGCATTTGGACGAGTTCATCGCAAAACTCCAGGAAGAAGTTCAAAGCAAGCAATTGTTGGTGAAATCCTAAGTTGCGGCTGAAAGCCTTTGTCTCCAAAACCGGTTGCGGCTGGTACACATTGGCGGCGAAAACCAACGGCGGTTCAAGGGCTTTTCCCTTGACTGCAACAGGGAAATCCTGTACAATGACTATGCTTAGCCATACAAAGCGAATATGGGAAAAGAAGAAGCATTCCGCTTCTCACCTAGTGGGTGTAGGCCGACGGGTTATCAAGTTCTCCGGTAGATGCGTCAATTGACGTTTGATTAATGTGTTCGGGGAAGAGGCGCGGAATTAAACCGCGCCTTTTTTGTGGCGATGCAGGACGTTCTGCACGCCTGGAACTCACCGTTTGTCTGGGAAGCAATTACGGAGGTGAAAGAATATTAGCAAAGATGATTTTCAGGTCAACGACGGGATTCGCGCGAGAGAGGTTCGCGTAATTGACGAAGACGGTGCACAATTGGGGATTTTGCCGCTTCGTGAGGCGCGACGGGTTGCCGAGGAAAAGAACCTTGACCTTGTAAACGTAGCTCCTACGGCAAAACCGCCGGTGTGCCGGGTCATGGACTACGGGAAGTTTAAGTACGAGCAAAGCAAGAAGGAAAAAGAAGCTCGGAAAAATCAAAAGGTCATCGAGCTCAAAGAGGTTCGGATGACGCCGAACATCGAGGAACACGACTTTCAGGTTAAACTGAAAAACGTCGTGAAGTTCCTGAGTGAAGGCGACAAGGTGAAGGTATCACTGCGTTTTCGCGGCCGCGAAATCACGCACTCTTCGATTGGGCAGCAAGTTTTATTGAGATTGGCCCAAGCTGCTGCAGAGCAGGCTGTTGTGGAACGCACTCCGCGTTTGGAAGGGCGCAGCATGATCATGATTTTAGCTCCTAAGCAGCAACAACAGAATGCGTAGTTCCGTCAATGACTTGTTTCTTTGCAATATGGTCAATCGGTTTGTAGAAAGAAACGGAGGATATTTTCGATGCCAAAGATCAAGATGAAGACTCACAGCGGCACTGCAAAACGCATCAAGCGCACTGCGTCCGGCAAGCTTAAAAGAGCACACGCTTTCGCTTACCATAAGGCTTCTTCTAAGACGCCGAAGCAAAAACGCGGTTTGCGCGGCACCACTTTGGTGTCGAACAGCGATCAAAAGCGCATTAAGCAAATGGTCGCTTACAAATAAGAATCAAGACTTGCACTCCGGCTGCGCCCTAGGCGCATGAATGATGAATGTGTTAAATCAAGGGAGGAACCCTATTCATGGCACGCGTTAAAAGCGGTATGGTTACACGCCGTCGACATAAAAAAATCTTGAAACTCGCCCGCGGGTATCGCGGTTCAAAACATCGCCTGTATCGTACCGCAAAGCAGCAAGTTTGGAAGTCTGGGATGTATGCTTATCGCGACCGTCGAGTTCGCAAACGGGATTTCCGCCGCCTGTGGATTCAACGTATCAATGCCGCAGCCCGTTCCAACGGTTTGTCATACAGCCGCCTAATGCACGGCTTGAAACTTGCTGGCGTCGAAGTCAACCGCAAGATGCTTGCTGACTTGGCCGTTGCCGACAACCAGGCTTTTGCCCAATTGGCTACCGTCGCAAAAGCAAAGCTCGAGGCTTGAGGTTTCGCCGGGAACAACGGTGAAGCGATGAAAGACGGCGAAGGCAAAAGTGCTGGTGCATTGCGGTGCACCGCAATCGCCTGTTCCCGTCAGCTTAAAATACAGTGTATGGGTCCCGGTCGAATTGGCCGGGGCTTTTCATACGCAGACAGGTGGATTTCGATGTACATAGAATCGCCCCAAAATCCCCGGATTCGGGAATGGAGCAAATTAAAAACGAAAAAGGGCCGTCAGCTAAACGGCGCTTTTCTGGTCGAGGGGATTCGGCTTACGGACGAGCTGTTGAGGTCATCCCTTACCGTAGATGCGCTGGTATGGGACGTCGGAACCGATGAATTGCCGCAAGCCTTACTCGATGCCGCAGCGAACCGCGGAGTTCCCTTTATCGAGGTTTCCCCTCAAGCGTTTGCCCAGTTGGCGGATACCGTGACGCCGCAAGGAGTCATCGCGATCGCGAAGTTGCCGGATGCCCTCATGGAGTCCAATGGTGCACCTCTATTGCGTTATGCAGTATTGCTCGACGGAGTCCAAGACCCGGGGAACGTAGGAACTTTGCTGCGTTCTGCGGATGCTTTCGGGATTTCCGCCGTTTGCGCTGGTTCAGGAACGGCCGATCCGTTTTCGCCCAAAGTCGTCCGCGCATCGATGGGGGGCTTATTTCGCGTCCAAGTTCAGGATTCGGACAGTGTGAAGTTCGTCCAGAGTTGGAAGTCTCTGTGGCCGGATGGACAGGTGGTTGTGGCTACGGCCGACGCCGCTACGGATTGCTATCGCGCCGACCTCACGAAGCCAACGCTGCTTGTTATCGGCGGGGAAGCGTTTGGAGTCTCCAACGAAGTGGCCCAGTTGGCAGATATTAAGGTTCGCATCCCCATGACCGGCATGGCTGATTCACTCAACGCTGCGGTAGCCGGGTCTGTGCTGCTTTACGAGACGTTTCGCCAACGCCAGCAACTTTCGCCTGAGGCGCTTGCCTGACCGTTTTGAACGTCTAGACTTTGTCCTTGGGGTCCGTTTTTTGTTCCCTTCGTGCTGACGGAGTCGTCCTGTCTTGGTCTGCGGCCTCCATTTTGTGTTTAATCAAGCGGTGTAAAAACCAGTAACCCACGACGAGCACCATGGCGATAAAGATGGCAGGAATCAGCTCATGCCGCCAGTTGGCAACCACCTGATCCCACGCTTTGGCAATGGCGCCCCCAGCGAGAATGAACGTCGACGTCCAAGCGAGGGAGCCAAGAAGCATTACGGGAATGTAGACGGCGAGCCGTGCCCGGTTGATTCCGGCAATGTACGGTACAAGGATGCGCACCACTGCAATATAGCGTGAAATCAGCAACGTAGGTACGGTATACTTAGCGAAAAGGGATTCTGCCCGATCGATTTGTTTGGGCGTAATCCGGATATACCGCCCGAATTTTTCGACGAATGGGCGTCCGAGGGTTCTTCCGATGACATATCCGAACATACTGCCGGTAAAGGTTCCGAAGGTAGTAGCCAGGATCAGCCAGACCAGTTTAAGGTGGTAGCTTCCTTGTTGCCACAGAATTCCAGAGGTGGTCAAGGTGGTTTCCCCTGGGACGGGGACAAAAAGGTACTCCAGGGCCAACAGGCCGCACAGTCCCCAGTAGCCGTAGGTTTGCAGAAGGTGCGTAAGGTATTGGTGCAATGACAGATGCTCCTTTTCTCTCAGATAGGAGGAAGCGTGTGAACGAGCCTTTGCCCGTTCGGAAAGTTTTTCACGGCAAAAAGGTCTTGGCTCTGGTGGTGCTTGGACTTTGTGAATTTGTCCGAGGCGCGCTGTTGTTTTTTATATTACCAATATACGTTCGCGGAGTGCTAGACCTATCTCCAGGGGTGATTGGATACGCCATGGCTGCCCATTACGCCATGGATACCAGTCTGCGCAGTCCGTCAGGCTGGTTTACTGACCGGTTTGGGCAACGCAAGGTATTGCTCGTCACCTTAACGGTAGGTTTAGTTGGCCTTTTGTTTATCATCCAGGCAAATCAGGATTTCCCTTTGATCTTAGGAAGTGCGATGCTCGGCATGGCGATGGCTTCCGTCTGGCCTGGGGTGATTTCCCGGGTAACGGCAAGCTTGTCTGCGGAGTCCCACGCCACAGCCATGAGCGGAGTTATTATGGCCTGGTTGGTGGGTGCGGGTTCTGGAATGGTCAGTATGAGTTGGCTGCTGGACGATCACGTCCGCAGCGGCTTCGCATCCCTGCTCGCCTTGTGGTTTGGGTCGCTGGTTCTTTCGATGATCGCGATGCAAGGCCGAGCGGCTGACAGCCATCATTCGAAAGTCCGTTTGCGGGCCCGCAACGTTTGGCGCGAGGTGTACAGCGTCCGGTTGTTGTTTCCAGGGATGTTTGTACAGACGTTTGCCATCGGGCTGCTGCTGCCGGTGCTCGTTTTGTATGCCCGCTATGAACTTGGCTTAAGCGGACGGATGTACAGCTACCTGTTGATTGCCGGAGGAGCCGGAACGGTGGTGCTTCAGATTCCGTTTGGCCGCTTGGTGGACCGATTTGGTTACAAACGTTTTTTGGTCTCGGGTTTTGCGTTGTCTTCGGTAATGCTCGTGCTGATGGTGCAGACTCATGTCATTTGGCTGGTGTTTGCCAGCGTCGCGGGCCTTGGATTTGCTTATGCGTTGATTTTGCCCAGTTGGAACTCGGTGTTGGCCCGCAGTGTGTCGGACAAACGCCGGGCTGTCATGTGGGGCGTGTTTATGACCGTTGAAGGGTTTGGAATGGCACTAGGTCCGTTGGCGGGGAGCCAATTGTGGCAAAATGTCAGTCCTCACTCGCCCTTTTACGCCGCTTCAGCTATCTTATTGGGAATGACAGTGTTTTACACGTATGCTCCGCTCGAACGCGTATTCTTCAAGACCCGACCGTCGAACAGCTTGGATAACGGCGGCGAAACAGTGTAAAAACGGAGGGGTCGCTGTGCTCCGGGACTCAGCTTATATTTGGATTGGCCCGCTGGTGGCCATGGTGGTGGCTCAGTTGCTAAAACCGTTGGTGATTATGATCCAGGAGCGTTCTTTCGACATCGCGCGAATGCGGCAGTCTGGAGGAATGCCAAGTTCACATACGGCACTGGTTGTCGCTTTGGTGACAGAACTGTGGCTCCGTGAGGGCGGCCGAAACCCGGTATTAGCTCTCGCCATCTTTATTGCATTCATTGTTATGTACGATGCCGCAGGGGTTCGTTGGCAGACTGGGCGGCAGGCCGCCGTGTTAAACCGGTTGCTGCACGACTTGCAACGGGCCAAGCTAACCGAGGCACAATTGCAGCAGTCTTCCTCAGTGCAAGGCATTCGGCCCCTTCAAGTCGCGAAGGCCCCCTGGTGGCTCGTGGACTGGCCTGTACTCAATGAACACGTCGGACACAAGAAAATTGAGGTCCTCGGCGGGGGCATCGTCGGGATTATTGTAGCCCTGTATTTACATTAGGATGGTCCAGCCGGATGTCCAGTTGAATGGGCCAATACGGAACGTTTCTAAACGGTTTCCGCGCCATTTCTGTCCCTGCACACTTCCCGTATATATTGTGTCCGCTGCACATATGTTGAATCTAGCGAACAAAAAATGAGAAGTGTAAGGGGAGATTGCACCATGGACCGCCAGTGGCGCGTCTACTACCCGTATCGCAGTCCTTTTGACCCCTGCCCCCCTCTCGAAAAGGCATATATTGTTCCACCAAACCAATACGTGACATTCCAACCGAAGGGCTTAAAACAGTATACCCCTAGGGAGGCCTTAAGGCGGGGAACCCTGTGGCCGGATTTGTACAGTCCTTACGACAGGCAGCGTAAGGGGAGGGATTCCCAGTGAGCAGTCCCGTGGTGCCCAAAGAGTATTACCAGTACATGTCCGAGTTGCAAGCTGTAGACTTTGTCTTGGTCGAACTCACGCTGTATCTGGACACGCACCCAGACGACCAGCAGGCCCTTGCGCAGTTTGGGCAGTTTCAACGGCGCAAAGCCTCGTTAATGCAGCAGTTTGAAAGTCAGTTCGGATCCCTGCGTGAGTACGGCAATAGTCCGGTTGGTTCGAAATGGACGTGGGCAGAAGGACCCTGGCCTTGGCAGGTATGATTTTTTGAATTTTGGTGTTCATCTGCAATGTCACATGGTTTGTCGGTCATTTCGCAAGGTCATGTGGCAAGGTCATTTCGCAAGGTCATGTGGCAAGTCTCGCAAGCCTTCTTTGAACACAGCCCCGGAGAGCGTACCGGGGCTGATTTTCTTTGTCTGCGTCCCGGCGGCTTTGTTTGCGCACGATAGCTTTGTCTGCGTCCCGGCGGCTTTGTTTGCGCACGATAGCTTTGCCTGCGTCCCGGCGGGCGCCCCCATCCCTTGCTTGGCCGATCACTTACTCCCTTGGTGCTTATACTGCTTATAAAAGTGCGCCATGGCCGTCGCAACAGTCTCCCCTTTGGGATTCGTTACAGTGGATTGGAAAACAATCATGACACGCGAGTTTTGCACGACCCGAATTTCAGCATGTAGTACATCTCCGGGTTGACCAGGCCTAATAAAGTCTACCGCGATGTTGAGGGTCAGTGCGCGCTCGATGCTCTGGTCCAGTAAAAATGCCGTCTCCGCCATCGCAGTATCGATAAAGGCGGTCATCAATCCTCCGTGCAGCAATCCGTACCGGTTCACCAAGTCGTCCGTTACGCGCATTTCATAGCGGAACACGTCCTCTTGTCTGTCCGTTTGCGTAAAACCCATCAATTCCTGAACAAATGCCAAGGGCCGATGGTAGGTGTCCTTTTTCGCCCGGATTAACCGGAGAATGGACTCGAGTTCACTGTCAGGAAGACCCTCTAACTCTTTAACGATCTCGTCTCGAACCACTCCACACAACTCCTTTATCAGGGCAAATACAGTCTTATATTAGACTGTACATTTCGAAATTGGCTCTAAGAACTTTGCATTCATATAGACATCCCTTAGCGGCATATCCATCTTTGATGGCATTTGATGCGGGGGTGGTCCGAATTTGGATTTATGAGAAAAAGCTGCAGTATCCGGTGCGTGTCAGCAAGTGCGACCCGAGGTTGGCCAAGTACCTCATCGAACAG
>NZ_JAJFNK010000039.1 GCF_021739485.1 Alicyclobacillus tolerans
TCTCAAATATACATCCTTTGCTCACTTCGAGCACTTTGCGTCTCTCTTACAGTGTTCAGTTTTCAAGGAACCACATGTTTCAACTTGCTTGCCGCGTTTGAAGCGGCGAGAAGTAATATATCATGGATTTATACCTAAGATCCACTGGTATTTTAAGGAATGAGATGGGACAACCACCTGCGCTGTTGTTCTGCCGCTCTGTGAATCACGTCAGAGTCAGATCTCAGCACTGGTAGACCAACCCGCCAGACGATGTTTCAGTGGTCTGAGCATCAGCCGGTCAAACAGCCAAGACAGAAATCCTACCACCAAAATCCCCAACATCACGGCAGCCGGGTTCCCGGTCTGTCCGTTTGTGGAAATGAAGTACCCCAACCCTGCGTTTCCACCGATCATCTCTGCGGCCACCAAAGATCTCCAGGCCACGCCAAAACCCACGTAGATGCCAGTGATGGCCGCAGGTGCTACCTCCGGCAAATACACGTACAAGCCAAGCTTCCAACCCGTCGCCCCGAGCATTCGGGCCGCCCGGATATGCGATTCTTGAATCCGCTCGACCCCTTGCATGACGCTGATAACCACTGGGAAGAATGAAGCCATGAAAATTACCGCAACCATGGACGAATTGCCCAGCCCAAACATGACAATAAACAAGGGTGCCCATGCCAATGGCGGGGTTGCCTGAAAAAAGGACACAACTGGCGACAGCATGTTTCTCAAAACCTCACTGAGCCCCGCCAACAGCCCTATCAACAACGCGATCAACGTCGCGAACCCGAACCCCACCGCTATGCGGGCGAGACTTAAACCTACATCTCCATAAAACTGCAGTTGCCGAAACTGGACACCCATTTGGACAAGCACATCGGTTGGACTCGGGAAAACGTACGACGGATACCGGCTGGCGATGGCATACCATACCAGTATCAAGATCGGGATCGACAGCCATGAATACCAACGCCTCATCGCTTAGTTCCCTTGTACGTACTTCGAGTCAATGATGGAGCTCACTGTGAACGGTTTTTGGATGTCTCCAATACGGTATACGGCGTCCGCTAATTTCTGATAGAGGTTCAAATCGGACGGACTGAAGTCCGCCGTGAAATGCATATCTTTTCGCGCCTCAGCAATGACTTGCTCCGGAGTATAGTTACGGGTGCCAGTGTGAATGGCGGCGATGTTAAATTCCTTCGCCAAGTCTTCGTTAGCTTGTTGAGGATGATTTTTCAAAAATCGGATCGCATCCTTATGCCCTTGAACAAATTTGTTGACGAGATTGGGGTGAGATTGCAGAAAATTGTTTGTCGCAATCACCACCAGACCGGGATCCGGGGTCGTTTGAAGCACTTTGTCATTTCTCAACTCAGCGAACGTGAGGAACGGCTCACCCATCATGGCTGCAGCTACATTCCCACTCGCTATGGCCGCTTCCATATTCTGTTGCGGAACGACACGGATGTTTACATCCTTTTGAGTCAAGTGAGCTTCTGGCAACAGAAATCCTCTCAACAAGATGTCGTTTCCACTCCCAGGGCCCACGGTCGCAATGGTTTTACCGCGAAAATCGGCAACCGTTTTTTCAGGAGCATTCGATTTGGTGACCAATCCGAACTGGCCAGATTCCACATTGGCGATGACCTTGATTTGCATCCCGCGTGATCCCCAAGCGACTGCCTGTGGGATTCCGGCATATCCAATGTCAATTTGCTGGGATGCCATTGCTTTGTACAAATCGGGACCGTTTGCAAATGCGTAAAACTGTGCGTTGATGCCGTCCTTTTTGAAGATCCCTTCGTCTTTGCCGATGATTGCGGGAGCCTCGCCCAAGATTTTTACATAGCCGATATGCACAACTGGATCGCCTGCTGCTTTGCTCTGGGCAGGGTTCTGGCCACAACCGGAAACCCCTGCCATCGAAAAAAGTGCGATAGAGGTTAGAGATAAAATGGTTTTCTTCGATCTCTTCATGTCTAATGGCCCCCACTCACGAATTCCATTCATCTTTCCACTTTCTACTGATGTGAACTTTTCAGGTGGTCCATAAAATACTGTTTGTATTCGTTGAACCGCGCCGAAGTGCGAATACTTGGCTGCCGTATATCCCCGAGATCGACGTCGATGACTTCCTCAATTCGTCCCGGTTTCGTTTTCATCAGCAATACGGAATCGGACAAATAAATAGCCTCATCGATGCTGTGTGTTACCAAAACCACGGTGGTATTCAACTGCTCCCGGATCTTCAGCAGTTCGACCTGCAGGTCATCCCGGGTTTGTGCATCCAAAGCACTAAAAGGCTCATCCATCAACAAAATGGCCGGTTCCATGACCAGGGTCCTGGCCAACGCGACGCGTTGCCTCATGCCCCCGGACAAGTTCTGAATCCGCTCCGCTTCGCGTCCATGCAGCCCGACCAAATGCAGCATGGCTCGCGCCCGCTCGTGCCTCGCTCGCTTATCCACACGGTTCATTTTCAAGCCAAAGGCGACGTTTTCAATGACGTTTAACCAGGGAAAGAGGGCCAAGTCCTGAAAAACGACTCCCCGCTCAGTCCCCGGTTGGTCGACCTTTCTTCCCTCCATTTCCACGGTCCCCGTCTGGGGTCGACAAAAGCCAGCCAAAACATTCAACAGTGTGCTTTTACCGCACCCACTCGGTCCGATGATGCTGACGAAATCGCCTTCTCGAACTTGAAATGAGATATTCTCCAGAATTAGCTCCTCTCCAAACCTCAGCGTGACACCATCTGCGCTCAACAATGGCTTCCTGCCTTGGCTGCTAAGTAGCCGTTGCTCCTTATCGTCTTTCAATTGGGTGTTCATTCATGTCACCCCGCATCTTTAATTCCGACTAAAATAATATGTTTATAGTATTTTAAAACAATATAATACGTTATCCATATTTCGTCAACCGTACGGTGCATACGACCTACAGTTGTCCCCTTCTCGCCCTAGGTCTTGCACCCTGATGTCGGTCGGACTCGGATAAAACGGTGTGGTACAACCTCTTGCTTTTGTACCTTTTCATAATCCTGCGGGAAATGAACGTTTGAGTGTTAACGCTGTGCAAACCTGACGTGGAAATACCCATCCGCTTTCTCGGCCGTGTGCTTACGACGCGGCCAAACTGAGGATTTCGGGGCAATAGTTTCTCGTTTTAAAAATTGTCACGTGGCAGTACTGAGGACAAAAAAGAAACCGGGGGTCTCTTAGATTAAGAGGACAAACGAATGCCTAATATTCTTACTTGCCATATAGCGGCACAATCAAACACCTTCATCGCCAACAAACAGCAGCCCCCACCGGCGTATTAGACCGCGATGGGGGCCATTCAAATTTCACCATATCGGCTCGCTAACAATTGTGCCTAGCGGCAACCGGACTCGGCAGAACTCGGGTAAAATCAAAAATCTAAAATGAAGAATCGGAACGTTGTGCAAGATGCCCTCTCCGGACAGCCTAGAGGCCAAGATTGGACATAACCTCTTCATCGTCGTACAAATTGTCGCCGGTTCGTTCCATCTTAATAAGCCCTTTGTCCAAAATGTACAAATGCTTGGACAGCCGCAAAGTCCACCGCGCATTTTGCTCGGCAATCAAGACCCCAACGCCGCGTTTCAAAAGCTCTCGAATGTGTTCTCCCATCTGCTGCACCACCTGAGGAGCCAAACCTTCAGTAGGCTCGTCAAGCAGCAGAAAACTGGGGTTGACCAAGAGTGCTCGAGCCATTTTTAGCATTTGATTCTGGCCTCCAGAAAGCACCCCGGCTTGCACATTGAGGCGTTCGCGAAGACCTGGGAATACGGTCAACACATCTTCAATTGCCTGCCGTTTGTTGACAGAACGAGGGACTGCCATCTCCAGATTATCCCTGACGGTTAACCGAGCAAACGCGCGCCGACCCGCAGGCACGTAAACAACACCGGATTTGGAGATGCGATGGGAAGGCAAACCCAAAAGAGACGCTTCGCCGAGTTGGACATGGCCCATGGCCTTATCCATGAGTCCGGCGATGGATAGGAAGGTAGTCGTCTTGCCCACACCGTTCCGTCCTAAGAGAGCCACGCATTCAGCTTCTTTTACCGTTAGCGTAACCCCCTGGAGCACGTGGCTCTGTCCGTAGTAAGCGTGCAGATCTCGAATCTCCAGGCTCTTATTTGCCATCACTCGTCCACTCCCCCCAGGTACGCGCTGATGACTTCAGGATTCGATCGCACCGCACTCGGCTCACCCTCAGCCAAAACACTGCCCCCGACCAATACCGTAATCTGTTGGGCCATACCAAATACCACGTCCATATCGTGTTCGCTCAAAATAATCGTCAACTTCAACTCTCGCCAAATTTTACGAAGTAAATCGACGCTTTTCTGCGTCTCATAAGGCGACATGCCTGCAGTAGGCTCATCTAGCAGCAAAATCTTCGGCGAGGGAGCCAGTGCAATGGCTAGTTCCAGAGCCCTCTGGTCACCATGAGCCAAAATCCCGGCCTTATGGTTTCTGTGTTCGTACAGCCCGACAAGGTCCAACACCTCGTCCGCTCTTTTCTCTACTTGCTCACCCGGGCGGGTCCAAAATCGTACGGTACGACGTGAAAAACCCAGTAATGCCGTAACCACGTTCTCGTGGACAGTCATCGAGGGGAAAATATTGGTGGTCTGAAAGGCCCGAGTAACGCCCATCTGTGCGACTTCATGGGCCCGCCGTCCACTGATGACATGGTTTCCCATGCGGACTTCTCCTGCAGACGGATGAATATGTCCGGTCATCAGGTTGAACAAGGTGGTTTTTCCGGCACCATTGGGTCCGATGACCGCCCGGATTTCGCCCTCTTTCACGTTGATGTTGACATTATTTACAGCCGTAAAGGCGCCAAACCTGCGTGTAAGTCCGCTCGTGGTTAGCGATGCGGCGGTCGTCGTTTCTATCACGCCGTTCTCCCCTTCCCATCGGGTATCTCACGTCTACTTTGAGAGCGGCGACGGATCCATTGGATGAAATCGATGACACCGCCACCAAAGCCCTTGGGATAAACCAGTACCAACAGCAATGTCACCGCGCCCACCAATAGAGGCCACTGGGTTGTGAAGGTTCCAATCACCTGCTCCAAGAACAGGTAGATAAACGAGCCAATCGCTGGCCCGAGATAAAGCCCCATTCCCCCGAGCACGGCCATGAGTACGGGTTCTCCCGATGTGGTCCAGTCAAGAATCCCCGGGGTGACCTGTTGTTGAAAGACGACATACAGCACCCCGGCCATGCCGGCAACGAATCCAGCAATGACAAAGGCCAACACATGGTGCCAGTACACATGAATGCCAACAGCCTCGGCTCGAGTGCGATTTTCCTTAATAGCCTGCAGCGCCAGGCCAAAAGACGAGCGACGCACCCAATAAAGCAGCACCGTGACAACGGCAGCAACAATCAGGACGAATTCGAAATTCGTAACAGTTCCCGAAATGGCATTGGGAATATTAATCCCCGGAATACCCGTTTCCCCACCGGTAAAGTGGTAAAGCGCGTTGCATATCTCGTAGGCCAGTTGTGAAAACCCTAATGTCAGCAAAGCAAAGTATAGAGTCGACGTTCTCAAAGACAAAATGGCCACCAATCCTGCGACCACAGCAGCCATAACCGGCGCGACAATAAACCCAATCCAAAATGGGAATCCGTGCGTCCATAAGAGTGCGGCGGCATATGCTCCCCACCCAAAGAACACGGCTTGCCCAAAGCTCAATACGCCGCTAAATCCTACCAAAAAATTGGTAGAGATAGCGAACAAGGCGTATACCACCATAGTTAGAGCGAGAAACTGTGAGGACTGGGAAAGCACGAACGGTCCCAAAGCCAATACAATCAGAACACCGACCCATATTGCGACCGCGCCAATGTTCCTCTTGCGCCGTGACAGTGTATGCGGTATGGCTTGAACATCTGGCTGCATTCTAAAACTCCTCCTTACCAAAAAGTCCCCGTGGGCGAATGATAAGGACGATCACCATCACGAAGTAAATTGACGCTTCAGCGACGTTCGGAAAGTAAGTGGCTCCGAAGGACTCAGCCAATCCAATGATGACCGCGCCCAACAAAGCTCCATTGATACTTCCCAGTCCACCGACGACCGCGACCACAAACGATTGCACTAAAATGCTTAGGTCGATACCTGGTCCCACTGACATTTCAGGAGCAATGAGGGCGCCCCCCAACGCTGCCAAAAATGCACCTACTGCAAATGCCACGGTATACAATCGGCGTACATTGACTCCGATGGTAGATAAGAGTTCGTGATCTTCCACTGCAGCCCGCAACAATCGGCCGATTCCCGTTCGATTGTTGAACAGCCACAGTGCGAAGAAGATGATCAAAGCAAAGACAATCAAAAAGACATAATATACGGGAATTGACGCACTCCCCAGAGTCATGGTCCCGGAAATGGATGCCGGGCTTGGCGGCGTGTTCGTCGAAGAGCCCCAGACATCCAAAGCCACTTGTTCGAATACCAGCATCAAGGCCCAAGTCGCCAGGAGCTGCAGTAAATGCTCCCCTTTGTACAAACGGCGCAATACTAAAAACTCGATGACGATCCCCAGAACCAAGACCACCACGGCCGATAACAAGAAAGCTGCCACGAAGCCCAATAGGTGGTGGTCAAACTTTTGGAAAGTGATCGTCAGCAGATAGGCACCAAACATATAAAAAGAGCCATGTGTCATATTGATGACGCGCATTGTCCCAAAGACAAGGGTCATGCCGCTAGCGACGATAAACAATACTGCAGCAATCGAGAGACCAGATAATACTTGTACCAATAGGGTTCCCCCGGACATCGGGCATGACTCCTTTCCATCTGATTAGAGCAGCGCGAGCACCCTTATGGACACTCGCGCTACTGTTTTTCCCTTGCCGGTTAGTTCCCCGAGCTTTGGAGTTGCGCTTTCGTGGGAGGTGCTTCTTTAATGTTGTTCCAAGATGCGTCGATGGTTGGATTGTATTGGGCAAAGCCGAACTTGCTTTGGCCTTTGTTACTGATAACCCCGATATACTCCGGAATTTCGGCCTGATGGTCAGCAGCCCGGATTGTATAGCTGCCGAAGATGGTCGGGATGGTAGCACCTGCCAGAGCCTGGCTCACCTTGGTAGAGTTAAAGGAGTTTGCCTTTTTGACCCCATATACCCACGCGTCAAACGCCTTCGTACCGAGCATGGAATACGCCGACGGCCAACTTCCGTATTTGGTATGGTATTGGTTGGCCCACGTCGTGACCTGTGGGTGCTGTGAGGTCAAGGTCCACCAGCCGCCACGGGAAAATCCGATGGCACCGTAAGGAGCCTGACTTCCTAACGCTTGCAAATCGACAGAACCCCACTGGGCAACCATGTGGGTCTTTTTAAACAAATTGTACCCTTCGGCTTCTTTGGTAAAGGTCAGCAGGTCAGAGCCGTAAATCCCACCAAACACGGCCTGGGGATGTGCAGCCAAAATGGCAGAGATGTTGCTGGTAAAACTCGAAGCGCCTAATGCTGGCCATTGTTGGCCCACCAATGTGTAGTGAACGCCCAGTTTCTTTAAGGCCGCCAGGAATCCGGCAACTTCGGCACGGCCGTAGTTATAGTTTGGAGAAATGGTATAAATTTTCGTCCAGCCGTTTTGCTTAAACGCTAACGCCGCTGCCATCGGTTCCATGTCTGTGTTGGGCACAAGGGAGAAGAAGTACGGCGTGTACTGTGAGGTGCGCGTAAAGACCGCGTCGTTGAACGTATAGGAGAACAAGATTTTATGGAATTTCTTCGCATCCGGTACTTCATACGCCCCGTCCCCGCTGCTCACGCCCCCGAACAGAGCGACCGCATGGTCTTGCTGGATAGCCTGTCGGGTCAGGGTGCTTGCAAGACTAGGCGTGGATTCGGTGTTAAGAACCTTTAAAACAACCTTCTTCCCTAAAAGCCCGCCTTTGGCATTGAGGGCATCCACGGCCATTTGTAAAGCGTTGTTTCCCGGAACCCCTAACGATGCCGCAGGGCCGGACGTGGCTCTGAGCGAGACAATCGTAACAGTCCCGCCAGAACTAGATCCACTAGAACCGCCCGACGAATTGCTCGTGGACGAATTCGAACCACCTGAGGAATTGCTCGTGGACGAAGCCGAACCGCATCCTGCCAACATACCAACGCTTAGCAAGGCGGTGGCGGCACCAAATACAACTTTTCTTTTCACTTCCATACGTTTATACCCCTTTCTTGTGCGGACAGTCTTAATTTCTAAGTTTCATGTACTGGACAGTTCGCTCCGTCTTTGGCACCCAGCAGGAACAACAGCTCGAGAGTGGGCCCAACTCTCACTTCTAAAACGCTTACATAAGACAACACCTTTTTCTGTTTTTCAATTTGAATCCCCCTTTTTGATTCAATAATCAGTTTTTTCTGTGTTATTGTCTTACAATAACACTCTTAAGTCAATATTAATAATTACGTATATTTCTGTGATTTAAATCGACGTGAACTTGCTGAGTTAGGTAAAAACCCCATACTTTCCCTCCTTTCCATGACAAAGTCCGTCCATCGCTGGATTTTAGCGAAAAAAATGGCACGCTATCACCATTTTCTTTAGTAAAGAGTATTCTGTGTTTATCTAATTTTCCTTGAAATTGAAATTTTATATCTTTTAAGATTTTGTGTAATTAATCCCATTACACTTTCACTAGAGGCATGCTAAACTTGGCGGCGGAATACTGAAGTGATGACGACGGCATAATCGTCAAACAATCCTGTTTTGTTCGTTCCTCCAACTCGCTCTCGCTTACTTTAATATTCTCCTTTTATGACAAAAAATGAACCCCGAATTGTTCCAGCTAGTTTAGACTTCTGCCTAGCAAATTTAAACTTACCTTCTAACTCCTTTGGTACCTCCATTCCCTCAGAAAGCTTAAAACCAACAGCCCGTTTCTTGGGGTCATCAACCGTATACATGACGTTGACCGCAAGACCGTCTTCATAAAAGACGTAGGCAAATTTGATATTTTCCACTTGAAAACGCGCTGTTTCTAAAGGTTTAGCCACAAACTCAATACCGCGTTCTTCTTTCAAAATACGGTTTACATAATCAAGTGTCTCCTGGCTTTCATGAGCGGGAACGACGATAAATTCATGCTTGTATTTGTTCATAAAGTAGCGGGCTTCATTGGCACGTAAACCAGCCAGCGCTTCTGCTGCAGGCGAAGACTCTAAACCAACCGTGGAGACATTTTTAAAATCAACGAGAATAGACATAACACGGCTCCTCCTGTTATCTCTTTATTTCTATTCTACAGTTCTACAGTATCCCCTTGCATTTTTAGCTCATACTGTTGTGGCACAAATGGCTGTCCAAGTCAATTTCCATGGAGCAGGAGGAGTGATTCCACTCTAGATAAGATCCTCTATGGACTTGAACATCCATGTACTTGAATTTCAATGTACATGAACTTCAAAATCGTAATTTACAAAATTGTTGCCCCAGTGACCCGTGACCTCATATGTGTAGTCACCCGGCGTCTTTGGCAATCTAAATGACGACTCGTTTAATGGTGTCGTCGACATCCGTTTTCCGTCAAACCAAACTGCTAATTCAAGGTTATTGGGCTTTTGAGCGAAGGATAGCATTACCTCGCCGCCAAGCGAAGCATCGTATTTTTTGAGATTCGCTGCAGGGTCGGATGCGGCATCCGCAATGGAGGAATGATTCCCAACCGACCATTGATACCCGTTGACTACGGTTTGAATTTTCCGATCCCCAATTGTAACTAAAGCGTTTGGCGGTTGTGCAGTATGCGTCAAAACTGAAGTTGGAGGGGGTGTAACTTGATTGGCCGTCGCACAACCAGTCAGTGAAAGTGACACAAGCACGAGAAACACGACTGGATATTTCAAACGAGATCACCCCTTTTGAAGGTTAGACGCATGAGCATTGCGATTTGTTTCTGCAGACGTCCTTGTCACACAACTGCAGACTTCCTTGTCACACAACTTTTAAGCCATTGCGATCCGCGGACTTTTGCAGTGACACATTATGTGTGCAGCTAGAGGCGCCCCTCATCGCGTGTAAGGCTAATCCGCCGTTCCTTTGCAATCCAGTTAGAATGAGCACCATAATGTATTTGTGCAACCGTCCTTACACTCACTGTGGACGTACTCACAATGCCAACAGCACACATTGCCCTTGGGTCCAAAACGAGGAGGTCAGGATCATGGAAGGAAAAGTGGTTTTGGTGACAGGTGGTGGTCGCGGCATTGGCGCCGCAACCAGCAAGTTGTTGGCCAGTCGCGGAGCAAAAGTGGTTGTGAACTTCGCGCAAAACGGAGACGCTGCAAACCACGTCGTGAAAGACATTACGGGTTCTGGTGGCCAGGCCATAGCCCTCCAGGCAGATGTCAGGAATGACGTTCAAGTAAGTAACATGGTATCATCCATCCTCGACATATGGGGAACAGTGGATGCACTGGTTAACAACGCCAATATGTCTTTCGCCATGAAACCGATTGCTGAGATGACATGGGACGAATTTGCGCAAAAGCTGAACGACGAAATGAAAGCCGCTTTTTTGATGACCAAGGCTGTAACGCCGATTATGGCAGCCAAACACTACGGAAGAATTGTCTATGTGGCCAGTGGTTTAGCACGGCGCCCAACACGACGGATGAGCGCTCACGGAAGCGCAAAAGCCGCACTGGTTCAATTTGCCCGTTACGTCGCCGAAGAATATGGCAGCCAGGGAATTACCGCTAACATCATTTCTCCGGGCCTCGTCATGACGGAAGCTACCCGTTTTCAACCAGAGGAGAACCTGAAACGCATAGCCTCTCTCACTCCCTTGGGACATGTAGCAACGCCTGAGGATGTAGCCCAAGCCATCGCCATGTACTGCAGTGACGGATGCCAGTTTGTGACTGGAACGTACGTCCCTGTCAACGGCGGCATGTCCATGGACTAACTCTAAAGGAGTAAGAGACTTTTAAAACAGGCTTGCTCCTAGTCTCCTTCACTTCTATGACGATAGACTCGTCTTTGCACCCGTAAGGGTGCATTTGCTTTTGTGCCTGCGACATCATGAGCCAGATGGCTGGGTCCATCAAAATCAAACTGACTCTGATGGATTCTTACGACGTTCTACAGACGACATCACCGCAAAACAGCAAAGTCCACCGAGAAGAATACCCGCAGAAGTCAGAAAAGCGGCCGAATAGGAAGCTAACTGAATGATGTAGCCTAATGAGGCGTAGGCCAACGCCATGCCGCCGTCAAAAGCGGTGTAGTATGTAGAGATGGCCTTACCCCACCTGGCTTTCGGGGTTCGCGACACCGCCCAAGCCAAAGTGGCTGGCTGAACAGCTCCAAACCCGGTTGCAAACAACACCGCAAAAGCCAACATCTCTGGGAGGTTTCGCACAAGGTTAAGACCTACCATAGCCAATACCAAGAGCACTATTCCGGAAATAACCACCAAAGACTTTCCTCTTTTATCGTAAACGCGACCCCAAGGTCCACGCGTGAACAAAAGTGTCAGCGCAAAGAAAATATAAAAATAAGCGTAATCCTGGATGCCAAGAAACTTGTGGGTCAAGCCTGCATGGCGAACGAACGTGGGCAGGTACCCAAGCACCGACGCGTAAGAAAAAGTAATCGTCAACAACACAAGCGACGGAAGAAAAGCTCGCGATTCCAACTGAAAACGAATCTTCACCCGGCCCTCGCCTGCTGCTGGTGACACAGACGCGTTGCGCCTTTCCGGCACCCCCGTCAAGAACAGTAAGGCCGCCAGAGTACAAACCGCCCCGACGAGAAACAACCACGTATATTGAGTTCCCCTCGTAATGTAAACGCCAAGAAACGGACCGAAAGCCATAGCCAGGTCTGTGAAGTTACTGTAAAAACCCATCGCTTCTCCACGACGATCCGGTGCGACAATGTCGTTTACCATGGTAGAGGCCGCCGTCGTGGACATGGACCACCCCACGCCTTGCACAATCCGTATGAATATAATCACCCATAACGTATTCCCTGCCAAGTAGAGGAGGTTTGCCACGGTCATAAGGGCGAGACCGAACAACAGGATTTTTCTGCGGCCCAGGGAGTCAATCAGAGGTCCAATCACGGGGCGTGAGATAATAGCCGTGACGGTGAGGACCGCGAGCACAAAGCCGAGATCGCCAACTGTGGCCCCGTGAGCAAGCACAAAAAACTGAAAGGTCGATGTCAAGAGGTAAAAGCTCGTAAAGAAAAGGAAACTGATGATATCCAACAGAATGTATTCTTTCGTCCAAAGGTGAGTAGAAGTTGGCGGCATAGGGTCCGTCGCGTCAGCCATTTGGACCTTCATCTCCTTTGCATACAGGACCGTATGTCTATGCAAAGTCTCATCAGGCGTTATTCAGCTTATTGGCATTTACCTTCATCTATGCTTAGCACGATACATCTCGATATCGGCATTTCTCATGAGGCTCTCCACCGAGTTCCCGTCTATCGGAAAACGCGAAACCCCCATGCTGGATGTCATGTGAATGACATGATCCCGGATGACAATGGGTTCCGAGACGGCATCCTCAATGCGTGCCGTCAAGTTCGTGCTGCCTTTCTCGTCGTAATAAAAAATAGTAAACTCATCTCCACCTAGACGAGCCACTATTCCGTTAGCTCCAACGATGTGTTTCAACCTTTTCGCAATTTGGATGAGAAGTAAATCTCCAACTTCATGTCCGAAAGTGTCGTTCACGTCTTTAAAATTATCCAAATCAAGCAGTATTAAGGTGTGTTCCTTCGTGGTTTTCCCGAGGACTCCACGGACACATTGGTTGAACAAACGCCTATTTGGCAAGTCGGTTAATGGGTCGTGATAAGCAAGGTACTCGATTTTCTCTTCTGCCTCTTTACGATCCGTGATGTCCCTGCCAACACCAATGGTCTGTATAATGGCTCCGGATGGATCTCGAATATATTGCACCGTGGTCTCATACCATCGATGTTCCCCGTTTTTGTGGCGCAGACGCCCTGTAAATCGCCGAGTGTCTCCGTCAGAGGCTAACGAATTTCGATAGTTTAACAGTTCCACATTGGTTTCAGGAGGATTAAAAACCTCCGCTGGCTTCCCAATTACCTCTTCCGGAGAATACCCGAGTAACACCTTTACGTTGGGGGATACATAGGTAAACACCCCCTGCGGTGACAGAGACGAGATGATATTTTCTGACTTCTCGGAAATAAACACAAATAGTTCCTGAATACCTAACAATTTTCGACGCAGTGCTTTTTGCTCGGTGATGTCTTCGAACGTCATGATGGTTCCCTGTTTTATAGCACCACTTACAAGTGGTAGGCACGTAACTCTTACATAAACCAGATGACCTTGATGGTGTAAAAGTACCCATTCCGTTCTCTCTCTGAAGTGCTCATCCAAGTTGCTCGGGTCAACGTTCGAATGGATCACATGACTCCAAGGTGTCTGTAATAGTTCGTTCAAAGTGTAGCCCAACATATTTAAGGCCGACGTATTTGCACGTAAAAAGCGACCCTTCAAATCTACAACGCACATACCATCTGGATGATTTTCGAAAAAGTACTCGAAGAATCCATCTGATGAAAGTAGATTATCCTCAATCACTCATACGACCACCTTTCTGATATAAGAAAGGGAGCCTTCCTACAATCCTCTAGAAAAGCAGCCACTCAAACGTGTTTACCGATAAGGTACTGACTGTGCACCACCCTTTAACCGTTCCACTTGGCGCACTCGAAAATTGTCGGTCCTTGTCTTCATCTTACTTTGAAAACGCGTTCTGAGTAAATGCATGTGCAATGTAGTTTCTATGGAATTTCCTTAATGAACAGGGGCCAAATCGTAACTAAATCGGCTTTTCCGCCGTCTTATTGACGTGACCAACAAAAGGAGGCACATGCTCGACGTGAAGAATCACTTGAAATGGTCGATCACGACTGCGGCACTTATCATGATTACGGGGACTCTAAGTGGTTGTTCAACAGCCCATCACATGAGCGGATCGGAAAACGCCACGAATCCACCCAATCGGCGGTCTTCATCTGGCCACTCAGGCAGCGGACCACATAAGACTACAGCGAACAAGCCCGCACCCAATACTGTGACAGCAGCTAACGTCTTAAGCGTCCGCATCGAGTCGGCACAAAGCATGTCTGTGAATGGGAACCACTTTACTCCACCGAAACTGATTCATGGCGTACTGGAGCCTGTTGTGGCGAAGGTTCAATTCACAAATATTCATGCACCGCTGTCTGTGAATGTGAACAGTCTGATGCTGGTCAACCCGTCGAGTCCAGTAAGCGGTGGGTTCGACTACTTCACATATGACGGAAAGACGTTCAAGGTAAACAGCAGCCTGCCAGGGAATTTTCCCGTCCGCGATTCGTTGGTCTTACGGCAAAATTCCACCGTGACGTTTGTCGGCACCACCGGAACTCCCACGCCTGCACAAATTCGTGTTCAATTCATGTACAAAGACTCAAAGATTGGCTTGTACCCGGTCGCGAATGAGGGTACGCTTGATTTCGAAAACGGCTCTGTGAAGGTGGTGTCCACCCCATCGTACGCCTCCATTTGGAGTTCTACCGTGAATGAATCTATGCAGTATGTCTTGAGCAGAACCCACATTCCTTTGTTGGCTCCTACCTCCCCAACCTACGCTCCCACTCCGTACGGCACACAGAAGATGGATGCCAAGGTGTCTGCCTCCCCTACCAGCTACAACGTTTATTTGGAATGGGCAAACGAGGCACTGCCCTTAAACAGTCCTGCACTCAACCAACCACCTAATACGGCGTTGGCAAACTTGATTGGTGGGTTTAGAGCTCAGGTTTATTCCAACTCTCAAACAGCTCTGGAACAACTCAAGGCGCCAGAACGAGGTATCGATCCAGCCTACATTCGTCCTCCAACACACGAATCTGGAACCTCGGTGGGTCTGGGTCATGGTATCCAGGGGACGTTGTATCCATCTAAATACAACCCGGTTGTTCAGTGGCACGAGGGGGAGTGGACCTTGCAGGTCACCGACATGGGAGCACAATACGACATTCAGGAAGCAAAAAAATTGGTCGCCTATTTTAACACGGCATTGTTACCGGAAACCGAGGGTGTTTTCGGCGTGAATCTCGCCGGTGATGGGGAACACACGTCCGCCAAATGGGTGTTCGGCGACGTTGTATACAGTTGCAGCGACTATCACAGCGCGCTTCAAGCCGCAAAAATGGCGGTTTCAATGCGAACGTACCCCAGCGGGCAGCGCAAACCGTCGTCCTCCCACCCGTAAGCTTTAACTATGACATCAAATTCCGTCGTACGTCTTCACAGGGCACCCGTTGAACCCGCCAAACAACTCCAGTGCTGACACTGAGCTAGTCCGTGGAAGCACATCCGATGGATACATCGCGATCCCTGACAAACCGGGTTGGGATATTACAATTACTTACCAAGGACAGAGTTCAAGTCACACCGTGCGGATTCGTATTCCGAAGTAGACGAAACTGCACATTACAAAGTTGTCCACATCTGGTGGCTTGAGTATCTTTCCACAGGGCACTAGGCAGTGTAGGGGTTCGTCGGAAAATCACTTTTTGACTGGATTGCCGATGGGGACAAGGTGACTCATCAAGCCGACTGGAAAAGTGTCATTCAGTCCAAACGTCATGTTGCCACCCGAATCCCAAGCCATAATTCTAGGATTTGCGACTCCCAGGCCGCCTGTCACCATATACACTTCATGGTCCTGTGGGTTTTGCTGAACGTGATACTGTTCAAAATCCCCTGTCTCCCTGCCCCTCAAAAGATACGTTCTTCCTCTCCTCTACAGCCTACACGAACGAACAACATCACCTCATGGTGTAGTTTTGTTCGCTGTTACAGATTCTATGGTTAACGCGCGTATTTGTCTTCACATTGAAGATATGATACTGCTGCCAAAGGAGAGTTGGGGCTTGTTACGCAGGTATGCAGAGATTGTGAATCAGCTCAGGTGGCTGATTGTCGTCGTATGGATTGCAGCAGTGGCCGCCGTCTTGGTCTTTCTGCCGAAGCTGCAGGATGTGGTGTCGCACCAAAGCCAGACCTACCTTCCAAACAACGCGCAAAGTGTCGTTGCCGGGAATCTAGCCAACGAGATCGACCCGAAACACCAAGCACAAAGTACAGTCATTGTCGCCATCCACAACGCGAATGGATTGACACAGGCTGATAAGAACTACCTGACAGACCGGATGAGCACCTTAAGCGACAACCCGGCGCACCATCACGTGACATATGTGCAGGATGCTGCAAACTCACCGAGCAGTGTCAGCAGCAAATTTCTCAGCAAGGACAACACGACGGAAATCGCCATCGTTGGGTTGTCGCAGGGCATCACAGATCCGAACATGAAGAACACGTTGCAAAATCTTTACGGGTCTTTTAGCAACACCCCTTCCGACGCAAAAATGTACTTCACCGGTGACGTGCCAATCCAGGAGGACGAAATTCTCGTCAGCCAGCAGGCGACGCAAAAGACTGCTGTGGTCACGGTTGTTCTCGTCCTCGCCATCCTGCTGGTTGTGTTTCGGTCCATCCTGGCGCCGCTGTTAACCCTGATTGCAATTGGTCTTTCCTACCTCGTTTCTTCTGGCGTGGTAGCGTGGGCGGCTGAGCATGGGCTCCCGGTCTCGACCTTCACGCAGACCTTTCTGATCGCCATCTTAATGGGTGCGGGCACGGACTACACGATGATTATGATGAACCGGTTCCGAGAGGAACTCACGCACTCGCATGACCGGCAGGAGGCCCTCACAACGGCGCTGCAGGGGATCTCAAAAACCGTCGTGTTCAGTTCTATGACCGTTCTCGTTTCATTTGCCGTGCTTTATTTCGCTAACTTCGGATTGTACCGATCCGCTGTTGGGGTTTCCATTGGCATCTTGATCACCCTGATCACCTGCTTGACGCTGGTTCCTGCCTTGATGAGCTTGCTGGGCCGTGCCCTCTACTGGCCACAGCATCCAAAGCCAGGGTCGGAGCACCGCCCCTCGCGCATCTGGGGCTGGACGGGCACGGTATCTACGAAACATCCGTGGATCACGCTGCTCATTCTCGCTGTCATCCTCACTCCGATTGGCCTCATGTTTACAAACGACCGGACTTTCAACCCGATGATTGACATTCCAAACTCTGGTTCCGTGAGCGGGTTTAACGTCGTCGCAAAAGCCTTTGGGGAAGGCCAGGCGATGCCGACCACCGTGGTTGTGCAGACCGATGCCAATCTGCGTACGCCACAAGGAATGGCCGCCATTAACCACATTTCAAAGACTCTCTTCGCAGTCCGCGGGGTCAAAGAGGTGGACAGCGCGACACAACCGGTCGGAAAAGTCATCCAGAGCTTTCAGTTGGCTTATCAAAACCACCAGGCCTCAACGGGGCTGAAACAAGTAGCAAGCGGACTGTCTACGCTGTCCTCAAACCTGGGAAGCAGTACAGGCAAAGGCGGTACTTCGCAAGTCAGCAGGCTGCAGACCGGGTCAGCCCAAGTAACTTCCGGCATTGCCGGTATCGCCAATGGCGCGGCACAGCTCGCAAGCAACAGCGATCAACTGGCCACCGGGGCCCAAGGCCTGACACAGGGCATTTCCAAAGTCAGCTCGGGTGTCTCCACCCTGTCGTCAGGTGCCTCACAAGCCGCCGCCTCTGACCAACAACTTGCAGTCGCCGCCCGCAAACTGGCGAACGCCCTTGCAGCGTGGGCGAAACAAAATCCTTCCGCAGCGCGATCGCCTTCGTGGCAGCAGATTCAACAACTTGCTGCGCAGCTAAGCCAAGGCACAAGCCGGACCGCACAGGCGAGCGCTCAGTTCGCAGCGGGTGCCAAGCAAGCCGCAAGCGCGATGCCGAGCCTCCAAAGCAGTGCAAACAAGCTGGCAAGCGGTGCCAAGCAGTTTTCCCAGGGTGCAAGTCAACTGGCATCCGGTGCGAGCCAGTTGGCACCAGGCAGCGAGCAGGTCACTAACGGGATCGCCGCGCTCAACGCCGCCATGGGCAGTGAAGTATCGGGTCTCGGCAAGGCAGCCTCGGGAGCTTCTCAGATGGAGACGGGTGTTAACAAGGTACAGAATTTCCTGCACGAATCAAGCCTTGCAAGTGACCCTGGGTTCTACATTCCACAGAGTACACTGGACACGAATCAAAGCTTGAAGCAAGCGATGGATTCGTACATTTCACCAAACGGTCACATTGCGAAGTTCAGCGTGATTTTGAACTCCAACCCATACTCCATGACGGCCATAAACACTGTGAACCCGTTGCAACAGGCCGCACAGATGGCTCTGGCCTCGAGCCCGGTCGCACATGGCACCGTTTATATTGGCGGTACAACAGGGACTCAGGCCAACATGAACCAGTTGTCGAGTCAGGACTTTGTTCGCACCATGGCCATCGTGTTCACCGCTATCTTCATCCTGCTGGCATTGATGCTGCGCTCCATCTTGACACCTTTGTTCACACTGATGTCGCTCGCGGCAACCTATTTCGTCACGATGGGCATCGTTCAAACCATCTCGGTTCACGTTCTGCATCACGCAGGTGTGGCGTGGGCCGTGCCATTCTTTGCATTCCTGTTGTTAGTGGCTCTAGGAGTCGATTACAGCATCTTCCTGACGTCCCGGTTTGACGAAGAATACCGTGCCGGACACGCGCCCATTACGGCCATTCGACGTGCCATGCGCACCATGGGCAACGTCGTATTTTCGGCAGCGTTGATTATGGCGGGTACGTTTGGGTCGATGACCATCACCGCCATGTCGACACTGGTTGAAATTGGTCTATCTATTGTGATTGGGCTGTTCCTCTATACCTTTGTGTTGCTCGCATTCTTCACCCCGGCTGTCATCAGTATGATTGGACGCGCACACGCCTGGCCGTTCATGCGGGTGGCAGATGACAATGACCGTCACACCCCTGACCTTCACTCGCCTCAAAGGTCAGGGTCTGATGGGCAAGGCGGCACGGCAGGCCCTGGAGACCTGAAAACCACCTAAATCCACCTTCTAGAAAAGTTCGGCCCTCTAGCTGGACTTTTTCGCGTTTGTACCCTTGTCACATAAGCGACCCTTTTCAGGGGTATCCTTCCTGTTGAAGGTAAAGATTCCTAGGAGGAAAAAACGTGAGGACAGTTACAAAAGTCATCTCGAGCCTAGTCCTGTCTAGTTGTATCGTTAACGTTTCACCCGTATTCGCGGCTGCGTCAGAAAATCAAGAAAAAGGCCATATCGAGTTTCGTGTAGGTTCCCCGAACTCAACGACAGTTCCAGGCGCTCGCGTGATTGTCATTAATCACGAAGGGAACGTTGTAGCTACGGGCCTGACCAACGCGAAAGGTGTTTGGGACACCTCTGTACCTTTGTACGAAATGAAGTGGAATCGAGGGTTTGATGCCAAAGGGGTACTTAATGCCGTTATCGTTGCGAACGGCTATAACGAACAAGTTGTTTTTGTGATTCCCAACAGTCCAAATACCGTACAACCTGTCGTCTTACAACCCATTGTTCCGAACCGTCGTAATCAACCGACTCAATCGCTCGGGAACTACAGTATTCATGACCTAAAACTGTATGTGAATCATTACGCAGAAGAACTAAGACTTAAAAAGCAACTTCCCATACCGGGGGACCCGGGATATGCACCATGGAGCCCCGAAAAACGATAGGAGGAAAAACCCATGATCCAACGTTTACGGTCCGCTTCTTTCGTGATTGGCACCGTCATAGGTCTAGTTCCATTTCTACCCGTTCAAGCGAACGCGCAAACGCAAAACATTTATAATACATCGTATCCTTCCACGATACGTGTAGCCGTCAGAGCCTATAATAACCCAGTCGGTCCGATTCTTTATGTTCAAACACTTGGGTTCCAGGAGTATTGTGAAGATGTTTTGCCCAACGAATGGATGCCAGGATGGGACTCGCAGTCCTTACAGGCCGGCGCCATTGCAGTCAAGATGTTCGCATGGTATCACACATTGCACCCTACAACAGAAAGTGGATTTACATACGATGTCGACAATACCACTAACTTCCAGGAATTTAAGTACCTTAGCGGACGGCCTGAAACGAATCGAGCCGTTCAAGAAACATGGAACATGGTATACGTGCCGTCAGACGGTACCATTAAAGAGTTAGACTATCGGATGGGAGTGCCAAATTCGGACAATAGTTGGTACATTGGGACGTACATTATGTCTCAATGGGGGTCGCAATATTTGGCAAGTATAGCGAAACTCACGTTTCCGAGTATTCTGAGTATGTACTACCCAGGATACACGCTAAAGTTTGTGTGAAACAACTCGCTTAGGTCTCCAACGTACCTTTGCCGGTCATCGAATCGGTCTCCATGGCACATCTGTACGACCACTAATGACCTGCTCGACGATGCATCGTCGCGCTGCCCGCTCCCATTCACATCAATCGCTCAAAAAAAAAGCGCCTTGGGATAATGGCGCAAAAGAAGAGTATTACTGAGGTGTGGTACGTACCAACATCTATCGTAATATGATATTGCATCCTGTTACAGGAAATAAATACCGAAATCTAAAATTTGAATACCCGCTGAATTCTCTTGTACTCTGGCAACACGACAACCGGCAGACAGGTATTCACATCCACTTCCCCTGGTCCTGTATCCTTTTAATTTTCTGGAAACTATCGACCGCATCTCAAATAATTAGTATTCTTAGTACATATAGGCTTGTCAAAAATTCATATGGGAGCGTGATGGTGTGGGTCAACTTGGACGACGCATGGCATTGGGGTCGATGGGTGTCATTGCGATTCTGGGTACAGGTGCAACAACTGCGTTGGCAGCCTCAAGTGCCTCAAGCGTTACAACCTCTACTACATCCTCTACTACGTTAGTCCCAAAGACTGTTACGAACATTGGCGGGACCAGCAGCTCGGAAAAGGCCAAACTTTCGAGTTCCGATGCGCTAAACATTGCAAGAAAATTATTTCCGAAGGTTTTTCAAGGTAATGGGACGCCGAATGTCTCCTTACAAACGGATCCCTATGGCAAGCAAACGTATCAACTGAACGGGTCGCCGATGGCGTTTAACCAACAGGTGGGACCTCATTTGAATCAAAATTTCACGTATATTTCGATCGATGCAAATTCCGGGCAAGTGTTGCACTATCAACACAATTTGTCGAATTGGCGGACGAGCAACACATCGATATCGGCTGCAACGGCAAAAGCGGACGCGGAATCCTGGCTGAAGAAACTGGCTCCGAACCAGTACTCGGAGCTCATTCTGCAGCCAGGATCGGACACTTCGACGCACTCATTCGCCTTCGAATTCGTCCGTAAAGTCAACGGCATCATTGCGACTTTCGACAATGCCACGGTTCAATTGAGTCCAAGTGGAGACTTGGTGAATTACAATTTCTCTTGGCCGAATGCCACGTTCCCAGCGGTGCCAGAATCCATTTTAAGCCAAACCGATGCTGGGGCAGCATTTAAAAAGGATTTGCAACTGCAACTTCGCTATCAAGCTCAGCCGTCGCCAACGGGCCTTGGGCCAGAGACGCTTGTTTACGTTCCTCAGCCAATGAATCCAGGCACAATTCTGCCTACTATGACACCTAGAATCGACGCCGTCTCGGGACAATTGTTAGGGATGAGTGGGAAGCCTCTCAGTCCTTTGACAACGGCACAGCCATTGACGCCCATCGACCCGTCAGGACCGACAAACCTGCCTAAGACCGCAATGACCCCGTTGAGTAACGCCGACATCGAAAATCTGGTGATGAAAGAACTCAACTTAACGCCTCCCGATTGGACGGTTGCGAACAGCCAAGACGCTACGGGCGGAAACAGCGTGGTCTCTGGCCATAAAGAATACAGTATCGGCTTTAGCAATCCAAAAACAGGTGACAACGTCAACGTACAGGTGGATGCGACAGACGGCGTCATTGTCAATTACAACGACGGTACCATAACAACGGGAAGCAGTTCCGGAAAAGCCTTAACGGATACAGCGCTGCAGGCCAAGGCAGACGCGTTTGTGAAGCAAATTTTCCCGAGCCTCACAGGGGCGATCACTCATGGCACAAAAATGCAAAAAAACATTGGTCCGTCACAACAGGCATCATTCCAGTACGATTTTCTCGTCAATGGCATTCCCGTCACCGGATTCAACGTGACTCTAGATGCGTTTACGGGCAAAGTGATGTTCTACAACCTCATACAAGACCCAAGCGGGACGTTCCCGTCGACCACAGGAGTCATGTCCCTGGCCGATGCGAAAACTACGTACATTCAGAAGGACCCGGTTGAATTGCAATACGTGTTGCCTCAGTCGGAGAACACCATACCCGGACAAGGGTTCCACATCACCTATGGAGATAAGGCTCAATTGGTGTATGCTGCAGCGCCCATCGCGAATGGAACGGGTACCTTAAACGCCACGACAGGAAAATGGATACAGTATCCGATGTTCGGTTTTGGCGGCAGTACGGTCAACGTGCCAGGAAATGCGACGGCGGCACAAAAGGCAATTTCTTTACTCGAACAAAACGGCGTCGTGACCGCAGACGAAGCAAAGGCAAACTTGTCGAGTCCCATAACGCGCGCGGAATTCGTTGCGTGGTTGAGTCGCGCGTACAACATGAACATTAGCGGCAGCCCGGCACCACAGTTCCCGGACGTCCAGCCGGACAACCCGTACGCAACGGAAATTTCGACGGCTCTCATGCAGGGTTGGCTGCCGAACGTCGGTGATTTGAAGCCTTCAGACGCGTTGACGCGAATGCAAGCAGCCACATGGATGGTCGACTGGTTGGGTTGGGCTGAACCGGCATCACACAACAATTTTTTCCGGTTGCCGTACAGCGACGTGTCGGCGATATCGAAACCAAATCAGGGCGCGGCGGCGATGATGAGTGACACAGGCGTCATTCCCCTTGAAAATGGAAAGTTTAATCCCAATTCAACCATGACGGTCGGAGATGCGGCGACGGCACTGGTCAACGCTATAGAAATGTACGTTTCGGATCAGAACGCGATAAACTGACAACACGGTCGAAAATAAGGAGACGAGAGCACGTTTCGGCACCTCGTCTCCTGCTTTGTTCACACCTTTAGCGGTGAACGGTCCGTTCGAGTCTCAAGCGGTGAAAGTTCACATTTCGCTGCCAACATCTGATGCGCGAAGTCTCTGAGCACCCTTGATGAAACGTGGAGACAGCCTTGATGGCGGAATAACTTGCAATCCAAGATACGAGAGCGTACCAAACAAACCGGTAATCAAGCTCACGTGCAGCAAGAACGCCCACAACGCGGCGTGGTTCGTCCAGATGAGCGCCGCACCGCTGAATGCCACCAAAACCACGAACACCAGTGCTAACGAGCTGCCAACAAACAGGTCGAAGTGCTCCTTTCGCATGAGAGTTGCGAGCACAAACAGATAGACAACCAAAACCCCAAGTCCAACGGCCACAGCACGATGGACAATGTCCACTGCGAACACTGAGCCCGAATGCACTTCGGTTGGAAATGGCCAGCCTCGAAACCCCGATCCATCCCCCGTACTCGATACGAACGCTCCAAAATACATCGCAACATACATGTAGATTAGGGTAAACCAAACTCCGCGGGTAAACCGTCCTTTAGGCACCGGACGACGCAGTGGGATGACAGTCACCTCATCATCACGAGCGTCTATGCGTTGAATGGATCGACCAATTTGGCCAAGAACAACAACCAACAGCAAGACGCCCACAAAGGCTAGCAAGGAAAATCCAAAGTGAAAGGCCAAAAACCAGGCTGGATCACCATAGATGACCCCAAGCGCGCCCAAGGCGGCTTGAACAAACACAAACCCGACAGCAATCGCGATGGTCGCTTTCACCTCTGGCCAAAAACGATAAAGTCGCCACGCAAGCCCTGACGTTAACAACAACAGCACTGTCACGACACCGACCAACGCTCTGTGACTAAATTCAATCAACGTCTTTATCCCCCATACATGGGGGATAACAGTCCCATTACAAAGTGGCCAGTCATGTCCGCACCCAAGGGCTGAACCTGTCTCTGTATCCACAAACCCAACGATATTCACAGCAAATAACCCAATCAAGGTAAGAATAGCTAGTACATATGTTAATCTGTACCAGGCTCGTGAGTATTTTATACGAACGACCTCCTTCACAAAGTCGTCGATACGACGGCTTTGGCTTCCAGTTCTGCACGAATGTACGACAAAGGCGACACCACTCGAGAATATCACAGGCAATTAGACCTCTAAGAAACTACCATACCAGTGAAAGCTCGAAAATAGATTAAGGGATGCCGACTACTAAAGAGCCATCATTAAAATTTGAACATACGAAATGTGGTGACCCCCATATCGGGAGTCACCACATTTCGCGTACCAGACGCACCTGCCTACAATTCACAATGCCTGTACCCTTCTTATCTGCGTCGTCCTCCGCCACCAAAGATGGATAAAAGGAACAGGAAAATATTGATGAAATCGAGGTACAGGCTCAAAGACCCCATTACAGAATACCTTTGGTAAAACGAGTTATTTTTAATTCTCTGGGTATCCCAAGCCGTTAAGACCGTAAAGACCGCAACGCCTGCATATGAGATAATCCAATTCATCCCTTGCGAATGCAAAAACAGATTAGCCAGCGACGCAATAATGATGCCAATCAATCCGAGAAAGGCGATGCTGCCGACACGAGTCAAATCCGTTTTTGTTACCATACCATAAACACTCATTACGCCAAACGATAAGGCTGAAACAGCAAACGCCAAAGCAATCGTGGCACCGGTATACGCAAATACAATGGGAGTTAGAACGACACCGTTCAGTGCCGCATAAATCAAAAACCACACCAAAGCAGTCCCGGGTCTCAATTTGGTTACGCGTGCTGACAGCCCAAAAACAATGCCCAACTCAACGAGAAACAATGCCAAGAAACCGCGGGTCGCAATCGTCGCTAATGCAGGCGAGCTCAACGTAGCAATGGACACCGTGGCCGTGAGCAATAGTGCTAAAAACATCCATGCATAAACCTTGCTCATGTAACTCGTACCGACGGTCTCGTGCTGATGATAATATCTATCCATGACAAATTTTCTCCTTCCACCAAAATTATAGTCCCAAGTACTGCCCAGCAGAACTGAAAAGGACTTAGGCCTTCGTCTAACGCCGTATTTGTTTCGTCTTTGTATAAGCGACGTTCAGCGAGCCTGTTTCATCAAACGGTTGTTCCGATGTCTGTTTGACCGTAGATTCACCTCCCCCGCGATCGGGTCACTTGGGTCCCACGATGTGCTTACACTAACTTTAACTCGTAAACTTCAAAAGTGAATAAAATTTTTTCTAAAGACATTGCTTAGCGTGTGGTTTTGGGGTGTGAAAATGACACAAGGCCCCAGCGCGGCCTTTTTCAGTCCATAAATTGTGTGATCTTGCCCTACACAGACAGCATCCGGAACATGGTTCCAAGGTTGTCCTCCATCCGGATGAAGATGGACGTGAGGGAAGCAGGCAGGTCCATTTCGTTGAGTTCCCTTTTCGTAAAGGGGCTGATTTCGTCGAGTATGAAGGTCCCACTCTCCAAATTTGTGTCCGGGTGGCGAATGCGAGCCTCAACCTCATTCAGGCAATCCTGAACGTACTGACCAAATCGAGTCACGTCGGGGTGATTGCGTAGAACGCCATACCTCAGTACGCCAAACCCCGTTTTGGGCAAATTGTCGTTGCTCACATCCCTGCCTGGGAAAGCGAAGTGAGACTCAAGGGCGAGCAAGCTGTCTGACATGCGGTTGAGGGCCGTGACAAGGCCGGCTGATGCATCCCAGCCGATCCGGCTCTGTTCAGCCCCGAATTTCTCCTTACCCGGCTCCCTCACTGCCTGGTCTAACAAGTTGACTGTGTTCGTCCGCGCCAAGCGGGCCCTTTTACGATAGGTTTCTAAACTCGCCATTTGCCGGTCATCCACCAACCCAAATACGACCCGAACGTAGTCCCGTTCTGCCGCAACGAGGCCGGCTATCGCCTCTGGCAGGTTGCGATGAAGCCAGGTTGGCCAAATCAGGTACGCAAAAAAGGCGAGTGCGCCGCCAAGGACGGTGTAGATGACGCGATCGGCAAGGGTCGTCGCCGCTGGAGCCCCCTGGAAAAACGAGAGCAGAACGGCCACTTCGGCAGTGAGAACAAATGAAAAGAGAACCATGTTGTAATTGAGCACGGCGTACATGGTTGTCAGCAGCACGGCGACAAGGATCGCCCCAAGCACGTGTTTCGTGTCGGGAATGAGCAACAGGAGTGATGCCCCCACCGCGCCAAACAGCGTACCAACCACGCGGGCCACCCCACGCGTAAAGGTAGTGGCGAACTCAGGACGCAGAACAACCAACGTCGTTAGAGGCAGCCAGTAGCTGCGTGAGTAGGGCAGCACGCGTTCCAAGAAGACAGCTGCCGCTAACACACCGCCCAAGCGGACGGCGTGCCGGAACACCGCTGAGTGGAAAGTCAGGTTCGCACGTAACGCATTCCATGCGCTGGCCATCTGAAACCTACGGCTGCGAACCCGCGGATCGTGGAAATTTCGTTTTGTGCGATCGCTGTGACTACCTGTTGGATGGACCATTTGGTCGTGGATACCTTGATGGTCGGGAGACACAAGAGCAGAGGCATTGAGCGTTTCCGTCGCAATGCGGTGGATGCATGCGTAAACCTGGTGCCAGTCCTCCGATGGAAGAGCTGCGGTTTCGGCTGTTTCCGAGATTGCCTTGAGTTCGCCAGTGAGGTCGCTGGATAAGCCGTTTTTTCCAGCAGCAAGTGCAGCCGCGACGGCGTCAAGCCCGCTTGCCAGAGTCTCAGCCTGAATCTGCAAGGGTTCCCATTGGGAAGGTGGGAAAACAGCTTGTTGCCGAAGCGATCGCAGCATGCCACGCAGTGCCACTACTTCGATTCGCAGCGATTCGGCCGTATTGATCAATACCTCTAGACGATTCCGATACGACATTCTCAAAGCGGATCCGAGCAGCAGTGTCGTTGCTGCCTGCAAGGATGATGCAGCTTGCAGGTCAGCTTGCCGGGAAGGCGTGCGCGCGTAGTTTGCAAGCGCTCTGTACACGGCGGCGACTGCGCGTGCCTCCACTCTCGAACTATGAACCCATTCTACGGCACCCATCAGAGACGCTTGCAACAACCCTCCTAAGAGTACGAACAGGCCGCGCAGGATAGCTTGAGTTATCCCGGTATGCGGGAACCCGGAAAACAGGGTAAACGCGATGGTGCCCCACATCCCAATCAGTCCCGCTTCAAGACTGACGGAATTTAGGAAGCCGGCGATGAAGCCGAGCAGTGCAATGACCATGACAGCCACCCAGCTTCCCGCCGTCAAGCCGGCAAAAAACGTAGTGATGCCCATTCCCGTCGCGGCCATCAGCATCGTTTGCAGCCGCTTGAAGACAGGCCCGTTCAGACCCGCAAAGCCAGCAACCTGGGCACCAATAGCAACACTGAGTGCAATCAGCAGTTGACCAGTAAGAATTCCCGTCATGAGCACAATAAACACGCCAACAGCATTGCGCAATCCCGAAGTGAACCGTAACTGTGACGGGTCGTGGCTGAGCATAAAGTCAAAAGTTTTGGCGACACTGGTTATCTTCATGGATATAAACCGCCCTTTTCACAGTTACACGATTTTTGCAAGGGTGCTTCACTCAGAACAAAATCCCTATACATTTGTCTGCCCTGTGCAGGCGTTTTTCATGATTCAGCAGAAAATATCCACGAGGCGAATATGTAAGTATCAGCAGTGGGCTTACCATCCAAATAGGCGGCGAAATTTACTGGCGAAGTACATAAGGGACGAAAACACAACCGCAACAGCGTCGATCGGTGCGGCATACAAAGTCTAATCGGATAGGCAGGTATAAGTGCATGAATGTGGCGAAAAATCGAACAAGTTTTATCGTTGCTGGTCTTCTGCTAGGTATTCTTGTCTCAGCGATGGACAACACCATCGTGGCGACTGCCATGGGGACGATTGTTGCACAGCTCGGAGGGCTCGATAAGTTTGCATGGGTTTCATCTGCATACATGGTCACTGAAATGGCAGGAATGCCGATTTTCGGGAAGCTCTCTGACATGTATGGAAGAAAGAGATTCTTCATGTTCGGAATGGTGCTGTTTTTCATGGGTTCCATTCTTTGCGGCACGTCGCAGAACATCACGCAACTCATCATTTATCGTGCCATTCAGGGAATTGGCGGCGGTGCATTAGCACCCATTGCCTTTACGATTTTGTTTGATGTTGTTTCCCCGGAGCAACGAGGTAAGATGGGTGGAATGTTTGGGGCTGTTTTCGGACTGTCAAGTATTTTTGGGCCGCTATTAGGCGCGTATATCACCGATCACATTGACTGGCGCTGGGTTTTTTACATTAACATCCCCCTTGGCGTTGTCTGCTTCTTCTTGGTCTTCATCTTCTACAAAGAGTCCATGCAACACGCCAAAGAGCGGATTGACTGGCTTGGAGTCCTGACGCCCGTACCTGCGATTGGATGCCTCATGTTTGCGCTGCAACTAGGCGGAGCGAAATACGCGTGGAATTCGGCAACAATTATTGGACTGTTTATCGTGGCAGGAGTACTGTTTGCAGTCTTCCTCGTCATTGAAGCAAAGGTCAAGGAACCAATTGTATCGTACAAGATGTTTGGGAACCGTCTATTTGCAGGCAGCAGCCTGGTGGCATTGTTCTCTGGCGGATCCTACGTTGTAGCCGTGTTGTTCATTCCCATTTTTATTCAAGGTGTTATGGGAGGGACAGCCACGAACTCGGGTCTTATCTTGTTACCCATGATGCTGGCCAGCGTCGTGGCAAGCCAAGTTGGCATTTTCATGGCGCGAAAACTGACCTATCGCGGTGTCATGCTGGTTTTCTGTGTTATCTTTGTCGCCGGCATTTACTTATTGGGCACCATTGGCGTCGATACGACCCGACTTCAAATCACACTGTTTATGGTTGTCGTCGGCTTTGGCATTGGGGCATCGTTCTCGGTCCTCAGCGTCGCAGCCATGCAACCGTTTGGCATGCGTCAACGCGGGACGGCGAGTTCGACGACGAACTTCATTCGTGAGTTTGCAATGGCTGTGGGTATTACGGTCTATGGAATCATTCAGAAGAACCTGTTCACGCATCACGTGGCAAACGCCTTTGCCAGTCAAGGGCCATTATCCGCGCTGGCCGTCAAGTTTTCACACAGTGACCCCCACGCCATGCTTTCGCCGCAACTCCGGTCTGCCATTCCGGGTCCGATTCTCGTCAAGTTAACGGAGGCTCTTTCTATATCGATTGCCCATACGGTTCTTTGGACGCTCATTCCGGCTGGTCTGGCTTTGATACTCGTCTTCGTCATACCGAAGGAAAAAATGGCCATGGGGTTTGGTGAGATGGAACAAGCGTCGCCATCGCCCCCATCTCAAGTCGAGTAACTGTTCCTCGAAAGGGCTATCTTCCAGGGCAAGTTTGCATCAAGCAGGTATAAGGGTTAGCCCTGAAAAAGCACGTGAATTAAAAAGGAAACTGCCCCATGGCTGCACAAGGCAAATATAGGGCAGTTCCTCTTCATTACTTGATTATTATTGACGGTTGACTACGGTTTCCAATGCTTGAACGGGGTTTCCGCTTTGCTGTAATTCGTTGACTTGAGTTCCTTCTTGCCAAGCGATGATGGTGTTTGGATTAAACGCGGTGCTGGTATCCGTACTGTTTACAATAATGACACCATGGTCGTTCGGGGCTGGCAGCATGTGCGTGTGCAGATAAGAGACCATATTTTCTGCAACCTGTTTTACTCCCGGATTCATAGTATAATAACGGATTTCAATCACCCAGTTTCCTTCTTGCCATTCATATCTTGCATGCCCCATGCCTGCACTTTCCTGAGCGGTAATGCCATACCCCAAATTAACCGGCGCACCCGAGAGTGCTCCGCCTTGAAGGCTTGCAATCTCATTTGCTGCTTCGGTGGAGGTTGCATAGGACTTCGTGGAAATCGGGTTAACTCCTTGCCCGGTCAAGTTCCAGTTGACCCCGTCCCAAGTTGCGCCCATGCTGAAATCGCGTGTCAGCACGGAGTCAACGTAGTAAATCGGTACATACGTCGTATTCACCCCAGATGCTGGATCCTTACCAACGAGCTTTGGAAAGTTCATCGATGGCGGACCTCCGTCAACGAGGCTTATTTGCATTTGCCCCGTCGGTGCAACGACTGGATTCGCCTCTTGATTGCCAAGAGCAACATCGAACTTCCAATTTGCCGGATATTTTGTGAAAGTCAAGTCGGTTCCATTCCACGTTGTTTGAAATCCCATTTTCTTCAAGGATTGTTGCAAGTAGTAAATCGGTACCCAAGTTGTGTTGGATCCGCTCCACGGGTCCTTTGCAACCACATGCTCAGGATTCGAGACGTTTTGCCCGTTCAGATTAATGTGTGTTGCTGCCATCGTGTATGCAGACTGGCTGGCCGCCATTGCGGGTGCTGACGACAACCCCGCAGCTAATGTCACGCCCGCCAGAGCTAAACCCGACACTGCAAATTTGTTGAATTTCATGGAAAGTCACTCTCCCTTTGTTTTCGTCCACAGGCGTATTGAATCGTTCGATTACAGAAGACAGAAGCTTTCAACTCTGTGTTTCTGTTTTGTTTTTGCTTCTTACGTATGAGTAAACGCACCACCCCCATCGAAGGTTACAAGCGAAGAACAAGAAATAAACGGAAAAAAGACCGCACTCATCAGTGCGGCCAAACTGCCGAGGGGTTTCTCGACATTTGTGAGCAGAGTGTCTTAAGCTCTGTCAGAATCTCTTCTTCCGATCGAATCGTGGCAGACCTCAGCTGCATCGATGCATCCGCATTTTACGTTTATGAAACACTCCAGTTTCCGAACAAGCCGTTCACAGTAATCGTTTGGGGTCCTTCTGTCACTGTCAACTTTTGACCATGAAGTGCCCAACTCAATCCCTTGCCCTGAGTCCCCGTGAATGGAGTCCATGAAACCCCGCCATCAGTCGTCACCAGCATGTATAAGAATTGAGTTGTACTTGATTGGTTCATGCTCATCCCGTACACCGGAATAAAGCCCACTTGGGGCGAAAAGAAGATCGGGTACTCGCTGGAACGATAATAGTTTTGATACGCACTTGGTATCGGAAGCTTTTGTTCCGTCCAAGTGGCACCACCATCGTGTGTCACAAATAAATCGGGCGTAATGGAATACGCGGGCGAGTTGTTCAAAAGGTACCCGGTCTGTGGGTTGATAAACGACACACCGGCTACATCACTAAAATGTCCTGTTGACATGTTTGTCCATGTTTTACCCCCATCTGTGGTTTTGGAAAATTGATATACAAAGTTACTCGCACCGCCACCTAAGTTTTTCACTTGAAAGCCAACGCTCGGCGTCAAATACATGTCGCTGGTTCCGCCAGAGGTCTGAAATGTTTGATGAAAACTTTGTGAACTCGTGGTCGTTCCTGCAGGACGGTTACTGTTTACGACCTTCTGAAGTACGCTCACCGGATCCCCCGATTGCTCGATTTGCGAGACGGTAGACCCTTCTTGCCACGCGACTTTGGTTCGCCATGTAGTCCCGGCGGCCGAACTCGTCATCATGATGACACCCTTGTTCTTAGGAGGGGGAAGCATATGCGTGTGTAGATACGACACGACGTTCTTCGCTACTTGTGTTCCTGTCGCACTGTCCCCGAAACCAAGCATATCGAGTGTCCAGTTCCCCTCACTCCACTGATATTTATATTGACCTGCACCTCCATTAAAGGCAGCCTTGATTCCAGTGCCCAAGTCAACGAGTGGACCAGATGGATAGACCTGGCCGAAGTTCTGCTCGAGATTCGTGATAACCGCAGCCGCTTGCGCTGAGTCTGGGTAGGTTTTCGTTGCGATACCACTTCCACCAGGGTTTTCAGAAGCAGTTCCGTTACTCGCCGGAGTGACCCCTCTTGTTGGATTTTGGTTCGAACCCGTTGCGACATTTTGCCCCGATGGCAAAGTGACGGGTTGATGCTGGTGCATCTCGAAACTGACTCCTCCTGCCACCACAGCTACGGCTGCAACAGCTGCTGCGACACCAGGCAGGAATCCCTGGGCACGTCTCCGACTTGGTTTCTTGAGACGTCCACTGCTGGGTGTCTTCAGAGACATTTCATTTCGAAGGTTTTGCAAAATCTCGAATTTATCTTCGGAATCCAGATCCACGTCGCGAAGTGGAGAAAAAATCTCTTTTGCCTTCTCTTCCATGTTCATTTGGCTCACCTCTTTCCTCAAGCGGTTTTGACGAATCGAATCGTTCTGGTCCCAAAGCGATGCGAAGTTCTTTGATGGCACGATGAAGTGATGTCTTAACCTTTGCCTCAGACCATCCCAGTATCTCGGCCGTTTCTTCGACCGAAAGGTCGTGGACGCAACGCAGAATGAACACCTGTCGATAATCGAGTTTCAGGTGCAAAACGGCATCCTCAAGCTCAATCAGGGTATTGAGTGAAACGCTGACCCTGCTGAGGTCAGGTTTGTGTTTTTCTTGGTACTTGCTTTCTACGCGTTTTTTTCTGAGCAGGTCAAAAACGTAATTCCGGGTAATTTGCAAGAGCCAAGCCTTGGGGTTCGAAATACCTTGGTCGTTCCATCCTCTAAATGCGCGTAAAAAAACTTCTTGGACGACGTCCTTTGCATCCACGTCAGCGGGTGCTAGGTATCGTGCGAATCGATACACGTCACTAGCATACAAATGAAACAATTGCTCTACCCCATCGTTGGCAGACATAGCAGAGTTCATTAGCTTCTCACCACCTCACACGGCTGCGTTTGTCTTTTCGATTGTTGTATGACGCCACAGGAGTAAACGTTTGTATAACCGGAGAGGTTACAACAGCTGATAAAAAGTCGTGAAATCAATCTGTAAGGTGCTCATAAGTGGGGAAAATACACAGTGACGATGAGCTTGCCGCTTGGATAGACCACAGTCTCACTTATGTTGAACTCTTCGTACAAAAAGGTAGACGAAGCTAGTCAACTTACTCCCGCCGATGCTGCGCATAGAGGCGGGAGCTTGCCACTCCCCGGAAGTGCAAACGATTCTTTCGAATCTCCTTCCTTCGCTTGCGAGGTGGGGTGACATCAGGGCAGGTTGACAACCACCCGGCTACACAGGGCTTGCCTGTGCAGTCACTGCAACCAGGTACTCAATTCCCATGCGGTGCAGATTCATCGCTCCAATGCGGTCATCGTTGGAGGTGTACAAACAGTTCTTGCACTGAAACACATGCTTTTTCTTGTTCCGATTGGCCTTTTTCACATGACCACTTGGGATACGTTTGGGAGGTACCCACCATGTCAAACTATTGGCAAAAGCCGACAACAGTCTTGAGCGAGAAGCTTTCGCTTCATGCAGAACAATGGGCACGCTGGGCACCAACCAAACCCCAAAGGTTAACAAGAACCCAATGAAGTACAACGCGGTCAGTCTCCCTATTTCTCGTGACTTCTCCCTACTTGGCTGTGAGTGTCGTTGAGGTTTCGGGGCCGCCCTTCACAAGAAGTTCGCATATCAGTTGCATTTTGGTACCGCTCGGCGGAAGGTTGTTCGGGATTGTGAATGAACCGCTAAACTTACCTGCAGTACCCACTTGAATTTTCTGAACTTGAAGGGTTTTAGAGCCCTTTTGAGTTCCAGAAAACAGTGTCACTTGAACAATTTGGTTTCCAAATCCGTTTGCCACAGTCCCCGAAATTGCAATGGTATCACCCGATTTTACAGTTTGATTAGCGATGGGCGACGTGATCTGAATAACCCCGGTTGGATTCACGACAGTTTCTGGGGTGTTTGTCTTGGGTGTGGTCGTGGTAGTTTCTGGTATCCTATTCGTCACTGGATCAGGGATACTTTGAGTTGGCACCCCGGTCGTTGTATTTGAATCCGTATTCGGAGTAGTAGCACCTGTCGTGTTTTCCGTTGTAGTATTCGCGGTACTACGAATTGCCGTGTCTGTGGAATTCGTCGTCGTGTGATTTGTCGCATTTGTCGGTGCATCACTACCCCCGTTATAAACCGTAGAAGTCGTGCTTGTCTGCGATGGGCCGAACACGAGGGGGGCGGGGACCAAACCTCGCTTTTTGCAAATGGATAGTACATTTTGAAGTTCGTTGTATAGTCCAGGTTGCCAATGTAATAGGACAATTTCCCCAGGACTGAGCGGCTGGTTGTTCCATGTTTGCAAACCCTTTGCAGGGTCTGCAGGGTCAAATTCAGCACTCCACATTACAATGTCCTGGAGACCCGCTTTATGTGCCGCAATCTGCACAGCCGTATTCACCGCACCATACGGAGGCCTGCCTAGCGTTGGGGTTTGTCCGAACCATTTGGGATAGGTCTGTGCCGGACCAGCCCACTCGGATATGTCGTTCTGGAACGAAATTTTGGTCAACCAAGGGTGGTTGACGGTATGGTCCTGGATTATGCCACCTGCTTTCACGAAAGCATTCCAGTAATTCAAGTGCTCGGAAGCGGCCTGTTGGATGAGAAATGCCGTGATTGGAACATGCTGTTGTTGCATCAATTGAAGCACGCGTTGGCTCGGAAACCAACCGTCATCAATCGTGATGTAGATCCTCCGACCCGAGGAGGGGCCAAAGTAGACGATGGGTGCAGATTTACCCGAAGGTGGCGGCGAGTTTTTAAAAGCTACCGGCGTGCCTGACGGAGCCGCATTGGATGAAGAAGCCATAGAAACCTCTGTCGCTTGAGGAATTTGGAGTGTTAGCTGTGCTTTTACTCCGCTTGCCTCCGTTACTAGGACCTTAACCGTTTGATTCGAGGATTGTGAACGCTGAAAAGTAACCGAGTCTGCTGATTTTCCAACCAATAACGATGCTTGACCTGAGATGACATGAACGTCTTCTATGGGTTGATTAAACATAAAAACCACTTGTGAGTGCGTTTCGTTTGTTGTTGATACTTTTAAAAGCTCGGTATTTTTAGAAGAAGTTCCGTTATTGCTGCTGGAACTGTGGGATATACTCGATGGCTCATTGCTAGATATGGCAGTTTGGGATTGATGATTCGCACAACCGGACACTAAAACAACAAGCAAAGCAGACGAAAAAGCCGTGAAAGTAGTTCCTCTGAGCAATTTAAACACCCTTTGAATAAGAAATTTAGTCTTTATGTACTGGACGGCTTAACGCCTCAAATTGTTACGACAAAATCTGATAAAATCAATCAATTTCTTGAACTGAATTGTGATGTGTATTTCCAGCACACCGAGCCGATCTAAAACAAAAGTCCCTTGAGCCGTGGACATTCACTGCTCAAGGGACTTGTTCTTCCAGCAACTGCAACTACCTCACACGTTTCCAGCGGCACACGTTAAAAATTGTCGGTTTTTAAACCGGTTCCCCAAATTTATTGACTCACAACCAGTTTGGAGGCTTGTTCAAATGCGTAGGCGGCCTGCAATACGGTTTCGTCTTCTCCCCATCGGCCAACGAGCATCATTCCAACCGGAAGTCCTTGCGACATTCCGCAGGGAACGTTCATGGCCGGATGTCCAGTGACGTCAAACGGTGCCGCATTTGGAACCATTTCTAACGCACGGGCAATGGATTCTTCGCGGCTCGCTGTCGCATCTGGAATTTTGGTTGCTTTTAAAGGCAGCGTGGGCATCACCAGCAGGTCGTATTTCTCAAGAGCCTCGTCGTATATCTTTCGCAGTTTCCGCCCGAGGTTTTGTGCAATCGCGTAATACCGCCCATGATACGCATCTTGCATGTACTGCCCCGTCAAAATCACCAGTTTGACCGTATCCGACAGATCGTCCGCCCGGGTGCCAAGTCCGCGTGCATAGACGTCGAGCAGGTGGGTTTGGTAATACCCCTTCCAATTCGTCCCTTGACTGTTGCCGCGAACCATCAACGTCGTCGCGCCTTCGGTAGCAATAACGTTCCAAATGTGGATTCCGTCCCGATGCATGGGGATGGAGACCGTTTCCACGGTCGCACCGAGGTCTGCGAAAGACTGGGCCGCTGCCCGCACCATTTCGTCAACGTCTGGTTCGGACAGGCCCTCCCAGCCAAAGCCTTCTTCGAGAATTCCTATCTTCAACCCATTGGCTCCAGCGCTTAGGTAGCGGGTATACTCCTTGGCTTCCAATCCGGTTTGTCTCGGGTCCATCCCATCTGGTCCTGCGATAACCTCAAGAAGCAAAGCCGCGTCCTCGACCGTCCTTGCAATCGGACCGGTATGGTCAATCGTTTGCTCAATCGGAAAAACCCCCGTGTAAGGCACGAGTCCAAACGTCGGTTTAATCCCGTACACACCGCACCACGAGCTCGGAATACGAATAGACCCGCCTTGGTCGCCCCCAATGGCCATATCTACTTCCCCGGATGCGACGAGCGCCGCGCTCCCGCTCGAGGACCCTCCAGCCGATCGCGTTGGGTCGTACGGGTTATGCACCGGCCCCGTATCCGATGTATGGCTTCCGCCAGAAAAACACAGGTGCTCGCAGACCGCTTTTCCGACGATTTCGCCTCCTTCATCGAGAATGCGCGTCACAAGAGTTGCGTCCACGTTTGGAACGAACCCTTCCAGCACGGAGGAGCCATTCATCATCGGAACCCCCGCCAGGCTGACGTTATCTTTTAATACAATCTTTTTGCCGGTCAACTTTCCAGAAGCTGCACCCTTGATGGTAGATTTCCAGTACCACGCGTTCAGCGTGTTTTCCTCGGTCCCCGGTCGATAGCCTGGAGTCCTGTGGTATTTCACTTCCGGTACGACATCTCCCAACTCGTGAACCCGTTCGTACGACATCAGTGGCCCTGCCATAATCCCCTGAAACGATTGCAAGTCGTCGTCCGTCATGTTCATTCGATAGTCCGACGCAATCTTCCGCAAATGATCCAATCCCGGTTTTTTAATCAAACCATCCACCTCTTCGATTTTTTTGATGATTATGTGATATTTTTGATGACTGGAGCATGAGAATCACCGTTCGCGAACGTCGTCTCCAAACTCGCCGTTTCATTCTGTCCAGAGAATACCGTTCAAGTAACTCGAGCCGTCCACCGACCCTTTAACCCACTTCCTGCTCCGCGGCCACCTCATCTTTTGTCTTACATTCGTCATGACAATGGGCTTCTAAACTGCAGCACAGAGAACAAATCGCTCCCGCATGAAACGGACACTGCGCTAAATCATGGACCTCAAAAGGATGGTTGCATACTGAACACGTCGCCGTTTTCATGCCGGCAGGGAGAGTGTAAGAACTGTTCCGGGCGATGTAGTATTTCCCTTTCGTCACAACGGCAATGATAGGACTGAAAATCATCGCCAAGAGCAAAGCGAGAAACGGTGAATAAGCCTGCAACGCCGCTCCGAAAGTTCCAAAATAAGCAACAATGGATATGAGCGAAGCTAGAATCATCGAGCCAAATCCCACGGGATTAAAGTTGTAAAGATGTGCGCGTTTGAACTCGATGGTGTTCGGACTCAGTTTCAGTAACTTTTTATTGATCACCAAATCTGCGACCACGGCTCCAATCCAGGCTACTGCGACATTGGAATAAAAGGCGAGAATTTTATCAATAGCGCCAAAGATACCCATTTCCATAATGAGTACGCCAATGGCGACTTGAAAGACCAGCCATACCACCCGGCCGGGATGGGTGTGCAACGTTCGGGAGAAAAAGTTGGACCAAGATAAAGAACCTGAATATGCGTTCGTCACGTTGATTTTTAGCTGAGACAAAAGTACCAGTGCCGTCGCAATGGCCAGAGCCATGGCTGGATGAGTGAACACGGTTTGGAAGGCGTAGTCAAACATGGTGAAGGGAACGTTTGCGTGTGCCATTCCTGCGCGAGGAGCCACGTATGAGGCTAAGTAGGTTCCCATGAGGTTCTGGGCCCCGCCGATCAGTATCCAACCCGGCCCTCCCAGAATCACGGCCCACATCCACGAACGACGGTTTTTTTCCGTGACATCCGGCATAAATCGCAAGTAGTCTGCCTGTTCGCCAATCTGAGCAACGAGGGACATCAATACACTTCCAGCAGCCCCCAACATCAGCCACGAAAACCCAGAATTGGACGACTGCCCTTTGAACGCGATCCACTGCGTGAGGGAATGCGGATCGCGGATCGCGACACCGAAGAGCGCGACCAAGAGGAGAATAAGCCAGACCGGCTGAGTCCACTTTTGGAACTTGCTGAGAAATGTCATTCCATACAGGACCAGCGGTATGATCAAGACGCCGCAGATCAAGTAGCTCAGGAATATCGGTATGTGAAAATAGTCGGTAATGGCCTGAGCCATGATGGCACCTTCCAGAGAAAAGTAGATGAAGGTGAAAGAAGCGTAAATCAAAGAAGTGAGTGTAGAGCCGAGATATCCAAAACCTGCTGCACGGGTGAGGAGATCCATGTCGATATTGTTCTTGGCAATTTCATAGGCAATGGGCCATCCGGTCAAAAAAATGATGACCGACACCAACGAGATCGCCCAAAAAGCATTCTGAAACCCATACTGAATGGCCAGCGAGCCCCCGATGGCATAGCCAGCCATCGCTGCAATACCGCCTATTCCTGAGAGATACACTGCCCACGGGGACCATTTTCGAAAAGAACTCGGCGCATAACGCAGCGAATAATCTTCTAACACTGGGTTATTGACCAGTCTGTTGAATTTTCTCTTCTCCACTCCATTCATCTCTTTTCCCTCCTTTTTTCTACGTCAAATCATTTTCCCAATGAGGGTGCCGGGTGTGCCATTGTGTCACTTGCTCATAGGCGTAGCCAACACGCAGAACATCCGTCTCCGCAAAGGGACGACCTATTAATTGCATGCTCATGGGGAGATTTTCAGAGTTAAACCCGCAAGGCAAAGCCAAGGTGGGGAATCCTGTCACATTGCTTGAGTGCGTGAACCTGATCATGACATCGGACACCGACTCAGGCTTTCCGTTCACAGATACCATCTCCGTACCCATGAAGGGGGCCACAATGGGGAGGGTCGGAGTGACCAGTACATCCACTTCAGATAGGACTTGGGAAAATCCTTGCTGAATAAATGGCCGAATTTGGGATGCACGTAGATAGTCGACTGCGGAAATAAACCTTCCCGCCTCCAGTTTCCATCGGACGTCTGGTGCGTAGTCCTCAATCCTCTCTGACAGCCACTGGTGATGAATTGCCGCCGCCTCACTCATTCCAATCGCCATTTGCACCCCGAGTGTGTACTCGAGATTCGGAATTTCCACCTCGCGACACTCTGCTCCTAAGTCAGACAGTCTATCCACTGCAGCAAGCACCCCTGCCCTGATCTCTGGGTCTAAATCTTCAAAGTACTGCTTGATGGGTACTCCGACCTTAACTCCCGTTAGGTCAATATCCGTCAGCCCTTGCGTATAATCGGGCACAGGCAGCGTAACGGTCGTGGGATCGTGACTGTCGTATCCAGCCATCACACCTAAGCAAATGGCTGCGTCCCAAACACTTCGAGTGATGGGACCAACGTGATCCAGCGACCAAGCCAACGGGAATATTCCATGCCTGCTCACTCTCCCGTAAGTAGGCTTCAAACCAACAACTCCGCAACAGGCTGCAGGAATGCGAATCGAGCCAGCCGTGTCGGATCCCGTCCCCATGAACGCTAAACCCGCCGCTACGACAGCTGCAGACCCACCGCTGGACCCCCCAGGCACTCGATCCAACTGCCATGGGTTGCGGCACGGACCAAAGTGTGGACTATCCGTCAAACCTCCCTTTGCGAATTCGTGAGTCTGAGATTTTCCTAACATCACTGCCCCCGCATCGGTGAGGTGACGGACAACGGTCGCATCGTAATCGGGGACAAAATCAGACAGGATCTTGGAACTGGCTGTCGTGCGCACATTTTTCGTGTAGTAGAGGTCTTTGTAAACGATTGGGACGCCGTGCAAAGGGCCGCGATAATTTCCAGAGAGAATTTCTTGTTCTGCTCGGTTCGCCTGTGCCAAAGCAATTTCTGGAGTGATCGTCACCATGGCGTTTAGAACGCCCTGTGAAAGTTCCAAATTTTTTAGCATTTGTTGAGTTAGCTCTACTGGAGACAGTTCTCGGTTTCGGATCTTCTCTTGGACTTCATACAACGAAGCCATGGTCAGTTCTTGAGTCACCAATGCATCGTCACCTCCTGCTTGCAGCAGATTGGAATGTGCGGTTCGCCGATGCCAGGGTTGAAAGTAGATAAGTGTTTGATTTCGGTCAGAGCCGGCACAAGGACCTTCAACAGTTCGACTCTGTCCTCTTCAGGCCTCAATGTGTTCAGCGGATTGTCAACCTTTAAGTGGTCCATCGTGATCACGACCGCCGAATCAACCTCTTGAGACATCTCTTCTCCTCCTTTCCTTTTCTGCGGCCATGCCACAGCTCGGTTGTGTAAAGGAAAACTCACGCGTTCCATGGAAGTACCGCGATCCCCCCCAAAAACTTGAATGCAAGGCCGTTTTTCTAGGTTGCTCAGTTTTAAATGTAATATTTTCTAACCAATTACTTAAATCTAATAGCAATATAGCTCATATATTCGGCATTAACAATCATTTATGTTATATATTATTACATTAAAATTTGATTATAGGGAGTTTTATGTTATTTTAACTAACATATTAGAAGCTGTACCTCAGGTGAATTCCCTTTCACCATTTGCCCGTGAAAAGGAGACCAGCAAGACTCTAGAGCTTCGACATGAATGATGTCTCAGGAGTTCTGGTTACGGCACGGTGAGATAGACAAACCCCGAAACAAAAATCCCTTGAGCAGTAGATATTTACCGCTCAAGGGATTCGCTCTACGGTTCAACTCGCTTGTGCTGACCAAAGACTAATTTTCGTTCCATCGTTGATTAGGTCTTATTTGCAATTTTACTTACCGACCTTTCAAAAGCCTGTAATGTTTCTGAGATATCTTCAACCGTATGACTCAGAGAGACATAGAGCCTCCCACCTGGCATCACAAATTGCCCCTCGGAAAGCAGCAACACAGTGAGTTCGTTATACATTTCCCAATTTACTTTGGCGTAATCACGATAGTCAACTGAGGATTCCACGCCAGGTAAAAGTTGAACCATTCCGGTCACAGCATTCACCGTTGCAGGGATACGGTTCCTACGGAAAATTTCGCGTAGTCCTGTTTGTAGTTGACGTGTTCGATCATCGATGGAAGTAAATACGTGTGGTTGTTCCAATTTATTGAGAGTGGCTAGGCAAGCCGCCAGTACAACCGGGTTTCCATTAAACGACCCAGCGTGTACGACTCCCTGTTTGTAAACTTGATCTACAATTTCAGCCCTTCCTGCTACGACACTGAGTGGAAAGCCATTCGCAATCGCTTTACCTAAAGTGACAAGGTCAGGCGAAACACCATATCTCTGCGATGCCCCAGAAATTCCTATACGATATCCGGTAATCACCTCATCGAATATCAATACGGCGCCGTATCTCGAAGCTAACTCCCTTAAGCGACCAAGGAACCCATCTATAGGTTCAATCACTCCAGAATTACCCAAAACGGGTTCGGCGATAACTGCCGCGAGTTCACTGGCGTGTTCCTGAAAAATCCTTTCCACTTCCGAAATGTCGTTCCAGTGTACTACTAAAACATCCTCGTATGCCTTACTAGATTGTCCAGTACTTTCCCCATGAACGCTTGAGTTATGTGGCGACGGTCTATATGATACTAAGATTTGATCAGACCAACCATGATAATGACCGATAAATTTCAGGATTTTGTACCTACCTGTTACTGCTCTGGCTAATCTTATTGCAATTTGAACCGCCTCACTGCCTGTGTTGCTGTAAAGCAGGCGCTCGGCAAATTTTAAATGGGACAACACCTTTTCTGCAACAAGATATTCCAGAGGATGTTGGGCTCCGAATGTTACCGCAGTTTGGACTTGACGCTGTACCGCACTCGTTACGTCAGGGTCGCAATGCCCAAGAATAACAGGGCCCCACCCTAAGACGTAATCTGTATAGACGTGGCCATCTACGTCCCACATCTTAGAGCCATTTGCTCGATCAAAATACAATGGGTGTGGTTTCATGGCTAATCTTAGACCGCTGGAAACACCTCCTCCCAATGACTGTTTGGCGCGTTCCCACATTCCGAACGAAGTTGCCCAATTATCTAGCATGGTGTATAAGCCCTCCATTGCGCGTAATTTTAATGGGGTTCTAGGACAATCCGTCATATTCCAGACCATAACAATCAAAATTGCGGTTCACTCGTCTTGGCCAAATTCTGAAACAGACAACCCCTGAAATGCGCTCCGATGACGCCCTAGTATAAAGAATCCTCCCACTATGACGAGCAGTGCCAAAACAATGAAAATCCACGCTAGAACGCTGGTTGGATACGAGGGAAAAGGTACAAACCCAGTGTAGAGTCCATAACCTATGACTACTGCACCTATAAAACAAGCGACGGCTCCAATGAGGCTCCACTTGCGAGCAAGAAATATCGCTGCGGCAACTGCGGCCACAATATACATCACCGCAGCACCATAGCCAGAAAGAGTTCCTAAATTATCAAAGGCATTCACTGGACTAGTACCTAAGATTCCAACCAGGAGCACTACCACAAGGTTTATAACAAGAAAAATAAGGATTCCAGACGTTGGCGTTTGCCACCGAGAACTCGTGCGACTTAGCCAATTCATGGCGACCCCTTCCCGCGGCAAAGTGAATAAAAGTCGCGAGCCTGCGTTATAAAGTGCAATATTAACTGCAACCACCGCGCCTACTAATGCACCGGTAATTAGGTAGGAGTACCACCGCATTCCGTCGATGATGGCTAACTGGCCTAATGCGTTTGGACTCGACGCAAGGTCGTAATGCGTACCAGAAAAGCCCAGAACCATAACATAAGTTGATATGACGAAGAATATTCCAGATACGAGAAGGCTCCCTAATACTGCCATGGGTATATTGCGGCGTCCGTTACTTGCCTCTTGACCTAGGATTGTAGCAGACTCAAAGCCGCCAAATGCAAATGTGACTAATACAACCCCAGAAATTATGGTTGACAAGTGAACGCCACTAAAATGGAATTCGGCTGGGTCTATAATCCCCCCGGGATGAACAATTAGAGTAACGATAAGCAGGATAACAATCAAACCGATTGTTACACCTTCGATGGCAAGCATGACCCGAGTGGCAATTTCGATTCCCCTGTAAGCCAACCATCCAGTCACAAACAGAGTGATCAAAGAAACAATGATCACGGTCCAATTGGAACTCGGCAATCCAAACAATGCCAAGAATGAAGTCATGTAAATTCCGGTTTGTATTACGACGGCTGGTGCCGCCACAACAAGCCAAAGCAGCGCCCCAAATGCCGTTAGATACCCAGCAAACCTTCCGGCTGCTTTGCCAGCTAGAGGAAACAGTCCCCCAGTTGTAAGAAAGCGACGGGCCAAGATCAGAACCGCGTACCCCACGAAAGTGATTGCAACCATTCCAACAATCCAGGTTAACCATGCTGTTGGCCCTGCTACGCCAACCACGCCGGCTACAACCAAACCGACGCCCGCACTTGGACCCAGAAGACCTACGGATTGTGCTAAACTACCGAAGAAGGTTACCGCCCCACGTCTCAGACCAATTTCAGAATCTGCCTCCGAACGATTCATGCCACTTATCCTCCATTCACCAAATAATTTTTGTCTACAAACCACAAATTCATTTAATATTTAGAAAATTATTTTTAAGGAATGGTGTGAAATTCTCCTTTGACGGATTATTCTCCCTACGTTCTCAACATGGCTATAGAACGCCATATTTTTCGTATACATCTCGAAGAAGTTTCCCCTGAAGGAGTTCCTCCCGTGTACGGTTTTCACGATTCACTTTTTGAAGGGCTATTTCAACAACCTGCTCAAGCGTGTCCTTGGGAATGACCACAACACCATCGTGATCTGCGAATACAATGTCTCCGGAATTTACCAGGACTCCACCAACTTCTACAGGACAGTCGTAGTCAATGACGATTCCTCGTCCATTCGAATCGACAGGTTTAAATCCTGTACAAAAAACGGGGAATCTTAGTTCACTAATTCTCTTACTATCTCTAATTAGCCCGTCGACTATGGCCCCGCGTGCCCCTCTCATCTTCGCTGCAGTGGATAGTAATTCTCCCCATGGCCCATTACGAGTGGACCGATTCGTGGCTACAACAACCACTTCGTCTGGTTGTATACTGTCAATGGCCTTAATTTCCGTATCGTATGGATTTTTCATAGTCTGGTAGACATCCACAGCTAGCATCGTTTTCGCTGTTCCTACAAGAGTTACAGCCTGATCCATAGGTCGAATGTCTTCTCGCATGGCCTGATTTCTAAAACCAAGTTGATCCAAAGTGTCACAAATGACCCCGGTGTACAACTTTTGAGAAATAAGATTGTACATTTCACTCTTTGCTAAACTCATTAGGCTCATTCCCCTTCCACAAAGCCAGCGTTTCTCCCCGATGTTCGTTTTAGCTAGAGATCGGGAACTTGTTGCATCGGTCCTCATAACCCTTAGAATGGCAACTATCCCCTCCCCACAATAGGCTCGATCAATTTTACTTCTGACATATCTCGGGGGCGTAATGACTTAAAATCGCACCCATGGTCGGCCTGCAGAACCTGCTCTTCGAAAATTCTCATGAATCCCCGTGCATGTGATGATTTCGGGGGATTCCAACTTGACAACCTCTTTCTGATTGCAGAATCGTCGACGAGCAGGTTTAGACTCCCGTTTTCAACGTCCAGTTCAATCTGATCTCCATCATTAACAATTGCTAAAGGCCCACCAACTGCCGACTCTGGTGCCACATGTAAGACAACGGTTCCGTAACTTGTTCCACTCATGCGAGCGTCACTGATACGTACCATGTCTCGTACCCCTTTCTTCAAAAGTTTTTCAGGAATTGGGATCAACCCCCATTCGGGCATTGCTGCACCAATGGGTCCGCAGTTTTTCATCACAAGTACAGAATTTTCGTCGACATCAAGTTCCTTGTCATCAATTCTATTTTGCATGTCAGTATAGTCTTGAAATACCACGGCTTTTCCTATGTGCTTTTTTAATTCCGGAGAAATGGCGGACCTCTTGACGATTGCCCCGTCGGGTGAAAGGTTCCCTCGCAGCACGATGAATCCAGAACGATCTTTAAAGGGGTGAGCTATGGAGGAGATGACGTCATGGTCATAAACCTCGGCGTGCTCATATGCCTCTTGAATGGTGTTTCCGAGGGCAGTAAGACAATTCGTATGCAGAAGTGGGAATAACTGTTTGATCGTAGCTGGGGTTCCGCCACTTACATGAAATCTGTCCATGTTATGTGCCCCACTTGGTTGAAGATTGACTATGAGTGGAACCTGCTTTGTTAGATTTGAAAATTCGTCAAGCTTCAATTGAATACCCAGTCGACCTGCAATGGCAATCAAATGAATGATAGCATTGCTGGATCCCCCTACGGCAGCCAAAAACACAATAGCATTTTCAAATGACTCCCGTGTCATGATACGTGAAGGGCAAAATCCACCATCAACCATCTCGACGATGCGTCGCCCTGTTGTTTCAGCTGCCGCATATCGCGTAGAATGATTGGCTGGAATAGAAGACGTACCTGGTAACATCATACCTAATATTTCAGATAACCCTTTCATCGTTGAGGCTGTCCCCATGACTGGACACCCTCCCAAACTGCATGAAATATTCTCCTCTAATGTGCTCCACTCGCGGTCACTTAATAAGCCAGATTTGTATTCATCTAGATATCTCCAAAAGTCAGTTCCGTAATTTACAATGTCCCCTCTAAAATGGGCCGTTGCCCTGTGCCCTGCAGCAAGTTGCAACGCAGGCAGGTCACAACTTGCTGCGGCCATTAATTGAGCCGGTGTTGTTTTATCACATTCGCTGAGAAGAACGACACCGTCAATGGGAAGACTCCGTATCATTTCTTCAACATCCATAGCCATTAAGTTTCGGTACGGCAAATCCGATGGCTTCATAAAATCGGACGGTGTGGTTATGGAATGAATCTCCATAGGATATCCACCGGCTAGTAATACACCTCTCTTGACGTACTCGACAAGTTGCTTATGCGGCAAATTACAATTACTAAAGTCGTTCCATGAGTTGAATATGCCGATAATGGGTTTCCCGATAAAGGATTTCGGCATATGCCCCATTGCACGCATAGAGGACCTGTGCTCAAAGGTGTGATCCGTTCTACCATCAAACCATTCAGTACTACGTAACTTCACCTTGCCCCCTCCTAGTCTCGTTTTTGGCGAAACTGGTCACAACCGGCGTTTGAGCTCCACGCTCAAAGGCCATCATTGTTTAATACTACTCGGGACATTCGATATGAATAATAGTTCCTGGGGCAGAAATAACTTCAACGGGCGGGCGAATCTACAATTGATGACCTGTCGTAAGCCCACGGTACAGTTCACGTCACGAGCTTCAAGTTCCCACCAGGGCAAGTCTGGTTGCCTTCATCCTTGTCGATTTCATGTCCTTGCTACTCGCGTTCCACACAGCCACGATGTTTGTAAATACAAACCGCGTTTGTTATTGTGGTTTTATAATTATTTGAATAGGAAGTTAATTATGACGATTAAACTTATCATGAATTTGTGTTCGTAAAAATCGTCGGGTATGAGTTGCCTTTTCCTGCATAACTTTGAAATGAGCATGACATCTTATTTTTCTTCGAACAGTACTCTTTGTTCAAGAATAATTCGTATCGCGAACAGAGTTTTTGATTTGAAACAAACACATCTCTAATTGCCTCAGGTTCAAATTCTTTGTTGCTAAGGAGAGTAATATGCCACGATATCATGTACCAGCTGTTGAGCGTGCGTTCCGGATTATTGAACTTTTAGGAGCCGCGGAGGCTCCCGTACGCATGTCCGATTTGAGTAGTATGTTGAACATTCCAAAGACTACTATATTGATGATTTTGACGACACTCGAAAGAATGGAATATGTGAGCAAGACACCTCACGGACAGTACCAATTAACAACCAAGTTTATTGAACTCGGATCAAAGTCCCGAAGTTTAAAGAGCCTAGCTCGAGAACACCTGGAGGGTCTGGCAAATGAACTTAAACTTACCGTTCACTTGAGTGGTTGTATCGATGATGAAAACGTTTTAATCGATAAAGTAAATGGACCGGGTTTTATCCAGTTTTCAACATTTGAGGGGAAACGACAGTCCTTTCACGCCACAAGTTCTGGAAAGGCAATGCTCGCTTTCATGGGGGATGAACAATTATCTAGAATACTACAAAAACATCCATTGAAGCAGTACACCCCGCATACTGTTACAACTGTGGAACAACTTATGCGCCAACTCGAGTTTGTTAGAAGAAATGGATATGCAGTAGAGGATGAAGAAGAGGAGGCTGGCGTCCGATGTATCGGGGCTCCAATATTCAACGCATCTCACCATCTCGTTGCCGCTGTAAGCGTTACCGGCGTTCTATCTGAATTGAATGGTTTGGCCATCCCAGCGGTTGCGGAAAAAGTCAAACAGACGGCTGAAATCATTTCCCAAGTACTGGGTTACGAAGTCAGTTCTATGGTACGCGACTGAATGCTCATTGGACAGTGGATGGAATCTTGTGGATGGTACATAGGAAGGAGAGATGCAAGATGACAAACATGAAAGAATTCGTTAAACATCTCATTGTTGACTTTACCCAAATGCAAGAATTTATCAACGATCCGTTGATTGTAAGTGAAGGAAATGGACTCAGAATTAAAGATGTCGACGGTAAGGAATATATCGATGGGTTATCTGGAGTTTTTACCGTAAGCCTTGGTCATGGAAATAAAAAGATACTAGAAGCGATGGTATCTCAGCTTAAATCTCTTGAGTTCGCACCACCTCTCCACGCGACGAACCCTTCTGCAATAAAACTGGCAAAAATGTTGACTGAAATAGCACCAAAAGGATTCGATACCGTCAAACTATTGAGCGGGGGATCAGAAGCTGTCGAGGCCTCAATCAAAATGGCAAGGCAATACCATGTGCAAACAGGCAATGCGCGAAAATATAAAGTGATAAGCATGTATGGAAGTTATCACGGGGGTACTATGGGTGCCCTATCAGCAACAGGTGTTTTAGCTACGCCAAAATGTCCGAATGCTGACGGTATTGCCTGTCCATAAATTGCTAGATATAATGTCCGCATCT
>NZ_JAJFNK010000003.1 GCF_021739485.1 Alicyclobacillus tolerans
TTGGGGTGAAGACCCCTGGGAAGGTAGGACGTTGCCGGGCGAAAGAGCAAAGCCAGAGGCTGTTCCCAACAACGGGGAGCAGCCTTTTTGGTGTTGATGGACATCTTGTTCCTTAACCGCACGGGCGCCGCGAATGGGAGACCTCCAAGAATCTAACTTCCGAACGGTCTCTCCCCAACTAGAAGGGTCCAGAGAGGACAAAAATACCCTGTGACCATCGAGGTTGCGCCTTGTGGAACGAAAGTTTCTTAAAATGAACCAAGGCATAGGCAAATGTGCTCCATTCAACCAAGGATGAGGGCATAGGCTAAATCATCAACAAGTTATAACGCTGTACTCGTGGAAAAGGAAGGCGAACATCATGGGCCAACTCTCCGCTTGGGCAGTATGGTTTTTGGTTATGTTTGCCGTGTTTTTCTTGGCAATGACCGTTTACGCGGTACGTACTGGCCGTTGAACCCAGGAAGCACGTGCGCCCAAACCAGATGCCATATCAAGTTTAGAAAAATGAGAGTCGTCATGCTGAATGCTGACCCGCACAACGGTTGACTTAGCAGAACCTGCGACGGGTTTGCCCCAACCTCCGTTGCCTCGTGCCGTTACACTCACACTGTTCACTTTGTCGTCCCTGCAGTCTTGGACTGCAGGCATTTTATTATCTGCTACCCCGTTTGGCCTATTGGACAGCTGGAACCCGTGGTTGGGTGCCCTTGTTTAGGTTAAGATGAAACCAAGTTGCAACTACGGGAGGCAGCCGCGAGACAAATGGCGATTTTGATTCAACGTGTGGAAACGGTGGAAGAAGCGGTCTTGTGCCGCAAACTGGCCGCCCAGGTTTGGGGTGAAGGTGCTCCATGCGCTCCGGCCCAAATGGTCGTTCACGCCCGGTATGGCGGAGTGGTTTTATTGGCCATGGAGGATACCAAACCCATTGGTTTTCTCTTCAGTTTTCCGGCCTCATACCGGGGAGACTTTGTTCTTTGGTCCCATGAAACAGCCATACTGCCGGAATACTTGCACCGAGGCATTGGAACGATGTTGAAGATGACACAACAACAGCTGGCGTTTGAGATGGGTTATCCCGCTATTGTGTGGACGTTTGATCCTTTGATTTCCCGCAATGCTTATTTCAATCTCCATAAGCTCGGAGCTTCTGTCGTCGAGTACAGCGTAAACATGTACGGGACGGATCCAGATGACTTGGTGAATCAAGGACTTGATACCGATCGATTTATCGCCGCATGGCCGACGTCCAAGGAACCGGTTTCGCTTGCCTCAGGGTGCGGACCGAGTGCGGAAGACTTTGCTTCCGGACTCACCGTGCTGCGACTGGAGGCAGATAACCGGGCAGAATTGCAGCACCTCGATCGGATCCATCCAGTTGCGACGTTGCCGGCATTGCCAGATGGTTCGACTACAAGGCCGGTATTGACGGAGATTCCAGTTCGTTTCGACCGAGTGCTCTCCGGCGACCCGCGCTTGGCGGTAACGTGGCGTAGCTCCTTTCGCCAGGCAGCTGAGCGGTTGTTTGCTGCGGGATACGTTCCACAAAGGATGTTGCGAAGCCCGGAGCGAAGCACATACATATGGACTAAGACGAGGTGATGCAGTGTGAAAATCGAATCGGTTCATCTATATCATATGGAATTGCCCATGCAGGAACCCTTTGAAACCTCATTCGGCGTGGAAACGGACAAGGATGTCGTTCTTGTTGAAGTTCGGACTCAGGAGGGAGCCGTGGGTTTTGGCGAGTGTGTGGCCAGTACGGCTCCGTTGTACAGCGAAGAAACCACAGGCACAGCTTGGCACATGATTCGGGAATTTTTCGCACCGCGGTTGTTTGGATTGAAGTTCGAGCAAGTACAGGACCTGTCGCAGGTTCGAAGCGCACTGGCTCCATTCCGCGGCAATCGCATGGCAAAGGCCGCAGTGGAAATGGCCGTATGGGATGCTTTCGCCAATTTGACCCAGAAATCACTGCCGACATTGCTGGGCGGCGGCAAACAGGAGATTCCAGTCGGGATCAGCGTCGGGATCCAGCCTGATACTCCTGCGCTGCTGAGAAAAGTGGAAGGGTACTTGGCTCAGGGCTTTCAGCGCATCAAGGTAAAAGTAAAACCGGGGCGGGACCTCGAGCCGTTGCGGGAATTGCGCAAAGCGTTTGGCGACATCCCGTTGATGGCTGACGCCAACAGTGCCTATCGCTTGGCCGACATCGAGCACCTGCGGGCGTTTGACGAGTTTGGACTGATGATGATTGAGCAGCCCCTGGGTCACGATGACATCGTCGATCACGGCGAACTCCAACGCCAACTGTCCACTCCCATCTGTTTAGATGAGAGCATTCACACCGCCGCGGACGCACAGAAAGCGATTCGCCTGGGGGCATGCCGAATCATCAATTTGAAACTAGGGCGAGTTGGCGGGTTTGCAGAAGCCTTGGAGATCCACCAAATTGCCTTGGATCACCATCTCCCTTTGTGGTGCGGAGGCATGTTGGAAACCGGGATTGGCCGCCTGCACAACATAGCCGTTACCTCCCTTCCCGGATTTGTCTTGCCAGGGGATACGGCCCCGAGTTTTCGGTACTTTGCTGAAGACGTCATTGACCCTCCGGTTGACTTTGTTCGACCTGGATTCCTTGACGTGCCGTTTATGGCGGGGACCGCTTCGAGAGTGCGGCGCGATCGGCTGCAAAAGTGGGTACAATCCTCTGAGGAAGTCCGTCCGTAAGGAGCTTGTTTCACTTTACGTGAAGCTTGCGTGAAAGCCGCCCGCTGGCTGATATTGGGCTTTTGCGTACGCTGTTCAGGGATCACCGGATGTGAGAAAATACGGTATAGAGACAGAATTCAATTCAATCGGGGGTGGGGTTGTGCCTTGGTGGGTCTGGCTTTTTGTGGCTCTCGCTGTCGGAATTGTCGAACTGTCCAGCGTCACGTTTGTATTGTTGTGGATTGCTGTAGCGGCGTTAATCACGACCGCGATCACGCCGTTCGTTACAAATGTCTGGAGCCAGTTTGTGGTCTTTGCGGTCGTCAGCATCGCGTTGTTTGCCGCGACGCGTCCGCTGGCCAAAAAGTGGCGTCGCAAGCGCAAGTATCCCGATCGGCTGCAAAGCATGGCCAATCAAGTCGGCCTCGTAGTCACCGGAAGCGAGCCCGGCAGCTTAGCGACGGTGCGCGTGCATGGCGAATTGTGGAGCGCTCAGTGTGAGAAACCCTTGCTTCCCGGAGACAAAGTGCTGGTGAAACACGCCGAGGCGGCTGTGTTGACCGTGGCTCCGATTGCCCCTGGGGAGGAAAACACCGCTGAAAGTGGCAACAATGCGAATCATCTCTAGACGGCAAGAATGGGACAAGGGGGAGTTTCGATGACAGGAACGATTGTTGTCCTTGTGCTGATTGTTTTGGTTGTCTTGGTGGTCCTTCGCGGAATCCGGATTATCCCGCAGCAACGGGTGGCGATTGTCGAGCGGCTCGGCAAGTACTACGCGACTCTGTCTGCAGGGGTGAACCTGATTATCCCGTTTATCGATCGCGTTGCCCGCGTCATGGACCTGCGCACGCAGCAAGTTGTCGTGCCGCCGCAAATGGTCATCACTCGGGATAACGTTCAGATTCAAATCGATACCGTTTTCTTTTACACCATCACGGACCCGAAAACGGCGACGTACAACATCCAAAACGTCGTACAGGGCATTCAGAATATCACAGCCGCGAACATCCGGCAGGTCGCCGGACACATGGAACTGGATGAGACCTTGGCAGGGCGCGACAAAATCAGTCTGGCTCTCCGCACGGCTTTGGACGAGGTCACGGAAAGCTGGGGCGTTCGCATCGATCGGGTTGAGATTGTGGACATCAAACCGCCGAAGGAAATCCAAGATGCGATGGAAAAACAGATGAAGGCCGAACGCGAAAAACGCGCAAGCATTCTGCAGGCCGAAGGCGAGCGGCAAGCAGCTATTTTACAGGCGGAAGGCGACAAACAAAGCCGCATCTTGCGAGCTGAAGGTGAACGCGAATCGACCATTCGCCAGGCAGAAGGTTTGCAGCAATCCCAGAAGCTCGAGGCGGAAGGCAGGGCTCAAGCCATCCGGTTGGTGGCCGAGGCCGAGCGCGCGCGAATCGAGATGCTTAAGGCTGCTGGGTTGGATACCAACGTACTGACTTATCAGTCCTTTGAGGCGCTCCAGGGCATGGCAAACGGAGCAGCAAGCACACTGTTTGTCCCGACTGAGGCCATCGGAGTGCTGGGGGCACTAGGGGCGCTGAAAACAGCCGTTCAAAAAACCGGAGAAGGTAAAAACCTGCCTTTCACCGGAGAGTAAAGGGGTCTCAAGCGAATTGGGCGGACTGAATTTGGCGCCTCGGGTCACCCGGGAGGATGGACGAGAAATTGTATCGAAATTGCGTACAGCTACGACGCACTGGGAAAAATTCCGCGGGTTGATGTTGGACACCTCCCTTCAACCCGGGGAGGCTTTATGGATTGACCAGTGCCAAGCTATTCACTGTTGCTTCATGAAAATCCCGATAGACGTCGTGTTTTTGTCCCACGAAGGTGAAGTTTTGCACTTAATCGAGCGGATGGCGCCGTGGACGTTTTCTAAGTATGTGCGCAAAGCCAGCCAGGTCTTGGAGTGCTACCCCGGGACCATCGAACAGCACGGCTTATCCATCGGTATGAAGTTGAAAATTGTCGATCGTGAGGAGTGCCTGTTTTGCCAGAAGTCGTGAGAATCTATCTATGTATGACGCAACCGCTGTTAGCGCTGGGCGCAGCTGCAGTGTTTGGCGGCAAAGACGGATATGAGGTGATTCCCACACCAACTGACCTTAAAGACCTTGAAAAAGTCATAGAACCGCGCAGCCCGTCCGGCGCGGATATCCTCGTGGTAGACTTTGCCCCGGACTACGGTGAACGCCCGGATTCTTTCACCTCCCAGGATTTTATCGCCTCTTTGAGGCGAGTTCATCCTGACCTTAAAATACTCGCATTGCTTCCTCCTTTTCAGAAAGAGGATACGGTTCTCAAAGCACTCCGCACTGGGGCCAGCGGATACCTCTTTCAGACGGCGTCTCCCGGCATGCTTTTGGACGCGGCAAGGGTCATCGCGGGAGGAGGAGCGTACCTCGAGCCGGAAATGACACCCGTGGTTTTAACGCAGCTTCGCAAACCTTCCTATTTGGTTCAGGAAGCCCAAAATAAAATCGTGCTGACAGAACGCGAACGCTTCTTGGTTCAGTTGGCTGCCGACGGCCTCAGCAACGTTCAGATCGCAGATATTTTAGGACTGCGCGAGAAGACGGTGCGGAACCTGTGGTCTACGCTGTTCGAAAAACTCGGCATCAGCGACCGTACACAGGCCGTTCTTTGGGCGGTTCGCACAGGGAATGCCGAGCTTCGCTGAAGTGGACCCAAGGAATGTGAAGCCGACACAAGCCAGTTGAAACGGATCAAAGAAGTGGATACCAGGAATACGCCTTTAGGACAAAAGTCCTACTTCCCCCAGGACAAAATACTGTGGTTATGCGTTTTCACGCGCATTACCATGAAAATCAGACGGAAACAGACGAGATTAGACAAAGGCCGACTCCAAGAAGCCGGACGGCCAAAGCAACGGTCGACTCGCGGTCGCCTGGCAGCAAAGAGTCTGTGAAGAGCTGCGAAGCTGTCTCAAGGCAGCCTGTGAGTGGACGAGCTCGTTTAAAAAACTTGGGTGAAAAAATCTGGGGGAGGCGTGATTAAATGGTAAAGCTATGGAATGCTCTGCGCAAGTTGGGTCGTAAAGAGGAAGGTCAAAGTTTGGTGGAATACGGACTGATTATTGCACTCATCGCGGTGGTCGTGGTCGTGGCTTTGACAGCCATGGGCGGTCAACTAGGAACTCTTTTCAACAACATCACGAAAAGTCTGTAAATCAAATGGCCCTGCGGGTGCTGCACTGGATTTGGCGGCAAGCGCAGGGCCTGTTTGTCATCAATAAGGAGATGCGGCCGTGGCGCGGGTGAGAAGAGGGGAGGATGGACAGGCGTTAGTGGAGTTTGCCCTGGTACTTCCAGTACTGGCCCTGTTCCTCATGGGCATCATCGACTTTGGACGCATCCTTTCCGCGGACTTGACGGTTTCCGAAGCTGCCCGGGATGCCGCACGCTATGCCAGCATAGGGGCCTCCAACGCCCAGATTACACAGGTTGTCGCCGCGGATGCAGCCACGCTGGGGCCGTCGGTGACGACGGAGATCCAACCTGCAGGCACCCGCGTGTCCGGAAGCACCGTCACGGTCACGGTGGCAGACATGGTTTCCGTGTTTGACCCGTTGCTGGCCGCGTTTTTGGGAAGTGCGTTTCAGGTTCAATCCCAGGTTACAATGCGGGTCGAGTAGTGCAGTGCGGGGTGGCAAATGGTGCAAATCTGGTCTATCAAGCAAGTGGCAAAGCGATTACACCGAGACGACCACGGCAGTGTATTGGTTCTGGTTGCACTCATGGTCGTAGTACTGTGCGGGTTCACGGCACTTGTAACGGATGTCGGTGCGTTGTACGTGCAAAAACAGCAGGCGCAGGACGGAGCCGATGCAGGAGCGCTCGCGGGTGCCGATTTGCTAATAAACAACGCGGCATCTGCCGCGAACGAGGCGTATCAAATCGCCACGGGGAACGACGGTCATGTGTCGTATTCGGCAACCTCGGATACCGCGACCGACACGGTCACTGTCAGCGGTGGGCAAACGGTGTCGTTGTGGTTTGCCAGAGCCTTGGGGGATTCCTCTGCAAGCCTGAGTGTCCATTCCATTGCACAAGTTGGCACCCTGATTTCTGCGGTAGGCATCGTCCCGATTGCTGTTCCGAACCAGACTTTTACGTACGGCGAGGAAGTGTATTTGTCCGACGGGGCCGGGAGTGGGTTGTCTGGCAACTACGGTTTCTTGGATTTTTCCGGAGAAGGTTCCAAGGGCGTCGAAACGGACATCGAACACGGCTACGATTTTCCGCTGACCGTGGGCCAGCAGGTTCTCACGGAGACGGGTGTGATGTCTGGCCCGGTGTCGGACGCCATTAACTACCGCTTGCAGCAAGCGGCTAGTGACCCAGGCTGCCAGTCGTTTGAAACGGCGCGGTCGGATTGCGCCAACGTCATGTACTTGCCTGTCGTCGACTCGTTGGCAGTCAGCGGGAAAAAGTCCGTGACCATTCTCGGTTTTGCCGCTTTCTATTTAGAAGGGCTGACCGGAGAAGGCGGACATCAACAGATTTTGGGGCGCTTCATTCAACGAGTGCGCCCGGGAGAGATGGGGCCAGGAACCAACTACGGCACCTACGGCGTGAGATTACTGGGGTGAGGGTGAGTGTGAGCAGGCGATCGAACTTAATTCTCGTAGTGTTTGCTTTGTTGTTGGCCCTGTTGTCGACGTTTGTCATTCTGAAACAACTGTCCTCGTGGAAAAACCAGCATACCGGTGAGCGCAAGGTGTCCGTCGTCACCGTTGTGAAGGCCGTGGCGGCTCACCAACTGGTGGACAGTTCCGATGTCGCCATGCATACAGTCCCTGCCAGCGCCGTAGAACCGGGGGCGCAGAGCAGCCTCGAACAGGTCGTAGGACACTACGCCGCGACGGGGTGGTTTCCTGGACAACAGGTCATTGCGCAAATGCTGGTGGCCAACAGCCAACGTGCGGCGTTTCCGCTCACTGTGCCTACGGGGCTGCGGGCGTTCACTATCGCCGACGACAGCGTGACGGGAGTCGATCACTTGATTTCCGCAGGAGACTTCGTCGACGTGCTCGTAACCTACTCGGATAAGAAAGACGGCGGACCCATCGCAGCAACGCTGCTGCAAGACATTAAGGTGCTCAATGTAGACCAGTCCCCGGCAGCGAACCCCAACGTAGCCACCGTCAACTCGACGAATGCGCAGTCGAGTGTCAACACATCGGTAGATACGGTCACGTTGGCCGTCACGCCAAAACAGGCGGAAGCCTTGGACTACGCGATCGCGTTTGGACGTGTGCACCTCGCGCTGCGCAGTCCGCACGACTCGGTCGTCACTTCCGAGACGCCAGTGACACCCGGTGCGGATGCACTGTCGGTAAAATGAGAAAACCTTGGCATCCAGCAAGTGAGGAGGCGTGCAGATGAGCAGTGCCATCCAGGTTATGGTGGTTGACGATTCGGCGGAGACTCGCCAGTCGCTGAGGATGTTGTTGAGCTTCGCCGAAGGGATTGACGTGATTGCGGAGGCAGAGAACGGGGCAGAGGCCCTGCACCGGTTGGCGGTGTTCTCGCCGGACATCGTTCTCATGGACCTGAATATGCCGGTTCTGGACGGCATTGCGGCCACCGAACGGATTTGCAACCAGTACCCAGGCATTGCGGTAATTGCGTTGTCCGTACAAAACGACGTCGAATACGTACGCCGGTGCATGCGCGCTGGGGCCAAGGATTACCTGTTGAAGCCCGCCAATATGGAAACGCTCGCGTCGACCATTGAACAAGTTTACCGCGAACACTGCGAGCGGAGCACGCGCAACGCGGTGGCCAAGCTGAGTGAGCAGCTGGTGGACAGGCCAAAAACAGTGGCCTTGCTCAGCGCGAAAGGCGGAGTGGGCAAAACGACCATCGCCGTCAACACGGCCGTCGCGCTTGCCGAACAAGGCAAGCGTGTGGTCTTGGTGGACTTTGACGTGCAATTTGGCGACACGACTCTGATGCTGAACCTGAGTCCCGAGCGGACTGTCCTCGATTTGGTCCGGGAGTCCACGGAGATCGATCCGGATGTGTTGGACCGCTATCTGTCGGTCCACAGCAGTGGGATTTCCGTGCTTGCCGCGCCGCAGCGTCCGGAAGAAGCAGAGTATCTGGAAGCTGCTCACGTGCGCGTCATTTTGCAGTCGCTGCAGAAGAAATTCGATTACGTCGTGGTCGATACGGCTCCGGTCGCCAATGACGTGTTTTTCGCGATCTTAGATACCTCAGACGAACGATTTTTAGTCAGTACCATGAACCTCGCCATTCTCAAAAACAACCGCATGCTGATGGACTTGCTGATCGAACTCAACTACGACCCCGCCGGTGTGAAACACGTGTTGAACCGAGCGAATGCCAAGAACGGGTTAAAAGTGCGGGATGTCGAACGCATTTTGAAAAGTGACATCTACTGGGAACTGGATAACGATTACCAATGGGTTGAAAGTTCCATCAACGAAGGGATCCCTTTTGTCCTCAAGGACAAGCAGCACCGCTTATCCAAACAGTTGTTTGCCTTTACGGCTCGGTTGGAGGAACATACAGACCGGATTTCTCGCCGGAATCCGCTGCGCAAGCTGATCTCGGCCCGCGCGAGAATGGTTCGCTGAGGGCAGTCTGCGGCTTGGCGATTGCGAACGTAGGGGATGGGTGAACATGTCTCTGTTAAAACGTCTTGAGAAAGAAAAGTCCCGCCGCGTGGAAACGGAAGCTGTCGCAGGACCGTCCGCCCCAAAACCGTCTCACCACCCGGGCCGGGAAGCGTCACATCCAAAAGCACCCCGTCCAAGCCGGGAAGTGCAGGTGCCCAAAGTGGAGCTCGACCTGTTTTCGGAGTGGAAGATCAAACTTCATCAAAAACTGGTGCAGCGCATGTTTGAAGACGGGGAGGACGAAGACCTCGAAACGGCTATTCGCCGGGTTTTGGACGCGGCTAACGCCCCGTTACCGCGCCACGAGCGAGACCGCATGGTGGCTGAACTGCGGGCCGAAGCCGAAGGGTTTGGACCCATTGATGTCCTGCTCCGCGACGATTCCATAAGTGAAGTCATGGTCAACGGGCCAAGCCAGGTGTATGTGGAACGAAACGGCCGGCTCGAGTTGTCTGCCGTCAAATTTTTAAACGATGCCCACGTTTTGCGCGTCATCGAAAAGATTGTGGCTCCGTTGGGGAGGCGCATCGACGAATCCTCCCCGATGGTCGATGCAAGGCTGCCTGACGGCTCCCGGGTAAACGCCATCATTCCACCGCTTGCGGTGACGGGTCCTTGTATCACAATCCGGAAGTTCGCGAAGGACCCATACCAGGTTCACGACCTCATCCTTTTTCAGACTCTGACGGAACCCATAGCCGAGTTCTTGGAAGCCTGTGTGACAGCCCGTTTGAACGTGGTGGTTTCCGGCGGGACCGGCAGCGGCAAGTCCACGACACTCAATGTGTTGTCGTCTTTCATTCCTGAAACGGAACGCGTCGTGACCATTGAAGACGCGGCCGAACTGCAGCTGCGCCAGGAGCATGTGGTCACGCTGGAGACGCGCCCGGCCAATATCGAGGGCAAAGGCGCAGTCACGATGCGGGATTTGGTGAAAAACAGCCTGCGCATGCGCCCCGACCGCATCGTGGTCGGCGAGGTGCGCGGCGGCGAAGCGCTTGACATGCTGCAAGCCATGAATACGGGGCACGACGGTTCCTTGACGACCGCGCACGCCAATACGCCGCGAGACTGCCTCAGGCGTTTGGAGGTCATGGTCTTAATGGCCGGAATGGATTTGCCGCTGCGGGCCATTCGAGAACAGGTCGCGTCGGCAGTCGACCTCATTGTCCAACAGGCGCGTCTGCGCGACGGCAGCCGCAAAATCGTCGCCGTTTCAGAAGTGCTTGGCATGGAAGGAGAAAACGTCGTTTTACAGGACATTTTTGAGTTTCGCGAAACCGGGCGCGACGAACAAGGGAGAATTGTGGGGGAACACAGGCCGACTGGGATTGTGCCGACCTTTTTGGAACGGCTTCAGGATCAAGGGTTTCAAGTCGACTATTCGTGGTTTCAACCGGGGGCGAGTGGATGGCGTTAATCAGTTTCACCATGGGCTTGTCTATCTTTTTGTTGACTTTAGCGAGCGCAAGGATGCTGATTGGGCCAAGGCTGCGCGTGGGCCGGCGCGTCGCGGCGATGGACGGCTCAGCGAGCAACCCGTTGGCGCAAAAGTTTGCTCATAAGTCGCTGCAGCGCGTGCGTCCTGGTCCTTCGCGTTGGATGCAGCGCCTGGACGCGGTGCTGCGCAGTGCTGAAATCGACGTCCCCGCGCGAGAGTTTGCGGTGCGGTTTGCACTCGTCGGAGCATGTCTTGCCATTGTGGGAGACTTGAGTGCAGGTGTGGCGGGGGTACTGCTGGCCGTCATCCTGAGCTCCGGTGCCGTGGCGTTTTACCTTCGCGCCCGCGCTTTTCGCCGGGTGCAGCGCTTTAGCGACGGCCTGTACGACATGTTGATTCTCATCTCCAGTTCGCTCAAGGCCGGGCATTCCTTCGTCCAAGCCATTCACGTGGTTTCTTGTGACATGGACGGGCCGATTCAAGAGGAGTTTGTTCGCATGGAATCCGAAATGCAAATGGGGATTGGCACCGAAGAGGCCCTGCAGCGAGCGAACGAGCGAATTGCCAGTGAGGACTTCGATTTGGTGGTGACCGCCATCTCCATCCAGCGGCAAGTCGGTGGGAACCTCGCTGAGGTCATCGACAAGATCGCGGAGACGATTCGCGAACGTGTGCAGCTCAAAAGGGAAGTGAAGGCGCTGACGTCGCAAGGAAGGATGTCCGCGCTCATTTTCATGGTGTTGCCAGGAGGCGTAGCCGGCATTTTGTTCATGATCGATCCGTCCTATTTGATGGTGCTTTTTCAGACCCCAGTGGGCCTTGCAATGGTGTTTACGGCTGTCATCGGGCAGGTGATTGGGTACTACTTCATTCGCCGGATCGTTAACGTGGAGTTGTAAATCCGCTCAATGCGCAAAGCTGTCATCCAATCGAAAAAGCGCGGACTGCAAGGGAGGGGTGCGAGGTGAAGTGGTTGGTCTTTACGACATTGTCGCTGTGGTTTTACCTTTTGTTTCAAGCCTTGACCTGGAGGCGGCGGAAACTGCAAGCCCGGATTGACGATTTTGCGCTCAAAGCAGCCGACCGTCGACGGACGCAGCGGTCCATTCAAGGCCCGAAGCGAAATGGGGTTTCAAACAAGCCCGGTGTCTGGCTGAAGTTGCTAGCCGCGCGAGTCGCCTCAAAACGGCAAAATGTGTTGTCCGCCGGCAGGCTGGAAAAACTCCAATCGAAACTCGCGCAAGCCGGGAACCCGATGTCGTTGACCGCACAGGAGTGGATTGGCTTTCGGTTTGTCACGGCTTCTTTGGGGGCTCTCATGGGCGCCTTGTTTCTATGGCTTTCAGGTCCTTCCCTGTCTGGGTTGCTCCTGGTTTTGTGCTGCCTGTTGTTGGGGTTTATCGGACCCGAGTTTTGGCTGTCGCGCAAGGTGAAGCTCCGCGAAGCGGTTCTCATGAGGCAGTTGCCAAGCGTTCTCGACCTCCTGACGGTCAGCGTAGAGGCTGGACTCGGATTTGACCAAGCTATGGGAAGAGTGACCACCCATATCAAAGGACCTCTCGCGGAAGAGTTCGACCGCGCTCTGCGGGAAATCCGGCTCGGAAGCAACCGCAGCGAAGCGCTGGTGCGGATGGCGCACAGGACGGGCGTCGATGCGGTAAGGACCTTCGTGTCCGCGGTAGTGCAAGCAGACCGCTTAGGCATTGGCATGGCGCAGGTGCTGCGCGTGCAGTCTGCAGAAGTGCGGCGCAAACGCAAGATGGATGCTTCCGAACGGGCGATGAAGGCCCCAGTGAAGATGTTGTTTCCGCTCGTTTTTTTCGTCTTTCCGGCCCTGTTCATCGCAATTCTTGGACCTGCCGTACTGCATATCCTGCAGGTTTTAGGCCATAGTCGCTAACGATTGACAGCAATTTTCAACAGGATTTTTGTTCCCTGTGTCGAAGACTTCCGAACGAGGAGACTCGGCTTTTTTTATTTGGGGTGTTTACGAGACGACGACACACCTCAGGGTATTGGCTGACCAAACCACCGTCTAGGGCATTTCCAAACCGATGGTGTCTCTCAGGAGGGAAGGTCTTTTATGATTGAAATGCAGGATGTATGGAAGCAATACCCCAATGGAACTCCTGCGTTGAACGGGATCACGATTAAAATCGACAAGGGAGAGTTTGTATACGTGGTCGGTCCCAGCGGAGCCGGGAAGTCGACCTTTATCAAGCTCATTTACCGGGAAGAAAAGCCCAACAAAGGGCACATCTTTGTCAACGGATTTAATATCGAACGTTTAAAGGAGCGAAAAGTTCCTTATTTGCGCAGAAGCATGGGCGTAGTGTTCCAGGATTTCAAATTGCTCCCGCGCTTGACTGTGGGCGAAAATGTCGCCTATGCCTTGGAGGTCATTGGCACAAACCAGCGCGTGATTCGCAAGCGGGTGAAGGACGTCTTGGAATGGGTGGGTTTGGAAGACAAGACGCAGCTTTTGCCTTCGCACCTTTCCGGGGGCGAACAGCAGCGCATCGCGATCGCCAGGGCCCTCGTCAACAATCCGACGGTCATCATCGCCGACGAACCTACGGGAAACCTCGATCCAGAGACTTCCTGGGGGATTATGAGGCTGTTTCAACGCATCAACGACCGCGGAACGACGATTGTCATGGCGACGCATAACAAGGAGATTGTCAACACCCTTCGCAGACGTGTCGTGGCCATCGAAGCGGGTCAAATCGTTCGAGATGAAGTCAAGGGGACATACGGATATGATGATTAAAATGTTGTTCAGGCACTTCAGGGAAGGGCTGAAGAACACCGTCCGCAACGGCTGGATGACCTTTGCTTCCGTGAGTGCGGTGGCCATCACGCTGCTGATCTTAGGGTTTTCACTGGTCATTGCGCTGAATGCTCAACAGATGTCGAATTACGTTTCCAACCAGTTGGAAGTCGACGTGTTCTTGCAGCAGTCCGAGACCGATGCACAGGGGCAGCAGATTGCAGACCACATCAAGGAACTGCCAGGCGTTAAGTCCGTTCAGTTCGTCACGAAAGCCCAGGGCTTCGAACAGCTTAAAAAGGAACTTGGCCCTCAGTACAGCGACGTGCTCGGTGGTCTTTCCCAACAAAACACCCTTCCGGACAAGGTGATTGTCAAGGCGACGGATCCCAAACAGACACTTGCCATTGCGGACGAGATCAAATCGCTTTCGGGAGTGTCCAAAGTCAACGACGGACAGTCCTTTGTCAGCCGGTTTTTCCAATTCATGAATTTACTTCGCAACATCGGGTTAGTCTTTGTCGTAGCGCTTTTGGTGACGGCGATGTTTTTGATCTCAAACACCATTAAGATTACGATCTTTTCGCGCCGCCGGGAAATTGAGATCATGAAACTCGTAGGGGCGACCAATTGGTTTATCCGCTGGCCGTTTCTTACAGAGGGCATCGTCATCGGGGTCATCGGCGCATTGATCCCGTACCTCGTCATCGTCGGCGCGTACCATTCGGTGTTCGTCCATATGGGCGGAACGTTTCAGATCCTGACCTTCCCGTTGCTGACGACAGGCAGTCTGGCGTTTAAGCTGGCTGCTGTACTGTTCGGACTTGGCCTGTTTATCGGGATTTGGGGCGGCATCATGTCGGTTCGCAAGTTTTTGAAGGTGTAGCACAAATGAGGCGTGAAACATGAGCAGAAAAGCAGTTCCAATCCGCCCCTTGTTGGCGGGTGTCGCGTATGGCGTAATCTTGGGAGCCTTGCTCACCATCGGGGGGTTGAAAGCGTTCGGTGTGAGCTTCCAACCCCAGTTGAGTTCGCCGGAGTTCCAAAAATTTTTTGCGGTGTACCACGATTTAAGGCACCTCTATTACCAACCTCTATCTGAATCGACGCTGCTTGAAGCGGCCGTGAACGGGATGGTGAAGACCACAGGGGATCCGTTTACGGATTACTTCACGCCAGCGGCCGCAAAGAGCTTTCAAAACATGTTGTCCAATTCGTTTGACGGAATTGGCGTTGGTCTGAAAACCTCGCAAATGGGCTTCGTGGTGGCTTCGGTAACCCCGGGTTCGCCTGCGCAAAGGGCCGGATTAAAGCCCAACGACCAAATCGTCAAAGTTGGGGACCGGTCCGTTGCCGGCCTCACGATGCCTGCAGTGGCTAAACTCATTGACGGCCCTGCAGGGACCAAAGTGGTCATCACTGTCGCCCTTTTGGCCGATGGCGGAAAAACGCACACGTATACCTTGACCCGTGAGAAAATCTCCGTGCCCGCCGTTCAAGTGAAGCTTCTCGCCCATCGCGTGGGGTATATGCAAATTGTTGTGGTCGGCAACAACTCGGCAGCGGAGGTTGCCAGCGGGCTGAAACAGCTTCGTGCACAAGGAGCCACTCGCCTGATCCTGGACTTGCGCGGCAATCCGGGAGGATACCTCGACCAGGCGAAGGCGATTGCCGCCCAGTTTATCGCCCAGGGAAAGGTGATTTTAAAGGTTCAGAACCGCGGTCAAGCCCCGCAGCCCGTCGTATCGAAAGGACCGGGGTTGACGATGCCCATCGTCGTCTTGGTCGACGGGAATACAGCGAGCGCTGCAGAAGTGCTAGCGGCTGCTCTGCGCGCGGACGATGGCGCTAAACTCGTCGGAACTACGACGTTCGGGAAAGGCACCGTTCAAGAGACTCAGGTGTTTCCGGACGGCAGTTCACTGAAATACACCGTGGCTCACTGGCTCACGCCGGATGGTCAATGGATTGAGCACCAGGGTTTGAAACCGGATGTCGCTATAGCGAACCCGAATGCCCAACTCACGGAGGCAGAACAAGTCGTTTTGCAAGAAAAACCATGACCCCAAACGCGTTTAGAAGGACTCGCGGCAGGTCTGTCGAACAACCACTGTAACAGAAAGGGCGAATGTCCAAATGTTGACCGGGATCCACTGGAGCCAGGTTGGACTGGCGGCAGGGCGCGCGGTCGTCTTGCTTGCGGCGAATCCGTTGTTGTACATTGGCGCCCTGTTGATGATTTTTGAACGAGGACGCAACAACAAACACGAACGCCGGTTTTTTGGGGTCCGCGTCAGCAAAATCTGGCGCTCGGTGCTGGTGCGTTGGCTGTACGGAATCGCAGCCGGCATTCTGCTCAGTCTCCTCGCAGCCGGGCTTGGGGTGGTCGTAAGTGTTTGGGAAGTGTGGGCGGTATCGCTCTTAGCGCTGGTATTGGCGGCGGTTCGCTTGCGCTTGGTATCGGCAACTTACAGCATCGGCCTCCTCGTCCTCGTATCCAGCGGGCTGCAGTGGTCTCACGCGGGCCGTGACGGTGCAAATGGGACGCTGGCCACCGGCACTGGGATGCTGGTGAAACTGGTTCACTTCCATTCCGGGGCATGGCTGGCTGTGGCAGGTCTGTTGATGGTCGGCGAGGCTTTGCTGCTCTTTTCACAACGTTTTGCGGGCGGGACCCCAGGGGTGGGCGCTGGGAAACGAGGACGAGCACTCGGAGTGTTTGTCGTCCAATTGTCCTTTGTCGTCCCTGTACTGGTTTTAACCAGCGGTCCTGTGCCTGTTCCTTTCATTGGGGCCAATTGGCCTTGGTTCGGGGCGTTCACGGGCGGCGCGGGGCTTGCTGCCGTTCCTTTGCTTTTGGGCATGGGCGGCACGCTGTTTTCGGTGAAACCGCAGGCCGCTGTTCGCGTCACGGCGCGAAACTCCCTTTTGGCGGGGCTGGTTTTAATGGCTGCGGGTTATGCTGCGCACCGCTTCGGTTCCCCGTACGCCGCTCTTGGGGGCGTCCTTGCGTTGGTGAGCCGGGAGCTTCCGTTGTTGTGGATGCGGCGGCAGGAGGCGCTTGGCGAGCCGCGGCTAGGGGCCTCACCGGAAGGAGTGCGGGTGCTCGGAGTCCTTCCGGGATCGCTGGCTGAGCAGATGGGGCTCAAACCCCAGGAGGTCATTACTCACGTGAACCAGGTTCCTGTTCACTCTAACTACGATTTGCACTTTGCCTTCGACCAAAACCCGGCGTATGCCAAGCTGCAGGTCGTGGACGAACAGGGTGAAGTTCGCCTGGTTGGCGGCCCCATCTACTCCGGAGAGAGAAACCAACTCGGGTTGATTTTGGTTCCCGACCCCTTAACCGGGGTGTCTTACCATAAGCCCGCAGTGGGCTTGTTCCACACACTGTATCTGCGCAGCGTTTCGGATTCACCTGTGCCGGAAGTGCGGTCGGACGCGGACAATCCGGCACCGCCAGCTACGACTTGATATGGCAAACACACCTTTAAGGCTGAAACTGACACGGCAATAGAACGCTTGGTATAGACAAGCCGTGCAGGCTGTTGGGGAAGGGAAGGACTCATCACATGGACTTCGCAACGGTTGGCGGGGTTGTACTAGCGGTAGCAAGTTTGGTCATTGCGTTCGTTGTCGAAGGCGGGACTGTGATGGCGCTGTTGCAGCCGACGGCGGCGCTGATTGTGTTCGGAGGCACGCTTGGGGCGGCGCTGACGTCGGTCTCCATGTCCCAGTTTTTGTCGATCGGAAAATACCTGAAGGTGGCGCTGTTCCACCGTGCGTCTGACAGCCTGGCGACCATCGACCAGCTGGTCGAATTGGCCGTTGTGGCCCGGCGGGAAGGCATTCTCGCCCTCGAAGAGCGGGGGGCGTCCTTTACGGACGAGTTCTTGCGCAATGGCATTCAGTGGATTGTCGACGGAGTCGACCCTGAGCTCGTCAAAAGCATGATGGAAACCGAACTTTCTTATCTGGAAGAGCGCCACGAAAGCGCTGCGGGGTTGTTTGAGGCGGCCGGAGGCTACGCTCCGACGATGGGGATCATCGGAACGGTCATGGGATTGGTGCACGTACTGAGCAACCTCAACAGCGTCGATACGCTCGGACCGAAAATTGCGGTGGCGTTCATTGCGACGCTGTACGGCGTGGCGAGTGCCAACGTGTTCTGGCTTCCGATTGCCAGCAAGCTGAAACGGCGCAACGAAGAAGAGGTCTTGTTGAAAGAAATCGTCATGGAAGGCGTCTTGTCCATTCAAGCGGGCGAAAATCCAAACGTCTTGCGGCAAAAGTTAACGACTTTCCTGGCTCCAAAGGCGAGAGAGCGCCGGAAATCTCGTGAGGCAGGTGAAGCGGATGCGCAGACGGCGGAAGCCTAAGGAAAAGGCGAACCACGAGCGGTGGCTGATTACCTACTCTGACCTGATCACACTTCTCATGATTTTTTTCGTAGTAATGTACGCGATGTCCAAGATTGACCAAGTGAAATTTATGACCCTTCAGCAGTCCCTCTCTCAGGCACTGCACCAGAGCAGTCAGGTTAATTTGCAAAACATGGGGAGCACCTCGTTGATTAGTGCGGCGAATCCGTCCGATCAGGGTTCGAAGACATCGGGAGTGGCGTCGAGCCAACTGTCCAAGCAGCAGTCTTCGGACCCGACCTTGGACAACTTGTACAGTCAAGTAAAAACCTATATTCAGCAGCATCACTTGCAAGCTAACGTCTCTATTTTAAACGAACAGCGAGGCGTGCAAATCACGTTGCGCGACGTGGTCCTGTTCGACACGGGCCAGGCGAGTCTCCGCCCGGGTGCACAACAGTTGCTGCGGGGACTGGTGCCGTTTTTGCAGTCCTTGAACAACCCGATTGTCATTGAAGGGTATACCGACAACCAACCGATAGACACGCCTCAGTTTCCTTCTAACTGGGAACTCTCCAGCGCGCGAGCCATCGGCGTGGTCCGCTTTTTCGTCGGTCAGGGCATCGCTCCACAGCGCCTTTCTGGAGTGGGGTATGGGCAGTACCACCCCGTCGCGCCGAATAATTCGCCGGCCAACCGGCAACTGAACCGGCGGGTGAACATCGTGATCCTGCGCACCAACGTGGCTCAGGAAATTCAACCTCCTGTATCGGGTTCCAAATCCTTAGCCGTCGTTGCACCGGGAAGCTGACGGTTGCCAAGAGCGCCCGGACAGCTTCTAGACAGTCCCCTTAGGTCCACATCCTTCTTTCCACACAATGGTCGACTGCGCGCAATGTAGAACACCTGTTCTGGTTTTGCGTTTCGTGGTAACATAAATACAGTGCACAATTTTTTGCGGGACGTTTGCCGGTGCGCGTTGGGCTGGCAAAGCCCCGCAAGTGTGATCTGCACGGGAATCCCAGACAGAGCAGGGAGCGAGTCAGTTTGACCGAACAAAAGGGTCGTTTTGAACTGGTTTCAGATTATGTTCCTCACGGAGACCAACCGGAAGCGATTGAAAAGTTGGTGGACGGCGTCAACCGCGGACTTCGTCACCTCACGCTGCTGGGTGTGACCGGTTCGGGTAAGACGTTTACCATGGCCAACGTCGTCGCCAAGTTGAACCGTCCGACGTTGGTGATCGCGCACAACAAGACGCTGGCCGCTCAACTAGCCGCCGAGTTTCGGGAGTTTTTCCCGAACAATGCCGTCGAGTACTTCGTGAGCTACTACGATTACTATCAACCGGAGGCGTACGTTCCGTCTACCGATACGTATATTGAAAAAGACGCAAAGATTAACGACGAAATCGATAAGCTTCGCCACTCGGCGACAGCGTCCCTGCTGGAGCGAAGGGACGTCCTCGTCGTCGCGAGCGTCTCTGCCATCTTTGGCTTAGGAAGTCCTGACGAGTACCGCGGGCACCTGCTGTCTTTGCGGGTCGGCGATGAGAAAAGCCGGGATTCCATTTTACACCGTCTCGTCGACATGCAGTACGAGCGCAACGACATCAACTTTACCCGCGGAACGTTTCGCGTGCGTGGCGACGTGATCGAAATCTTCCCGGCTTCGCGCAGTGAAAACGCGATCCGCGTGGAACTGTTTGGCGATGAAATCGACCGGATCACGGAGATTAACGTCGTGACCGGCGAGGTCATCGGATTGCGGCAGCACGTCGGAATTTTTCCGGCTTCTCACTATGTGACGTCGCGGCCAAGACTCGAGGCCGCCGTCGAACGCATTAAGGTGGAACTGCGCGAGCGGCTGCAGGAACTGCGCGCTAACGACAAACTGTTGGAAGCGCAGCGGCTCGAACAGCGCACCATGTACGACCTTGAAATGATGATGGAAATTGGGTTTTGTTCCGGAATTGAGAACTATTCGCGGCACTTAGAAGGCCGCGCTGCCGGAGAAACCCCGCACAGCTTGCTGGATTACTTCCCGCCGGATTTTCTCACTTTAGTCGACGAATCGCACCAGAGTCTGCCGCAGATTCGCGGAATGTACGGCGGAGACCATTCGCGGAAAGCAACCCTGATTGAGCACGGGTTCCGCTTGCCGTCAGCGGCGGACAACCGCCCTTTGACGTTCGAGGAGTTTGAACGGAAAGTCGGCCAAACCATCTACGTTTCGGCGACGCCAGGTCCATACGAACTGGAACACCAGGACTTGAGCGTAGAACAGATCATCCGGCCGACCGGACTTTTAGATCCGGAAATTTTTGTTCGACCCATCAAAGGCCAGATCGACGACTTGGTAGGAGAAATCAACGGGCGGGTTCGCCGCAAAGAGCGCGTGCTCGTCACGACGTTGACCAAGAAGATGGCCGAGGATTTGACGGACTATCTGAAGGAACTGGGCATTAAAGTGCGTTATTTGCACTCGGATATCAAGACCATCGAGCGCATGGCGATTTTGCGAGACCTGCGCTTGGGCGTATTTGACGTGTTGATTGGAATTAACCTGCTGCGGGAAGGACTGGATCTGCCAGAGGTTTCGCTGGTGGCGATTTTGGACGCGGACAAAGAAGGGTTCCTCCGCGCCGAACGGTCGCTCATTCAAACGATTGGGCGGGCGGCCCGCAACGCCAGCGGCCAGGTCATCATGTACGCCGATAAAGTCACCGAATCCATGCGAATCGCCATCGACGAGACGATGCGCCGCCGCGAGAAGCAGCACGCGTTCAACCAGGCCCACGGCATCACCCCGCAGACCGTTCAAAAGGCGGTGCGGGATGTCATCGAAGCCACGAAAGCGGCTGAGAGCAAGGCGGACTATGTGTCGATGGCGCAGCAGGCGCAAAGCATGTCCAAACGCGATCGCAAGGAATTGATTGCAAGGCTGGAAAAGGAAATGAAACAGGCCGCCAAAGACCTGCAGTTTGAACGTGCGGCGGAGCTGCGCGACTTGATTGTAGAAATGTCCGACGCTTCTTAACCGATTTCGAGAAGCTCGACGTATCAGAGGAAAGTGCAGTTTCCGAAAGGAGTTCGTCATGTCTCACGAGTCGATTGTCGTGAAAGGCGCCAGGGCGCACAACCTAAAAAACATCGATGTGGTGATTCCCCGCGACCGGTTTGTCGTCGTCACCGGTTTGAGCGGGTCAGGCAAGTCTTCACTTGCCTTTGATACCATTTACGCCGAAGGGCAGCGCAGGTACGTGGAATCGCTGTCCGCCTACGCCCGGCAGTTCTTAGGGCAGATGGACAAGCCGGATGTGGACTCCATTGACGGCTTGTCTCCGGCCATTTCCATCGACCAGAAAACGACCAGCCGCAACCCGCGTTCCACCGTCGGCACGGTAACGGAAATCTACGACTATCTGCGTTTGCTGTACGCCCGTGCTGGGCGGCCGTACTGCCCAAACTGCAACATCCCCATCGCCTCGCAAACCGTCGAGCAGATGGTGGACCGGCTGATGGAACTTCCGGGTGGAACCAGAATTCAGGTCTTGGCTCCAGTAGTCCGGGGACGCAAAGGGGAGCACCAAAAGGTACTCGAGGACATTCGCAAAGGTGGATATGTGCGCGTGCGCGTGGATGGAGAAGTTCGCGACGTATCCGAGGACATTCAGCTGGAGAAGAACAAGAAGCATTCGATCGAAGTGGTTGTGGACCGCATCGTGGTCAAACCGGAAGTGACCTCCCGCCTCGCGGATTCGCTCGAAACGGCACTCGGCCAATCGGGGGGCATTGTGGTAGTCGACGTGATGGGGCAGGAGGAACTGCTTTTCAGCCAAAACCTGGCCTGTCCCAACTGCGGGTTCAGCGTGGAGGAACTCGCTCCGAGGATGTTTTCGTTCAACAGTCCTTTTGGCGCCTGTGAAGCCTGCTCGGGACTTGGCGTGAACATGGAAATCGACGAAGACCTCCTGATTCCCGATGCGAATGTGACGATCGCCGATGGGGCCATTGTGGCTTGGGCGGGTTCGAGTTCGACTTACTACCCGCAGTTGCTGCTGGCGGCCTGCAAGTCGTACGGCGTCGACCCCAACGTTCCGGTGTCATCTCTCTCGCAGGAGCAACTGGACATGTTGCTGCACGGTACGGGTGAACCGGTGCGCTTTACCTACGAAAACGACTTTGGACAAGTCAAGACGGTGCAAATTCCGTTTGAGGGTGTCGTTCCAAACTTGGAACGCCGCTACCGGGACACGGCGTCGGATTACATCCGGGAGTTCATCGAGGAGTTCATGAGCGCGAAACCATGTCCCAAATGCAAGGGCCAGCGCCTAAAACCGCAGAGTTTAGCGGTACTGGTCGGGGACAAGAACATTGCCGAGGTGACGGCGCTGTCCGTGCTCGAAGCCCTCGATTTCTTTGAGCACCTCGAGCTCACGGAAAAAGAATTTGCGATTGCCCGTTTGATTTTAAAGGAGATCTCCGCGAGACTCGGGTTTTTGCGGGACGTCGGGCTGGACTATTTGAACCTGTCGCGGTCCGCTGGAACCCTTTCCGGCGGTGAAGCTCAGCGCATCCGGCTGGCCACGCAGCTGGGGTCGAGTCTGATGGGGGTGCTCTACATCCTCGACGAACCCAGCATTGGCTTGCATCAGCGCGATAATGAGCGGCTCATTCGCACGTTGGAGCACATGCGCGATCTCGGCAACACTTTGATCGTCGTGGAACACGACGAAGACACCATGTTTGCCGCAGACTACATCATCGACATGGGGCCGGGGGCCGGGGTGCACGGCGGCAACGTGATCAGCACGGGAACGCCTGAGGAAATTATGGCAGACAAAAACTCTGTGACGGGGCAGTACCTGTCTGGCCGCCGCTTCATCCCGGTGCCGGAACAGCGGCGCAAACCGGATGGGCGCTACCTGACGGTGAAAAAGGCTAAAGAGAACAACTTAAAAAGCGTCACGGTCAAGGTGCCGATGGGCGTCTTTACCTGCGTAACGGGAGTTTCTGGATCGGGCAAGTCGACACTGGTCAACGAGATCATCTATAAGACCCTGGCCCGCGACTTGAACAAGGCCCGCGTGCGCCCGGGTGCAAGTGGAGGGCTCAGCGGGCTGGAACACCTGGACAAAGTGGTGGACATCGACCAGTCACCCATTGGGCGCACGCCAAGGTCGAACCCGGCGACTTACACCGGGGTGTTCGACGACATTCGCGACTTGTTTGCCACGACCAACGAAGCGAAGATGCGGGGTTACAAGAAGGGGCGATTTAGCTTCAACGTCCGGGGTGGACGGTGCGAGGCCTGCCGCGGCGACGGCATCATCAAGATTGAGATGCACTTTCTGCCGGACGTGTACGTTCCTTGCGAGGTCTGCAAAGGCAAGAGGTACAACCGCGAAACCCTGGAGGTCAAGTACAAGGGCAAAAACATTGCCGAAGTGTTGGACATGACGATTGAAGACGCCCTGGAGTTTTTTGAAAACATTCCGCGCATCGCGCGCAAGATGCAGACGCTTGTGGACGTTGGGCTCGGCTACATGCGCTTGGGACAGCCGGCGACGACGTTGTCCGGCGGCGAGGCTCAGAGGGTGAAACTAGCTTCGGAACTGCACCGGCGCAGCAACGGGAGGACCTTGTACATCCTCGACGAGCCTACGACTGGGTTACACGTGGCGGACATCGAGCGCCTGCTCGTGGTTTTGCACAGGCTGGTAGACGGCGGAGACACCGTGTTGGTCATTGAGCACAACCTGGATGTCATCAAAACGGCGGATTACTTGATTGACTTGGGCCCCGAGGGGGGAGAACGAGGCGGCGAGTTGGTGGCTGCGGGTTCTCCGGAAGCTGTGTGCCGCGTCCCTGAGTCGTACACAGGCCGGTTCTTGGCCCCTGTGCTGGAACGGGATACACAGAGAGCGCAGCGCGCTCAGGCCGAGATGGACCGCCAGGAGACCACGGCATGACAGGAGAAACGGGTGACTTTGCAGCGAGTTTCGCCGACCAGGCCCCGCTGGATAGAGCTGGGGGTGACTCGAAAACATTTTGGTGGGGCGAACTGCTCGAAGCGTGGGCGAATGCGGTGGGAATTTCCTGCCGCGTTTGCGCTTGCGATCCGTCGCCAGCCAGCAAAAATCGGTCCCCCGGCGACTGGTGGCGAAGCGGGTCGCAGTGGCTCGTGCAACTGGACGAGACGCACGCCGCTAGTTTAGAGGCCGTGAACCTGGATGGTGACCTGTACATCCGGCGTGCGTTGACATTCACTTTGCGTTCGGGGTGGCAAAGCCGCCAGCCGGATTGGCGGCAAGTCGTCAGCAGCTGGTTCACCGAGCTGTTCGTATCCCATCCGGACCGTCTCGTCCAAACGATGAGCCTTTCGCAAGCGCTTCCGTCCGGCACTTCGTTTGAACAGCCGCCGGGCTACTTGGCGTGGGTGCACTTGTCTGGGACTTTGCAAGGAAGTACAGAGATGCGGCACGAGCTCCAAGAAGCCGTCCAACAGGTTGTTGAGGCTTTTTTGCCTGGAGGATGGATTGGCTGGGGGCCCAGGCATGACGGCGTCAGAACGTTAATTGTCTACTATCCGGTTGGAGCCGGACCTGTGGAGTCCAGGCCTGCATCGGGTCCTGGTGAATTCGGAGGACACCCTGTCGGCGGGGGCAGTGAAGTCCGCCAAGCACTGAGGGAGTTGCTCCAGAACCTCGCATCGGACGCATACGTACTGGGAAGTGCGTACGTGGGCAGCCAGGTCGACGGGCCGGATTCCCTGTATCAAGGGGCCGTGACGGCAGTGTGTACATGGCGACAACAGACGTGGCTGCAAGCAGCAGGGAAGGTTTCGATTTTTGAAGAGAATCCTCTGGCCTACTTGCTGCAATCCGTCCCAGACCACGCAGCAAGGCTGTTTTTAGAATTGGCGAACCGCATCGATACCTCAGAGCCCTTGAATCGCGGGACTGCGTCTGTCGACAGCGAGGTCCTGGAAACCCTAGAGGGCGTGATCGCTGCGAATTTAAACATCAGTGAAGCGGCTCGCTTGCTGTATCTGCACCGAAACACCCTGATTCACCGGGTGGAGAAAATTAAAGTAGAGACCGGATACGACATCCGGAACTTCAGCGACGCCTTTACTTTGTGGCTGGTTCAATTTCTGCGCCGCAAGCTCGAGAGGGCGAGTTGCCCATAGGATTCGTCAAATTTGTTGCAAGCTGCCTATCTGTGCTCGTTCAGCCTGGATTTATACTAAGGAACAACAAACCTTACCAGGATGAGAGGAGCACTCCACAGTGGCACAGGTATTTCTAAAGGATGTTTGGAAGCGATACAGCGGGGATGTCGTGGCCGTTCGCGGCTTTGATTTAGAAATTGCGGACAAAGAGTTCATTGTCTTAGTTGGCCCTTCTGGCTGCGGCAAAACGACGACGCTGCGAATGGTTGCCGGTCTTGAGGACATTTCCTCCGGAGACCTGTTCATCGGAGACCGCCGAGTCAACGACGTCGCCCCAAAAGACCGCGACATTGCGATGGTGTTCCAGAACTACGCTTTGTATCCGCACATGAGCGTGTTTCAAAACATGGCTTTTGGTTTGAAATTGCGAAAATTCCCCAAGGACGAAATTGACCGCCGGGTTCGCGAAGCGGCAAAGATCCTGGATATTGAGCACCTGTTGGAACGCAAGCCCAAGGCGCTTTCCGGCGGGCAGCGCCAACGCGTTGCGTTGGGCCGGGCCATCGTCCGCGATCCTCAGGTGTTTTTGATGGACGAACCTCTGTCGAATCTAGACGCCAAACTTCGCGTGCAAATGCGCGCCGAAATCAAGAAACTCCACCAACGAATGCAGACCACCGTCATCTACGTGACGCACGACCAAACCGAGGCGATGACGATGGGAGACCGCATTGTCGTCATGAAGGATGCCATCATTCAACAGGTCGATACGCCCCAACAAGTCTACAATCACCCGGTAAACATGTTTGTCGCTGGGTTTATCGGTTCTCCAGCCATGAACTTCCTGAATGGCGACCTCTACGAACAAGGTGGAGAAGTTTGGTTTCGCGCGCCGGAAGTCAACATCAAAATTCCCAAAGGCCGCTACGAGTCCTTGAGGGATGCGGGAGTCGTCGGAAAACCAGTCGTACTCGGCATTCGACCGGAGGACTTGCACGATGAGGAAGTAATGCTTTCCACATATCCAGACGCCCAAATTACGGTGCGTGTCGAAGTCGTCGAACACATGGGTTCGGAGTTGTATTTGGACACGGTCATTGGTGGACAAAGCGTCATCGCCCGCGTGAACCCGCGTTCTGATTTCCGGCCCGAAATGGACCTCAAACTGGCCTTAGATATGAACAAGATGCACATCTTTGACGCCGAAACGCAGCAAGCTGTGCCCTTTTCCGGGCATTGAGCCACAAACTGTCGGAGCCAAATTAGGGTAAAAGCACAGGAATTCGATTTGAATTGGATTAGAAGCACAAAAATTCGCGTCAAATTGGGGTACGAGCACGGAAATTCGAAGAAAATTGGGGTACGAGCTCGGAAATTCAAAGAAAATTGGGGTACGAGCACGGAAATTCAAAGAAAATTGGGGTACAATGAAGAAAATTTGGCAAAGAGCGCAGGCCCTCCGGCACAGGCGCTCTTTTGCCAACTGAATGGGGTCGTGTGATGTGAGCAAGGATCGCGCCGTGACCGTAGCCGAACTGATCGAGGGATTGAACCTGACAGTATTTACACCTCAAGCCCGCTTAGACAAACGGATCGCGACCGTTGACATTAACCGGCCAGGACTAGCGCTGGCAGGATACCTGCGGTATCATCCCGCGGAGCGGATCCAACTCCTGGGCCGCACAGAGTTGTCGTTTTTGCGCGGGATGGACAACCGCGAACAGGCTTTGCGCGTGTTTGCCTTGTGTTCATACGAACAGACGCCGTGTATCATCGTTTCCAGGGGGCAGACGCCGCCGGAATCGCTTCTGCGCGAAGCGAATACTCGCGGCTTGCCCGTGCTTGGCGCCAACCTCGTAACCACCCGAGCAGCCGCCGTCCTTTCTACGTTTTTGGAGGAACGGCTGGCTCCGGAGACCTTGATTCACGGGGTCTTAGTGGACGTCTATGGAATTGGAATCCTCATTACGGGCAGCAGCGGCATTGGCAAGAGTGAAACGGCGCTGGAACTTGTCAAACGCGGACACCGGTTAGTGGCTGACGACGCCGTGGTCATCAGGCAGGTTGCAGACCACACACTGGTTGGGAGTCCTCCTCCTCTGTTAGAACACTTGCTGGAGATCCGAGGCTTAGGCGTCCTGGACGCAATGACCCTGTTTGGAGCAGGGGCTGTGCGGACGCACAAGAAGCTGGCTTTGGTCATCCACCTGGACGTGTGGCGCGACGATGTGGCGTACGACCGGCTTGGGATCGACGAGCAAACCGTTCGTATCCTCGATACAGAACTGCCGTCGGTGACGATTCCAGTTCGCCCTGGGCGGAACCTCGCGGTGATTATTGAGGTCGCGGCGATGAACCACCGTTTGAAGGGCATGGGCTATCATGCAGCGCGGGTGTTTTCCGACCAGTTGAGTGAAGCCATTCAAGGACAGGAAGACTACGACTGAACAAAAGGGGGCAGCGGCCATGGTTGGCTGCTGCCCCCTCAATCGATTGGAGTTACATCGCTTCGGGAGCTTCGACCCCGACAAGGTACAGGGCTTGGCGAATGACAATTCGAGCTGCGTCCGTCAGGGCGAGGCGGAGTGCGCGTACGTCGCCTTCGGCAGTGAGGATTGGGGAATCATGGTAAAAACGGTTGAAGGCGTGACACACGTCGAGCACGAAGCGAGAGATGAGCGACGGATCGAATTCGTCGAGGGCCCGTTCGAAAATTTCTCCGGCTTGCCCGATTTGATAAACCAGGCGCCACTCGACATCGCTCAACTCGGCAGCCCCAAGAGCTGTGGGTACGGCTAGGCCTGCCTCTTCTGCCTTACGCAGAACGCTGCACGCGCGGGCGTGCGTGTACTGAACGTACGGACCGGTTTCCCCGTCGAAGTTTAAGACGTCTTCATAGCGAAAGTCCACATCGTGCATCCGGTACGACTTGAGGTCGTTAAACACGACCGCTCCAATCCCGACCATCCGCGCGACGTCGTCTTTGTTCGCAAGGGAAGGGTTTTTTTGTTCGATGATTGACTTCGCTTCATGGATAGCGCGGTCCAAGACGTCTTCGAGATAGACGACTTTCCCTCTGCGGGTCGACAAGCGTTCCCCGTTGTACTTCATCATGCCAAAAGCGACGTGCCGGCAGTTCTGTGCCCAAGGCCGGCCCATGAGTTCAAGTACCTTGAACACTTGTGCAAAGTGGAGGGACTGTTCAGAACCCACCACGTAGATGAGGTGCGACGCACCCAGTTCGTCGTGCCTGTACAAGGCAGCTGCGAGGTCGCGGGTGGCGTAAATGGTGGCGCCGTCCGATTTGCGAATGATGCAAGGGGGCATATTCCACTCGGACAAGTCCACGACTTCGGCCCCTTCGCTTTCCACCAGAAGTCCTTTATTGCCGAGTTCCTCGATGACGGCTTGCATCTTGTCGTTGTAAAAACTCTCGCCTAGGTAATGATCAAACGAAACGCCCAGCAAGTCGTACGTTTGCTGAAATGCTTTCAGACTTTCCCCGATGAACCACTTCCACAACCGTGTGGCTTCTTCGTCTCCGTCTTCGAGTTTTTTAAACCAAGCGCGCGCTTCATCGTCGAGTGCCGGGTTTTGTTCCGCCTCTTGGTGAAAGCGAACGTACAGGTGAAACAGTTCCCGCACAGGGTTCTTTTTCACGGTTTCTTCGTCGCCCCAGCGCAGATACGCCGCAATGTTCTTGCCAAACTGCGTTCCCCAGTCGCCTAGGTGATTGACTCCAGCCACTTCGTAGCCATCCATTTTGAGCATGCGTACGATCGCTTGTCCAATCATGGTGGAACGCAGGTGACCGACGCCAAATGGCTTCGCGATGTTGGGGGACGAAAAGTCCACAGCAGCTTTTTGCCCAGTGCCGCGCCGGCTGGAAAACAGAGATTCCACATCCTGTTGTACGGTTTGAAGGGTTTCGGTAGCCACCGCGACCCGGTTTAGAGTAATATTGACGTACCCCCCGGCTGTCGCAACTTTGGCAAACAAACCAGACTTTGCGAGGCCGTCAGCCACCTGTTCAGCGATGCTCTGCGGGCTCTTTCGCAGGGCTTTGGCAAACCGGAAACAGGGCACCGCAAGGTCTCCGAGTTCGGGCTGCGGCGGGTATTCGATCGCGGACAGCACGTCTATTTCCGGAAGGTCAAGAATGTCACTGGCTGTTTTTGCCAGGAGTTTCTTTTGGGATTTCATAACGAATTCTCTCCTTGCTTTTGCCGTATCCGTACCATGAATTCACATATTATAGCACGTTCCGGCCACGCCCGCGAAACTTCATCCCGAAACGGCGCTGTGGTATACTTTTCTCAATCGAGTTCACATAACAAAATTGGTTTTACCGGACGAAGATGCACATTCCAACGACAACGATTCAACCTGAAATCAGCATAGATGATTCACCGCTGGAGGTGGCCCCTTGGATAAGAATAGGACGCAAGAGCTCCGACAGATAAGAACTGTCCGACACAGCAACGTCATCTCGATGCGTATGGACGCCGCCTATTTCTTTGAGCGGGGCGTGCGGTTCATGCAGAGAAACGACTTGAAAAACGCCCTCAAAGCGTTCCAAAAAACTGTGGAGTTTGAACCGGAAAACCCGATTAATCACTGCAATTTAGCCGGAGTATTGTCAGAACTCGGAGAATTTGAACAGTCCAACGAAGTCCTTTTGCACGTCTTAGCGGACCTCGACCCGACCATGTCGGAATGCCAGTTTTACTTGGCCAACAATTACGCAAACATGGGCCAGTACGACATTGCCGAAGAATACGTACTGAGCTATCTCGATGCCGAACCAGACGGAGAGTACGCTGAAGAAGCTACGGAAATGCTCGATGTCCTTATCGATGAATTTGGCGGCGGCAAGGCGTACGCACAGTGGGAAGCCAAACGCCAGCAGCAAGAGCGCCAGTTGGCGGAGCGCGACGGGCGAAACCTGTTGGAAGAGGGACAGTTTGAAGCGGCCGTGGAATGGCTGGAACAAATCGTCGCTTCCGATTCCGCGAATACGGCGGCCCAGAACAACCTGTCGTTGGCTTACTACTATACAGGCCAGCATGGTATGGCTTTAACGATGACCCGCCAGGTGTTGGAGCAGCAGCCCGACAACATTCACGCCCTGTGTAACTTTGTCGTATTCACCAAGCAGCTCGGACCTAAGGACGAGCACAAAAGCGCGGTAGATGCGCTGGTCAAGGTGTTTCCGCTTCACTACGACCAAGCCATGAAGGTGGGCACAACGTTGGGACTGGTCGGCGAGCATCGCGCAGCCCTCTCCGTGTTTTACCGATTGGCCAGGATTGTAGAGAGGCCGGAGCCCATCCTGATTCACTCTTTGTCTGCTGCGGCTGCCAATTCAGGTCAGTACGGGCTGGCAAGGCGCGGTTGGAAACTACTCAGTCAAATGCCGGATATGAAGGAAGTGGCGCAGTACTATCTGAACCATGTGGCCCATGCCGTGGCCAAGGGACAGCGCACGATGCGGGTCAGTTACCAATACGACTTGCCGCTTCAAGTTCAGTTTGCGGAAATGAAAAAGCGCCTAGGTCAGGGCAGTCTCGAGACGTGGCGTCAGGACCCGCTGCTTCGGGCTTCTCTGTATTGGGGTCTGCGTCACGGGAACGCAGACACCCAAAAGGCGGTCATCCGGACTTTGGCTTTGATTGCGGACGGGGATGCGGAAAAAGCCGTACGGTCCTTTTTGAAACGGGGGGACCTTGACGTGACCCTGCAGTCTGCCGCATTGTTTGCTCTGCAGCGCGGCGGAGCCAGGGGGCGCGTTGATGTGTGGCGAAACGGACAGTTGGAATCCATTCGCATGAGCGACGTTCCAAAGGACGTCATTATGCACGTCGAACCCATCTGGACGGAAATCTGGGTCAGGGCCGAACGCTGGCTCAAGGCAAATCAAAAGACGAAGTACACCAGCGAACTCAAGCGGGTTTGGGTTTCGTTTCTCAAGCACATTTTTATCCGGGCAGACATTAAGATGTTGAAGCCGGACGTTTGGGTTGCTGGACTGATTTATTCAGCGTTAAAGCGCCACAATGAACCCGCTGTGCAAAAAGACATCGCCGAAATGTTTCAGGTGTCTGTTCCGTCGATACGCAAGGCAGCGCTCCGTTTGGATAGCTTTTTCTTGAAAATGCCCGAATTTTAAGGGCTAACTTCCCAAAAACGGCCGGAGGTATTTGTATCCTTCGGCCGGAAACGATATGATGAGCGTTGAAAAGACGCTTTTTTTCGTATATGCAACTGACACAAGGAGGGCTAGAAAATGTACGATCTCGTTGTCATTGGCGGGGGTCCGGCCGGTCTTTCTGCAGGCGTGTACGCGGCCAGAGCGAACCTTAAAACCTTAATTATTGAGAAAGGCCTGCCTGGCGGTCAGATGCAAAACACCATGGAAGTCGAGAACTACACGGGTATAAAAACGATTTTAGGCCCTGAGCTGTCGGAGTCTATGCGCGCCCATGCGGACTATTTGGGTGTTGAAATCAAAATGACAGACGTGGCCAGCATAGATATGAAGAGCCAGCCCAAGGTGGTTCAAACGTCAGATGGGGACATCGAAGCGAAAGCAGTGCTGATTGCAACGGGCGCAGCACCGAGGAAACTCGGCGTGCCCGGAGAAGACAAGTTGTCTGGACGTGGCGTCAGCTGGTGCGCAGTGTGTGACGGGGCATTCTTCAAAAACAAAAAAATTGCCGTAATCGGCGGCGGCGACAGCGCGATCGAAGAAGGCACGTTTTTGACGCGCTTTGGCGAGTCCGTGACGGTCATTCACCGGCGCGACAAGCTGCGGGCACAGCCAATCCTGCAGCAACGGGCTTTCTCGTCGGAAAAGATGGACTTTATCTGGAATCACACCGTCGTTGAGATTTTCGGTGAGAAGAAAGTTACTGGAATCAAGATCAAACACGTAGATACAGGCGAAGAACAGACGCTGGACATGGATGGAGTGTTCATCTACATCGGGTTCGACCCTATGACGTCGTTTATCACCGATAAAGAAATCCTCGACGCCGAGGGTTACGTGTTGACGGATGACGATATGCGCACTTCCATCCCAGGCGTGTTTGCCGCAGGTGACGTGCGCCCGAAGGGCCTCCGGCAAATCATTACTGCCGCTTCGGATGGGGCCATTGCGGCGATGAGCGCCTATCACTTCATTGAGTCCCTCTCAGACACCGAGCGGGAGGCGGTTTCCGCTCAGACGAAGAACTAAGAAAACCCAAAAAAGGTATTTCCAAACAGGGAAGGACTGAAGCCCTGCCATGGAATCGCAAAATAAAGGCTCTGGAATAGGGATGGATTCGAAGTTTGCCATCATCGGCACCGCAGGGCACATCGACCACGGCAAGACTGCCCTGGTGACTCGTCTTACTGGGAAGAACACGGACCGCTTAAAGGAAGAGCAGGAGCGGGGCATCTCCATCGATATTGATTTTGCTCCCTTGGCTTACCCAGACGGCGTCCTGATTGGCATAGTGGATGTCCCGGGGCACGAGCGCTTTGTTCGCAATATGTTGGCTGGAGCGGCGGGAATTGACGCCGCTCTGCTTGTTGTTGACGTCAATGAAGGCATCAAACCGCAGACGCGAGAACACGTCGCCATTCTTGAACTGCTGGGGGTTGAACAGGGCATTGTAGCCTTGACCAAAGTAGACCTCGCCGACCCCGAGTGGATTGAGCTTGCTCGAGAAGTGGTCATGGAAGAACTATCTGACACTGTATTTGGTCAGGCGCCGCTGTTTGCAACCAGTACAAAAACCGGTCAAGGAATTGACGAGCTGCGCCAAGCCCTGCACGATTTGGCACTATCGGTCCGGTCGCGGGACCTTAACGGTGCGTTTCGGCTCCCGGTGGACAAAGTGTTTTCGATTCCCGGGATTGGAACCGTGGTCAGCGGAACCGTTTGGCGCGGTCAAGTCAAGCAAGGCGACGTCCTGGAGGTTTTGCCCAAACGCAAACCCGTGCGGGTGCGCACCGTGCAAAGCCACGGAAGTACCGTCTCGTCTGCGCAGGCGGGGCAGCGCACCGCGTTGAACCTGACGGGCATTGAGAAAGACGACATCCGCCGCGGTCACGTTCTGGCGGCAGAAGGAACGCTGACGGAGACCACCTTGATTGATGCCCGGATCCGCCTGTTGGAGGAAGCGCCAAAGCCCCTTGTTCACCGCGAGCGGGTTCACCTGCACCTTGGCACTGCCGAAGTCTTGAGCCGCGTGTTGCTGCTGGAGGGGGACCAGTTGGCCCCAGGGGATAGCGGCTTGGCGCAACTCATTCTAGAGCGGCCGATTGTTTGTGAGGCGACCGATCCGTTTGTATTGCGCAGCTATTCGCCAGTGACGACCATTGGCGGCGGGCGAGTCTTGACTGCTCGAGCACCGAGGCTGCTGCGCAGGAAACGCGATTTGGTGCTGCGCATGCTTGGAGCGAAAGACAGCGACTCTCCGCTGCAGCGTCTGGCTGCCTTAGCCAGACAAGGGGAGTCTTTCGCGGTTGCCGACGCCATCCGCGAGTTTGGAGTGACGGAAGAAGAGGCTAAGCAGATGCTCGAAGATGGCGTCCGGGAAGGACTGTTAGTGGAACTCCCGAGCGGTTGGTACAGTCCCCAGTCCATTGACGCTTTGTTGGATAAGCTTGCACAGGCGCTTGCAGCGGCTCACCAAAAGCGCAGGTTCGAACCGTTTGTGCCTAGGACCCTGATTCAAAGTGCACTTGGCAAGCAGTTTCCGGCTCGGGACTACGAATGGCTGCTTGCCGCTGGACAAGAGCGCGGCTTGTGGACAATCACGCAAACAGGCATCAAGGCGACGGACTGGGAGGTACAACTGAATGACGCAGAATCGGCAATGCTCGTTCAAATGCTGCACAGTTTGGAAGAAGCGCGCACAGCCGGCCGGACCGAAGACGAACTGTGCAGCGTCTTTGCAACGCGAGCTGGCATCGCCAAAGGGTTGTTGAAGTACGCGGTTTTGACCGAGCAGGTCATTCCTGTAGCTCCAGACGTGTTTGTTCTCGCAGCTGTGTTTTTGAGCGACCTTCTAAAGATTGCGCGGCTTCAGGAACAAAGCGGGGAGTTCACCGTTGCGAATGTCCGGGATGAGTTAGGAAGTGGCCGCAAAACCGCCGTGACACTGCTGGAGTATATGGATAAGCAAGGCTTCTCCAAACGGGTTGGAGATGTGCGCACCCTTACCCCCTTAGCCACCGAGTGGCTGTCAGCGCATTCTAATGCAACTCGTTCATTCAATGCCTGAGAATCGAGCACGTTCCAAATGTCACAAATTCTTAAAGCCGTTGTAACACAACTGAAATGTACCCAATATATGATGACAGTGCATCACATTTGACCCCCTTTTAATATATTGAATGTATTTGGCGCCCTGCGAACGGGCGCTCTTTTTTTTGCTGGCGCACTTCAAAAACGGGCGCCCGAATGCTTCGGATTCCTGCGCCCTGGTTTGTGAGTGCATGCCGGGCATGCTATGCTACTTTTAGCGGGGTGAAAAAGATGCAAGTCATCGTCAACTGCATGGTTCGTTTGAACCAGGGTATCGTCATGATTCAAAAACCCCGGCGCGGTTGGTGGTTTTTGCCGGGCGGGAAGATCGAAGAAAATGAGCTCTGGCCCGAGGCGGCCCGCCGTGAGGTGTTGGAAGAGACAGGACTGTCCGTGGAGGGGTTGCAGCTGCGGGGAGTTCATTTATTGCATATTGAAAAAGAAGCCCCATATTCGACGGTGGATCGGATGATTGCCCAATTCTCTGCGCAAGCCGTCAGCGGGTCGCTGAATCAGAACTCCAGAGAGGGTCGGCTTGCCATTGTCGATCCGGATAAACTGCACGAACTGCCTATGGATGAAGGCGACCGCTTGATGCTTCAACACGTGCTGTGGGCAAACAGCCGTCAGGAATCGACCGTCTTTTTTGGGAAATTTACGTATACGTCGGACCACCAGTTGGTCACGTGGCGGATGAGTCCGCAAGGCGTTGTAGATGTCGTTAAGAGTTAAGCGGATTTGGAGAAGGAGAAATCATCGCTGTGAGTATTTTTTTTGGAGTCGACATCGGCGGCACAAGTGTCAAGACAGCGTTGGTGTCGGGTGACGGTGAAGTTCTGGCTAAGGAGCCGTTTGAAACCTTTCCGGATCGTGGATACCGCGATTTGTGCGTACGCCTCAAGAAATCTCTGGAGGGAGCAGTATCCACAGCCGGTATCGACATAAAGCAGGTGAGCGCCATTGGAGTTGGCGTCCCGGCGTTCATCGACATTGAGCAGGGTGTTGTCGTTGAAGCGGTGAACCTGGGGTGGTACGACGTTCCGTTTCAGGAGGCCTTGCAGGAGATTGCGGGTTTGCCTGTAGTGCTTGAAAACGACGCAAATGTTGCGGCCTTAGGCGAGACCTGGATTGGCGGCGGGCGGGGTGCGAAAACGGCACTGTGCGTCACTGTCGGCACAGGCGTGGGCGGAGGAATCGTCATCGACGGCAAACTGCACCGCGGGGTCAACGGAATGGCTGGGGAAATTGGGCACCTTGTGCTGATGAAAGACGGCGGACCTCAATGTAATTGCGGCAACCGCGGCTGCTTGGAAACCTTGGCTTCAGCGACGTCCATTGTGCGCGAAGCGAAAGAGCGGCAGCAGCAAGGGCAATTGCCGCCCGACGCGAACATTTTCGGAGCCGAGGACGTTTTTAAATTGGCTCAAATGGGTCACGAGGCGGCCCAGCAAGTGATTGGCACGGCTGCCGATTGGCTCGGGTACGGCTTGGCCTTGAGTGCCGTGACGCTCAATCCGGACCGCATAGTGATTGGCGGCGGGGTGTCCACAGCAGGGGAACAACTGCTGGGTCCTGTTCGCGAGGCGTTTGCGCGTTACGCGCTCACTCGCACGGTTGAAGCTGCTGTCGTCTTGCCTGCGCAGCTGGGGAACGACGCTGGAGTGATTGGGGCTGCCAGGTTGGCGCTGCAGGCACTTCGGTAAAGGGTCGTTTTGCCTCGAGCCGAGTCGGCGGTCAAGGAGTATATCGGGTCGGTAATGTTGCGGAACCGTCAAGGAGGGCACACAATGTCAGGGCGAATTGAGATCCTGGTGATTACGGGCATGTCGGGTGCTGGGAAAACGCTCGCAATGCAGTCACTAGAGGATATTGGGTTCTTGTGTGTAGACAACTTGCCGCCGGCGTTGATCCCGAAGTTTGTTGAAATTGTCAAACAGTCGAGCGGATCCCTCCGCCGCGTCGCCTTGGCCTGTGACTTGCGCGGAGGGGAATTGTTCCAGCCATTGGTCGATACCATTAGTGTGCTGCGGCTCAATCAAGAGATCGACTTGCACGTCGTATTTTTGGAGGCGGATGACCAAACGCTGGTGCGGCGCTACAAAGAAACGCGGCGTCCCCATCCATATGTCGACGGCGTAAGGCTCTTGGACGGGATTCAGGCTGAACGGCAGGCCTTGAGCCGGGTTCGGGGCGAAGCCGACATCATTCTCGACACCAGCGGGTGGAGAGCGGCACGGCTGAAGCAGGAACTGGCACAGCGGTTTTCCGACCGCAAGTTTTCGCTCCCTGTGCACATCATCTCGTTTGGCTTCAAGTACGGGATCCCGATTGACGCCGACATGGTCTTCGACGTGCGTTTTTTGCCGAATCCCCATTACATCGAAGGCCTTCGGCCTTACACAGGAGAGGATAAGCCGGTCTACGACTACGTGATGCAGTGGCCGGCGACGCAGGAGTTTTTGAAGCGTTCGGAAGACCTGATTGACTTTTTGATTCCTGAGTTTACGAAAGAAGGCAAGAGCCACCTGGTCATTGGCGTGGGGTGTACCGGGGGAAAGCACCGCTCTGTCGCCATCGCGAGGCATCTGATGGAGCACGTCCGTTTAAGCGCCGATGTTCATTTGATTCACAGGGATTACGGACGGGAGGGCTAAACGTGCGGCAATGGTGGTTGCTGGCCTGGACAATTGGGTGTTTTGGCGTCGGAATTCTCGCGGGCACCTTGGGCCTTCGCCGATGGCAGCAGCACGGGTATGTGCTTGGAGCGGTCGTTTTGACGCTGGCCATGCTGCTGCTTGCCTTCGGTTGGTGGCGGGAGATTCGCGAGATTAGACGCAAGGTCAAACACCTTCAGCGCAGGCCCAGGATTGTCACCATCGGCGGTGGAACGGGGTTGTCGGTGGTATTGCGAGGGTTAAAGGAGTTTGATGTCGAACTGACCGCCGTGGTCACGGTTGCAGACGACGGAGGAAGTTCGGGGCGGCTGCGCTCGGACTTTGCCATGCCGCCGCCCGGAGACATTCGCAACTGTCTGGTGGCTCTGGCGGACACGGAGCCCCTGCTCGAGCGCTTGCTGCAGTTTCGGTTTCCAACGGGAGAGGGGTTGGCTGGACACAGCTTCGGCAACTTGTTTTTAGCAGCGATGACCCATATCATGGGCGACTTTGTCTCTGCCATCCGCGAGACCAGCCGCGTTCTGGCAGTTCATGGGAGAGTGCTGCCTGCGGTACGAGACGATGTGAAACTGCAGGCTGTATTGGAGGACGGATCGGTCGTCGAGGGGGAGTCCAATATTCCGGGGACAGGCAAACGCATCGAACGCGTGGAACTGTGCCCACGCGACGTAGAGCCTCTGCCCGAAGTCATTCAAGCCATTGGGGAGGCAGATGCGATTGTGGTGGGACCGGGCAGCCTGTATACGAGCGTGCTGCCGAACCTGTTGGTTCCAGGCATTGCTGAAGCCCTGGCCAACAGCCCGGCCAAAAAAATATTTGTCTGCAACGTCATGACTCAACCCGGAGAAACAGACTCGTTTTCGGCGGCCCACCACGTCGAAGTCATTTATCAACACGTTGCGAAAAGGCTGTTTGACTATATCATTGTAAACGGCGCCTCGCTTCCGAATGAAGCGCTGGAGAAGTACCAAGCGCAGCATTCGTATCCTGTGCTGGTCGACATGGAGGCTTTACACAAGTTGGGTTTGCGCGTCATCGCACGCGACTTTGTGCACTATGCGACCTACGCCAGGCACGACAGCCATCTCATTGCGGATCAGATAGTCAGCCTGATCGGCTATGAGCGCCAGACAACGGCACCAGCTTAAAATGACCGCCGACGGGAGGTGAAGCTCTGTGTCATTTGCTGCCCAAACCAAAAAAGAATTGACGTTGATTGCGGATAACGAGTGTTGTCGGCGTTCCGAACTCGAAGCCATGATCGCGTTAAACGGCGGTGTTACAACCTCAGAAGCAAAGCGGCAGGCACTGGTCGTCGAAACAGAGAACGTCGCGACGGCTCGCCGCATCTACACCCATTTGAAGGAGTTGTTTCAAATTCACCCGGAAGTGCTGGTGCGCAAGAAGATGCGGCTGAAGAAAAACAACGTATATGCCGTCTGGGTGCCGACACAAGCAGAGTGGATACTCTCCGAACTGGGGTGGGTAGGGCTTGACGTAGGAGAAAAATCAAACGTGCGCATGGCCGGGGACAACGGGGTACCAGTAACCAAATTGCCTGTGATTGGCGGCCGAAAGTATAAACCCTGTTGCAAAAGGTCCTTTCTGCGGGGCGCGTTCTTAGCGGCGGGTTCCGTCAACGACCCCGGCGGGACTTCGTACCACTTGGAAATCAGCGCCGGAACTTTGGAGCGGGCCGAACAACTTCTGTCGCTAATGAACAGCTATGGACTTCACGCCAAGGTCATTCAGCGCAAACGCGATCACGTCGTATACCTCAAGGAAGGCGAGAAAATTGTGGAGTTTCTCAACATCATTGGGGCGCACCAGGCGCTGTTAAAGTTTGAGGACGTACGCATTTTAAAAGGCATGAGAAACCAGGTTAACCGGTTGGTCAACTGCGAGACGGCCAACCTCAACAAGACGATTGGTGCGGCGGTGCGGCAGCTTGAGGTGATTAAGTTCATCGATGACCGATTTGGCATCGCGAACTTGCCGGGTCATTTGCGGGAGGTTGCCGAACTGCGGCTTCGCTATCCGGAAGTCAATCTGCAGGAGTTGACTGCCAGAATGGCGCACAAGGTCAGCAAATCTGGCTTAAACCACCGGTTTCGAAAACTCGAAGAGATCGCGCGCAAGCTGCGCAACGGGTAAGGCGGCAGCACAGGGGTCATTGGGTAAATAGTCATACTTGCTTTCAAAACACCTGCAACGTGTGCGACCTGCACATTGGTGGAATGAGGGCCTCATGTTATACTTTTCACAACTCAGTTGAGGAGGAACAATAAAATGGTAGAACAAACCGCGGTGGTTCAATTGCGTACGGGGCTTTTGGCACGTCCGGCCGCTTTATTTGTTCAGGAAGCGAATCGTTTTTCAAGCGACATCTTCGTGGAAAAAGACGGGAAGTCAGTCAATGCCAAAAGCATTATGGGGATCATGTCGCTGGCGATTGCGCATGGTCAAGAAATTGTCGTTAAAGCTGACGGTTCCGACGCGCAACTGGCTGTACAGAAATTAGTAGAGATGCTCTCCAAAGAAGATTGAGTCGCGTTGTCGTTTAAACCGCACATCCGCCTGGGCTCTGCTTCAGGCATGTTCTGCTTGCGGCCACTCCCTCATAAAGTAGGGTAGCAGGACATGTTTGAGAGGAGGAGCTGACTTGCCGGGACGGTTTCGCTCGCGTTCGGCCAGGCGTCTCCCGAGTAGGGCGGCGATTGCTCTGTTCGTGGTTGCAGCGGCGTTGGCAATCGAGGTGTTTCGCATTGCGATCCCGTTTCATACGGTCAACCCGCTCTACCAAGAAGCCACGGTCGGTCAACCTGTCATAGACGGTTGGATGTACGGAGGACAAGACGAAGAAGGGTACTTGCGGTTCTACAATCAGGGACAGACGATTGTCATACCACCGAGTTCGCACACCTTTGACGCGAATGGCCAGTTTGTCGTCATCGAGAAATTCACTCCTAACTCCTTGGTCTTCGCGCAGCCGTACGATGCCATTCCAGTTCCTTGGCTGCTGGCTGGGTTCGGCGTGGTCCTGATTGTGATGGGCTTTGCCATGAACCATCTGCGAAAAAACCGGAAGATGTTTATGAAAGGCAAAGGACCGGGAGCACCTCTTTCTTTCCGTGCACGCAAGCCAGCGGGTCCTTCCGTAAAGTATTCTAAGCACTTTCGCGCTCGCCGCGGACAGTCGCCAAGGTTTCGACCGTGACACCTTGCGGAGGGCTGTGAAGTTCAATTCACGGGCTTTGGACCTGTTATAAACTTCCTGGTTTGTTGTTTGTCCAGGAAAGACGTGGTACCCTAGAGTGTACATACGAAGCACTTGGACGGACAGCCGCGCAAGTCTTGCGCGCCTTCCTTTGTTTCGGGACTTTTCGCAGGGGGTGCCCGTTGACGAATGGGCTTACGACTAGGCCGTGTTCAACTCATCCACAAGCGTGAGGACAGAGGGATAGACCGCAGCAACGAGCCGTTTGTTATTGACCGGTTGACGCGTAAGCCAGGTCTGATATCGATGCAGCGGCCTTCGTTAGAGGCTGGATACAGCCACCAACTGCGCGAAATTTACCCGCAATGGGGCATTGGTGTGAGCACCTGCTTGGATGACGGAGTGCAGGTCAAGCACCCCAGGCTCCGCTTTGATCACTACATTGACCTCGTTAAGGTGTGGGAGGACCAGGAATACATTTACGTCGAGGACATGTATGTCGACATCCTTGTATATGAACGGTCCTACTACCATGTCATTGACCTCGAGGAATTCGGAGAGGCGCTTTTTTTGCGGCAGATGAGTATCGTGGAAGCCAAGCGGGTCATGGAAAACACGCAAAAGTTTGTGGACGCTTTGAAACGAAGCCGCTTGTCTTACGCGGTATGGAAACAAAAATACGGAGCTTATCGCAGAAATCGATGAAGTACTCAGCTTATCGCCGAAATCGATGCAGGTATTCAAGCTGGGGATGACAGAGCGGCCCCGCCGCTAACGGATTCCCGTTCAACGCGCACCGCTCTGCCTGCTGCCGTGGAAAGACGTACTATTGGAGGTCAGTCCTCAATTCGTTGCATGACTTGCTCGGCCAACTTCTCCGCGTTTCCAGAACCGTTGGTGTTGCGGCTCCTGCGCACGGTTTCCCATGCTGCAATGCCCACACTCGCACCAATCATCATGGCGGTCATCGTGCCAACGCCGTTTCGGCGTCTGGGCATCATCCGGTGTCGGACACCATTCGCCATCCCGTTAACGAACTCCCACATGGTCAGCACCTCCCGGCCTGTATTGTATCCAGACAGCGAGAATATAAGCATAAAAGCCTTGTTGGTCGTGTTACAATGATTGGAAATCAACCCTGCAGAGGACATTTCCCGTGTACTAACCCGTCTCACGGGTGTTTGGGGAAACCAGGTATCATTTCATTATGAACAAGCTGGAGGTTTTGACTTTTAGAATGCGGGAACAGACTCAGTGCACTCAAGGTGGCAGCCCTGCCAAAGACTTGGCGGATTGGTATCAACTCAACCGGCGCGTGCTGCCGTGGAGGCAAACTAGGGACCCGTATGCCATATGGATCAGCGAGACCATGCTGCAGCAAACCCGGGTAGATACGGTGATTCCGTATTACGACGCGTTTATGTCGACCTACCCTGACGTCCGCGCCTTGGCTGACGCTCCTGAAGACGAGGTGTTAAAGCGGTGGCAGGGCTTAGGGTATTACTCGAGGGCGCGCAACCTGCACCGGGCAGCGAGGATTGTGGTCGAAGACTTTGGCGGCAAGATTCCGGATACAGAGGAAGGACTCAAGGCTTTGCCAGGAGTTGGCCCTTACACGCAGGGCGCTTTGCTCAGCATTGCATTTGGACAGCCTGTTCCTGCCGTAGACGGAAATGTGCTGCGCGTGATGGCCAGGTACCAAGGCATCGCCGACCCGGTGGACAGCACTGCTGTCAAACGCCAGGTTTTTTCTGCCGTGCAAACCTGGCTGAACGAGGTTTCGCCGCAGGTTTTGACTCAGGCGTTGATGGAACTCGGTGCGTTAATTTGCACTCCCCGGTCCCCATCGTGCCAACAGTGCCCGATTGCAGCCTCGTGCGAGGCGCTTAAGAACGACTTGACAGGGATGCTCCCGGTGAAGTCGAAAAAGCCGGCTAGAAAGGTGGTCGATGTCGCCGCCTTGTGGTTGGAAAAAGGCGGACGGGTGTTGATGGAACGGCGACCCCGCCAAGGACTGCTGGCTGGCATGTGGCAACTTCCTGCCTGGGAGTTGAATCGATTGACGCCCATTCAAGAAACCCGCGTTTTAGACCTGGTCCGGCGAGGGTATGAGGAACTGGCAGCGGCGCGCGCAGACGGGGAAAACGGCGTTCCTTCGCAGTTTGCTTCTTCGCAGTTGGACTACGCATCCTTTGCGGTCAGGGAATCCGGCTGTGCACCCAGCGACGAGGGCACTCAGTCCGGGTTGGACTTTGCCGTGATCGGACAAGAACGCCACATCTTTTCCCACGTGGAATGGCACGTCAAGGTATACCGTCCGGTGGGTATTTCGCTGCCGGAATTGAGCGTTGACGAAGGCCGCTACGAGTACGTGACTCGAGAAGACATTTGGTCTTTGCCTTTGCCTCGCGTTTATGAAAAACTTTTGCAGTCCATTCTGAAAGTGAAAGGATGATGAGTGATGCAGACCTATACCTTGACGCGCAACAGTTTGCTTGCCAAGGTTTTCAGCGGCTTGTTCATGAGCCTGGCCGTGGCGCTTGTCGGTTTTTACGCCGGCAGTTACGTTCCTCGACCTCTGCTTGGCATCTTGTCGATTGTCGAATTAGTCATGATTGTCGCCGCTATGTTCATCCAACGCAGACGTCGCATCGGGTTGGGATTCGTCCTGGCTTTCACGTTTATCTCAGGCATGACTTTGTACCCCGTCATCGCTCATTACATTTCTGTTTTGGGTGCGGCCATGGTCATGGAAGCCGTCGGGGTCACGGCAGGGGCGTTCCTGATCGCGTCCATTCTGGCGGCTCGAACGTCGCTCGATTTTTCCTTCCTGGGCGGATTTTTGATGGTCGGCCTGCTGTCCATTCTCCTGATGGGGCTCGTTTCGCTGTTCATTGGCTTCTCGACCTTGATGCAGTTGGTCTATTCACTTCTCGGTGTTGCCATCTTTGTAGGGTACATTCTGTTTGACGTCAACCGGATCGCTCATAACGGAGTCAGCGTGGAGCAGGTTCCATGGGTGGTCTTGTCGCTGTACCTGGATATTATCAACTTGTTGTTGTTTGTATTGCGCCTGTTCGGGGTGCTGCAGAACAGCCGGCGGTGAGAAGAAGACACGTCAGACAGGGGATGGCAGGTGTGCAGGCAGGCTGTTTGCACCTGCCGGGGTGCAGACGATGGAGCCAGTCGCTGTCGAAACAGCCCGCGGCCTTGCGCATTCCAGCAGGGCCGCGTTGATTTTTGTCGACGGATGGCTATAATATCCTTATACTGCATATTGCGAAAAAAATAGCGCTTTATTGCCCGTGATGAAAAGTATTAGCAGTCATTTGCAGGAACAGAGAGCCGGTGGTTGGTGCAAACCGGACAAGCACAGGCTGTGAACTCGTTTCGGAGGCTCCAGGAACTGGACGCTGGCCAGCGTTACAGGCAAAAGTGGGATCAACTTGCAAGGACGTCTCGACCACCGCATCCCTTTTGGTGGACCACAGGCGTCGGCAGGTCCAATTTAGGTGGTACCGCGGGATACAGCTCTCGTCCTAATAGGGATGGGAGTTTTTTGATCTAATTTTGTCAAGTCGGGAGTGTAACAGGGTATGGAATACCGCGCGCAACAAGTGGAACAGAAATGGAAACAGCGTTGGATTGACGCAAAGGCGCACCATGTCCGCGAGGACAGCGGGAAGCCTAAGTACTATTGTTTGGACATGTTCCCGTATCCGTCAGGGAATGGTCTTCACGTCGGACACTGGCGGGGATACACGATTTCCGACGTTTGGAGCCGCTATAAAACGCTTCAGGGCTACGAAGTGCTTCACCCCATGGGATGGGACGCGTTCGGGTTACCCGCGGAAAATTACGCGATTAAGACCGGAGTCCATCCGCGCATTTCGACAGCCCAAAATGTCGAGAACTTCAAGAGACAGCTTGAAGAAATTGGTGCCATGTACGATTGGGATCGCGAAATCAATACGAGCGATCCGGAGTACTACAAGTGGACCCAGTACTTTTTCGTGCGAATGTTCGAAAAGGGATTGGCCTATCGCAAGAAAATGCCGATTAACTGGTGCCCGAGCTGCAAGACTGGATTGTCCAACGAAGAAGTGGTGGATGGCAAATGCGACCGCTGCGGCACGGACGTAACCAAGAAAGAAATGAATCAGTGGATGCTGAAAATCACCGCCTATGCGGACCGGTTGCTGGAAGATTTGGCGGACCTCAACTGGCCGGACAAGGTGAAACGTATGCAAACTGCCTGGATTGGCAGAAGCACCGGCGCTCGCATCGAGTTTTTGGTGCAGGGGCACGACGCAAAAATTGAGGTTTTCACCACGCGCCCCGATACATTGTACGGGGCCACCTACATGGTTTTAGCTCCGGAACATCCCTTGGTGGCACGGATTACGACGGACGCGCAACGCGAAAAGGTCGAAGACTACGTGCAAGAGACATTGAAAAAGTCGGCCATTTCACGGCAAATTCTCGACAAGACCAAAACCGGAGTGTTCACGGGGGCTATGGCGCTGCACCCGCTGACGGGTAAACAAATGCCCATCTGGATTGCTGACTACGTGTTGATGGATTACGGCACCGGTGCGATTATGGCAGTGCCCGCCCACGATGAACGCGACTACGACTTTGCCGTTGCCTTTGATTTGCCCATCGTCCAGGTGATTCAACCGAAAGACGGGGCAGGGGCCGTGAACACCGGCGAATCTGCCGATGAAAAACCGGGTTTGCACACTGGCCCAGGGCAGCTTGTGAACTCGGGGAAATTCGACGGCCTCGACGTCGAAGCGGGCAAACAAGCCGTCGTGGCCGAACTGAAGCGCATAGGGGTCGGTGAAGAAACCGTCACATATCGGATGCGCGACTGGGTGTTTGCGCGTCAACGCTACTGGGGCGAGCCCATTCCGATTATTTACTGCGACCATTGCGGAACAGTTCCTGTACCGGTCGAGGACCTGCCTGTACGCCTGCCTGAAGTGGAGCGTTACGAGCCGACGGGAACAGGTGAATCTCCATTGGCGGCAATCGACTCGTTTGTGCATACCACATGTCCGAAGTGCGGTGGACCTGCGCGGCGAGAAACGGACACGATGCCTCAATGGGCCGGCTCAAGCTGGTATTTTCTGCGGTATCCGGATCCTCATAACCACCAGGAGCCGTTCGGATCGGACATCGTCAATCGTTGGCTGCCAGTGGACATGTACATTGGCGGAGTGGAACACGCGGTGTTGCACTTGCTGTACGCCCGCTTTTTCACGAAGGTCATTTACGACCTTGGGTTGATTGACTTTAAAGAGCCCTTTCAACACCTGTTCAATCAAGGCATGATTACGCTCAACGGGGCGAAAATGTCCAAGTCAAAAGGCAACGTAGTCAACCCCGAAGATATTTTGGAACACCACGGCATCGACGCGCTGCGGGTTTATGAACTGTTTGTGGGTCCCCCGGAGGACGACGCTGAGTGGAACACGAACGGCTTGGAAGGAGTCAGCCGCTTCTTAAACCGGTTTTACAAAATGGTTTCGGCACACGCAGACAGCCCGTGCGCTCCGCGCACCTCTCTGGAAAAACTGCGGCATCGCTTTTTGGCCAGCCTTTCCGAAAGGATGGAAAGCTTCCGCCTGAATACAGCGGTCAGTGCGTTCATGGAATACCTAAACTCGCTGGCCGGTGAATCGGAGCGCGGTTTGGACCGAGCGACTTTGGAAACGATGGCCGTGACGGTTTCTCCGTTTGCTCCGCACCTTGGCGAAGAACTTTGGGCGCTGCTTGGACACAAATCTTCCGTGTTTAGCGCAGTTTGGCCTACCTACGATGAACAGTGGTTAAAAGACGACGAGGTGGAGATTGCCGTTCAAATCAACGGGCGTGTACGAACCCGGATCGTTGTTGGAGCCGAGGCAACGGACGACGAGGCTTTTGCCGCGGCGCGGGCTCATGCTGAAACTGCCCAATGGCTGGACGGGAAAACGGTGGTTAAGCAGGTGTACGTGCCTGGGCGTTTAATCAACTTTGTCGTAAAGTAATTCTGTTTGCGCGAAGCGACTTAGGCCCAGGGGGGCCAGGGGGTGGTGCGTGTGGCAACTGCCGAGCAATCGGACGAACGAAAGCTGTACGCGCAAATTGCCCGGAGAATCCGCTCGTCCATCGAAAACGGCGTGTTCCAGGCAGGGGATAAACTGCCTCCGCTGGCCCACCTAGCCGAGGAGTTTGGCTGCAGCCGGGCGACCGTCCGCGAAGCGCTGAGCACGCTTCGCGGACAAGGGTTGGTCGAGTTTCGCCACGGAGATGGAACGTATGTCCGCAGTGCGACAGTGGAGATGTGGATGGAACCGTTGGAGGCCGCAATCTTGCTGAGTGCCAGCGAGGCCAGCCGAATGGTGGAACTGGAGATCAGTTTGTTGGCTGGAATCGCCGGCTTTGCAGCAACCCGTGCGGACGGTTTTGACGATACCCGGCTCGCACAGGCGTTGTTTGCGCTGGAGTGTGTAATTCCGGGCAGCGAAGAGGCGATTGCAGCAGAGCTGTCTTTTTATTCCATATTGGCCGAAATAGCCCGCAGTTCTCTGCTGGAAAACGCGTTGCGGGTGGTGCAGGAAGCCTTGAGAAGCAGTCTGCGATTGTTGCGCGGCAACGAGTTGCAAGGTGTGGTGATCTGCCGCAGGATTGCCGCCGCAGTGGAACGCAGAGATGCACCGGGTGCACGCGATTCCGTGTATCAGTACGGAGAGCAGTTAATGCTTTATTTGCAGCGTAAACGCGGAGCGGCAGCAGTCGTCAAAATGGAGTCCGCAAGTCAAGGGCCATAATAGGCTCGGTCATTTCCTTTTTTCGAATTTCCATTTCTCAAGTTTAGGTGTATAATGACTTTGTAAGCGCTATCATTTTGCGCGACGGGGTATCTTGTCGCCCTCCCCAGCAGCAACCTCAAAGAACGGGAAGGAGAAGGTGTTGGCTGTGGCAAAAGCGTTAATCGCAGCGTTCGGACGCGAGGGTTTAACATACGTGCGAAATTGTCAGGAGAGTTCCATGGAGGTTCGGGTGCTTGACTGCATCGACGTCTATCACCGGCAGATGAGTTTGTGGTACGGAAATTTGTTGCTGCACTCGGCGGGACGGCGTCACGATGTAAGAACCGTGGTGGCCAGGGAACAGTTTGATGTGGCCGTTGTTCAGGAAGACGAGGACTTTGTACGCACGGCGCTCATCACGCAGTCGCTGCGCGAGGCAGGGGTCGGAACCATTTTTGTCGTCACTTCGGACCCTGGGCGTCGCATGATGTACCGCAGGTGCGGTGCTCACCGCATTGTCGCGGCGAAATCCGAGAACGAGGCGTGGGAAATCATTGCCGGGTACTTGCCCGCGGTGGCGACGGCTTAAAGGACGATGTGATGCTATTTGCTTGAAGCAACGCATAAAATTCACTGAACGCACCTGTTTACAGCCGGGGTCTGCCCGGCTATAACTGTATGTGGGGACAGTGGCCTTAGATGGCATGGATCACTTTTGACCCTTGGTTGCCCCGTCTGCCCTGCGGGGTGCTTGTATGGTATGATCGCGTTACGTGGCTTTACTTGAAAGAGGGGTTCGAAAGATGACCGGTTCAGTCAAAGTGATCTATTTTTTTGTTGCGTTGTTTGCAATGGCTTGCCTCGCAGTGGCCTCTGTGCTTCTGGCGGAGGGAAGGGGTTCTTTATCGGCGACTCTGTATGGAATCGCTTTTGTTGTCATCGGGATTGGATTCATCGCTCGAAAGCGCATTTTGCGGCAGCAAAAATAGTCTGTTAAAACCCGCAGGATGGCACGGCGGAAAGGTGGCATGGGTGTGGCGACCACGCGCCAACAGGCGCTTTTACGAAAATACCTATGGCGATTAGTCGAAGTCGTCTCTTTAGTATTGCTGGTTTTCATCGTGTCTGCCGCGTTCGTGTGGTCCTTGAAGTACATACTCCCGTTTGTCATTGGCTGGTTTTTAGCGATTATGTTGTTGCCGATAGTCAAGTGGCTGGAGATGCACCGAATGCGCCGCCGAAGTGCAGCGCTGCTTGTACTGGTGAGTGTTGTATTGGTCGTGGTGCTGCTGTCTATTTTTGCGGTGATTGCTGTCGCCAAAGAAGCGACGCTGTTGCTGTTGAACGTGCCGCATTACTTTAACGTGATACAGGCATGGGTGTTGAAACAGATTGCAATTGGCCGCGTGTTTTACGGGCAATTACCCCCCAATGTCGCTGCAGGCATGCAGACGACAGCCGTACACGCCCTGTCTACTATTGAGCAGTGGTTTCGCAGCTTCGCTACCGGCCTTTTAAATTCCGTAACGAATCTGCCGGAAATCAGTTTTGTGGTCGTGATTTCGTTAATCACCGCGTACTTCATGCTCGCAGACCGCGAACGGCTGTATAAAGCTTTCCTCCGAACGCTGCCGCCGGGATGGTCCATCAAGATGGAAACGGCCATGCGGGCCATGGGCAAGGCGTTTACAGGCACGCTGCGCGTTCAGGTTGTTTTGATGTTGATGTCGGCCGTGCTTGGCGTGGTGGGCATGCTTCTGTTAAAAATTCAATATGCTGTAATCCTCGGGATCGCGTTTGGAGTGACGGGACTCATTCCCATTTTAGGGTCAGCCATTTTGACGGTCCCATGGGCGGTAGGTGCTTTTGTGGCCGGGAACATGGCGTTGGCATTGAAGGTGCTTCTGCTCCAAGCGGTCATCAGCGCCATCCGCCACGTGGTCGAGCCGAAAATTTTGGCGGACAGTGTTGGGTTGGATACGCTGTCTACGCTGTTTGCTCTTTATGTAGGGATGCAACTGCTGGGTGTTCTTGGGCTGTTTTTGGGACCCATCATACTGATTGGGCTTAAGTCTTTGCTCAGGGCCCGCTTATTTGTCGACTTTCTGCCAGACGAGGCTTCGGGAACGGAACACCACCGTTCCATAGGTTCCCGTCCGCCTGCTCGATTCGCTTCGGACAACTCTTCGGGTTTAGACAATTCATCGGGCGTAGACAATTCACCAGGCGTGGATGAAGATTCTCCTGCATCTGCGGTCACATCGCACAAGACCGGGGCGGATTGCGAGAGTTCCGTGCACGAGCGAGGGGAGTTGGAACACGGGGGATGAGAATCGTCAGTTTACATGGGGACGGAAGCGCCCACAGACAATGGATGACGGTAGAGCCGACGCATGAAGCGTGGGCCTTTTACATTCCGCCGGCCAGTGAGGTTAGAGAAGCGACTCGTCCTTCCTGGTCAAGTCCGTATCCTGTGGTCGCTCTTTTTTGGCCAGGTCACTACTACCAGCTTTTTATACTTCTAAAGAATGGGATAACTGAATATTATTGTAATATTATTACACCTATTGCCTATTACCCAGGCCGTCAAATGATTGAGTTTCGCGACTTGGATTTGGATGTGTTTGTGTCGTCGCAAGGAGCCGCCTTGTTAGACGAAGAAGAGTTTGCAAAACGCCTGCCGGACTATCCTGCGTCCTGGATTGAACATGCGAAAGCGGCGTCCAAGTACCTGTTGAACGCCGGAAATGCCAAACGAGGTCCGTTTACGCCCGCCATAGCGGCAAAATGGCGGGCGTGGATAGATTCCCGCTGCAAGAGATGATACCTTGCAGCACTGTTTGGCTCGCTATTCTGCAGTTCGCGTCCGGGCACCATCAGATTCCAGCAATTTCCTAGCCCGTTCCATGATGGCAAACAGGGTTTTCGAGTCCTGTTCCAGCTGTTCTGGCGTGACAGAGCTGCTCCCATCCTGTGGAATCTGAGCCAGCTTGGTTTCCAATACGGCCAGCTTTTCCGTGAGACCGCGCCGTTCCTCTTCCAATTGGTCCACTTGTCGGCGCAGTTTCTGGTACTGTTCGTCGTAGCTTTGCAAAAATCGAATGACTTCCTTCATGGAGTCGGAAGATGTCATGGTCGTAGTCACAAAGTTTTCCTCACTGCGGCTCACGGAGCCAGAAGAACTTGCAGCGCTCACTCGCTGAGCAGATTTTCTCTCCCGTTTGGCGCGTTCGATGTCCTCCCGGTGGTTTTTCCTTACGACGCCATTCCAGCGATACCCACAAGCTGCTGCGGTTCGGCCAAGTTCGTTGGCTGCTTCTTCAAAGGCCCTCAATTGGGTGCTGCCGGTACGGATGTGTTGGAGTACAATTTCGGCCAGTCTCACATCGTCGTCGGGGGTCCACGCATCTGAGCGCGTCGCCCACTTTTCCATGGCTTGCACTGGCAATTCCTCCCTCTTGGTTGTAATATACTTTATTTCCAAGGTGTACGAGATTCATACAATCTCTCTGAAAGACTTCTCCTTACATGCTATGTTGCAGTGTGCTAATCGTGACCTGAAATTTGCAAAATTCGTAGAAACCGTTGCCATTGGCATTTCTACAAGCCGAAACGACAGACTTTGCGAACAGGAGTTCGCTTGTCCGCGTCGAATGCATTACACAAGCGAATGAATCGTGCAGCTGTTTGCCTCCTTTGGATGTAACATCCGTGTTTTCCAATTATTATTATGTTAAAATCTGGAATTTATAATTCCTGAGATTGGGAGTTTTACGTGTGCAGTTGAATTTGTTGCTAAACGAGTGGCGTCGTACGCCTGCTTTCCTAGACCAGGTGAGCCATTGGCAGGTTGAGCCTGCCCGGTTGCCTCGCTACCGCGACATTCCCGGCTGGGTGCACCAAGATGTCGTTTCTGCACTTGATCAACGGGGTGTCCGGCAACTGTACTCGCATCAAGAAGAAGCATTGGGCTGTGTGCATGCCGGTAAGGATGCCATGGTGGTAACGCCCACGGCGAGCGGTAAAACCTTGTGTTACAATGTCCCGGTTTTGGACGCCATCTGCAAGGACCCGCAGGCGAGAGCTTTATACCTGTTTCCGACCAAAGCTCTGTCCCAGGACCAAGTGGCTGAGCTCAACGGTTTGGCGGCCAATCTGACGGTTCAGGTGAACTCATATACGTACGACGGGGATACCCCGATGAACATCCGCCAAAAAATCCGGGAAGCGGGCCACATCGTGGTCACCAACCCAGACATGCTGCACGCCGCCATTTTGCCGCACCACACCAAGTGGCTGAGGCTGTTTGAAAACCTCAAATTCATCGTGATCGACGAAGCGCACATCTACCGCGGCGTTTTTGGCAGCCATGTGGCGAACGTAATGAGACGGCTGCTTCGGATTTGTGAATTTTACGGGAGTCGTCCGCAGTTTGTTTTGAGTTCCGCCACGGTTGCCAATCCCAACGAGTTGGGATTGGAATTGACGGGCCGCGAGATGACCGTGATATCCGAGTCTGGGGCTCCCAGTGGCGAGCGTCACACGCTGTTTTACAACCCGCCCGTGGTCAATCCCCAATTGGGAATTCGAAGGTCTTCCTTGCAGGAGGCCCGACGCATTGCGAGACGGCTGCTTGCCGAAGACATTTCGACGATCGCGTTTGTGAAGACCCGAACTCAAGTGGAAGTTTTGGCATCGTACTTGAAAAACGACGCCCCGTTAAGACTCGCAGGGAAAGTGGTGGGCTACCGCGGGGGTTATTTGCCCAATGAACGGCGACAGATTGAACGGGATTTGCGATCGGGGGAAATTCGGGCGGTCGTCAGTACCAATGCGTTGGAACTGGGAATTGACATCGGCTCGCTGGAAGCTGCCATCAGCGTAGGGTATCCGGGATCGATTGCTTCGCTCCGTCAGCAAAGTGGACGGGCCGGTCGCAGACAGGGGCTTTCCGTAGCCATTTACGTGGCGAATTCCTCCGCGCTGGACCAGTATGTTGCAGCTCATGCGCAGCAAGTGCTGGCGAGTTCGCCCGAGGCTGCCCGGGTGTATCCTGACAACCTTTTGATTTTGACGGACCATTTGAAGTGCGCTGCCTACGAGCTGCCGTTTTCGGAATTGGAACAGTTTGGGGTCGAGACAACCTCGGAACTGTTGGAATACCTCGCTAGTCACCGCGTACTGCACAAGGGTGGAGACGACAAGTACTATTGGATGTCTGACGCTTTGCCGAGTCACAGCATCTCTCTGCGCAGCGCGGCGCAAGACAACGTCGTGGTGATTGACACGAGTGCTGCAAAACCCCGGGTTATTGGAGAAACTGACCGGTTCAGCGCCTTAACCACGCTGCATGAAGAAGCGATTTACCTTCATCAATCGCGATCGTATCAAGTCGAAAAGCTCGACCTGGAAAACGGCAAAGCGTTCGTCCGGCCGGTAGAATCGGATTACTACACCGATGCAGAACTGGCAGTCCGGCTGCGGGTCTTGGACACATTTTTCGAGACTGCAGGGGTTGCCGGCGAACGACACCACGTTGGCGAAGTCATGGTCAACGCTGTACCGACGCTGTTCAAGAAGATCAAATTCGAAACCCATGAAAACCTCGGCTGGGGAAAAATTCACCTGCCAGAAGCGGAACTGCACAGCGTGGGGTATTGGTGCACGTGGAACAAGGAGGACTTTTCCTGGAGCAACCAAGCGTGGGAATCTGCGCTGCTTGCCGTCTCACATCTGTTGCGCAATGCGGCGGCGTTATACTGCATGTGTTCCCCTTCAGATATCCACTCGTCGGTGGCAATCCGGGACCTCATGGATGCCAAGCCGGCGGTGTACTTGTACGATGCCTATCCAGGCGGGGTTGGGCTTGCAGAACGCGTGTACCGCAAGGTTGAAGACGTATATGCGTGCGCCCTGGAAATGATCGACGAATGTCCATGCGATTCGGGTTGTCCTTCTTGCGTCGGACCCCAGCAAGGGTCAGAGAATCCAAAGCGGCTTGCCAGGCAGTTAATTCAAGGTGTTCTGTCTGGGCAAAAAGCCAGCACAGAGGTTTGAACGATGCCGCGCAGCCTGTTTGAACGCCTGCAGGCGCTGGAGAAGTCGGTGGGTCGTCAGAAGCCGTCGCCGCCGGTCGATCCGGAACCTTTGCGTCCAGAGCTTTTCAGCCAAGACGATGCGGCCGTCTCGGCTGCGACCCTGGAAGACTTGACGTTACAGCGATTGAGGTCAGAGTGCGACGACTTGGAAAGTAAAGACTTGCAGCTTATTCAAAACGACTTGGGCTCACTGGGATTTCGCCGCGTTCGCGGTGACGCAGGAGGGGATTACTGGCTCAGGGAGCTGCGGTTTGACCTGCTGTCGATGCACGGCGGACGCCGCTTTGCCGATGTTTTGAACTGCGAACTGGCCATAGTGGCCAAGGCGGTGAAACTTCCTGATGTCCCGCGGCACCTTCGCTTTTACGACACAGAAACGACGGGATTGGGGACAGGTGCCGGCACGTTCCCGTTTTTACACTCCATCGGTGAAGTAGAACAGGACGAGTTTGTCGTTTATCAGTATTTTTTAGAAGAATACAGTGCGGAACAGGACATGCTCAATGCGGTCCTCAGGCACTTTCTAGTACCCGATGCCGCGGTCGTCACATTCAACGGAAAATCGTTCGACTGGCCGTTGCTCCAGAGTCGGTTGGTGATGCACAGGCTGTCGCTTTTGGAACCCCCGGATCACATCGACTTGCTCTACCCAAGCCGCCGGTTTTGGCGCAAAGCGCTCGGACGGGTGTCGCTGGCAAACCTGGAACAGCACGTCCTAGGCATGACGCGCGTGGACGACCTTCCCGGCAAAGAGGCGCCCGGTCGCTACTTTGCGTTTGTCGAGGAAAAAGACCCGGGTCTGATTGAACCCGTGTTTGAACACAACGCGACAGACGTTTGCACCCTGGTAACCCTGCTCTGCGTATTAGCGGACAAGTTAAGCGAAAAGCAAACCCCCTCTGGAGTTGAGGATTTCCTTGCGTTGGCCCGGTGGTACGATGAATGGCAGGAACATACGCAGGCGGATCGTTGCTACGTGGCGGCGGCAAGATGTCCAGACGCAGACTGGAGGGCACTTTGGCTCCACAGCCTTCGTTTAAAGCGGCGGGGGGACTGGGAAGAAGCCGCAAAGGTCTGGCGGGAAATGTTCAACCGGTTCCCTTGGACGATACAACCAGCAGTCGAACTGGCGAAATTGGCGGAGCACCGGAAACGGGAATTGGCAGAGGCGCAGGACTGGACACAGAAGGCTCTAGAACGAAGCCTCGTCTTTGCCCGACTACCCGTTTCAACGGGAGCCTCTGAAACCCAAACCGCATTGCACAGCGAGATCCGTTTCGCCTTGCAGCACCGGTTGTCGAGAATTCGCGACAAAATCCAAAAGGCGGCAGCAAAGGCCGATTCGCAATAATTGGACTGCACTGGTCGCCAAACGCCGGAGCGGTTATTTAAGACAGGTTTCTCGCTTGCTTGTAGAGGTATACTGGAGTTACAGACAGTTCTGCCACTTGTGGCCTCCAGTGAACTTTTTTATGAAGGGAGTGGATCGGGTTTGGAATTTGTGGGATTTGCACAAGCGGATTTTGAGGTGTTTAGCGTTCCTGGGCTCGAACCCAGGATGGAAGCGCTAAAAGCGAACCTGCGTCCCAAGCTGGTCCAACTCGGACAAGACTTCGAACAAACCCTGACAGAGTTGACAGGCCGCCCGATGTACGCCCACGTGGCGAAACACGCCCGGAGGACCGTCAACCCTCCGAACGACAGTTGGGTAGCATTTGGACACGACAAGAGAGGCTATAAAAAACACCCTCATTTTCAAATTGGCGCTTGGGAGACCCATGCCTTTGCCACATTTGGCTTGATATACGAATCGCTGCAGCGACGGGCGTTCGCGCAGCAGTTGATTCACCACGCTTCTGACGTCATAGCGCGCATTCCGGATTGGTATGTCTGGATTCCGGACCACACCAATCCCTTGGCGTTAAGCGCACGTGAAGTGGACGAGAGAAAACTCGTGGAACTTGCGAACAGGTTGGCCCAAACCCGGCAAGGCGAACTTTTGACCGGCATCCAGATTCCGCAAGAAAAAGCTGTACAGATGACGGCTCAGGAATTCGAGCTGGCAGTGACAGATTGTTTTCAGGTGTTGCTCCCGCTTTACCACATGGCTTTGACTGAAGTGGTTCCATCCTGAATCTTGCCTGAATCTTGAAATTTTGAATTCGGAGGTTGTTCGATCTTGAAGACGCGCGAAGAAGCTTTACAGTTGCTCGAAGAATACACGCAAAGCGAATCCCTTTTGCGGCACGCCTTCGCAGTGGAGGCGGCGATGCGCGCATACGCAAAGAAATTCGGAGAAGACGAAGAGAGATGGGGAATTACGGGTTTGCTGCACGACTTTGACTACGAACGCTATCCGACGCCCGAGGAACACACCATAGTGGGCGCTCGCATCCTCGCCGAACATGGGTACCCGGAAGACGTCATTTATGCCATTCGTGCGCACGCCGATTACAATGGCCTGGTACGGGACAGCATGATGGCCAAGGCCCTTTACGCATGTGACGAAATCTCGGGATTCGTCATGGCTGTCGCCATGGTTCGCCCATCCCGGAGCCTTGCGGATGTTGAAGTCAAAAGCGTGAAAAAGAAGTTAAAGGATAAAGCGTTTGCAAAAGGCGTGCACCGCGAAGACGTATACCAAGGAGCCGAAGAACTCGGCGTCGACTTGGACGAGCACATCGCATTTGTGATTGAAGCCTTAAAGGGTATCGCGAAGGATCTTGGACTCGACGGTGAGCAAACCGCATAACATCTGGAAGGGCAAGTTGATTGTTGGCGAACCCTCCAGACATCCTATTGATTGGAATTTGGGGTGAAGCAGTGAAAATTCACCTTCTGCACGTGAATGACGTGCACAGCCAGCTTGAAAATTACATGCGCCTTGGACACCAGTTGCGGGAAGTGAGAAACCGCCTGAAGCGCCAAGGTCAGTTTGTGATAACCGTAGACATAGGAGACGCGTTGGATAGGGTAAGACCTGAAACCGAAGCTACGTGCGGGCATGTCAATGCTGCCATGATGGCGGCACTCGGGGTTGACGCATGGATCTTTGGAAACAACGAAGGATTGACCATCCCGGTCGAAGAATGGGGCAATCTGGTCACACGGGCGAATACGACGGCCTTTGGAACGAACTTGCAACAAGAATCCGGCAAACCGTTTCCTTTTTTTCGCGACTCCTTGATTGTGCAAGAAAGAGGCGTGAAAATCGGGTTCTTTGGGTTGACTCCAGATTACGTACTCCCGTACGGGGTGCTGGGAGTCAGACCGTTGGCCCCGTTTGCCAAGGCTCAAGAAGCCGTGGCTGATTTGCGCAGACAAGGCTGTCAAGTCGTCGTTTTGCTTTCGCACCTGGGATTGTACGCCGATCGCCAGTTGGCCGCTGCTGTACCTGGCATCGACCTCATTCTGGGCGGTCATACGCACCACTTTTTAAGTGCCGCCGAGCAGCATGCGGGGACTGCTGTGTTTCAATCTGGAAAGCATGCGGTGACGTTTGGGCATACCGTGATCGATTTCGACGAGCAACGAGGGCAAGTCGCCGGGATCGAGTGCAAACCGGTTGAAGTGGACCCGCAGGGGCCATACGACCAGCAAATGCTGTCGGCTTACCGGGGCTATTTGCCGGATATTGAAGAACGCTTGTCGGCACCCGTCGTGTTTTTACCGGAACGCCTTCCCGTCAACTTCGACAGGGAGTCCCTATTGGCGAATGTGCTGGCGGACGCCATGTTCGAAGAAAGTCCGTGCGATTTAGGTCTGGTCATGACGGGTTCGCTGACTGCAAGTTTACTGGTTGGCTGGGTAGAAATGAGACACGTTCTCGGGGCGTGTTCCACACCGACCCGGCCGCTGGCAATGACCTTAACTGGGAGAGAAATTCGGTCTATCCTTGCGAAATCGATTCAGCCGGAGTTTTACAATAAAACGGGTTTCGGCTATGGATTCCGAGGGTCAGTGGTAGGGTACATGGCGATGGCTAACGCTACGGCCGAAGTTGAGGTTCGAAATGGAACCAGAAGTTTGGGAGAAGTTACGGTGGGTGGCGAACCTTTAGACCCTCATCGGGATTACCGGCTCATCACCAGCGAATACCTTTGGCTTTCTTCAGTATTTGAGGAATTCAAGAATGGCCGCCACATTGTCTACCAAAAACCACTGGTGCGGGAGTTGCTGCTCGACAGGCTGAAACGAGACGATTTCCTCGATTTGGCGAAACACTCCAGGTATGAGGTCTCGCACGGATAACCCTTTTGCGAGTTTTTGCACCTCGCGCAAGGACATGCTGGGGGTGTCCCTTGCAGGGTCCCGGTGAAAATACAGGAACATGAAGGATGGTTGGCAATGGCCCTGCTGTCGCGCGCAAATACGCGCAGAATGCTCGCTAAGCTCGCAGAAGCGTATCCCGACGCAAAGTGTGCGCTGAACTTTCGCAACCCCTTTGAACTTTTGATTGCTACCATGTTGTCCGCACAATGCACCGATGAGCGGGTCAACATGGTGACCCAAAGTCTTTTTGCAAAATATCCGCGCCCTGAGGACTACGCGGCACTTACACCGGAGATACTACAAAAAGACATCAAACAACTGGGCTTATTTCGGACAAAGTCTGAAAATATTATTGCTACTTGCAAGCTGTTGCTAGAAAAGTACCATGGGCAAGTCCCAACATCCCGCGACGATCTGGTCGATTTACCCGGTGTTGGGCGCAAAACTGCAAACGTGGTGCTGTCAAACGCTTTCGGAATGCCTGCTCTGGCCGTTGACACGCACGTCAAACGCGTCGCGAATCGCATAGGTCTGGCGAATAGTATGAATCCGGAAACCGTGGAGGCCGAGGTGTGTTCCCGGATTCCTGAAGAGCTTTGGTCACCCGCGCATCACTGGCTGATACACCATGGGAGAAGGGTTTGCTCTGCGCGCAGTCCAAAGTGCGAGCAGTGCCTAGTATCTGAGTTCTGCCAGTACTATAAACGTTTGCAAAAGGAAACCAAACTTCAGAAGAAGGTTTTAGAAAGTGAGAAGACTGTCAAGGAAAAACACAAATCCAGGTCGTCGGACAAAACGACCTCTACAGCGAATGCAGCGAAGTCGTCCAATTGACACAAAGACGAATCGCACCGTTTACGAAGGGACGTGAGGTTCGTAGGTTCCTTCAGGGGTGCGCCGCAAAGGCTGCTTGCAGTGACTGCAGGCGTCGAACTCCCCGGTCAACCTGGTTCTACGTCCGCAGCGGGGGCACTCAATCGTCTTTATGCTGGGATTGACAGGACCAAAGCGGAAGTAGATCAGGATACCCGCCAGGACGCCGATGCTGCCCACTGGGAGCAAGTACGGAATCAGGGATTTGTTGTAAACGCCGGCGTACATCACAAAAAATCCGCCAAACATGAAGACGAGTCCCCAGTTTCGCCATTTAGTTGAATTCATAGCACCACGACCTTTACCCATACGGTGAAATTAAGGGTGTTCTATTTCCACGGATGTGTCCAATGCCCAATTGAGCGGTATTTTTCCCGCCATCTATCGTATACATTCTGTTGTCCAATGTCTATCGATTTATAAAATGCAGCGATGGGAGGGAAAGTGTGTTGTGGAAGAAGGCGTTCGTTGTGTTGCTGTCGCTCAACCTTTTGGTGATTGTAGGTTTGACGGCGTTATGGGGAAGCCTTCCTAAGGCATCTCAGTCCTCGTACCCTGGGGTGACTGCAGGTGCATCGAATCAGCAACCGGCAACCGTTCAACTGGCAGTAGGACAAAACGCTATCAACGCCTATCTACAGTATGCCTTATCTCAACAAAAGGATGTAAAAAATGTCCTCTCATCGGCTCAGATACAGTTTGGAAACGCCTGGACTGTCAACGCCGGATTTAAATTGAGCGACAGAGTGGTCCCCTTTGACATGGTGTTTACTCCAACGGTTCAAAACGGAAACTTACAGCTCGCTCTGCAAAGTGCCAACATGGGGCAACTTCCCATTCCGACCGCCGCCTTGGTGTTCGTGTTTCGCCGCCTTCCATGGCCAAATTGGATTACTGTGGATCCGTCGACGGACGCTTTGGACTTGAACTTCACCAAACGGCCTCAGAACCCTTATGGTGTTTCCATCGTCGGCTACTCTCCGCAAACCCGTCTGCTCACTCTGAAGGTATCGATATTGCCCAAGGACCTCCCGAAACCGAAAGCCTAATGGGCGTTCCTGCCTGCCGCATGGCACTCCTGCCTCATGCCATTCCTGAAATGAAAGACTCGCAATCCCTCGCCGCATGTACGAGCCGAGAATAAAGCCTGTTGCCCCGTCGCAAGCTATTCCCAAAACAGGGCGGGGGTGGATGAGACGCTGTTGCCATCTTGGTTCAAACGGTTGCTGACGGTGGATGATAGTATCTTGAACGACCAGTTTACTCTAGGTCCTCCAGACCAACCCCAGTCGGAAGCTTCGCAACCGGCTGCCTCTTTTCAACCCACTCGAGCAGACCAAGCGGAAGCCGGTCATGACGAACAGGTCGAAGGTAGCAGGGGTGCGTACGGTCAACTTCAACATAGCCGCAGCGAGCCACCGGATGGCAAACGCCACCGGAAATGGGGTACGGAGGCCGCCGCGGAATTGGCCGTTCCCACGAATTTGTGGGGGGAGACTTTTACCGCTGGCGGTAAAAATGCCGATCAGCGCGCTGTCCGGCCGATTCCCCTCAAAGAATTGACGGAGCATGCGGAAGATGAGGAAGGTTTGCCCGAAGACACTAAGTTCGTTTCTTCGCATCTCGACCGCGTCAAGGATTCGGTCGGGAAAATTTTCCATTTACCAAAAAACAAGGATATTGTCGTCCGGGACTTCACCATTGGCACAGAACATCCGTGGAGAGCGCTCGCTGTCTTTGTCGACGGGATCTCCGACAAAAGCATTATCAACACGCATGTACTTGAACCCCTGATGTACTTAACGCGCCTGACTGAGGAAGGCCCGGAACGCCGGATGAAGCAGGTCAGCGAGACGCTCGTGCCGAGCAACCAGATTAGCATTGAAAAGACTTGGCAGGACACCACGTCTGCCATCTTAGCAGGGGCGACGGCCATTTTTATTGACGGGTGTGCTTCCGCGCTGATCGTCGAAACGAAAGGGTGGGAACACCGGACGGTCGGATTGCCGCAGACGGAAACGGTAGTCAGGGGTCCGCACGATGCCTTTACTGAGAATTTCCGGGCCAACACGGGTTTGGTTCGGTCAAAGCTGCGCAGCGAAAACCTTGTTACGGAAATGATGAGCGTGGGACGGTTGGGAAAAACGGACATCGCTGTCATGTACGTGGAAGGATTGACCAACCCGAATTTAATTCAGGAAGTCAAGCGCCGAATCGAAGGAATTGACGTAGATTACCTGGCAGACAGCGGCATGATGGAGCAGTTTATCGAAGAGGACCCGCACGTGTGGGTCCCGCAGGTGATGTCTACGGAGCGCCCAGACCGCATCGCGCACATGTTAACGGAAGGACACGTTGCCATTTTTGTCGGTCAGAGCCCGTTTGTGCTCGCGGTTCCAGTGGTATTTTGGAGCATGATGCAGACGCCGGAAGATGCGTACATCAAGGTTCCATTTGGCACGTTTTTACGGTTCATTCGCTGGTCCGCGTTGTTTGTCGCGATGTTCCTGCCTGGAATCTATATTTCCGTAACCAATTACCACCCGGAAATGATTCCAACCGATCTGTTGCTGGCTGTAGCAGGGAGCCGGGAACAAGTTCCGTTTCCAGTGGTGGTAGAAGTGTTGTTAATGGAATTCGCGATCGAATTGATTCGCGAAGCAGGCATCCGCATTCCGACCGTGATTGGTCCAACAATTGGCATTGTCGGCGCTTTGATTATCGGACAAGCAGCTGTGCAAGCCGGGGTGGTCAGCCCATTGCTGGTCATCGTCGTTGCCGTGACTGCACTGGCATCCTTTACGATTCCGAATTACAACCTGTCCATCGCTGTGCGCGTCGGCCGTTTTTTGTTTTTGGCCGCTGCAGCGTTTTTTGGGTTCTACGGGATGGCTTTGGTCTGGTGTGTCGTTACGGCTGCACTTGCGATGCAAAAGTCGTTTGGTGTTCCCCTCATGGCACCCGTGGTTCCCAGTATGGATTCTTCTCCGGACGTGTTTGTCCGCGGTCCGGACTACACGATGAACGAACGTCCGAGTTTCTTGTTTACACAAAGCGATTGGCGGCAACAACCCGTCACCAGACCGTGGAGCCGGGCGACAAGGCGGGCAGGCAAAAGCTGGTTTCGCAGCAAAGGAGGGAAGTCATAATGCCGCAGGTGCAAAGCAAGGCGAGTATCGGGGCCAAAGAACTCGTCAGTTTGCTGACGGTCTTTGTGGGGGTCAACGTGTTTTTGAGTTACCCTCAAACCATTAGCAAGGCAGGGATGGAAGCGTCGTGGATGCTCCCGCTCATCTCCGGGGCCATCACCCTCATTTTGTTCCTGATTGTGGAACGGGTGTTGTTCCGGTACTTTCCCGGACTCGATATCGTAGAGGTTGCCAAAGAGGTCTTGGGGTCGTACTTTGCCACAATGGTTTCGGTGGTGCTGGGAATATACTTCATCGCGATCACGGCCTTGACCATGCGCCAGTTTATGGAGAACGTCACGTCGACCGTGTTGCCGACCACGCCCATTACTGTGGTTGGCGTGCTGTTTATTCTCTCCACGGGCTATGTGGCGTACCAAGGATTAGAAGGTATTGCGCGCGTCTCCTACTTCGCCCTGCCCGTGTTGATTGCCGGGGTGCTGGCCGTCTGCTTGCTAAACTGGAACTGGTTGATCGCCTCCCGCGTGTTTCCGTTCTGGGGAACCGGCATAGAGCAGGTGGTTTGGGGCGCCTTGCGCTACTCGTCCATCTTTGCCAACGTGCTGTTGTTGTGCGTCATCTATCCGCACGCACACGACCCCAAATCCCTGCGCAAAGTCGGCATCCAAAGCATTGTACTGTCCGCGCTGATTATCGCAGGGTTCACGTTTGTCTATAATTTAGTGTTTCCCCCTTCAGTGACGGGGAAGATCGCTTTTCCTCTGTATCAACTTGCGCGCATGATCTACATGGGCCGCTTTATCCAAAACCTCGAGAGTGGTTTCGTCTTCTTATGGGTAACCGCCGCGGTCATCAAGATGGCGATCACCCTTTGGTCCGCGGCGTATTTATTCAGCAGCGGATTTGGCTGGCCGACGTTCCGGCCTGCCATCCCGGCACTAGGGCTGCTTGCGTTTGCGCTGAGCATGCTGCCTTCCAACATCGTGCAAGCGCACCAGTGGGACGAGTTGTACGTTTTAACGTGGGGCTGGATTGTCGTGTTTGGCCTGCCACTGCTCATTGTGCTGGGCGGAGCCCTGATACGCAGCGTTAAACGGGGGCGAGCACAGCATGTTTAAGTTCGTTTTAGCCATGTTGATCCCGTTGGGAGTGGCAATCTACACCGTGCAGTTTGGACGATGGATGCTGAGAAAACGCCTAGGACTCGGAGCTGTCTCTGCTTTTGCACTGGCAGTCGCTACATTTTCCGTATCCGGTGTGGTGTTGTGGCGCATCTTCTCTTAGCCGCCTTGACAAGTCCGCAGCTTTCAGGGGCGGGCTCGGATTAATAAGACGGAATATTAGGACTATGTAAACTTGCAGCCTTGAGGTAAAACTTGAATGACATGGAAGACGCGTTTGGGCCAACCCGGCGGTATAATGACAAAGAAGGGAGAGTGCGGGATGAGTGCATCGACACCAACGGCCCAAAAAAAGCGCGTTGAAATCTACACGGATGGAGCATGCAGCGGCAACCCCGGACCCGGAGGCTGGGCCGCCGTCTTGACCTACAGTGGTTCGCGACGGGAATTGTCCGGCGGGGAGAGCAACACGACCAATCAGCGCATGGAACTGAATGCCGCTTTTCAGGCGCTGCGCGCCCTTAAAGAACCCTGCGAAGTCATCCTGCACAGCGATTCCGCCTATCTCGTCAACTGCTTTCGCCAAAAATGGTACGTTTCTTGGCAAAAAAACGGATGGAAAAACAGCAAGGGAGAGCCTGTGCAAAATCGCGATTTGTGGGAGGGGCTTCTGGAAGAAGTGCAGCGTCACGAACTGCACTTTGAAAAAGTCAAAGGGCACGCGGGAGTCGAACTCAATGAACGCTGCGACGAACTGGCCCGTGCCGCCATCCCGAAGTAATGGAACTTTCACTCGAGAGATTGAAAGAACTGGGCCGCTTAGCAGGGTTTGACGCGGTGGGTGCGACGTCTGCGGACCCGTTTGACGAGATGACTGAAGTGCTGAAAGACTATGCGGAGCGAGGAAGAACCGGCTTTGAGCACGAAGATATCGCACTGCGGGTGAATCCAAAGCAATGGATGCCGGAGGCCCAGTCGCTGATTGCTGTCGCGATGGCCTACCTCACGCCGCAAGGACAGCGCGTCGCCAAACAGCATCCGAAAGAGCGGCCCGCGGGCCGCATCAGTGTCTACTCGTACGGAGAAGATTACCACCGCGTCATGTCCGAACGATTGGATATTTTGAAAAACCTGCTCGAAACAGAGCTCGGCAGGCCTGTATGCGCCCAGAAGGCAGTCGATACGTCGCCGCTGGTCGACCGCAGGGTGGCTGAACGGGCTGGTATCGGATGGATTGGGAAAAACTGCATGTTTTACACGCCATCTTACGGTTCGTTTGTGTTTCTTGGCACGCTGTTGGTGGATGTCTCCATTGAGGCGGCCCAGGCCGCGCAGGTCAATCGCTGCGGAACGTGCTCGTTGTGCATGCAAGCCTGTCCGACACAAGCCCTGATTGCCCCTGGCGTGATTGATGCCACGCGGTGCCTGTCCTATATCACGCAGATGAAAGGCAGCATCCCAGAACCTTACCGGGCTAAAATGGGAACGCGCGTGTGGGGGTGCGACACCTGTCAGTGGGCGTGTCCTGAAAACAAACCCGTCGAGGCCTCGCCCCACGAACGCTATCGCCCCGTGGAAGAGCTTGCCTACCCGGATTTGGTCGAACTGTTGTACCTGAGCAACCGGGAGTTCATGCGACGCTATGGGAAAAGCGCCGCTGCATGGAGAGGGGTGCGTACCCTCCAGCGCAACGCGTTAATCGCCTTGGGCAATTTGAAAAACCCGGAGGCCGTCGTTCACTTGGCGAAGTTTTTGCGGCATGAACGCAGCGAGTTTCGGACCAGTGCAGCTTGGTCGCTGCGGCGCATCGGGGGTGAAGCCGCACGCCTGGCAGTCGCGCAAGCCTTGCAAGTCGAAGAGGACGAACAAGTCAAGCGAGAAATGGTGTGGGCCGTGGAAAAAGAGGGTGTAAATCCGGACATCCCGAGTTTAGGCACAAGTGAACCGAATTGTAAGTGACTCGAAGTGTGAGTGAATCGAATGGTACGTGAACCGATTTATAAGTGAACCGAGTCGAGGAACCGATGAGGAGGGTTTTCAGGTGAACGCATCGACAACCACACGCCCGACGGAAGTTGTCGCAACGCAAGAATTCGATTCTCCAGTTGGCAGGTTGATGGTCTCAGCGGTGGCACAGGGTGTGGTCAGTGTGGATTGGGTGGACAAAAGCCAGGAGAGGCCTTTACGGGCAGTAGGTGAAGATGCTGACTCACGAGGCAATGAGTCCGCAGCGATTTGGTGCAGTGAGGCGATTAAACAGCTCGGCGAGTACTTTCGAGGAGAACGAACCCGGTTCGACCTGCCGTTGGTCGTGCAAGGTACTGCATTTCAACGCGCTGTCTGGAAGGCTTTAGAGCAAATTCCATACGGAGAAACGAGGTCCTATCAGGACATTGCCAGGCAAATTGGCCGTGATAAGGCCGTGCGAGCCGTTGGACAGGCAAATCGCGCCAACCCCATTCCCATTGTTATTCCCTGCCATCGAGTCATTGGCGCTAATGGTCAGTTGACCGGATACGCAGGTTCCAAGGTTCATCTTAAGGCGGCGTTGTTGAGCTTAGAACAGTCTCTGGGCGGCCTGGCTCCTGTGGCAGCAACGGGGCAAATCGCTGTTGCGACACCACCCGTTCACACTTCGCCTGTCGAATAAATTGCCTGGGTCCAGCCGAAAGAGCCCGAGGATTACCCTTGCGGGCTTTGTCCTGAGAGCTCTTTGGCCAACGCAGCCAAAAAGGCCTGCCGCCTCTCTTCTTGCGCCGCATAGTCCTTCAGGGCTTCCGTCTGTTCAAACTCTTTAAATACGCGGTAGCGGGTGTGTGCTAGCCGCCAGGCGCGGTAGGGGAAAGTCAACAGGCCTTGTATCAGTTGATACTCTGCTGGTTCGATGGTTCGCACTTCGTTAAAGTGCAAAAAGCAGGCATACGCGATTTCAGAACTCCAGTTGGCCTGCTGAAGGCTACGTCTGAGCAAGTGGGACAAATCGAGCGCTCGCGGTGCATAGGTCGCCAAGTCAAAGTCAATCAGAATCATCTGCTTTTTCGGATTGTACACGAGGTTCCCCGGAATCACGTCCAGGTGGCAGATGCCGGGCGACTCTTCGTCTCGTTCTAAAAACTCCTGGCACTCTTCGGAGCTCAGCAGCCGAACGCTTTTTTCCGCATCTTGAATCAGGCTAGACCCAAGCGAAACCATGGTTTCGTCAAACGCGTCGGGAGACGCATTCTGCGTCGCATGAGCTACGAGTTGACGCAGCTCGCGCGCTCTTTGACGCGTCATGTCGAGGATGTTGTGCGCCATGGGCGGATTGTAGAGTTCCGACTCGAAACCGCGGGACGCCTCGTGAAATTCAGCCAGCGTTTTGGCTGCCGAGCCTATTTGAATCGGGAACGCGAAGTTCGCGGCGTTTCCCTGAATCCACCTCGTCGCATAAAAGGTTTCCCCTTGTAGCTTGACATAGGGTTTTTGTTTTTCGGTCAATGCAAAACTGGAATACTGCGCAAACCCCTTTTTTTTCACGTACTCCAGGACTTCGTGGATGAATTCCACCCGTTCCGGAGGGATGTGAGTCCTTTTGACGGCATAGTTTCCGCCTTCAGTCGCAACCTGTACGACACTTTCCACACGTTGCGCTCCTGTGACTTGCCAACCGTACATCGCAGGAAGGTTCAAGGGCATGTCGAGCTGCCGGAATAAGCCCTGCCACTGCCGTTTTACATCTCCCTTTGACTTGCCTTTTAAACCTGAGGCACCCTTTGCATCGGCTTTAGGAGTGACATTTGGGCTTGCTTTGACGCTGTTTTGATGGTTGACTTTGCTTTTATTCTTACTTTGTCCAGTTTGAGCCGGGTTAGATGATTTGTTTTGGGTCTGTGTAAAATTTGATGCTCCACCCCCGTAGGAGGCTGCTGTGTAGGAATCGTTGTCTGCGGTGTTATCCAAACGTCGGGGCCCTGGTTCAGAGTTGTGGTTCAGCGTGCTCTTCGATGCCCGTTTGTCGCGCTTTCCGGATGAGTCTGGCACCATGGTCTGGGCCGGTGGAGTCGAACCCTCCTTTTCCTCTACCTCGTTTGACGAAGCGGTAGGGTTCTCCTGTTGCAAAAAGGGAGGGGGAGTCAAGAACTGTTTGAGCAGTTCTTGCATCCACGGAGACCACTGACTGGTTCGCGCACGTGGACCAAAACGCATCATCGGTTTCACCGCCTGCTCTTCAGAATCTAGGCTCCTGCCATAAAAGGGTATTCGCGAGGAGCAAAAATGGAGTGGGCGGGTGTACCTCGGTGTCCCCGTGAAACGCTGTCTTTGGTATCCGAACGGCAAAACAGCCCTGCGCTGTCGGACACACAGGGTGTGTCCGGCACGCAGGGCCATCGTTCAACACTCAATCCTTGATGGGTCGATGGATCAGCAACCTGTGACGAACAGCAAACGTCCGAACGCAGGTTCGGAGAGAGATTTCAACGGCAAGGGACGAGTCGATTACCGAGGGTCGCCGATGGTGCTCCATACCTCGAGCTTTGTCTTGATCCTGTTAATGACTTCGTCTGTGAATTCGATGGTGCCGTCTCCGCCGCCGAGGTCCGAAGTGCGGACTCCACTCATGACGGATTCCAAAGTGGCTTCGTAAATGGCACGCGAAGCCATTTGCAGCTGGCGGTTTTCCGAGTACGCCAACAAAGATGCCCCTGCTAAGATCATTGCCATGGGGTTGGCGACGTTTTTTCCGAATAGGCTCGGAGCGGTTCCATGCGGAGCCTCCGCCATCACCACGCGAGGTTTCCAATTCTCATCGAGTGACAACAGGATGGACTCCGAACCCGCGATAGAACCAAACATCTGAAGCACCAAATCGGACAGGCAGTCGCCGTCGCGGTTCAGCGCGGGAATGACCAGAGCCTCGCCTGCTTTGACGAGCAACAAAGCGTACGTGGCATCAATCAATTGCGGCTCGTAAGCGACATCCGGGTAACGCTTGGAGGCAGCGTCGAGTTCTTCCTTGAACATGCCTTCATACACCGGGCTGACCGTGAACTTCGGTCCTCCGAACACCTTTGCGTTGAGACGCTTGGCATGTTGAAACGCGTACTCTGCCACTCCATGGCAGACTTGGCGTGAAATTTTTTCGGTTCGATAAGCGATTTCGTCGGATCCGCTCTGTTCGCGCCACTCTTTGGCTCCGTAGGCGTCGTCAACAGCCATTCGGACCACGGAGATGGGTGAGTAAACTCCCACCGGGGGCGCTATCCCCGCAATTCTCCGGCCGGTGCGCACAATGACTGTTCCGTCGATCTCTTTGCGCAAAATTGCGTTGGGGCTGCCGACGTCGTCGCTGTTTTCCGGAGTAATCGTAGCCGCTTTGAGGCCAAGGCCGTGCAAGCGCATGGCCTGCGCCGCTTCATATACAACTTTGTTATCGGTTGCCCGGCGATTTTCGAGACTCAGGTCAAATCTTAAAAACTCAAGTGGGAAACCAACGACGTCAGGGTTGAGCACGCGAAGAGCCTGCTCTAGCAACTCCTGTCCTGTTTGGTCTCCTTCCATGACTACGATGGTTGGGGTAGTCACAAGCGTCACCTCGATTAGTTATGTTTTTCTGGAAGCCTGTCCGAAGGTGTGAACCCCGCTGTTCAAGAACACTCCACATCTTACCCTGGGCTTGGGGCCCGCATCCATTCGCTGTCAACCCTAATGCGAGAGAAGTTTCGAAATCAGGTTCGCAGAGGTCTTAACCGTTTCCACATAACCGGAAATAATGTCTCGGGAAAAGCGGGTTACTGGTCCGGAAACGGACAAAGCTGCGACAAATTCGTGGCTTCTCCCGAATATCGGGGCGGCAATGGCCGATGCGCCGTCGTCCCGTTCTTGAATACTGACGGCATATCCGTCGTTGCGAACCTGTTCAAGCTGCGAGCGCAGGTTCTCTCGGTCGAAATCAGGAGGGAGGGTGCTGTCGGCAAGCACCTCTTCGACGAATTCCGAGCTGGCGTAAGCTAAAAGCACTTTTCCCGAAGCACCGATATACAGCGGATAGGTTTTGCCGATAGTCGCTACATTGCGAACTGGGGCGTTGCTTTCTACGGATTGAATTCTCAACCGCTCTTTTCCGGAACGAATGTAAAGACTGACGGTTTCCCCTGTCGCGTCGCGCAGGTGCGTCATTTCTGGAAGCACCACGGACGCCAACTCGTTGGATTGATAAAGATTGCTCAATAATTCCAAAATGCTCCATCCCAAGAGATACTTGTCGGAGTCTGCGTGCCTGCGTACAAAGCCTTTTTTTTGCAGGGAAGTCAGCAAGCGGTGGACTGTGCTTTTGTGCAATCCCACTTCGCGGGAAATGTCACTGAGGCTCAGACCGCCTTCCGCTTTCGCGAAACAGAGCAGAATGTCGAGGGCCCGGTCAACCGCCCGAACTGTCGTCTGTGCTGAAAGATCCACTGAAGAGCGATCAGGCATGATAAAACCCTCCTGTGTGTCCCACCAAGCGCAACAACGTTCCATTCGGTAGTTTACCACAGGGAGGACGATTGCGTCACCTGCACTGTACAGTGCCCTGAGCCCAAACATTTTAGTGCTAGTTTTTCCATTTTCGACGGTGTTCCACGGGAGAGCGAGGAGGTACGAAACCCCGCCCAGTCACCACACCCGAACTGCCACATACCATAAACTAGGCAGATGCAATGGGGGAGAGACTGTGAACAGTTTTTTGGAAGCTGTCCGACTTTATTTTGAAGAAAAAAACCGCGCGTGGTTGACAGGAAGCCTCCAATCGTTACAACGTGCAGCGCGTGCTAAACCGGAGGCGGGTTGGTTCCGGCGGATCGGCTACAACATCGACGTCAAACGGCGCAGTGCGCGTTGGCGTCAAGGTAAACTGCTGAGAGCTCACACGCGTATCCGCATCTATAACATTCAATACAAACCCGACACGTCGGCCAAGTGGGCAGAAGCCGCGGTGGAAGAGTCGATCACGTGGGTGTACCGGGACGGCTTGGATTACGGCGTGGAGTCCCGGGTGATTGCGCACTTGATGCAGTGGCGGTGGAAAGACGGGAAGTGGAGGTTGGACAGCGACATGGAAACGGACGAGAGGCACCCGCTGGCTTTTGCCCGTGAAGCCGAAAGACCTGCCAAACCCCTGCCGATGATGACCATTCAAAGGCACGTGGAGCGCACCACCTGCAACCGCTACGACCGCGTCAAGGCACTGCGTTACGCAGAACTTTGGTGGAATGCTGCAAATCCGGATTTCGTGAAACTCGAAGACGACTGTACCAACTTTATCTCCCAATGCCTGTTTGCTGGCAATCTGCCCATGACGGGTCAAGGACATCGCGGCACGGGCTGGTGGTACCAGTTTGACGCTTCTTTGAAAAGCGAGAACTGGAGTTACAGTTGGACGACTTCTCAAGCCCTGTACTTGCACCTGTTAGCCAAAGCCGGCGCAGTCCGGGTGGATTCTGCGCAAGACTTGAAAATTGGCGATGTCGTTTTTTACGACTGGGATGGGAGCGGAAAATACCACCACACCACCATTGTGACCGATTTTGACAACCGCGGTGACCCTTTGGTGAACGCCCATACAGATGCGAGTTGGCACAGGCATTACCTATACCTCGACAGCCGGGCCTGGACTCAGCGGACGCGGTACGCGTTCGTCCACCTTCCGGACCAGATTTGCTGAGCGCTGAGCGTCCGACCGGGGCACTCATGAAGCCTGTCCCCGCGTCTGCAGGTGCCTCATCCACCCCCGCATGGGTTCCGCCATCTGGTTGTGGTACACTATCAGGCGGAAACTATGTGGGAGTGGGTGTTCACATGCACATTGTACTGGTAGAACCTGAGATTCCAGCGAACACAGGAAACATCGCGCGCACGTGTGCCGCAACAGGGGCGGTATTGCACTTGGTGCATCCGCTCGGCTTTTCCATCGACGATAAGCACCTTAAACGGGCAGGGCTCGACTACTGGCACCTGCTCGACATCCGTGAACACAATTCGCTGGAAGAAGTTTGGGACAAGCACCCGCAAGGGCGATTCTTTTACGCGTCCACCAAGGGAGGCCAGTGGTATACAGACGTTGCATACGGTCCAGACGATTTTTTGGTGTTTGGGAAGGAAACCAAAGGCCTCGATCGCTCTATGTTAGCAGCCCATTCGGACGAGGTTGTCCGAATTCCTATCTTGCCTGAGGCCAGGTCGCTCAACCTGTCCAATGCAGTGGCGATTGTCGTGTTTGAGGCTCTTCGCCAGGTTGGCTTTCCGAATTTGGTATAGCGCACTAAAAAGCTGACGTCTGAGATGACCTGGAGGTGTGCCGACGTGGTACTTCAAACGCTGATGTTCGATTTGGATGGAACGCTGTTGCCGCTCAACCAAGACGTGTTTTTGAAGGGTTACTTTAAAGCCTTAATTCCTCACATTGCACACCTTGTGGAACCCGACAAGATCGCCGGCCAAATCCTTCAAGCAACCGAAGAGATGGTGGCCAACGAAGACCCGCAACTGACGAACATGGAAGCGTTTCAGCGCAGTTTCGTACGCCTGACGGGGATCCCCATCGACTCAATTTGGCCCGTCTTTGACCGATTTTATGAGGAGGCGTTTGCGGAACTTCAACATTTGACAAGTCCGTCTGATATTGCACGGGAAATATGTCGAACTGCTGTCGAAAAAGGTTACAAATTGGTTCTGGCTACAAATCCAATTTTCCCCGAAAGCGCCATTCGACACCGCATGCGCTGGGCGGGGATCGACGGTATTCCATTTGCACTGGTCACTTCAATGGAGCACATGCACTATTGTAAACCCAGTCCGAAGTACTTCTTGGAAATCCTCGACCTCGTCGACTCGCAGCCGTTTGAATCCATCATGATTGGCAACGATGCGCAGGAGGATGGAGTGGCAGGGAAACTGGGAATGCAGACGTTTTTGGTCAAGGATTTTCTCATCGATCGCGGTTTAGGCCACGTCGATTTTAGCCACGAAGGCACTTTGGCCGACGTCTTGACCTTTGTTCAGGACCTGCCGCGCGCAACCTGAAGAAACAGAGAAAAGGCGGCCCCCCAGTACATCGCAGAGTGTACTAGGGGGCCGCCTATTTTTGTTCTCTCTCGGCTTATTTTAAGATGTGAATGGGCTCGCCAAGTCCAGCTTCGGCAGCCTCCATGACCATTTCTCCAAGCGTCGGGTGAGCGTGGATGGTGAGGGCTACGTCTTCCAGCGTGGCGCTCATCTCGATGGCCAGTCCGAGTTCGGCAATCAAGTTGGAAGCTTCGATGCCAATCACTTGTGCGCCAACCAGCAGTCCGCTGTTTTTGTCGGCAATCAATTTGACAAAACCAGCATCCGCGTTCAGTGCTGTGGCACGTCCGTTAGCGGCATACGGGAACCGGCCGACGGCCACTTCACCGTACTGCTCCTTCGCTTCCGCCTCGGTGAGGCCAACCATCGCAATTTCAGGGTCCGTGAATACCACCGCGGGAATGCAACGGTAGTCCACCGCGCTCTTTTTGCCGGCAATGACCTCTGCAGCGACTTTACCCTCGTACGATGCTTTGTGTGCGAGAGCGGGGCCCGGCACAATATCGCCAATCGCATAGACGTTCGGAACACTGGTGCGGCACTGAGCATCCACTTCGATGAGCCCTTTGCCGGCCATTTTCATACCGATGCTATCCAGGCCCAATTCATCGGTATTGGGGCGGCGTCCAACCGTCACAAGGACATATTCAGCGGTCACGCTCTTGTCTTCACCTTTCACGGTGAACGTCAGAGTAGCCGACTTTTCATCTTCCTGAACTGATTTTGCCATCGCGTCTGCGAAGATGTCGACGTTGTACTTTTTCAGGTTGCGCGTCACGAGCCGCGTCAACTGCGGGTCAAACGTGTTTAATACGGACGGCAAACCTTCGACAATGGTAATCTTGGTGCCCAATTTGGCGTAGGCTTGGCCAAGTTCCATGCCGATGTAGCCGCCGCCCACGACAATCATGCTTTCCGGTACATGATCGAGCGCGAGGGCTTCGGTCGAAGACAGAACCCTAGGCCCAAACGGCAACGCTTTGAGCTCTATAGGACGCGATCCCGTTGCCAGAATGCAGTGCTGAAAATGCAGCACCTTACTTTCGTGTTCCATCATCACCCGGATCTCATCGGGCTTCGAGAAGAAGGCTTCACCTTCTAAAACGTTGATTTTGTTGCCTTTTAACAGCGTCTTCACACCGCCGGTCATCTTGTCCACGACGCCTTGCTTCCAGTTCTGGACCTTGGCAAAGTCTAAGGCCGCCGTCGTTTCAATGCCGGGAAAGGTCTGTTCCTTCGATTTTTCGTAGTGTTCCGCTGCTGAAATCAAAGCTTTCGACGGGATGCAGCCGACGTTCAGACACACGCCGCCGAGATTGGCCTTTTCCACCACGGTAACTTGCTTTCCCAACTGAGCGGCCCGAATGGCGGCAACGTAACCGCCCGGGCCAGCACCGATGACAACAACGTCTACTTCTTCGGTAAACTCGCCAACAACCACCGCTTTACACCTCCATCAGTAACAAACGTGGATTCTCAAGCAACCTCTTGATGTCGTTGATAAAGTGTTGCGCCAGCGCACCGTCGATGACGCGGTGGTCAAAGCTGAGTGAGAGAGCCATCATCTGCCCGCCGACCACTTGTCCATTTTCCATGATTGGACGCTCCGTAATTCGGCCCACCCCTAGAATGGCCACTTCCGGGTAATTGATGATGGGGGTGAAAAACATTCCGCCGGCTGAACCAATGTTGGTAATGGAAATCGTGCTTCCTCTCATCTCATTCGGAGATAGTTTACTGTCTCTGGCACGCGTTGCCAAGTCGTTGATCTCTTCCGCAATCGTCCACATGTTTTTGCGATCCGCATTTCTCACGACGGGAACAACGAGCCCGCGGTCGGTGTCCGTCGCAATTCCGATGTGGTAGTAGTGCTTCAGGATCAGCTCTTTGCGTTCTTCGTCCAGGGTAGAATTCAGTTTTGGGTGCAGTTTGATGGCCGCAACCAACGCCTTCACTATAAAGGGAAGATAGGTAATCTTTACTCCGCGCTGGGATGCCAACGGCTTGACCTCTTGCCGCAGCTTCACCAATTCCGTCACATTAGCTTCGTCCATCACGGTGACATGAGGCGCCGTATAGGCGGATTTTGCCATCGCTTCAGCAATGCGCTGGCGAATCAACGGCAATGCGACGCGTTCTTCGACCTCACCAGATTCCGGCTGAACCGATGCAGAGGGTGAGGGGGCAGCTGGCGCACTGGCTGCAGGTACAGCAGCACTGGCCGCTTGGGCGGACGGACCATTCGTCAGGAAGGATTCGACGTCTTCTTTGGTGATTTTTCCGTTTGTCCCGCTTCCCGTCACTAAGGTGATGTCTACACCTTGTTCCCGTGCAAACTTGCGCACGCCCGGCGTGGCCAACACTTCTCGCGCAGCGGCTTTGGGAGTCGCTGCAGAAGGAGCGGCAGCTGCTGGGGCTTGCGCGGCAGACTGGGCTGGGGTGACCGCAGCTGGGGCAGCAGCCGGAGCCGGGGCAGGAGTTGGCTCAACAGGGTGTTGTGCGGCGGGTTCGGTCTGTGCCTGATCTCCGGCTCCTTCGACTTCGAGAAGCAGCAACACGTCGCCAACGACCGCTGTCGTTCCGTCCGGAACCTTAATCTCTAAAATTTTGCCATCCACCGGGCTGGGGAGTTCGACTAAGGCCTTGTCGTTCTCCACCTCAGCCAACGCATCGTCTTCTTTCACCGTATCTCCGGGTTGAATCAACCACTTCTCAATGCGGCCTTCGTGCAAGCCTTCACCCAGCTCAGGAAGGCGAAATTCATATAACGCCATCGGGTTCACCTCCGTTAAATTACAGGGTCATCACTTTATCGAGTCCGCTTAACACGCGTTTTGCACTGGGAAGCCATTCGTCTTCAATCGTGGCAAATGGATACACGGTATCAGGCGGCGTGATCCGAAGGACAGGCCCTTCCAGGTAATACAGTGCATGTTCATTGATTTGAGCTATGACCTCGGCTCCCACACCGGCAGAGCGTTGAGCTTCTTGCAGGACGACAGCGCGATGCGTTTTCTTGACGGAGGTCACAATGGTTTCAATGTCAATGGGGCTGACAGTCCGCAAGTCGATGACTTCAGCTTGAATCCCCTTGAGCTTTGCCCATTCGTCAGCAGCTTTGACGGCGGTGTGCACCATGGCGCCGTAAGTCACAACGGTTAGGTCTTTACCTTCCCGGGCAATGCGAGCTTGACCCAGCGGAACCGTGTAGGCTTCGTCGGGAACCTCTTCGCGGATGGAACGGTACAGTTTCATGTGCTCCAGGAAAAACACCGGATCGTTATCCCGGATGGACGATATGAGGAGTCCCTTGGCGTCGTATGGAGTCGACGGAATCACGACTTTGATTCCGGGACTTTGAACTAATAACCCTTCGAGGCTGTCTGAATGCAACTCGGGGGTCTTTACGCCTCCGCCGAACGGTGCGCGAAACGTAATTGGGGAATTAAACCGTCCACCGGAGCGGTAGCGAATGCGTGCCGCTTGGCTGACCACTTGGTCCATCGCTTCAAATACAAAGCCAAAAAATTGGATCTCAGGCACAGGGCGAAAGCCCTGGGTGGCGAGCCCCACAGCGAGGCCGGCAATCCCAGATTCGGCCAAAGGGGTGTCGAACACGCGATTGACGCCGTGCTTTTGCTGCAATCCTTCAGTGGCCCGAAACACGCCGCCATTGTGTCCGACGTCTTCTCCAAATACCAATATTTTGTCGTCGCGCCCAAGTTCCAAGTCAAGAGCGTTCGTGATCGCTTGAATCATCGTCATTTGTGCCACGGTTCATTGACCCTCCTCTGCAGAAAATTCGTCGCGCTGTCTTTTGAGGTCCGCAGGCAGGGATTCGAACATGCTGTCAATGAGGCCTGTAATCGTCATTTTCGGCTCTGCGTCTGCCTTCGCGAGTGCTTCTTGGATGGCGGTCTTTGCTTCGTCAATGACGGTTTCCTCATCTTTTTCGGACCATAAACCTTTTCCTTCGAGAAACCTTCGGAAACGGACCAATGGGTCTTTTTTCTCCCATTCGCTTTCGAGGTCTTTCGTGCGGTAGCGGGTCGGGTCGTCGCCGCTCATCGTATGTGGTCCATAACGGAACGTTACGGCTTCAATTAATGTAGGCCCTTCGCCGTTTCGAGCGCGCTCGGCTGCTTCCTTCGTGGCTGCGTAAACCGCAAGTACGTCCATCCCATCGACTTGCACGCCGTGAATCCCTGCAGCAATCGCTTTTTGGGCAAGGGTTTGGGCAGCTGTCTGCAGGTGAACGGGAACGGAGATGGCGAACTGGTTGTTTTGTACGACAAACACCACAGGGGCGTTAAAGGCTCCGGCGAAGTTCATACCTTCGTAAAAATCGCCTTGGGAGGTTCCACCGTCGCCGGTATAGGTAACCGCGACACGTTTTTCTCCTTTTAATTTGAATGCCAATCCCACACCGGCGGCTTCCACGATTTGGGCGCCGATAATGATTTGCGGCATCAATACGTTGACGTCATCTGGAATCTTACCGCCGGACTGGTGGCCGCGCGAATACAGAAATGCCTGGTGGAGGGGCAATCCGTGCCACACCAACTGAGGAATGTCGCGGTAGCCGGGAAGAAGAAAGTCTTCCTTCTTTGTGGCGGCTTCACTGCCAATCATGGATGCTTCCTGTCCAGCTACAGGAGCGTAAAACCCGAGCCGACCTTGACGGGCTAGTTTTACAGCGCGTTGATCCCACACTCGGGTGAATACCATTTTGCGCATCAGGTCCCGCAATTCGTTATCGCTGAGTTGCGGCATCTGCTGTGCGTCGACCACGTTGCCTTCGATGTCCAGAATCTGGAGAAAAGGAACGGGTTTGGCTTCAAGATTTAAACTCATTTTTTTCACCTCGTTCATCACTCGTCCACTATGCATCAGCTGGTAGATTGTGTATATTCGCAGAAACAGTCTCCTTGGAGTCCGGACGATGAATTGATACAGTACACGAAAACATTATAATACACATTAGCGAGAATTGATAACAACAATTAATTTTAATGTTACATCTGTTGTATAATATAATTTTGTTTGATGTATAACAGAGTTGGCAGTTCTGCACCACCTCAAACCGAACTCGCAGCACATGGGAACGAGCCCTGTATTTTAACCCTGACGGGCAAGCAGCCGTTGCTCCTCGGCGAACCTAAAGGAGGTTTGAAAATGGCGGATTTTAACCCTGCACACCGCGTGATTGAGTCCCACGAGATATACAGTACCCATTTGGCTGAAGAACGAACCATCAAGGTGTATCTTCCCCCTTTTTACGAACCATCAAAAACTTACCCCGTTTTGTACTGCCACGACGGCAACGAGTTTTTCACTCATGGGAGAATCGCGACCCAGGCCAACGAGCTGATTGCGCAAGGGAGGCTTAACCCGTTGTTTATCGTCGGGATCGCGGTAAACATGAAGCACCGCGACGACGATTACGGGGCAGACGGCGACCGGAACGGCGAGTACAGGCAGTTTGTTGTACAGGAGTGTCTCCCCTTTGTCGAAGAAACTTATTCGATAGATCCCAATTTGCGGTTTATGGCGGGAATTTCCTTGGGTGCTGTAGCGTCGCTGCTCCTCCATATTCACTACCCGGAGGTGTTCTCGCGGCTTTTGATGTTTTCCGGAGCTTTTTACGAATCTGTTCAACGCAGGGTTCAAGCTGTTCCAAAGTTGTCCACACTCGACGCCTACATGCTGGTCGGACGTCAAGAGACGGCGGTTCAAACTCCGCATGGAAGTTACGATTTTTATAGTTATAACCAGATAATGAGAGATATGTTACGCCTGCGACATGCCAAGTTGGCTTACCATGAAGCGGATGGCACGCACATTTGGGGGTTTTGGCAAAAGCAGATTCCGCAGGCCATGGCCTGGTTGCAAGGGCATCTTTAATCGAAACCAGGTAATTCATAGGGACGTACAAAAGGGGTGTTGCATACCCTAGAATACACAAAGGGAGCAGCACCTTTGTACTTTCCGGTTATGGCAGTTTTTAGGTCTGAATTTTGTGGCAGTTGCAGTACTTGACGCAGGCGGGGCATGTGGTCAAGGGGCTCGGGAATATAGTCAGATAAGCAGTGTTCGACCCTTTCTCTATGGCGGCTTGGCAGGGAGACGTACTGGACCATCCCTAATCAAACTGTGATACCCCGAGGCACAGCCTCGGAACAAAGGGGGATTGGCAATGAGCTTTCTTGAACGACTCAATGCGTTTCGGGCCCAAGAAGAAGGCTTGCGCTGGGAAGGGACTTTCGCGGACTACGTCGAGGTGGTGCGCAAGGACCCCGGTGTTGCCAAGACAGCGCATGCGCGTATCTACGATATGATTGCCGCTGCCGGAATCGATACGGACAGTGAAGGGAAACGAATCTACAGGTTTTTTGATAAAGAACTTTTTGGGCTTGAGGAAACACTGGAACGACTCGTCGAAGAGTACTTCCATGCAGCTGCGCGCAGATTGGATGTTCGAAAGCGAATACTGCTCCTGATGGGTCCCGTCAGCGGCGGCAAATCGACGATTGTGACCATGCTCAAACACGGCTTAGAAGCTTACAGCCGGTCAGAGCGCGGGGCCTTGTACGGAATCAAGGGTTGCCCGATGCACGAAGAGCCGCTGCACTTGATTCCGAATGAGCTTCGCTCAGATTTTGAGCGGGAATTTGGCATCAAAATCGAAGGCAACCTGTGCCCGTCGTGTCGTCTCAAACTGGAAACAGATTATGCAGGGAACATCGAAAATGTGCGTGTGGAGCGAATTCTGTTGTCCGAAGACCAACGCGTGGGCATTGGCACATTCAGTCCGTCTGACCCAAAGTCACAGGACATCGCGGACCTCACGGGAAGCATCGACTTTTCGACAATCACGGAGTTTGGTTCAGAATCGGACCCGCGTGCCTACAGATTTGACGGAGAGCTGAACAAGGCCAATCGTGGACTGATGGAATTTCAGGAAATGTTAAAGTCGGACGAAAAATTCCTGTGGCACTTGCTCAGTCTCACGCAGGAAGGAAACTTCAAGGCTGGACGTTTTGCATTGATTTCTGCCGACGAATGGGTTGCAGCATGATTAGACTAAATTCTCGTAGGCCAAAGACACGTTGAGGTCAAAACGGTTATGCCTGCCGGATTTCCCCCGGAACAGCAGCTCCACTTCCTCAAACACGCTGTGCAGGAGCAGATTTTTCTGCTCGGTGCCTAGCAAATTTCGGTAAGCCAGTGCGAGCGTGCGGCCGCTTACAAGCACCCTTTGAACATCCACGTTCCACTCCTTTTCCAGTCTGCTTTTTAAGTCTTGTAAAACCTTAATCTCGTCTTCCAAGTCTCGGAGTTCTCTTTGATGTTTGTTGCGGGTGAGTTCAAACTCCTCTTTCGTCAATGTCCCGTCCAATAGAAACTCGCGGGCTTTTTCGAGCCTTCGCTGAATTGTGCTCTTTCTGCGCATGGCGTCTGTCAGGGTCGCAGATTGTCCGTTCTTAGTCGCAATGGAACGAGATGCGCGTTCCCGCAGCCATTTCTCCAGCCCATCGAGAGGCAATGCAGACAAATGGTTCAATACTGCGATGAGCTGCTGTTCCACAGCACGGTAGCCAACCCAGTGGCCGCAAGCGGGGCAGGCTAAAAACTCCCGCTGGTAGACGCTGGTTTCTCCGTCTTTTCGCCTGTAATGCCTCGTGCTCGTCTGGCGGACCATCTTGCGCCTGCAGGTGCCGCATGTAATGACTCCGGCTAGTTCTGTCGGCGTCAGTTGGACGGGTGTTTTCGGGCGATGCCGTTTGATTTTCTGTTGAGCCAATTCCCAGACTGCCTCGCTGACAACGGGTAAATGTGCATGGTCTACAATAATTTGCTCTTCTTTCGGTCGAACGACGACTTTCCCGTCCGACTTTTGCCGTTTGGTGCGTTTGTAAGCCAGCGTTCCCTTGTATGCAGGGTTTTGCAGCAGCCGCCGGATCGTTTGCGGATTCCAGTACGTTTTACCCGCAGGAGACGGAATTCCCATCTTTCGCAGGTGCGTAGAGATGGCTGCTGTACTGCGGTTTTCGTGGACGAACAATTCAAAGATATGGGATACCACTTTTGCGCAATCGTCCGGAACCAGTTTTTTGACTTGCCGGTCGTAGCGATACCCGTACGGTACGCTGCCAGCCACCCACTGGCCAAGGTGCTGCGCCTTGACGTACTTGCCCTGCACGAGCCGGTAGACAATGGCTTCGTATTCTTCGCGCGATAGAAACATAGAGAAGCGAATGTTTCTTAGGTCATCGGGGTTTTCTGGGTCGAGAACTGAAGCAGCCGTGATGATAAAAATGCGTTTGTCGCGGATAAAATCGTAGACCAATCCCATATCGCCGTAGCTGCCTCTGCCAAGTCTCGTGAGGTCTTTGACGGCGATGGCCTGGTACATGCCGAGTTCCAGGTCTGCCATAAGCTGTTGAAAGACAGGCCGGTCTTTGATGGTGTCACCCGACGCTACTTCTTCGTAGACCTCACAGTGAGTGCCAAAACGAGGCAGCACCTCGTTCACCATGAACTGCCTTTGCACGAGCAGTGTGTTTTCACCTCGCCGTTCTGCTTCCAAGTCTTCGCGGCTTCGGCGAAGGTAGCAGGCGATGTGCGTAACAAATTCAGGAAGGTTTGACATAGCATCACCTACGCGGTCGTTTGTTTCTATATGTAGTTTCCACGTGCTAAAGTCATGCCTTCTTGAGTGGGGGAGTTGGCGGTCCCTCGGTCGCTTTGTCGTCCGACTGCAGGCGCGAGGCACTGGGAAGTGGGTCAATGAACAAAGAGTGCATGACGGATGCCGCAGCACGTGGGTTCCCGTGGTTTCCGTCCGGTCAAGGAAAAGGTCATACATTCAGTTGTCGCCCATCAGAACAACTCGCCCGTATCCGGGCGAGTCCATCGACAGTTTCGTTGAGATGGGGTGCGAGTGCTTGAAATCCGAACGGCCGTTAAAACGGAAAGCCGAACTGCACTAAAACGGAAATATTCAATGTAAAAATGTAAATACAAAACATAACCACTATACGTAAAGACTACATATTAAAGACAAACATTAAAAAGGATTGACGGCGCGGGTAAAACGCGATCCCCAGTAATAGGGGTCGTTGAGATTGCGTAATTGCACTCCGCTCGACGTGGTTGCGGAAATGAACTGGCCGTTTCCGGCGTAGATGCCGACATGGGAGAACGGCGTTCCATCCGTGTTGAAGAATACCAGGTCCCCAGGTGCAAGGTCAGATTTTGAGATGACTGGTCCGACTTGGGCTTGAGATGAAGAAACGCGCGGCAAAGATTTCCCGAAGTGAGCAAACACAGCTTGTACGTAACCTGAACAATCGAATCCGGCAGGCGTCGTTCCTCCCCAGCGGTAGGGGTCCCCAATCAAAGTTTTGGCATAGGCGACCACTTGATCGCCGAGTGTTTCTGGGCTTCTCGATCGAAAAGCGGCTTGCGCCAGAGGAGTGGAAGCGTTGCCTGGACTGGTCGTCGTGACGTTCCAAGTGGTTCCGTTCCACGTGGAATAAAGGTTGATGCGCTGAAGAATTTGCATCAAATACCATATCGGTACATATGTTGTGTTTTTTTGAATCAGGGAAGGCATGTTTTGAATCAACGTACCGTTGAGGTAGACGTGGACAGGTCCTGTTCCGGTATGTACGTTACTGACATTGGTTACTCCGGATGTGGTTGTCAAATGCCAATTCGATCCGTCCCACGTGCTTTGGATATCGGCTTTTTGTAAGCCTTGCATCACATACCAAATCGGGAAGTAGGTGGTTCCTTGCGAGACAATGCCATTTGGCTGCGAGATGGTTTGTTGGTTGTACTGCAGGACTTTTGGGGAAAGGGTATCCGCAAAGGCAACGTGTGGCAACACAAACAAGGCTGTACCAGCCGCGAGTCCAATCAGTCGCTTATTCAAAATTTCAATCCCTTCTGGATCCTGCGAGGTTAGTTGACGGGTTCGGTCGAAGGTCGTCCCTACGCGGCCTATAAAACAGCTGCGATTCACCCCAGAAAAACATAGTCCCCCGCTCTTTCGATTCGGATCGTAGAGTCATAGATTTGTATGGATGCATTATACTAGAGTCAGTATGGATTCTCTAGTACAAATTCGATAAAATTGTCGCCATCGCACTGTTAGGAGATAAAGATGTCGAGAAAATTGTGCGTTTTCTGCAGGTATTCTATCAAAAAAAGTCAAAGGAGAAACGCAGGGACTACAAGGGCCTTTATGGATTGATTTTTAGGTTTTTATGGACTGGCTTTTACGGATTGGCTTTTATGTATTTTTGAAGTTGGCGTGCTATGTTTCGACGATGAACTGTGACTTGGCCAAAGGTTTTTGAAACGCATTGTTTTGCAACGCACTTGAAATGAGGGACAGCAGTGAAACGCAAGCGGCGAAAAAAACAACCGCCTGAACAAGGAGTAAAACCCCAAAAGCGGGTACTGACTCCACGCATTGGGTTTGTCTATGGTCTCGTCTTTCTTTCTTTGACTTCTTTGATTGTGCGTTTGGGGTATCTGCAGATTGGGAAAGGCAGCACCTTGCGCCAGGAAGCCATGACGACTTCTCTGACCAAAATTCCTGTCATGCCTGCCCGCGGGTGGATGTTCGACCGCAACGGCAATCTGTTAGCCTACGACCAGCCTATTTACAGCGTCTACTTAACCCGAATGAAGAATCAAAACGATCAGGCCATGGCGGACCAACTCGCTCCGTGGTTCAACACGACGCCAGCTCATGTCCTGCAGTTGATGCAGGCGCAGCAAGGATATGCCACCATTCCGTTGTTTAAAAACATCACACCCAAACAACTGGCTTTGATAGAAGAAAATCACTCCAATTTCCCGGGACTTAACGTCGTAGCCGACTCTCAGCGCATCTATCCGAACGGCGACTTGGCCGGCCAGGCGCTCGGTTACGTCGGGCCGATCACGCCGGGGAACCAAAAGCAGTATCCGAATTACCTTCCTTCTCAATCGGTGGGTGAAACAGGTCTTGAAGCCGAATACGAATCTTTGCTTCAAGGCAAGGTCGGGTATCAGGTGGTAGAAAACAACATCGGCGGCACTCCGGTTAAAAATGTGGGTTATTCACCGGCCCCGACGTCAGGCGACAACCTTGTCCTCACGTTGGACGGACGGCTTCAAGCCGAAGCTCAACAGCAGATGCAAAACCTGGTCACGTCCTCTGCGTTTAGCAGCAGCATTACGCAAGGCGCGGCCGTTGTTTTGAACGTCCATACCGGCGGCGTTTTAGCGATGGTCAGTTACCCATACCTCGATCCAAACTGGTACACGAACGGGTCGTTTGTCAAGCATGCCCATTATCTCCAGACATCCGGCGCGCAGATGAACAACGTGATTTACGGAGCCTTGTACCCAGGGTCCACGGTGAAACTGGCCAACTTGATCACGGGGTTAACGTACGGAGCCATCACCCCTTCGACGACGATATACGACACCAACTGGACCATGATTGGTACGAGCCTGCGCCATGGCGATGGAGCCGCTGGGTTGACCGGCGTTCTCAAGGCCGTTGCAATTTCCGACGACACCTTTTTCTATCACCTCGGCCTCAACCTCGGACAGTGGATTGGCTCCACCGCAACTACGGGCGGCAGTCAGCCGGCAGGTATGAGCTATACACACTGGCTGCATACGGATTTTGCAAAAGGCATTACGGAGTTGTTCCAGGGCGAGGCCAACTTCGGTTTGGGACAGCTCACGGGCATCGACCTGCCTGGGGAGCAAAAGGGCAGTTTTTACATTGAGAATTCGACAAAGAACTACATCGAAGTTCCCTTAAACCTTCAAAAGGCGGAGCAGGCGATTAAAAATACAGGCCGGTTCGTCAACTATGGCACCCCGGTGGACCTCGCGTTCGGCGCGATTGGTCAGTCGCAAGAATTCACGCCGATTGAGCTGGCTCAGTATGTCGCGACCATAGCTAATGGGGGTGAACGGCTGCAACCGCATTTGCTCAAGGAAGTGCTGCCGCCGGAAGCGCAGCCAGCCAACAATGCCGGCGTAAAACCGATCAAGGTTTTCAAACCCGTGGTGCAGAAAAAACTGAACATTAACCCAGCGTATCTGCAGTTAGCGCAGCAGGGCATGTGGGGCGTTTGCAACCTGCCATACGGAACGGCTGCAGGAAGCTTCATGAATGCCCCTTATCAAGCTGCGGGAAAAACGGGAACGGCTCAGATTTACATGAACGGCCACAAGGAATACAACTCGGTATTCATCGGCTATGCGCCGTACAACAATCCGCAAATTGCCGTCGCGGTCATGATCCCTGGGGCGGGTTACGGGGCCCAGACCGCCGTGCCGTTGGCAAGACAGTTAATGGACGACTACTTTAAGGAGCATCACGAGTTCTTTCCAAAAAGCCAATGGCAAAATCCGCAGATTCCAGCAACTTGGAAGCAGTCCTCTGCGTATACCGTACCTGAGCAGAGTCATTAGGTTCTCCAGGACTTTTGCATGGAACTGCGAACTATCATATTGAACTCGCACTTTCAAATCGGAAACTCAAGCTTTCCAATCGACTTCGAACTTTTCAACGCGGCACCCGGGTGGCACGGCCTTGCCTGTCCGGGTGCCGCGTTGTGCTAAGCTCCCACGCGTCCCGTTCCCTAGGTTTCAGCGGCTTGTACCAAGGATTGGCCGGATACCCTAAGAGCAACTGCTTACATAGGACAATCCCGCACCGCCATATAGTGTTTCACACAGGTAAAAGGAAAAGAGGAAGCCCTTGGACGAGGATGACCTGGACAGGGGGGGTGTTATGGAAGGAAAGTGGCTTCAATCACTTGAAACCTCTCTCGGGAAAATCCACGTGTACCAGTCGCATGAAGCGGACCAACGGAATGTAACAGACCTTTCGAAAATCGCGTTGAACCTGCTCCTCCAGGGGATCAGCCGACAAGATGCGCAATCTGCAACAGCCGCCAAGGCCAAGCGCCTATAGGCGGTTTTTTTTGGTCCGAGACACCCAAGAATTTTTGGTCAAAGCATGAAACGGTGGTCGAGATGATCGTCGCGCATACCAACGAAGCGGAGTATCGGGCCTTCATCGCCAACAAGAAAAACGAAGCTCTGCAATCGCGCATGATTGTGATGCCCATACCCTACAACCTGCGCGTCGACTCGGAAGTCAAAATTTACGAAAAGCTTGTAAAACAAAGTGACTTGAGCGGTGTGCACATTGCGCCGCACGCCTTGAAAACCGCCTCTATTTTTTCGATCATGACGCGCATGCGAGATTCGAAAAAACAAGGGATCGACCTGCTGAAGAAACTGTACGTGTACAACGGACAGTCCGTTCCTGGGCTGAAAGACACCGACGTCAAAGAGCTGAAACAGGAGTGGCCGGACGAAGGCATGTTTGGCTTGGATCCGCGCTACGTGATCAACCGGATTTCGACCGCCTTGATTCGCCACGACACCACATGCATCAATGCGCTGGATGTGCTGCGCGCGCTCAAGGATGGATTGAACCAGCACGCTTCTATCAGCAAGGAGGACCGGGAACGCTTACTGAACTTCGTGTCCATCGCGCGTAAGGAATACGACGAAATTGCCAAGACGGAAGTGCAAAAGGCCTTTGTGTACTCTTTTGAAGAATCCGCAAAAACCCTGTTGGAGAATTACCTGGATAACGTGGAAGCGTACTGCAGCTGGCAAAAAATCAAGGACCCGTTGACGGGAGAGGAAATGGATCCGGACGAAAAACTGATGCGTTCCATTGAAGAGCAAATCGGGATTTCAGAAAACGCGAAAAAGGCGTTCCGGGACGAGATTTTGATACGAATTTCCTCGTACGCACGAAGAGGGAAAAAGTTCGAGTACCACTCTCACGAACGTCTGCGGGAAGCCATTGAAAGAAAGCTGTTCGCAGATTTAAAGGATGTTGTCAAAATCACGACGTCGAGCAAGACGCCGGACGAGACGCAGCTTAAGAAGATCAACGAAGTGACGGCTCGCCTCATCGACCATCACGGGTACTGTCCGGTCTGTGCCAATGAACTGTTGCGGTACACGGGAAGTCTGTTGAACCGGTAGTGCGGGCGGCCGAGGTTTTATACCAAGGTAGTTCCGAGGAGGGACGGAAGATGGCTGGGATGCAGTTCACTTTGGACAAAGAGGACTGGTCTTTGCATCGTAAAGGGCATCAAGACCAGGAGAGGCACAAGGAAAAGGTCAAGGAGGCCATCAAGGAAAACTTGCCAGATCTCGTCAGCGATGAAGGGATCGTGTTGAGCGATGGGAGGCAGATTGTCAAAATTCCGATCCGGTCGCTCGAAGAATACCGGATTCGTTACAACTACAACAAAAGCCGGCAAGCCGGCAGCGGAGAAGGAGACTCCCAGATTGGGGACGTGATCGCTCAAGGCAAGCCAGATGGCGATCAACCCGGAATGGGGCAAGGCGCTGGAGACAAACCCGGGACCGATTATGTGGAAACCGGGGTCTCCCTCGAGGATGTCGAGAGTATTTTGTTTGCGGAACTGGAACTGCCCAACCTCGAGGCCAAAGAGCCCGATCAGGTCGTGGTCACCGACATTGATTTTAAGGATGTCAGAAAGACCGGTCTGTCTGGAAACATCGATAAAAAAAGAACGCTGTTGGAGTCCATTCGCCGAAACCGGTTGAACGATACCGGCCGGCTGCAAATTTTGCCGGATGACTTGCGCTACAAAACGTGGGAGGAAGTCGTTGAACCGGATTCCAATGCTGTCGTGATCGCGATGATGGATACGAGCGGATCCGCGCATGTTACGTAATTGGAAAAATGCATTTACACAAAGTTTAAATAACCCTTACATTGGATTTACTTCCCCTTAACAGTACCCAGGTATAGTCGCTTTGTACGATATGGATTGGACTTCTGAGGTGTTCTTCATCGAGAGGAAAAAGGGGAGAGTACATTGAAATTGCGTTTTCGTAAAGCGGTGTTACCCGCGTTAATTGCCGTCTCTATGGTATCTGTCGCCGGCTGTGGGGCGGCGTCGCAGAGTTCCTCCAACAGCGCTTCATCCGGTTCAAATTCGTCTGCAAACTCCAATAGTACGGGTTCCTCCAGCAACTCTAGCAGTTCCAGCTCATCTGGCAGTTCCAATCAAACCCTCGTTTTGTACTCGGCCCAAGGATACGACCAAGCGATGGCGAACGCATTCACCAAAGCGACCGGCATCAAGGTGAAGCTCGTCGACGCTTCCACCGGACCGATTATCGCGAAAATCGAAGGCGAGAAATCCAATCCGCACTGGGACGTCGCGTGGTTCGACGGGGATTCCACGATGCAGTCCCTCGACAACCAAGGACTGCTCTTGAAAAACTGGACGCCCAGCGATATGAGCAACTACAATTCCCTCGGTAAATCGCTTGTCCCAAGTGACCACGCTTATTTCCCGGGCGGCGTGACTGCCGCAGCAGCCATTGGCGTCAACACGAAGTTGGTGAAACCTTCGCAGTACCCGAAGGACTGGACCGACCTGCTTTCGCCGCAATGGAAGGGTCAAGTGGCGATGAACGACCCGGCTGTTTCTGGACCGACCTTCCCATTTGTCGCCGGAATGATGCAGTTGAAGGGAACGCAAGGCGGGGAGCAGTACTTCACACAACTGAAGGCAAACGGACTAAAGATTTTCCGCACAAACGGCGTGACCCTTAAAGCGCTTCTCAAAGGCCAGGTCAAAGCCGTTATGATTCAAGATTCAGCGCTCACTTCGGCCAAGGCCAAAGGCGATCCGATTCACATTGTCTATCCGACCTCTGGCGTATTCACTTTGCCGGATGTAGTGGCTATCGATAAAAATGCACCTGACATGGCTGCAGCTAAGAAGTTTGTCGAGTTTGTACTTTCGCATCAAGGCCAGTCGGTGATGCTAAACCCGAAGAACGGCGGCGGAGACTCGTACTTCAATCCTGTGATAACCGGGGAGAAGCCGAACCCGCAGCGCCAGCAATCTGGTATCAACTGGGTGAAAGTCAATCCCATTGCGGCCGCGCAGAACGAAACTCAAATCCAGACATGGTTCCATGACCACATCACGCAGTAATCGCAGTTTCCGGAATACGAGAGGTTGGCTGGGTGCGGCCCCCAGCCTTCTCATTTTTCTCATCCTGATTTTGTATCCGGTGCTGTCTTTGCTGATTCAGACGTTTTTACCGAACATGTTTAACACCCACATGAGCCTGCGGCCGTCGATTGGGCCTCTTCGCGAGGTCTTTACGAATTCGTTGAACTTCCTGGCCGTCCTGAATTCCGTAGAGCTCGGGCTGGCTTCCGCGGTTCTCGCCGTCGTGTTCGGGACCATTTGCGCCTTTGGCAGTCTCCGCGCCAGTCGAGTTGTGCGCGTCGTCATTGATACGGGGGTATGGATTGTCTTTTTTGCGCCCTCGTACGTGATTGCACAGGGTTGGCTGGGATTCATGCAAGACGGCGGGATTGCAGCGGAACTGTTCCATTTACCCAACGGCTGGTCGACGTGGTTTTTTACGAAGTACGGCCTGGCAGTTGCCATGTCCCTTCGTTACATTCCCTTTGTCTACTTTGCGATGACTCAGGCTATCGCGAACATTGGCACCGAGTTTGAGCAGGCGGGAAGGCTGCTGGGAGCTTCGCGCAGGGTCCTGTTTCGCCGGATCACGCTGCCTCTGATGACGCCGGCACTGCTGGCGGGGGCGTCGCTGGCCTTTGCCGAAGGGTTTGGCGATTTTGGCTTTGCCGCCGCGATCACGCCGTCGACGCACATTCCGCTAATTACCTACCAAATCTACGCGTCACTCGACCAGAATCCGGTCAATTACCCAGCAGCGGCTGGCTTGTCGATGTTGATGGTCTTTGTCATGGCCCTCGCGTTTTGGCTTCAGATGCGCTGGGTCAATCGGCGTTCGTATTCCACCGTTTCAAGCCATTCCCGTGTGACCGCGTCGCATCAGGCGCGCCGGTTTTCTCCGGCGGTCATCGGAGCGCTGGTCATTCTCGTATTTGCGCTTGTCCTGCCCATTGGTTCGACGGTATTGGAATCGTTGCTCAAATCGAACGCAACAGGGTTGTCGGCAGGCAACTGGACGCTGCACCACTACCAGCAGGTGCTCAATATGAACGGTTCGAGCATCGCGTCGCTGCGCCGGACCGTGGTGTACTCCATTGTCACTGGCGTATTGACGATGGTGTTTGGACTCTATCTCGCGTTCCAAATGATGTTTAAAAAGACGGCGGCCGTCCGGTTCATCAATACCGTCATGATTGCCACCATTGCCATCCCAGGAATTGTGCTTGCGGCCGGTTTTTTGTTTGCATACAACGCTGTGTGGCTGATTCCCGTTCATCTGGTCATTTACGGGACACCGTTGTGTTTGGGCATGGCCTATTTGGCAGGGACGCTTCCGTTCGCGATCCGGCTGCAAATTGGAGCCATGAACCAAATGTCGCCGAATTTGACGACCGCGGCCGCAAGTCTTGGCGCCAAACAAAGGACCATTTTACGACGCGTGGTGTTGCCTTTGGTGCGCGGGACGGCGGTATCGACCTTTTTCATGGCCTTGACGGGGACCATGTTCGAGCTGCCAGCGTCATCACTGCTATATCCAGCCGGCTATCCGCCGTTTCCGGAAGTGATTCAGCAAAAGTTCAACGCATTTGAATACGCCCGCGGTTCCGCTTTTACCATGGTGGGGATGGTCATCGTTTTTGCCATGTACGCTCTCGGGCGGATCTTGGAGTGGCGGTTGTCTAGGACCTCTCGGTCGGGAAAAGGTGAAGTCACGTCCCATAAGACTGCAGACGAGGTTCGTCGGGAGTCGCGGCCTGTCGTCTCGTCACCGCAGCCGTGACGCTTTTTGTGGTGCAAACTGCACGTGAGTGTGCCATGAGACCTCAGTGGGTCGACAAGGTCTTTGTGGTTGAAAGGGAGTGAATCGACGTGAAACTTCAACTCGAACACGTGTTTAAACGTTTCGACAAGAAAGAAGTCCTTCAAGACATTAACCTTGCGATTGACGAAGGTGAGTTTATTGCTCTGCTTGGTCCTTCAGGGTGCGGGAAGACGACACTGTTGAATGCCCTGGCCGGTTTTCTCGACATTGACGGCGGTCAAATTGCGGTCGGCGGCGAGGTTTGGTCCAGTGCTCAATCGACGCTTGCCCCGGAACGACGCAACGTCGGAATGGTGTTTCAGGACTTTGCCTTGTGGCCGCACCTGACGGTGTTCGAAAACGTCGCTTTCGGACTCAAGGTCAAGCGCAAGGGCCAGGACGAGATTCGCCGGCGGGTACACGAAGTGTTATCAATCGTGCAGATGACAGGATACGAAAAGGCGTTCCCGCATCAGTTGTCTGGTGGACAAAAGCAGCGCATTGCCATTGCCCGGGCTCTGGCACCTAATCCTACGGTGTTGCTGATGGATGAGCCTTTGTCTTCGCTCGATGCAAAGCTGCGCGAGCAGATGCGTTGGGACCTGTTGTCGATCATTCGAGCGGCGCGGATCACGACTATTTACGTGACTCACGACCAGGTCGAAGCCCTGTCGATGGCGGACCGGATCGTGCTGCTCAACAGCGGTCGAGTGGAGCAGGTGGGCACTGCGCAAGAGTTGTACAACGCGCCAAAGACTGAGTTCGCTGCCTACTTTATGGGAGCCTCCAACCTTCTTCAAGTGAATGTTGAATCTGAAGACGCAAAGGGTACGGTCGTCAATTGGAACGGTGTAAAGCTTTATGTGCGGACAACCGACTCGAAACTGCACCGCCCCGTGGTGCTTTTACGTCCTTCAGATATCCGTTTATCAAAGTTGGAACACGCAAGAGAGCACCAGAATGGGACGACAGCATCACTGGTTGGGAACGTTGTCCAAAGGGCCTATCAGGGAGCAACATGGCTGTACCAGGTGATGCCGTCGCAGGCGAGAGGGGACTCCAAGCTGCTCGAGGTCTGGAGCCAGGAAGAATTCGACGAGGGACAGGTTGTGAGCATTGACATTCCTGACAACGCCGGGAAGTTGGTGGAGGGAGGAGTAACCGTCCAGGCTGTGCAGGACCGTTAAGGGAGTGAAAGTTTCGCATGAACATATACGCAGTGTTGTCTAGTTTCTTGGGTGCAGGGGTCGAATTTGTAGAAGCTTTGACTATCATTTTGGCGGTAGGGGCTATCCGTGGATGGAAAAGCGCTTTGACGGGAGCCGGCGCGGCTCTGGTTGTCTTGGCTGTACTTGTCGCTGCAGTGGGGGCCCCCTTGAGCGTTGTGATTCAGGTGTACTGGGTGCAGCTCATCGTAGGCTTGATGATGCTGCTGTTCGGGATTCGTTGGCTGCGCAAAGCGATCCTTCGCTATTCTGGGCTCAAAGCCTTGCACGATGAAGCTGAGAGTTACGACAAAGAGTTAGAGCGTCAAAAAAGGGCTGGAGCTGTGTCGTCTGGCATCGATCGCGTTGGTTTCACAGCCACGTTCAGCAGCACCTTTTTGGAGGGGCTGGAGGCTGTATTTATCGTGATCACATTTGGTCTGGGGTCCCACAACATGGAATCCAGCGTCATCGGTGCTGTTGTCGCGACTGCCGTCGTCGTCTTTTTAGGCTTCGTCCTTCGCAATCCGTTGAAAAAGGTTCCGGAGAATACGTTGAAGTTTATTGTAGGCGTTATGCTGACGAGTTTCGGAGCATTTTGGATTGGCGAGGGACTCGGTGCCACTTGGCCGAGCAAAGACCTGTCCATTCTTTACATGGCAGGCACACTCTGCCTGTATTCGTGGCTTCAAGTCAGCCGATGCAAGCGTCAGTTGCAACGGGAATCGTCACTGGACAGCGCTTCTGTGAGGGTGAATTGAGATGAAAGTGTTCAAAGTGGTTTGGGGATTGTTCGTCGATGACACTCGTTTGGTATCCGTCTTGATTCTCACCCTCTTCATCTCGGGAGTGGTTTCTGCGTTGCACCAGGCGCAGTTGTCGGCTGTTCTAATATGGGCAGGCTTAATCGCGGCCCTATGGGTGTCGGTCGAACACGAATTGAAGCGTAAAGCAAGGTCTCACAAGTTGTTTCATAAATGAAAAAAGAGGAGCGAATTTTTGATGGGAATGGTCAATCCGGCTCAGCACGCGTCACACCTGTTGGATACGATGTGGCGGCGCGAACGTTGGCACCAAACTCATGCCACGGGTTGGCTGGGTGATGCCATTTACGGGGTAAATGACGGACTGGGCGCCATCTTCGGAATTATTGCGGGTGTTGCAGGCTATACCGCGAACACGCACACGGTGTTGATTAGCGGCCTGTTTGGAGCCTTAGCCAGCACGCTGTCGATGGGGGCTGGGGCATGGCTTGCGACCAAGTCGGAAAGTGAACTGCAACACCAAGAGATTGAACACGAGCGCCGCGAAATATTGGAAGACAAAGAACACGAATTGGAAGAGTTGGTGTTGTTGTATCAACTCAAAGGATTTTCGGAAGCCGATGCTCAAAAAATTGCGAATAAAATTGCCCAAGACGACGAGTTGTTTGTCAAGACGATGGCCCAAGAGGAACTTGGGATTCAGGAAATCTCCAGCGGTGGGCATTGGAAATCGGCGTTCGTTGGCAGTGTTTCGACCCTGGTCGGCGGTGTTGTGCCGTTAATCCCTCTGTTCTTCTTGACAGGCTCAGCAGCGCTCATTGGCGCCGCCATCGTCAGCATTTTGGCCCATTTTGCGGTGGGGGCCGCGAAGAGTGTATTGACCGTGCGCAGTTGGTGGGCCAGTGGCGTGGAAATGACCTTTGCGGGTATCATTGTCGGAGTTGTGGCCTATGGATTGGGGTTTTTAGGAACCCTTCTGATACACGTTTGATTTGAGCCAAGCTGCCGCCAACCCGTGAAACCATGAAACAAACGCCCAGGCCGCAGGTACAGTTCACCACTGTGCACGCGGCCTGGTCAGGTTCTGCGGTCGTCTTTGTCTCCACGAAAGATGAGGTACCCGGCGACGAACGCCAACAAGGCCATGAACCGGATCCGTCTCTCGGGACGAAAGTACTGTCGTTTCACGCCTTGTCTCACGGATGTCACGTCCATTTCTAAAAATTCCCCGTAGTACCATACCAGTTTATTCAATTCTTCGATTCTACGTACCGTATCAAGATCACGGGTACGCTCGCATACCTTGTATCACGAGGGGGGAGCGCCGTGAAGAAGGAGCCCAGCTTAGAACACCTCAAGGTTTTTGTAAATCCAGATGCCCCGCCCGTTGAACAGTGGCTGCAAAAAGAGCTGCAGCGCTGGCTTTCCGACCAATATCACCAGAAAATTACGGTTCAATTCGAGCCTGGTTTTGCCGTAGAAGGGGACGCGCGGGGGAGACTGCGCATCCGATGACTCTGCACGAGAAGGGTTCTGTACACTCTGGCTGTTGCCATGCGCCTGCGGACGATGCTGGTTTTGATGCTGGTTTTGTACACCACAACTTGGAAGTACGGAGGTCTCGGTCTTGCCATTGTGGAAAAGGTGCGCCGTGTATGCACGCGTCAGTACAGATATGCAGCAGGAGAGCTTGGAAAACCAAGTCGAATACGCGCAGGAGTACATTCGCCGGCTCGGGAACGATTACCGGTTGGACGAGAAGTGCATCTACACAGACTTTGACCAGAGCGGGTACTATACCCGCTTTGTACAGCGACCGGCTATCCGACAGGCTTTGCGCGATGCCCAACAGCGAAAATACGACGTCATCGTCTTTAAAGAAATCAGTCGCATCAGCCGCGATCAAGCGGAGCACGTCGAGATTGTCAGCCGGTTTACTCAGTACGGCGTCCGCATTGTCGCCATCAACGACAACCTAGACAGTGACCGCCCAGAAACCCTCGACTTGTTAGGGATCCACTCGGTCATGTCTGAGATGGAAAGTAAGCGCATCTCGTCGCGTGTCTCGTCTGGAAAGAAGTCTTTGGCCCGCAGAGGCTATTGGATGGGGGAGCCTCCGATTGGCTATAGGGTCAATCCCAACACCCGGCGGTTGGAAATTGATCCGGTGTCTCGCGCCGTACCGGAACTGGTGTTTGATTTGTTTATGAACCGTCGACTCGGCACTCACCGGATCGCAAAATACTTAAACGAACAGAAGATGTACACAAAAAATGGTAATTTATGGTCGAGGGTTACGGTGAACCGAATTCTGTGCAATCCGGTGTACACCGGGGACCTGGTGTATGGGAAAACTAGGAACTCTCTGAAGCGGGTATTTGACGACACCGGGTACAGCAAACGCAGAGGCCGGAGTCCTATTGCTCCAGAAGAATGGATTGTCGTCGCCAATACGCATCCGGCCATTGTCTCTCGGGATGTGTTTGAGGCAGCGCAAAGGTTGATGTCTAGCCGATCGCGGCAAAATCCCAGGCGAGCCAGCCACCCTTTGACGGGGCTTTTAAAGTGCGCCCGGTGCGGGTCTGGAATGGTATGCCAAACCAAGCGGCACAAAGGGGTAGAATACCGTTACTACAGCTGCTCCAAGGCCTTCCGATTTGGGAGGAGTTTTTGCGATCAGCCTAATTTGAACGCCGATCAACTCGAAAGTGTCCTGTGGGAGTTTGTGTCCGGGAGGTTGAAGCGTCACTGCAAGCTGTCACCGCACAGCCCACGGACCAACTGTTTCACCGCGAAACCGGAGCAGCAAGACGACCCCGGGCAACTCAGCAGGGTCAGACGGGAATTGCGCAAGCACCAAATTGCCCTTGAACGGCTGTTGCTGACTTCAGGGTTGCCGACATCCACATTTGAACGCCTTAAAGAGACGTACATTAGCGCCATTGCGAGACTCGAACAAGAGGAAAGTTCTCTTTTGCAGCCTGTGGATACGACTCCATCCATTTCATTTGAGCTTGAAGGCTGGTTCGCATACGCGGAACTGCAACGGCGCACGAGTCTGGTTGAGGCCAGACGGCTCTTCCACGAACTCGTCCAAACCATCCTGGTAGACGGGTATGATATTCAGGAGATTGAGTTCAACTACCGCTTCTAGAAAGGTCTTTGCGCCGGGTTATCAGCTCAATTTAAACGTTGCCAAGGCAATGTCGTCCCTGCCAATTTGGACAACCTGAAGCTTGTCTTTGGCCACTTACGCAACTTCCAGTTCCATGGGGCTGTTTGAGAAATACAGCGCTCGCACCTTCTTTTTCTGGATGACGCGTTTTTTGCGCACGAAGTACGAGAATGTGCAGATTCGCTACATCGCCCACCATACCGAAGCGCGTGAAGTCAGCGAAGAACACTTCTTCACAAAAGGGGAGAGCGGCGGCACCATCTGTTCATCGGCTTACGAATACGCGCTTCGCTTGATTGAGAAGGAGTATCCGCCGTCTCGCTACAATTTGTATCCCATTCACTTTTCCGACGGCGACAACTTGACGTCCGACAATGAAAAGTGCATTAAACTCGTTTCCGAGCTCAGCGAAATGTCGCGAATGTTCGGTTACGCTGAAGTGAATCAGTACACCGTTGCATCCTGTAACCGCACGGCAGGTTAAAAGCGGAGAAAGACTTCCAATTCGAATTGGTCCCTGAGTTTCCAGTCTGGGTCTCGCACGTACACCACTTTTTCGATCGCGGTGCGCAACAGGTCGTTTTTCACTTTTGCCGTGGGTGCCAGTTTGTACGCTGAAACCACATCGATGCTGTGCAATTCCAGGTTTTCTGCCAGCTCGGCCTCGGCTTGTGAGCGTTGCAGCGCGACTGTGGTATGAATCAGTTTTTCTTTAGCGGATTGAATTTTAGCAGCAATGAGCCGATGCCGGGCGTGAAACGTGTCGACGTCGTAGACGCCCCGTTCCAGCAAATCGTATAAGGCCTCTTGTTGGGCGCAAAGCTCAGAGACGTCCGCTTGCAGTTTTTGAATCTGGCGTTCCAACAGCGTCCATTCGCCTTCGGAATTGGCAGTGAATCCCTCCACGAAGCTTTGCCACTCCAAATCGATCTTCAGGTTTCCCATTGCACAGTACAAGGCGTCCAGCAGGCGTTGCTCGACGATTTCGAAGCGAGCGCCTTTCGTTTTGCATCCTGTGGTCGGGCACAACAAAGAGTTCAGAGGACGGTTGTAGGTTTGCTGCCGTCGCATAGCCTTGCCGCATTCCCCGCAGTAAAGCAGCCCCGCGAGGGGGTTGGACAACTCCTTTTTCACAGGAACCTTTGGCCTTTTTCGCGACGCATCTCGGCAGCGTTCATAGGTATCCGAATCGACTAACGGTTCGTGTGCATCGCGGCACACCACCCAGTTTTCCGGCTTCTCGCGCAGGCGAATGTACTTTCTGTGGTTTTCGCGGCTCTTTTCAAACCGCACCGTACCCCATACGATGTGTCCTGCATAGGCGGGGTTGTTCAAAATGGCATGCACCGAGGAACGCGTCCAGACCGACTTGCCAGTCGGAGTCGCAATCCCAAGACTCGTCAAGTGCTGCGCAATGAAAGATGGACCGGTTCCTTGGGCGGACATTTGAAAGATGAGTTTGACCACGGGTGAGGTGCTTGGGTCCGGATGCAGTTTCAAGTCAGCGCTGCGCAGGTAGCCATACGGAGGCTTTTTTGAAATGCTGCGGCCTGCACCAGCGCTTTGGCGCCGTCCCCGCTGCATGCGCCGGGTGATGATTTTCAATTCCCGGCGCGCCATAAACGCCTCAAATTCGGACCATTCTTCATCCATTTCATCGCGCAGGTCGTAGACTTTGCGCAAAGTGACAATGAGTGTGCGGGAAGTCTTGAAGGTGTCTTGAATCAAACCTTGGTCGATCATGTTCCCGCGGCCAAGGCGGTCGATGTCCATGCACAGTACGGCTTGGTAACGGCCGTCGTGGACGCGGTGGAGCAGTTCCTGCATTTGGGGCCGATCGACGATTCGTTCGCCGCTGACGATTTCCTCGTAAATGTGGTCGATGGTGTAGTTGAATCGCCGGGAAAGTTCAAGCAGGGCTTTTTTGTGTTTGGACAGCGTCTCCCCTTCACCCCTGGACTCGGCGTCCACGTCCGCCCGTGATTTGCGAAGGTAAATGGCCACGTGCTGCAGGTTTTCCGGGAATGAACTCACCTTGCGACACCTCACTTGTTTTCAAGCTGTCACAAGGATTTTATGGTTTGCAAGCGGTGAAGTATGCCATGGGAGCCCCTGTGGAAAGTAGACAGGCCCGTTGCTCATAAGCTTTAGCAGGGGGGATGTGCGTGGTTGACAAAGTGTATTGCTTAGGAAACTCGAAAGTGACCATTCACTCCGCGCAGGGACTCGTTTGTATGCCGTACTCGGACCAACAGGCCTGGCTGGTTCAGTGTTTGCGCGAAGGGGACGTCCGGGCGAAGTCGTTGGTCGAAGCCGTGGTTTCGGCCGTGCGAGGTCGGAGTTCTAACCCTGGATTCGTTGAACACCAAACGCGCGGCAATGGGTGAAAACACAAGGATAAGTCCGAAAGACTGCAATTCAAGCCTATATGCGCTTTGCGCCTTCTTCGATGGCCTGCATCATTACTGCAGCGAGTATCTCGGTCTCTACCGGACATAGGATCAACATATCCACACCGAACAGTCCTTCAAATTGAATCACATAGTCACACCCGTGAGAGCAGGACCAGTGCAAATCTTTAGTAGCGCGGACAGTGTACACAACATCAGCCCCTTCTATAAATAATGCAAGCGTTGCACAACTGCACACGACTTCTCTTTTTCCATAGTGTTTATTAAACTTAATACAGTATTATCCAATAATGCGTACGGGAATACGTTGGGTGGGGAGGGGAGTATGCGACTTTGATGGGGAGCACAGTTCGCAATTGAGGCGTTTGGCAGGGTTTTTAGGAAACAGGGATTAGTGGGCTTCTTTGATAGCTCTGGGATAGAGGACATAACCCAGTCCTCTCAATGAGAAGAGGTATTGAGGGTGGCGATAGTCCTGCTCCAATCGCTTTCGAATGCGGTTGATGTACACGTACAACTCGCGCTTGGTGACAGTGGATTCGTTGCCCCACACGTACTGCATGAGTTCTTCATTGGTGACGGGTTGGCCAAGGTGCTCTGCCATGTAATGGAGAATGCGGCATTGGATGCGGGACAAACGTATGGAAATTCCGTCTTTGATGAGGGTTTCGCCGACAACGTCCAGGATACAGTCGTCTCCCAGGGATAGGGTATAGCTCTCGATCACGGTAGAGAACCTCCACTTTGCTTCAATGTTTCTCGAATTCGCAATTCGAATTTCACTCGTTGTGACTTCATGTCACTCTAATACGTTCGTAATCTGGACAAACATTTGTGTCCATTTTTGCGCATTTCCACGTACGAATTTTCATGTGCGAATTTTCACGTGTGAATTTCCGGGTTTGCTTGTATCCCTGTTCGCGCCTTAGCGCAAGGTGACATCATGAACTGGTGAATCAATACAACCGCAGTTCCACACTGATGAACGCCTATAGCCGGATTGCCCATACCCGTTTCCGAAGTACCGTGATCCGAGAAAAATCCGGCGTGTACAACGCGTTGAAATTTTTCTTTTCGCGCCAGGAAACGGGGGAGAAAATGGCATGAATCAAGAAGAACTGCAGGACCTCGAAAAAAGCATTGAGCAGATGATGGAGATTGCGCAGGACTTCGGGTTGGACTTTTATCCCATGCGCTTCGAGGTGTGTCCGCCAGACATCATCTACACCTTTGGGGCGTATGGGATGCCGACGCGGTTCCATCACTGGAGTTTCGGTAAAACCTTTCACAGGCTCAAACTGGAATACGACCTGGGACTTAGCCGGATTTACGAGCTGGTCATTAACTCCAACCCGTGTTATGCGTTTTTGCTCGACGGCAACACGTTGCTGCAAAACAAGACCGTCAGTGCGCACGTCCTGGCGCACTGCGATTTCTTCAAAAACAACGCCATATTTGCCGGAACGTCCCGCGACATGGTCGAGCGAATGGCCTCCAGCGGCGAGCGAATTCGGGAGTACGAATTGGAACACGGGAGATTGAGAGTCGAGAAGCTTTTGGACGCGGGCATGGCGCTGCAGGAACACGTCGATGCCTCGCGCCACGGACAGTACGGACGAAAAGTGGTTGAGCAGCAACAATCGCAGTATCGGTACCGTAAAGAACCGAAGCGCCGCCGATCCCCGGGACCGTATGACGACTTGTGGAAACTGGGCGATAAACCGTCCGACAAAGATGCTGCAGACAACCAGCCTGCAGCAAAGTCTCCTCTGGCCCTTCAAAAGGACTTGATGCTGTTTCTGATTCAAAACAGCCCCATCCTGGAGGAATGGGAGAGGGATATCCTGTCTGTACTGCGGGAAGAGATGTTGTACTTTTGGCCTCAAATCGAAACGAAAATCATGAACGAAGGCTGGGCGTCATTCACCCATGGTGTTGTTTCAGACAGTGTCGATTCTAGGGTCGTCTAAGTCAACCGCGGTCTCCAACAACCACCAAGAGTCAATTTGCAACTGACGATGTTGCTGGGAAGCCAGTTCGTATATGATGTAGATAAGGATTCTATTTATTCTATCTTCTACATCACTTCAGTACTATGTCTGCTCTGCGAACCGGATGAGTATGCACGGGACATCACGACCTTGGGAGGGACCCGCACGTGCATCTGGAAAGTTACGAAGTATTTCGCGCCGCCGTCGAGTGCGGCAGTATTAATAAAGCTGCCCAGCAGCTGCATATGACGCAGTCGACCGCAAGCCGGCATCTGCAATTGTTGGAAGACGAATACGGTGGATTGCTGTTGGAGCGCGGGCGTGTTCGCGTTTCGCTCACTTCAATGGGGGCGGCGCTGTACCCCTACGTTGTCGATCTGCTCAGTTGCCATTACCGGGCCAAGTCGGAGTTGTCCAAACTGCGCACCGAAGGCGGGGGAATCTGTGTAGGCGCTACATTTTCCGTGGGAGAGTACCTGCTGCCCAACATCTTGGGCGATTTTCAAAAGTCGCATCCGCACGTCGAGATCAAAATGCGGGTATCCAATACCAGTCAAGTCATGGACGATTTGATCCGTCACCGGATTGACGTGGGGATTGTGGAAGGCATCGTCAATACGGACGACATTGCCGTAACGCCTTGGCTGGAGGATGAACTCGTGTTGGTTTGCCCTCCGGGACATCCCTTTACCAGACAGCCCTTCATTCAATTAGAGGATTTGGGGAATGAGTTTTTGTTGTGGCGGGAGGAAGGCTCGGGCACCCGCGATGTCACGGAACGGGCGTTGGAGCAGGCCGGCGTGCTTTCGTCTTTGCCTCGGGCGATGGAACTCGGCAGTACGCAAGCCATCAAATCCGCCATCCAGGCAGGCCTTGGCATTGCCTTTTTATCGCGGTTGACCGTGCGTCAAGAGTGTACGAACGAAACTTTGGTGGTTGTTCCGATTCGTGACTTCACGATTCGCCGCACTTTGCAAATCGTTGAGAGACAAGAGCGCTATTCTAAGTACATGGTGGAACAGTTTCTCACGGCCCTGCGCAATTTTGAGAAGTAGTTTATCAACCACGGTCAAACCTTGGTGCCTCAGCTTAACCGCGGATGGCCTGGCTGTGCGCTTTGGCGAAGCAGTCGGGCTTTTGTGTTGGAAACCGCATCCGCGTGCGGATACCCCTATGCGATCTTTGCATTACCTCCCATCCTATACAGGGTGTTACCCTGAAACAAAACAGACACAAAGTTGTGTGGTGTTTGTGATAGGAGGGATGGACATGATTGAATTGCCTGTGATGCCGCAGGCGCCCAGTCGCACGGATGGGGAGAAGAAACCGGTCAAGTGGGGCAAAATTTTCAACCAAGATACCTGTATCGGTTGCCATGCCTGTTCCACCGCTTGTAAATCGGAGCACCTCGTACCACTCGGGGTCAATCGAACCTATGTCAAACAAGTCGAAGTCGGAATTTTCCCTGAAGTGAGCCGGCAGTTTCAGATTACGCGGTGCAACCAGTGCGATAATGCGCCTTGCGTCGCCATCTGCCCTGTAGAAGCCATGTTTCAACGTTCGGACGGCATTGTCGATTTCGATCGCGACGTCTGTATCGGCTGCAAAGCCTGCATTGCGGCGTGCCCGTACGATGCCATCTACATCAATCCGGAATCCGACAGTGCCGAGAAGTGCAACTTCTGTGCGCACCGCATCGACCAAGGTCTGGAGCCCGCCTGCGTGGCGGTATGTCCAGAACGCGCGATTGTCGTTGGCGACCTCAACGACCCAGAGAGCGAGATTTCCAAGCTGATTGCCCGTAACAAAGTCGACGTCCGCAAACCCGAAAAGGGGACGGAACCGAAAGTCATGTATGTCGGTGCGAGCGATTACACGTTGAATCCATCGAAAGCCAAGTACGAAAACATGCACATGTACGCGGATCAAAAAGAAGGTTACCCGGTGCGCAACCACCACGCTCAATCGTCTGAGCACAGCGTAGCTGCAGCCCGTTTGGCCTACGACGTTCCGCACAAATCGCCTTGGCATTGGGAAGTTTCGCTGTACACCTGGACAAAGTCCATTTCTGCAGGCGTCTTCATTTTGTTTGCCTTGCTGGCATTTGCTGGTCAACCGCTCAGCCCTGCGTGGAGCATTGGGACGGCGGTCGTCGGAGGAGCATTTCTCGGAATCACCGGTTTACTTTTGATTTACGACTTGGAGCACCCCTCTCGCTTTATCCGCATCTTTACGCGTCCGCAGTGGCGGTCGTGGCTCGTCCGAGGTTCGTTTATCATCGCCGCCTACAGCGTCGTGCTCTTAATCCAGTTTATCTTGGGTATTGCCGGCGTGACTTCTGCGAACCTGGCACTCTCCATCCCTGGCGTTGTTTTAGCCGCCTTCACCGCGATTTACACCGCCTTCTTGTTTGCACAGTCCAAAGGCCGCGACTTGTGGCAAAACCCGTCGCTGCCGCTGCACCTTTTGTCGCAGGCGACTTTGGCTGGAGCTGCTGCCTATCTGGTGATGGGGCTGTTCCTCCCGCTTTCTCCCGTCGCCCTTGCGATTGTCCGCTTCACCTTCATCGCGTCGCTCGCCGTGCACCTGGTCTTGGTGGTCAGTGAAATGGTGATTCCACATATGACCGCGGACGCCAAAAAAGCCGCTCATCACATGATTTACGGCAAGTACAGCACTTACTACTGGATTGGTCTCATCGTCGGAGCAGCCATTCCGTTTCTGTTGTCGTTTATCAGTTTGACGCCGGTGGCCGTCGTGGCTTCCATCCTCGCATTGGTGGGTCTGCTCGCGTACGAGCACGCCTACGTGCAGGCCGGGCAGTCAGTGCCACTGAGCTAAGGAGGTGTACGGATGAGCCTGAAAGAAGACAGACTCAAACAAGTAAAAGGGTTTAACGGCTTGAATTCCTCGCCCGATCCGGACAAGTGGGACGATTGGAAGGAACTTGATCCGACTGTATGGCCGAGAAAGCAGTACAAAAATTACGAACTGATCCCGACTGTTTGCTTTAACTGCGAGGCGGCGTGCGGCTTGTTGTCGTACATCGACAAGGAGACTGGCGAAATTCGCAAACTGGAAGGCCATCCTTTGCACCCGGCCAGCCGGGGTCGCAACTGCGCGAAGGGGCCGGCCACGGTCACTCAGCTGACGAATCCGGACCGTATCCTCTATCCTCTAAAGCGGGTGGGTGAGCGAGGCGGCGGCCAATGGGAACAGGTTTCGTGGGATGATGCGCTGAGCGATATCGCCGCCCGCATCCGCAAAAGTTTCTTGGAAGGCCGGCGCGATGAAGTGACGTACCACGTTGGTCGTCCGGGCGAAGACGAGTACACGGAACGCGTCCTCAAAGCGTGGGGAATCGACGGTTTGTCCTCACACACCAACGTCTGTTCGGCGGGCGCGCGTACCGGGTACGCATTTTGGATGGGCATTGACCGCCCGTCGCCGGATTATGCCAATGCGCGCTTTATTTTGATGATGAGTGCGCACTTGGAATCGGGCCACTACTTCAACCCGAACGCGCAGCGCATCATTGAAGCGCAGCAGCGGGGGACCAAAGTCGCGGTCATTGACACGCGGTTGTCCAATACGGCGTCCAAAGCAGACTACTGGTTGTCGCCGTGGCCAGGAACGGAATCTTCGCTGCTGTTGGCGATTGCCAATGAACTGATTCAGACAGAGCGCTTCAACCTCGAATTTGTACGCAAGTGGACCAACTGGCGAGAGTTCCTTGCTGACCGGGATTACCTGAATCAACTGAAAGACAGAGGGTTTGTAAGAAACATTCCACAAACCCGCACATTCCAGGATTTCGTATACTTGCTCAAGCAGATATACAGCAGCTACACGTTTGAGTGGGCAGAAGACGAGTCCGGTGTCTCGGCCGATTTGCTGCGGCAAATTGCCGACGAAGTCGCTCGGGCCGGAACCGCTTTTGCATCAAACATCTGGCGCAACGCCGCGGCTGGTCACCTCGGAGGATGGATGATTACGCGCAGCCTGATGTTCCTCAACGTGTTGATGGGGGCCGTCGGCGAACCGGGCAGTACCCTTCCGAATACCTGGGCAAAGTTTGTCCCAGCGCGCAACACGTCGCCGGACCCGATTCAGGTGTGGAACGAAAACCACAATCCGCGCGAATATCCGCTGTCGTACTTTGAGCTCAGTTTTGCGCTGCCCCACATTTTGCGCAAACGGCAAAAGCGCTTGGAGGTCTATTTCACCCGCGTCGTCAACCCAATTTGGACGTTTCCGGACGGTTTTTCGTGGATGGAGATGCTCAGGGACAAGGATAAAGTGGGCCTGCACGTCGCGTTGACGCCGACTTGGTCGGAAACCGCCGAGTTTGCCGATTACGTGCTGCCGATGGGCTTGGCTCCCGAACGGCACGACCTGCACAGTTACGAAACCCACGCATCGCAGTGGATTGGGTTCCGGCAACCCGTCAAGCGCGTGTTTATGGAACGCCACGGCGAGAACATTCACGATACCCGCGATGCCAATCCGGGGTCGGTTTGGGAGGAAAACGAGTTTTGGATTGAGTTGTCGTGGCGCATCGACCCGGACGGATCGCTTGGGATCCGCAAGCACTTCGAGTCTCCGTACCGCCCTGGCGAAAGGATTACGGTGCTCGAGTACTACCGCTGGATCTTTGAAAACTCCGTCCCTGGACTTCCAGAGGCTGCAGCCGCTGAAGGGTTAAGCCCGCTCGAGTACATGCAGAGGTTTGGGGCTTTTGAGGTTACTCAAGCCAAAGACGTCTATAACTTCCACAAAAAGCGCGTCGATCCAGAACTGCTCGCCAAAGCCAAGGTTGTGGAAGAAGAAGATTCGGATTCGGCGATGCCGGGCGTTTGGGTTGATAAGCTTGGGCACAAGGTGAATCACCGTCCGTATCCCGGACCGTTCAAAAACGAAGAAGGAAAGCTGCGCGCCGGCATATCCGTCGACGGCGATATCGTGGAGGGCTTTCCGACGCCTTCGGGGAAATTGGAGTTCTTCTCCACCACGCTGCGGGACTGGGGCTGGCCCGAATACGCCATTCCCATTTATCCGCGCGACGAGGCAGAACGCAGGCAAATGCCGCACGTTGTCAGTCAGGTGCACCACAAGACCATCGACTACGCCAACAACGAATTTATTCTGCTGCCGACATTCCGTTTGCCGCAGCTGATTCACTCCCGCACGAACGGCGCAAAGTGGCTGCACGAGATTGCGCATACCAACCCGGTGTGGATCAATCCTGTGGACGCCAAGCGACTCGGGGTCGAGACGGGGGACGAGATCAAGGTAGAAACCGAGATCGGCTATTTTGTCGACAAGGTGTGGGTCACTGAGGGTATCCGCCCGGGCGTCGTCGCCTGCTCCCACCACCTGGGACGGTGGCGCCTGTACGAAGACCGCGGAGCCGACCGTTGGAACTCTTCGCTGGTCAAGATTCACGACAAAGTGCCGGGGAAGTGGGAAATGAAGGTTGTCCATGGACCTGCGCCCTTTCAAAGCCAAGATAAGGATTCTTCGCGGATTTGGTGGTCGGACGGCGGTGTGCACCAAAACCTGATCTTTCCGGTGCAGCCGGACCCAGTGAGCGGTGCGCATGCCTGGCATCAACGGGTTCATTTGAATAAAGCCAAACCCGGAGAAAGATACGGGGAAGTGCACGTGGACACAGAAAAGGCATATCAAGTGTTCCAGCGTTGGTTGTCCATTACGCGGCCGGCCCCAGGGCCAGGAGGTTTGTACCGGCCATACTGGATGCTGCGGGTCTTGAAGCCGCATCCAGACGCATATGTGGTGCCGGATGCAGTGCCCGCAAAACCTGTCCGGGTTCCAGACCGGGGCTAAAGCGACTAAAACCGGAATTTAGAGATAAAGCACTGAAGCTAACCGCGGTATGAAACGACGATATGAGGTGTGGTAGAACGGAGGAGGGTCTTCAGTGCAGTTGCAAACAGGGCGGAATCCCAGACGGGGTCCCGCCCTGTCTTCGAAATTGACACGGGTGGCGGAACAGGTTATAAGAGAGAAAGTCAGGCGTGCGCTTGTGCTCTTTCCAACTGCAGTCTTCGCGAATGGATTCACTGCGAAGCCAAGCCTCGTTTGGCAAATTGGAGCAAAAGGGGTGAACTTCATGGAGTTTTTTGTGCAGAGGGACTTCTCCCGCCTCACTGAATTCACTTCTTGCGCCGGGTGAGCGGCAAAACTGGGTCCGGGGGACCTTTCACAGATCATGGAACCTCTTTTGGCCATGCAATCCGTCGATCCGAAACTCTTGATTGGGCTTGACCATCCGGACGACGCTGCGGTTTACCAAATTACCGAAGACACCGCCTTGGTGTTTACAGCAGATTTCATTACACCGGTCGTCGACGACGCGTACACCTGGGGAGCTATCGCTGCGAACAACTCGATGAGCGATGTTTACGCGATGGGCGGAACTCCTTTAATTGTTTTGAACCTCGCGGGGTTTCCTAAGGATATGCCCGTGGAGATCTCCCGCAAGGTCATTGAGGGAGGGCTCAGCCAGGTGAAAGAGGCCGGGGGACTGGTGGTCGGAGGACACACGGTGGAAGATGAAGAGCCCAAGTTTGGGCTGGCCGTGATAGGAACCGTAAACCCAAACCGCATTATTCGCAAAAGCGGAGCCCGGCCTGGTGACGTGCTCGTTCTGACGAAGAAGTTAGGCAGTGGGTTGCTGGCCAAATGCGGTAAAAACTCGGCAATTTCCAAGGAGGCGCTGGACAAAGCGGCTGCTAGCATGCTGCAGTCTAACCGGGTGGCTTCCCAGAGCGCCGTGCGTGCCAATGTAGCGGGAGGCACCGACATCACGGGGTTTGCGCTGCTTGGACACGCGGTGGAAATGGCCGACGCCGCTTCTGTACGCTTCCGGATTCGCTATCGAACCATTGAGTTCTTACCGGAAGCCTTGAGCGAGGCGCAAAAGGGAAGCCATTGGCCGACGAAGACCTTTGAAAACCAGGACCACTTCTCGAGTCGAGTCGAGTTCCAAGCTGCACTCTCTGAGTTCGAAAAGCTGTTGCTCTACTCTCCCGAAACGTCAGGAGGCCTGCTTTTGGCGGTGCCTGAGGACGCAGTGAATGCGTTCTTGAACGACTTAAAAAAGGCTGGACAGGCGGCCTTCGCAATCGGCCAGGTCGAAGAAGGGACGGGAGTCGTCGTTGAGGGATAGCAGAGAGATAGCAGAATTGAGGCATAGCTGACTCGGGGCCAGGACGTTGGTCGGGGCTGGGTGCTGCGAACATTTTTGTCACAGCACCCCTCCACCCGGAGATGCGAAAGAAATGTAGACGACATTGTGACCTGATGAATCAGGCCTTTACACGCCGGAATTCCTGCGGTCGCTCGAAGGACAGCCGCTCGAAGGCGAAGGCGGTGCAGTAAAGAGGATTTGCGCCAAGTTGGACGACTCCGTTCCTAGGTTTTGCGCTAACACGTGCCGGATGGCCAGTTCCCTGGTAGCCTGGCTCCACGCAGCGAGTTGACGGCTTAGTTGCGCGCGGCTCCCCAAATTTTGAACTTCCTCGGTTTGCATTCTTTCCTCTCGAATTTTCTCGGTTTGGGTCTGAATTCTCTCGCCTTGAAGTTCTTTGTTTTGAAGTTCTCCACTTTCTAGTTGGCCGATGCCCATGGCGTGCGGCTTTCCGTCCCGTCCGAGAAACGTATACTTCACTTGGATGTCCATCTGCCCTCTCGTCTCCTTATCTCAACAGCTTTTCTCAAAGGCCTGGGGTTCTTTTCGAGGGTCATGTTAGCAACTCGGGTTATCCCACCGCATTGTTTTAAAACGCCATCTCTTTATAAAAAACTATGCTGACTTTCCCCTTGGACAACCCCACTGCGTCTGACAGGCGCAAGCGGCCTCCAGACGCCCTGTCCGGCGTCTGCTCGGCGGCGCACAAGGTCAATTGTGCGGCTGGCTTTGCATATACATTGACAAGTCTGTTGCAAAGGCGGCTTATGGGGATGACCGAAAGGAATGTACCGGCGATCGCGATTTATTGCCGGGTGTCCACAGACGAGCAGGCGAAAGAAGGGGTGTCCTTAGAGGAACAACAAGAGCGCCTGGCTGCGTACTGCAAAGCGATGGGCTGGAACGATTCAATTCGCAAGTACGTCGACGACGGTTATTCTGCAAAAAACCTCGACCGACCGGCGTTGCAGCGACTTTTATCCGATGTTCAAAACGGGCGCGTTTCGCGTCTGATGGTGACAAAACTCGATCGACTGAGTCGCCGTTTACTGGATTTGCTCACTTTAATCGAACTGTTACAAAAGCACGAGGTCTCCTTTGTCTCCACCAGTGAGTCGTTTGACACCGAGTCCCCCTCGGGCCGTTTAACCCTTCAGGTCCTGGGAGCAGTGGCCGAATTTGAACGGGAACGGATCCGGGAACGCGTCAGTGAAAACATGCTGCACGCCGCCAGAAACGGCAAATGGCTCACACAGCATCCTTACGGATACCGGCTCTACAACAAAGAACTGGCCGTATACGAGCCGGAGGCTGCTGTCGTAAGGAGGGTTTTTGACCTGTTTCAAAACCAGGGGCGGGGCTACTACGCGATTGCAAAACAGTTGAATGACGAACGCATCCCTTCCCGCACGAACAAAGCCTGGTCTATCAACACGGTGAAAAAGATGCTGACGAACCCCGTGTATGCTGGCATTTTGACGTGGAACCGGACGGATTCCAGTTCAAAAACCAGGCAAGTGCGAGATGAAAGCGAGTGGGTCGTGATCTACGACGCCCATCCTTCCATCGTCGACGCATTGACGTGGCAGCAAGTCCAACATGCCATACACAACCGTAAGGGCCGGTCTTCCCGGGCACAAACCAGCCCGCATTTGCTCAGCGGCTTGCTTCGCTGTGGAATGTGCGGAGCGTCGATGAGCATCAGTTGGTCCGGACATCCAAAGCGAAGGCGAGTGTACCGCTGTTCGGCTTACAAAAACCAGGGGACATGCAAAAGTACGGCGTACGACGCGGACACCGTGGAGCTTTGGTTTAAGCGGGGTTTGGGGAAACTTTTGACCACATTAGACCCACTGGTTTACGACATTGCGATTCCTCCTGTACAAGAACAGCAATTGGCCCGTCTCGCGCAGAGGGTGAAGGCGGTAAAGGCCCGCTACGCCAGGCAGGTGTCAGCGTACGAAGCCGGTCTGATGGAATTGGAGGACCTAAAGCGCGCTAAGCAGGAAATGGAGCAGGAGACGGCCAAATACAACCGCCAATTTCAAGCTGTCAGCACGTCGCGGGAGATCGAAAGTCTCACGCGCGAACTGTCGGCGCGGTCGCTGTCCGCAGTGCAGGCTTTGGACGAATTGCCCTTGGATGTCGCCAAGGCCCGGCTGCAAACGCTGGTCGAACGGGTCATTCTCCATGGGAAGGAGAACTTGGAGATTGTCATGTCTATGGACTTCGGAAGCACTGAATGCGATTGCTGAACTGAACACCATTGCTGAACGAAGGCTGGGCGACGTACTGGCATCTGCGCATTATGCGGGAACTGGAACTTGACGAATCGGACGCCGTGGAGTTTGCCAAAATGCACTCCGGAGTGGTCTTGCCTTCGAAGACGTCCATTAACCCGTACCACATTGGGTTGGCCGTCTGGGAAGATATCGAGAAGCGCTGGAACGAACCGACACAGGAGGAGCGCGAAAGGCAAGGACGTGAGCCGGGGCAGGGCAGGGCGAAAATGTTTGAAGTCCGGGAAATGGAATCCGACGTTTCCTTCCTGCGCAACTACTTGACCAAACAGTTGATTGAGGACCTCGACTTGTATTTGTATCAAAAGGTGGGCAACGAATGGAGAGTCGTGGAAACCGACTGGGAGAAGGTGCGCGACCACATTTGCGCTTCTCGCGTCAACGGCGGCATTCCTGTCTTATACGTCGAAGACGGAGACTACAACCGCAACGGAGAGTTGTATCTGCGCCACGCGTATGAGGGAATAGAGCTTGACTTGAAGCACCTCGACAAAACCATGCCTTACCTTTATCAACTTTGGGGGCGCCCGTGCCACCTGCAAACGGTTTTAGAAGGGCGCGACGTCGTATTCACGCACGATGGCAAGCGAACCCAACGCAAGTTTCTTTGAGAATTTAATCCACACCATACGCTTTGCGGGCTGATTTCCGCCTCAAATACAAAAGCTTGTGATTTACGAGGCCCCCCTGCAGCCCTGCAGGGCTTTTTTTGTTGAGCGTTCAGCGACTACGCCAGACCGATTGGATCGGTTTGCCGCTGTAATACACCTCGATGAATTCGACTCCCCACATCCTTTTAGTGGGCTTCAAGAACCAGCAGCGTATCCCCTGGCTGTAGTGTGGGGTCGCGTCGAACCCCCATAATCACTTCGTTGTTTTGCACGAGGCCAAGGACGTAACCGGGATATGAACTCCGCAGCATACTTAAGGTCTTCCCGACAAAGCTGGCGTCCATTTTCACCTCGGAAATTATAAATTCTTCAGAGTTTACCAAGTGAAGCAACAGGTCGGCCGCGTGTGGAGCTTGCAGGCTTTTAGCCAGTGTGTTGCCAAGCAATTCGTTCCACAGCACGGTATTCTCGACCCCGATGGCTTTCAGTGCACGCGCAGCGAGTGTCGATTTCGTACTGACGGTGACCTTCAACTGAGGTGCTGCTTCCTTCAAGGCGATCGCAATCTCTAAGATTTCACCGTCTTTTGCCCCTGTAATTAACGCGTGACGGGCGGATTGTGGTTTGACCCGCGCCAAAACGGAAGGGTCTCGCGGGTCCCCTTTGACGTAAGAAACACTTGGCGGAATTTTCGCGGGATCCATTTCTTCGGAAACGACGACAATGTGGACGGATCCCTTTAAAGAGTCCACGACGCCGAGAATTTCGTCTCCGTTTCCAAGTAAAATAACGTGATCTCGCAATGGCCCGGACATGACCATCCCCATCAGCCTCCTCATCTTAGTTTCTGCAAAATTGGCGGCCAACACAGAAAAGAGTGTTCCAAACAGTGGAATGGTTGTTACCATCACTCCCACCGCGATAATCCGGCCAGCAGGAGTGCTCGGCGAAACATCTCCATAACCTACTGTGGTCGCGGTGGTTACGGCCCAATATAAAGCAGTCCATATCGACTTGTGTTCAAAATGTGCAAATAAGAGAGCACCGGCGAGAATGCAAAGCACTGCAGCAACCGCGATATACCCAGTGGTTTTTCGACTAATGGCATGCAGTAGTTTTGAAAATAACACAAACACTAAGCCTGCACCCTTCCTGCGCATCATAGCTTTTTGACGGTAAGAATCAATATGAAAAGAATCAAATGGCAACTGCTAGATACTCCCAATTTAAAATTTTGAAAGAATTTTTGCAAATATGGTCGAAAAGCCTTGATTTGCAATGTAGATTCAGCAGACCGCGTGGAGGGTTGCTCAACGTCGAGCGATACTTTACGATTTGTGTAGTAAATTCATTTGTCTGGAGGCTGTACGATGACATACGATTTTGATCGCGTCGTTGAGCGCACAGGTACAGATTCATCCAAGTGGGACGGTTTGAAGACCCGGTTCGGTGTCGATGCGGCTATTCCCATGTGGGTTGCGGACATGGACTTCCCATCGCCTCAACCTGTGATTGACGCTCTTACCCGTCGCGCTGAACACGGCGTGTACGGCTATACACTGCGTGCAGATGCATACTATCAAGCGATTGAGGGTTGGATGCAAAAAAGACACCAGTGGAATGTGGAGCGGGATTGGCTCATGCACAGCCCGGGTGTGGTATCAGCCATTGCAATGATTGTCGATTCCTACACACAGCCTGGGGATAAGGTGCTCGTGCAACCGCCGGTGTACTATCCATTCATGCGGGTCGTAAATAACCTCGACCGGCAAATTGTCAATAATCCGCTGAAATATGAAAACGGTACATACAACATGGATTTTGAAGACTTGGCCGACAAACTGGACGACCCGGATGTGAAACTGCTCATTTTGTGCAGCCCGCACAACCCCGTGGGCCGGGTTTGGACCCGGGAGGAACTGACGCATTTGGGGAATTTGTGCCTGGAAAAGGGCGTCTTGGTTGTCTCGGACGAGATTCACTCAGACTTGGTGTACAAAATGTACACCCACGTTCCTTTTGCCTCGATCTCAAACGAGTTTGCCGACAACTCGCTGACTTGTATTGCCCCGAGCAAGACGTTCAATTTAGCCGGGCTGCAAACGTCGGTGGTCATCATCCCGAATGAAGACCTGCGGGAAAAGTATAAAAAGACCCTTGGCCGCTACTCCCTCGGAGGTGCAAACATTTTTGGAACGGCTGCACTCACCGCGGCGTACACGCACGGGGAAGAATGGCTCGATCAACTGTTGGACTACCTGGAAGGGAACCTCGCCCTCGTTACAGCCTACATGGAGCACAACATTCCGGCCGTGAAGGTTGTTCAACCGCAGGGAACGTACTTGGTATGGTTGGATTTTCAGGAGTTGGGTTTGGACAACGAAGCGCTCGATCAGTTCGTTTTACACAAAGCCGGTATTGCGCTGGATGAAGGGCACATCTTTGGCCCCGGGGGAGAAGGCTTTCAGCGGATCAACATTGCGTGCCCGCGTTCTGTCCTGGTGAAGGCCTTGGACCAATTGGCTTTGGCTGTCAGGGAATTTTCAAATCAATAGGTGTAAGGCCCAAATTCGCAAGGCCGGCTGAGCAGTGCAGGCTGGCTGTCGTTTTCTCGACAGGTGTTTCAGGAGTTTGCGGCAGGTTGTCCCCTTTTGACAACGAATACTAAGGATATTGTCAAACGAATGGTTGCTTGCAACAACCTGTTGTGTGCCGGGAGTTGTGAGGACGCACGCAACTTGGAGAGGAGTGCATGTCGCATGAAAACCCGCTCTGCTGTACTGCGTGAAATGGAACTACCTCGTCCTTTTGCACAAAGCCAGCCATTGCACATTGAAACACTAGACCTCGATGCGCCCGGCTTTGGGGAAGTGTTGGTGAACGTGAAGGCTGCCGGACTTTGTCATTCAGACCTGTCCGTCATAAACGGGAGCCGTCCCCGCCCTATGCCAATGGCACTTGGGCACGAGGCCGCCGGAGTGGTCGTGGAGGTCGGGCCGGGGGTGAGTGACCTTGCGCCTGGCGATCACGTCGTTTGTGCATTTGTTCCCAGCTGTGGGCACTGCCTGCCTTGCCAGGAAGGCCGTCCTGCTTTGTGTGAGCCCGGTGCGGCGGCAAACAACGCCGGAACCCTGCTCAGCGGGGCGCACCGGTTGCACATGCACGGAGAGACGGTGCATCACCACCTAGGGGTGTCGGGGTTTGCAGACTATGCCGTGATGGCCCGCAATTCGTTGGTCAAGGTCGACAAAGAAGTGCCGTTTGACGAAGTGGCGCTGTTTGGATGCGCTGTGATGACGGGCGTGGGGGCCGTCGTGAATACCGCTCGCATTCAACCCGGCAGCACAGTAGCCGTTGTCGGACTCGGCGGCGTCGGATTGAGCGCCTTGTTGGGGGCTCGGGTCGCCGGAGCGCTCCGAATTGTCGCCATCGACATCAATCCGGCCAAATTGCAATTGGCTCGTGAGCTCGGGGCGACAGATGCGTTTGACTCGCGCGATCCCGACGTCGTTGCGGCGGTTAAGAGCGCGACTGGCGGTGGAGTAGACTACGCGTTTGAGACGGCTGGCGCCGTCAAGGCCATGGACGTCGCGTATCAAGTGACTAAGCGCGGCGGAACGACCGTCACTACCGGTCTGCCTGACCCGAGTCACCATTTCTCGTTTCCGCAGGTCACGCTGACGGCCGAGGAACGCACCGTCAAGGGGTCCTATGTCGGCAGCTGCGTCCCTTCCCGCGACATTCCTCGTTTCATTGAACTGTATAAGCAAGGCCGCCTGCCGGTGGATAAACTCTTGACGGATCGATTAGCCTTAGAAAATATCAACCAAGGCTTTGACCGTCTAGACCGGGGCGAAGCATCGCGGCTCGTCGTGGTTATGGACAAACAGCCGGTTTGATTTTCGGCTTGATGTTTCGATGGCAAAAAAATTGAGGAACTAGAGGTGTGGGAATTGGCGGATAGGTATCAGTTGTTTGTCGGCGGCGAATGGAAGGATGCCGCATCTGGAGAGCGTTTCGACGTCATCAACCCGGCGACGGAAGAAGTCGTCGCCACAGTGCCGAATGCTGGGCCCAAGGATATTCAAGAAGCCATTGACAAGGCCGCTGCGGCGCAGGTTGCTTGGGCGGAAACAGTTGCCGCAGAACGCGGCAAGATACTAAGCCGGGCGGCTGCATTAATGCACGAGCGCGTGGAGGACTTGGCGCGAGTGATGACCCTTGAAGAGGGCAAACCTCTGGCCGAATCGCGCGGAGAAATTGCTTACGCGGCTTCGTTTTTGGAGTGGTTTGCAGAGGAGGGCCGGCGCATCTACGGGGATACGATTCCATCGAGTTCTCCCAACAAGCGCATTCTGGTGCTGAAACGTCCTGTCGGCGTAACTGCGGCCATTACGCCGTGGAACTTTCCGGCAGCCATGATTACCCGCAAGCTCGGACCCGCATTAGCGGCGGGATGTACGATGGTGATTAAACCATCGGAACTGACGCCGCTGTCCGCGTTGGAAATCGCAAAAATCCTGGAAGAGGCGGGCTTGCCCAAGGGGGTCGTATCTGTGGTGGTCGGTACGGACGCTCCCGCCATTGGCCAGGAAATTATGCGCGATTTCAGGGTCCGCAAAGTTTCCTTTACGGGTTCTACAGAGGTAGGCAAAATCCTCATGCGCCAAGCAGCGGACACCATGAAGAAGGTGTCGTTTGAGCTGGGCGGACACGCTCCGTTTATCGTTTTTGGCGACGCGGACATCGATGCGGCCGTGGAAAACGCCGTAGCCTCCAAAATGCGGGGGATGGGAGAAACTTGCGTCTCGGCAAACCGGATCTACGTGCAGCGCAGCGTGGTCGAGGAATTTACCGCCAAGATGTCGGAACGGCTTGGAAGAATGCAGGTGGGCAACGGTCTTGAGGAAGGTATTACTGTCGGTCCGCTGATTGAACCCGCCGCCGTGGAAAAAGTCGATCGCCACGTGCAAGACGCTGTGGCCAAAGGAGCCACCATCGTCCTTGGCGGGCAGCGGCCGGCTGCCAGCAAAGGGTACTTTTATGCGCCAACCGTCATTAGCGGCGTGAACGAAAAGATGCTGGTGATGCAGGAAGAGACGTTCGGTCCTGTCGCTGCCATCGTGCCTTTTGACGACGAGGACGAGGTGATTGCCAAAGCCAACAACACGCGCTACGGACTTGCTGCTTATTACTTTACACGAGATATTGGGCGGGTGTTCCGCTTAGCCGAGCAATTGGAATACGGGATTCTGGGCGCCAACGACGGAATGCCGTCTACCGCCCAAGCGCCGTTTGGAGGCGTCAAGGAATCCGGTTTGGGCCGTGAGGGAAGCAAGTACGGCATCGAGGAGTATGTGGACATTAAATACATCTCCCTTGGCGGAATCCAAAAGTAGGTTTTCCTGACTCCTGTTTCTCGTCGAGGAGGTGCGGGCTTGTCGGAGGCAAACCCGTTTCGCATCGGATAACAACTTGACCCATAGAACTCGGGCCCTTCCCAGCAAAACATGGGAAGGGCCCGAGTTGGTTGAAGTCTCGTTGCAGGGCCCTCACAGCTGTCTTCAGTTCACGATATAGATGGTGATGGTTCGGCGGCCCCATTCCAATGCCTGCTGTTCGGTCGCCATGCAGATGTCGATCCGGTTCCCGATAATCGCGCCGCCTGTATCTTCCGCATGTTCGATGCCAACGCCCGGAATGTAGACTTTTGAGCCCAGGGGGATGACGGATGGGTCTACGGCGATGACTCCCGGTTGTGCGGACCATCCTGTAGCGGTCGTCCCACCGGCTACGTACGCGGTTGCGACGACGGTAATTTCCCGCATCCCCGTGCTCGGCACAACCGGGGCACTTGCAGCTCGTCCCGATAGTTCCATCGGTTTCGGCAGCGGGCGGGGTCTGGTACCGATTTGAATGACTTCGTTGACGGGCGGTTTCACAATCTGCTGGTGTACTGTTTCACTGGTCTTTCTACCATTGACGTAAACCTGCATGATGCTCGTTTTCCGCAACCCTTCCACACCGTGCGTCAGTGTGCGCCTCTCTCCGACATACAAAGCATCGGATGACTGATGTATGGTCTGGAATGGTATTCGTTGTGTTTTTGTAGACAGGGACTTATGAACATTGGTAATTTTCACTGTCTCTCCATCGTGCAGGGAACTGTTGAGCGGTTCACTGACGATGTCGTTGGGTCCCAGCGTAAATCCTTCATTTTGAAACATCTGCTTGAGTGTTTGTGCGTAGGTTTGGACCGTATAGGGTTTGCCGCCGTCAATGACATTCACGTGAACCGGGCTTTGGATGAAGATGGTCATCCCATCCGCCACCGGCGCTGACAGACTCGGGTACACGCGTTCCTCGGTGTTGACGCCAATGTTTTGTGCTTTGAGAAAGGATCCTACCGTGCCCGAACTAAAACCGCGTATGACCTTGCGTTGACCGTTATTGATCAGCGAAACGGTTTTCTCGCTTGCCCCAATAGCTCCTGAAGTCCCGATGGCTGCCACAACGGCTGCAGATACATACAAGGTCTTGGACCTTGGTATTCGCACTCCATCACCTCTGTTTCCATGATCCGCGCTATATGCAGATGAGGGTCAATGCGCTAAGTGCCGCCATGCTCCATGTATATTAGTTGTTTCGCAACTTATTCTATGTTTATGGGGTTCAAAGCATTAAGAGATGCAAATGCTTGTTTTACCTGTCCAATGACGGAGGTGTACTGAGCCCGATCCCATGAGTTGTACGAAGGGTGGGGAACGTCGCGGATGACCTGCCAGTTCGGTTTTGTGACGTTTGCAAGTCGGAAAAACTTCTGGGCAAACCTTCCGCACGGGATGATGGCTAAATCTTTGTCTGCAAGTTTGAACAACTTTTCGCGCAAGGATTCTACCATTACCGCTTGGATGGCGTTTAAAAGTGCATCTTTGTATTCGTCTTGATGGTTTGATGACCGGATCCGGGCCAGTGCATCGAACCAAGGGGCATAGGTCTTACGAACCTCAGGGTGGCCATAGGCCGCCGATTGCAGAGGGATGTTGGAGACATTCATGAGACCGATACGATTGAGCCGAGGGCGATTTTTAGCTTCGTCTGCGTTTTTCTTTACAAGCAATCCGAGGGGAAACTTGGCGTACTTTTCACCGAACAAGTGTTTGCTCATGGTGGCACCGGAAGGTCCGGCGACGGGCACCCCGTATTTTAATTCCTGAAGGTGGGGGGACTCTAGGATGAAAATAAACGTGGAGTCGGGTTGGATGAAGTCTGGCACCCCGTAGTCTTGGAGCAAACTTGACTTGACCCGGGAGAATAGTTGTGTGAACTCTGTTGTCTCCGTTATTTCCGTGGTCCCCATAGAATCCATACTGTGACCTCCATTGGCGTCGCCACCCATGGCGCAATTGCGCCTTGATGGTCAGGTTTTCCGCAGCCTTTTCGTTCTTATTCGCCATTGTAGCACAGGGGCCTCGTGTCACTCGCACTTTCCAATTGAGACCCAGTATGGTATCATGGATAATGTTATTGTGCTATTGCCTTTGTGGCATACGATTTGTGGCATATGATAGGAAGGGCCGAATTTTGCTGCAGTACTGGGCAAAAACGGGGGAACCATGGCTTTTTGGGGTGAATTGGATGGTTGCATACGTTGCATCCATAGGCGATGACCAGCCCGCCGAACCCGTCAGCTAACCTCGTAGGCGAATACTAGCAGAGTGCTCATTATCCTCGATTTCCTATGATTTCTAGCGCTCATTTCCTGCTAAATTTTTACCATTCTTCCTTTTTGCCACGATTTTACCCTTGTTCGCCAGCAATTGCATAAGCATCAGTAGATTATCTGCATGCGGCAAGTGCCGCTGTATTTTCGCATGCAAAGGGGGACCTCATGAGGAACTGTGACATTCATCGATCTCTGAGCCGAGGTGTATTTTTGTGAAACCACTTATTGAACTCAAAAACGTCAGCAAGGTTTTTGGCGGAAGAGCCGATACGGTCCAGCGGATGATCGAAAGGGGAGCCAGCAAGGACGACATTCGGCGCGACACAGGTGCCACCGTCGGTGTGAACAACGTGAGCCTGGAAATCATGCCGGGTGAGCTGTTCGTGATCATGGGGTTGTCTGGCAGCGGCAAGTCTACGCTGCTTCGCTGTGTGAACCGACTGATTGAGCCGACTTATGGGTCTATCGTGATTGAAGATGTCGACGTCACTGCGCTCAGAAAGGAAGAATTGCTGCGCTTTCGCCGCAAGAAGACTGCAATGGTATTTCAGAAGTTCGCGTTGTTTCCACATCGGACGGTGCAAGACAACGTCGCTTTTGGCTTGGAACTACAGAACGTCCCGATTAAAAAGCGGCTGGAAGTCGCACAGGAAAAACTGGCACTCGTCGGGCTCGATGGATGGGGCGGACACCTGCCGCAGCAGTTGAGCGGCGGTATGCAACAGCGCGTGGGATTAGCTCGGGCCCTGGCCAACGACCCGGACATCCTCATGATGGACGAAGCCTTTAGTGCTTTGGACCCTCTGATCCGCGACGATATGCAGGATGAGCTGTTGAACCTGCAGCGTTCGCTGCATAAGACCATCCTGTTCATCACGCACGACTTGAACGAGGCGTTGAAACTTGGCGACCGTATCGCGCTGATGAAAGATGGCGAAGTCGTGCAGGTCGGCACCCCCGAAGAGATCGTGCAGCATCCTGCCAACGAGTATGTCGCGCGCTTCTTGAAGGGCGTCGATGTGACGAAAGTCCTGGTCGCTGGAGACGTCATGAAACGGCCATTCCCTGTGTTGCGGCAGCAAGAAGGTCCTGCAGCTGCACTGCTTCGGTTGCGCGATGCAGGGCTGTCCAGCGGATTTATCGTCGACGAGGGGCGACACTTGGTCGGACTCATCACCGTTGACCAACTGAGTCAAATGGCCCACCAAAAAAAGCGCACCTTGACCGAAGGGACTTACGAAGAGATTGTGACGGTCTTGCCAGGCACACCGGTCGAGGAACTCGTGAATCTCATCGTCACGACCCGTTATCCGATCGCGGTCGTGGACGAGAACCGAGTGTTGCGCGGGCTGGTCATGAAGAGTTCCATCCTTGAAGCAATGGCAGCGCAAGGGGGCGAGAACGATGCTTCCTAAGATACCGCTCGCGGGGTGGATCAACGCTCTCGTCAATTGGATCACGCACGTAGCGGGACCTGTTCTGATGGACATCTCGCATTTTGTGGAGCACATCATTAATGCCGTTACGGCTGGAGTGTTGTGGATACCGTGGTGGCTGGTTATTCTCGTCATCGCGGCTATCGCGTATTTATCGGGCAAGTGGAAGCTGGCAGTCGGTACGGCGATTGGTCTTCTGTTTGTCTACGACTTAAGGTTATGGTCAGACCTCATCAACACTTTGGTCATGGTTGTGGTGTCTGCCGCTATTTCATTGCTCGTTGGGATTCCCATTGGAATCTCGTCGGCAAGGCGGTCTGGTCTTTACCGCTTCATCTCGCCAATCCTCGATTTGATGCAGACGATGCCGCCGTTTGTCTATTTGGTACCGGTACTCCTGCTGTTCAGTATCGGCACGGTACCGGCGATTTTGGCCACGATCGTGTTTGCGATGCCGCCTTCGATTCGCCTCACCCGCCTTGGCATTCTGCAGGTGCCCGAGGACCTCGTCGAAGCCGCAGAGGCCTTTGGTTCGACCGACCGTCAACTGTTGTGGAAGGTGCAGATCCCACTCGCCATGCCGAGCATCAAGGCAGGCATCAACCAGACGCTGATGCTGGCGTTGTCGATGGTCGTGATTGCCTCGATGGTTGGAGCAGGCGGGCTTGGAGCAGACGTCATGCAGTCGCTTGAGACGCTGAATGTCGGCAAGGGTGTCGAATCTGGACTGGCGATCGTCATCTTAGCTGTTGTACTGGACCGCATTTCACAAGGCTTTGGCAAGGACTATATGAAGGCTTCTAAAGGAGACTGAGAACCGGAGCACACCCCTCCCCGAGCTTAGTCGCAGACCTGCGGCGAGGCGGTGAGGCAAGAAACCATTTGTATGGATTATAAAAGGGGGATTTACTTCTATGTTGATGAAAGCGAAAAAGGTTTTTGTGGGTTCGATGAGCGCACTGTCTATTGCGGCGTTGGTGGCTGGCTGCGGCACGGCGAACAACGCAACTGGCGGGAACACTGCGGGCAACCAGGCAACCGGCGGCAGCAAGAATATCACGCTCGGAATGATCAACTGGAGCGAGGATGTGGCGGCCACTTATCTGTGGCAGGATATCCTGAAAAGCAAAGGGTATAATGTCACCGTAAAGAGCTTCTCTGACCCGGGGCCGATGTACACGGGGTTGGCCGACAACAGCCTGAACGTTTACATGGACACCTGGCTGCCGATCACGCACAAGCAGTACATCGACAAGTTCGGCTCTCAGTTGACGAAGATCAGCAAGTGGTACACGGGCAAGACGGAGGAAGGCTTCGTGGTTCCGGACTACGTCTACAAGAGCGGCATCAAGACCATCTCCGATCTTCAGTCGCACGCTTCTGAGTTTAACGGACAGATTGTCGGAATCGAGGCCGGTGCTGGCGAGACAGGCCTTGCTCAGCAGGCCTTAAAGACATATGGCATTACCAACATGAAGCTGGTGACGAGTTCTACAGCTGCGATGCTCAGTCAGCTCAAGGCAGACTACCAGCAGAAGAAGCCGGTTGTCGTTACGCTGTGGAGCCCGCACTGGGCGTTCACCAAATACAAGCTGGACTACCTGTCCGACCCGAAGAAAGCCTTCGGCACGGCCGGCTGGATCCAATCCGAGGCAAACAGCCAGTGGGCGAAGAGCAATCCCACGGTGATGGGTTGGTTGAAGAACTTCAAGATGACGCCGCAGCAGCTCGGCACACTCGAAGAGGACATGAATAATGCGTCCAGTCAGGCTGCGGGTGTCAAGCAGTGGATCGCGGCGAACCAGTCTTTGGTCAACTCCTGGACGAAGTAACGGCAGCTATAAGCAGCCGTTCCTATCCTCCACTTTGTGCAGCTTGATATCCTCCGATTTTGATTTGGAGCCTGATATCCTCTGCAAGTGCAATGAGAGGGCACAGATAAGCCATACTGCAGGGGGCTGTCCCAAAAGTCATCGTAGATGACTGGGGGCAGCCCCTTTGACTTGACAAAAGTAAGTGACCCATGTTGAATGAAGTTGGTTGAAGGGAGATGTGAAAGGTGATCCATCGAATTTCCTCGGAATCGCGCTATACATCCGATCACGGTTGGCTGCTCACAAAACACAGCTTTTCATTTGCAGATTACTATGACCCGAAAAACATGAATTTTGGTGCGTTGAGAGTGTTCAACGACGACGTCGTACAACCGGGGACAGGCTTTGGTTTGCATCCACACCAAAATTTCGAAATTGTCAGCTGCGTGTTGGAAGGAACCCTAGAACACCAAGACAGCATGGGGAACCGCGGACTGCTCAGAGCCGGAGAGGTCCAGGCGACCACAGCAGGTACGGGGATTCTTCACTCCGAATACAATCCCTCCGACGACGAGCCCGTACACTTTCTCCAAATTTGGTTTTCGCCCATCGAAAAAAACTTGGCTCCGACGTGGACGCAAAAGGCTTTTTCCGTCGACGAGAATCCGAATCAGCTGGTTCCCGTAGTTTCTGGCCGCCCCATGGGCGAAGCGCTGACCATTCATCAAGATGCAACGGTCTACTTGTCGAGGCTGGAGCCGGGTGCCACAGTCACTTACGAACAGCAGGCAGACCGTCGAATGTACCTGTTTGTGATTGAGGGAACGGTTGTGCTCAACAACTCTGTCGCACTTGAGCAAGGCGACTCGGCCCGAATCACAGAAACAGAGGGACTCGCCATAGCATCTGAGGGCTTGGCGAAAGTGATGTTGATGGATTTGGCGTAAACTCTCATACCGATAGGACAGAAGGGGATAGATTGGAGAAAAATTCGACTCAAACGTTGGCATCTGCCCAGTCGGTTGATGCCCGCCGCTGGTGGATACTTGCCAACGTCTCTGTGGGTACTTTTATGGCCGTACTTGATGGCGGGATTGCCAACGTAGCTTTGCCATCCATCTCTTCGACTTTACACGTCTCGATCAGTGTCGTTGAATGGGTGGTCACGGCATACTTGTTGACCATTAGCGCCTTGTTGCCGGTGGTCGGCAAGGTCTCCGACATGTTGGGCAAATCGCGCGTATACAATGTCGGATTTTTGGTTTTTGCTGCAGGTTCCGCTTTATGCGGGATTTCCACGTCCGTAGGCATGCTCATCGCAATGCGCGTTTTGCAGGCGATGGGCGCTTCCTTGCTCATGGCCAACAGTCAGGCCATTGTCGCTTTGACGTTTCCTGCCAAGGAACGGGGAAGAGCGATGGGCATCATTGGAACGATGGTGGCCATTGGAGGGCTGGCGGGTCCTGCGATTGGCGGAGTTCTCATCGGATGGTTTGGATGGCCGGCGATTTTTTGGGTCAATGTTCCCATTGGACTGATTGGTTTTCTGGCTGCCTTGAAAATTTTGCCTCGACCGCAGCGAGCACGTACCGTCGAACCGTTTGACTACCTGGGTTCGGTCTTGTTTATGGCCGGCATCGTGCTGTTTTTGTACACCGTGTCGAATGCGGAAGCCTGGGGGTTTGGCTCTCTTCGCTCCATCGGCAGTTTCGCGGTGTCTGCAGTCCTCTTGGGGGCCTTTTACCTGCGAGAGCGCTGGACAACGCATCCCATGCTCGACTTTTCCCTGTATCGAAACCGACTCTTTGCAATGGGCACTTCGGCGGCTTTGCTCTCTTTCGCCGCCCTGTTTTGCACGAACATCATGATGCCGTTTTACATGCAGAACTTGCTTCACTTTTCACCGCAGCTCACTGGAACGGTGATGGCGGCTTACCCTTTGACGATGGCCGTAACCGCTCCGGTTGCTGGGTGGCTGTCGGATAAAATCGGGCCGTTTGTGTTGACGACAGCTGGACTTAGCTTGAATGCATTGGGTTTCATGTCGCTCAACCTGCTTGGAGCTGGGGCAGGAGCTGTTGTCATCGCTTTGCACCTCGCTGTATTCGGGATTGGACAAGGAATGTTTCAGTCGCCCAACAACTCCAGCATTATGGGGTCCGTGCAGCGGGAAAAACTGGGGGTTGCCGGTGGAATCAACGCTTTGGTTCGAAACATCGGCATGCTGCTTGGCATCTCGTTGTCGGTGTCGTTGTTCTCCGCACGGCTCCATCAATTGACGGGCAGTGCCTCTCTGGCGGCTGAGCGCACTGCCGGGGCCCAGGAATTTGTGGCGGCACTGCACACCGTGTTTTGGGCGGCGGCCGCTGTGTGCCTGCTTGGAGTTTTGTTCTCGCTGGGCCGCAGCCGCGGAAGGCATACCACTGCAGCGGCGGGGTAACGTCTAAACCAACGCATCCAGCTTTTTGTCATGGACCCCTTTTGTACTGTCATAGACTCAGATGGCGTACAAAAAGGGGTGGATGTATGGAACAACCGATCGCTTATTTTTCCGCAGAGTTTGGCCTCGACGCAGCCCTGCCTGTTTACTCGGGAGGGCTTGGCGTGTTGGCTGGAGACTACGTCAAAACCGCCAACGACCTAAATTATCCCATGGTCGGAGTGGGGATTTTTTACCGGCGCGGCTACTTCGAACAGCGAATCCTTGAAGACGGCACCCAACAAGCAGAGTATCCTCAGTTAAACCCAGTACAAGGTCCGGTTGTCGAGGTGCTTTGTGATGACGGCCGACCCTTGGAAGTTGAGGTGCCTATTGGCGACCGCAGGGTGGTTTTAAAGGTTTGGAAGGTTGACCTTGGGCGAGTTTCCATCTACCTGATGGATGCCGACATGGACCGCAATTCTCCTGCAGACAGGAAGCTGACGGACCAACTGTACGGCGGGGGGCCAGAGACGCGTATCTGCCATGAGATTGTCCTTGGCATCGGAGGGGTTCGCGTACTGAGGGCACTCGGATTGAACCCAGCCGTGTGGCACATGAACGAAGGCCATGCGGCATTTTTGTCGTTTGAACGCATCCGCGAATACTCTGCTCGCGGCGTTGCCTTTGAAACGGCTGTCGAAGCGGTTCGGGCATCGACAGTGTTTACCACACACACACCGGTTCCAGCCGGACACGATTCGTTTGACTTTTCCTTGATGGACAAATACCTCGGCAATTTCTACTGGCAAATGGGAGCCACCCGCGAGCGGGCTTTGCAATTGGGAGCCGCGGACCAGCGTTTTAACATGACGCGTTTGGCTGTCAATACTTCCGCCAAGGTGAACGGAGTCAGCCGGCTTCATGCACAGGTTACCCGCCGCCTATTCCATTTCTTCACTCCTGAAATTCCCGCAGCAGACACCGAAGTCGAGTTTATTACGAACGGGATCCACACGCCCACTTGGATGGCCAAGGCGTTCAAGGAGTTGTTATGTGAAACGCTCGGCCGCCACTGGGAATGCGAGGTGCAAACAAATCCAAAGGCGTGGCAGCGCGTGCAAGAAGTCCCAGATGAACGGTTGTGGCAAGCCCACCAACAGGCCAAACGAGAAATGCTCCTACACCTCAATTTACCGTTTCCCACGGATTGCCTCGTGGTTGGCTTTGCGCGTCGGTTCGCAAGTTACAAACGCGCCAATTTGTTGTTTCGCGACATTCAAAGGTGGAAGCAAATTGCGTTGAACGCGGGTCGACCGGTGTATTTTGTGTTTGCCGGAAAAGCTCATCCGGCAGACGCTGCAGGGTTGCAACTCATTCGGGAAATTTACCTGCACTCGCGGAATCCGGAATTTCAAAACCACGTTGCTATGGTTGAAAACTACAATTTGACCATTGCCAAGCACCTGGTCCAGGGCGTAGACGTCTGGTTAAACACGCCGCAAAAAACCATGGAAGCCAGCGGCACCAGCGGACAAAAGGCGGCCGTCAACGGGGTCCTTCATTGCAGCGTGATGGACGGGTGGTGGGACGAGGCGTACAACGGTCGAAACGGTTGGGCGATTCCCGGAAGCACGGGTATTCCGCAAGACCAACAGGACGACCAGGACAGTGAGGCCGTTTACGAGCTGTTTGAGCGACAGATTGTCCCGATGTATTACGACAGAGATGAGGATTCACTGCCGCGTGCCTGGATAGCCATGATGAAAGAGTCCATGGCTTCGTTGGCGGGGCCGTTCAGTTCGTATCGTATGCTCAGCGAGTATGACCAAGTGATGTACCAGCCGGTATGGATTCGCAGTCGGAATTTTTTGGCCAATGACCTTGCGGTCGCAAAACGTGTCGCAGATTACAAGGCATTCATGCGCCGCTCCTGGCCAAAGGTGAGGATTTTGTCGGTGGCAATAAACAACACCCCTCTAGCTGGCAAAACGGACAATATTGTCGAGGAAAATTTACACATCCTGATACAAACCCGCGTCTACCTTGGGGAGGTCTGGCATAAAGATGTTCGAGTAGAAGCGATAATCAGCTGTGGTCCGTGTTTGCAGAAGGTGGTGGACCTGCAGTTTACGGGCGATCGGGAACCAGGTGTGGGCGAATTCGAAGGGGTTGTGACCACGAATCCTTCGGATGAGTCGCAGCCGACAATCCGCGTCCGGGTCTTTCCCGTAAGCGAGGAGTTTGCCAGTCGCTTCGAACTGGAATTGGTGACCTGGAGTGAGTAACTGTTGTAGAGAGAAAAATTCGTTCTTCGCTAGGGGTACGAAACACAGGTTTCGTGCACACATCTAAAAATTGTCTAAAACTTTGAAAAGGAGGGACACAACATTCGGAATCCGGACACTGACGCTCGCGGCCAACTGAGCTTGGCCGACGCTTTGGCACGGCCCGACCCTTCACCAAACGAGGAATCCTGGACACGCCTATGGCAAGAGAACAGGGCGGTACTCATGGTACAGCAACCAGGCACTGTTTTTGTTTACTGGGAAGTTGACGAGTTCCGCAAATCGCTGATCTGCGAACACTTTCAAACGACCTGGGACAATCTCCCTTTTTATCTACATCTTTGCGACGTCACCGACGTTCTTTACGACGGGTCCAACGCCCACTCGGTACGGTCCATTCAAGTTCATCCACACTCAGACCACTGGTACATCCACAACGTTTCGCCGGGGCGTTGGTATGTCGTCGACTTTGGAACGACAACCAGTCAGGGCCAGTTTTTCTGCATTTTGCGCTCAAACGCCGTTGAGGTTCCGCACTGGCCGCCGTTCAACAAGTTTGAGCCTTGCATTCGATTTTCTCCTGTCGCTGGGCAGAATGATTTGGTTGTGTGGCGAAACAGTTCAGGGCGTGTGGAAAACAGCAACAGTGAAGAGCTGAACCGACGGTGGCCTTACGAGGAACAATTTGACGGTTATACGCACGTGGACAACGCTCGTTGGCGTTCTGGAAAAGAGCGTTCTTCCAACACCCGTATTGTAAAGGGGGAAAGGTGATGGCAAAGGGTTATTTTTCCTTGGTGCTTCACGCCCACTTGCCCTTTGTCCGCCATCCTGGACCAAAGGAGTATTTGGAAGAGCGCTGGCTGTTTGAAGCCATGACAGAAACGTACATCCCTTTATTGCAGGTCTATCAAGGACTCATTCGCGACGGTGTAGACTTTCGCGCGACGATGTCGTTTACCCCGACTTTGCTTTCGATGCTTTCCGACGAATTCCTTCAATCCCGCTATCTAGAGCACCTTCGCAAACTCATTGATTTGGCCAGCGAGGAAACGAAGCGCACCCAAAACGATGCCCGGTTTCACCGCTTGGCAGTGATGTACTTAGAAAAGTTTCGTCATGCTTTGGATTTTTATGTGGGCTGTCAAGGAAACATCATCCAAGTGTTTCGCAAAATCCAAGACCTAGGGTACCTCGAAATCGTCACATCGGCCGCAACCCATGCGTTTTTCCCTTTGGTCAAAACAAAGGAAGCCATACGGGCACAGATTGCCACTGCCCTTCAGGTTCATGAACAGCACTTTGGACGAAAACCCCAAGGTATCTGGCTTCCAGAGTGCGGATTTGCGCCGGGAGTCGATGGGATACTGCGCGAATTTGGCATTCAGTACTTCTTTGTGGATTCCCATGGACTGGGCACTGCTCAACCTACTCCGGTGTTTGGCACCTTGTCGCCTGTGGTCACCGAGAGCGGGATTGCCGTTTTTGCCCGCGACGAAGATTCATCACGGCAGGTTTGGAGTTCCCGCGAGGGGTACCCGGGAGACTTTGACTACCGGGAATACTACAGGGACATTGGATTCGACCTCGATTTTGACACCGTCAAACCGTATATTCACGCAGATGGCATTCGCGTGAACACCGGGATCAAATACTACCGCATTACAGGAAACACGCCCGACAAAGAACCGTACGACGTTGACCGGGCGAGGGAAAAGGCCGCACAGCACGCCGGCAATTTCATGTTTAACCGGGAAAAGCAAGTGGAGTATTGGGCTGCCCAAATGGGACGGGAACCGATTGTCGTTTCCCCGTATGACGCGGAGTTGTTTGGGCACTGGTGGTATGAAGGACCCGTTTTTCTCGACATGCTGTTTCGAAAACTCCACTTTGACCAGGACACCGTCAAACCTATCACTCCATCGGAATACTTGGCCCGTTACCCCGACTACCAAGTGTGCCGGCTCGGGATGTCGTCCTGGGGGCGGGGTGGGTATGCGGATGTCTGGCTGAGGGAAGAAAACGATTGGATTTACCCGGCGCTGCATATTGCTGAACAGCGAATGGTGGAACTTGCAAATTCCTTTGTCAGTTGTACGCAGCTGGAACTTCGGGCGCTCAATCAAGCCGCTCGCGAATTGATGCTGGCACAGAGCAGCGACTTTGCCTTTATCATGGACAACAAAACGATGGTCGATTACGCCGTCAAACGAACTAAACAACACGTCAACCGCTTCATGCGTCTGTACCACATGATGAAAACCGGTTCCGTCATCGACAGCTATGTGGAACACCTCGAGTCGATCGACAACTTGTTTCCGGACGTCGACTACAAAGTCTACCAATCAGTGGAGCTATTCCAGTTGTCACCGGCACACGCCGTTTCTTCCCACACCGCCGCGCAGGGTACGCAGCTTCGAGGCATCGCGAGAAGAACTCACAAACCCGCAGTTTTGATGCTGTCGTGGGAGTTCCCGCCGATGACCGTCGGGGGATTATCCAGACACGTATATGATTTATCCCGTCACCTCGCGCGTTTGGGATTCGAGGTTCACGTTGTCACAGTGCAAGCGGGCGGAGCGCCTTACGAGGAAATCGCAGATGAGGTACATGTCCACCGGGTTCCGGTCCTTCAACCGGATGGTGGAGAGTTTGTGCATTGGGTTTTGCAATTGAACCTGATGATGATTGACTCCTGTCGCCAACTTGTGGAACAGGGAGTCGTTTTTGACGTCGTACACGCGCACGACTGGCTGGTTTATTACGCGGGAAAGACGTTGAAGCAGGCTTATGGCTTGCCTTTGGTCGCAACGGTTCACGCTACCGAACACGGACGCAACGGCGGAATCTCCACGGATTTGCAGCGATTCATACACGGCCTAGAGTGGAAACTGACCTACGAAGCCAGGCACGTGATCACCTGCAGCTCGTACATGTTGGAAGAAGTGAAAACTTTGTTTTCGCTGCCGGTCGACAAACTCTCCGTGATTGCCAACGGAGTCGACCCCACTATGCTGCAAACGGCGATGCCTCGCGAAGGCGATCGCGGCAGCTATGCCAACAGCGACGAGTTCCTTGTTTTATTTATTGGCCGGCTCGTACGAGAAAAGGGTGTGCAGACCCTCATTGATGCGGCACCCGACATCTTGACGGCCTTTCCCAACACCCGTTTTGTCGTAGCGGGCAAAGGTCCGCTTTCCGCAGACCTCCAACGGCAAGCGGCATCTCTCGGGGTCAGTGGGAACTTCCGGTTTACCGGGTTCATTTCCGACGAAGAGCGAAACCGGCTCTTGCAATTTGCGGACGTTGCTGTATTTCCGAGTTTATACGAACCGTTCGGGATTGTCGCTTTGGAGGCTATGGTGGCGGGGACGCCTGTGGTTGCTGCGGATGTCGGCGGGTTGCGGGATGTCGTCATCCATGAGCACAACGGGTTAAGAATGTACTCCGGAGACTCGGCATCCCTGGCGCTGCAGGTTCAGCAGTTGCTGGCATGTCCCGACTTGTCGGCCAGATTGGCACAGCAAGCCCGCAGCGATGCCGCGAAGTACGATTGGAACGAAATTGCGAAGCTCACCGGACAAATCTATCGACGTGTACTCGTCGAACAGGAGCAAAACCACGGGATTTTGCAAATTGCCGCTGGTGAACGAGACCAGTAAAGCAAACCCGAAGGATTTTTAAGTTCATATGATTTTCTGGGAGTTGAGCGGATGAAAGCTGTCATTATGGCTGGGGGTAAGGGGACCCGTTTGCGGCCGCTGACCTGTCACTTACCAAAGCCGATGGTGCCGCTGTTGGATAGACCGTGCATGGAATACATCATTGATTTATTAAAACGGTATGGAATTACCGAGATTGCCGTTACGGTACAGTACCTTCCCCAAGTCATCAAGACGTATTTCGGCGACGGCAGGGACTTTGGAGTGCACCTTCGTTATTTTGACGAGACGACGCCGCTTGGAACTGCTGGGAGCGTAAAAAACGCGGAAGAGTTTTTGGATGATACATTCATCGTGATCAGCGGGGACGCACTGACCGATTTTAACCTGATGCAGGCCGTCGACTACCACAGAAACAAAGAGGCGATAGGAACGTTGGTGTTGACGACAGTCGACGTGCCGCTGGAGTATGGAGTTGTGATGACGGACCCGAACGGAAGGGTTGTCCGGTTCGTGGAAAAACCGTCCTGGAGTGAGGTCTTCAGCGACACGGTAAACACGGGAATTTACATCCTCGAACCCCAGATTTTTAATTTTATGGCGAAAAACCAGGAGTTCGATTTCAGCAAGGACTTGTTCCCGCTGTTGATGAATCAGGGGCTGCCGTTGTATGGATTTAAGGCACAGGGTTATTGGTCGGACATTGGCTGCCTAACGCAGTATCGCAAAACGCAGTTCGACATGCTCGACGGCAGAGTACAGGTGCAAATCGGCGGGGTTGAGACACTGCCTAAGGTGTGGATTGGGGAAGACGCTGTCTTAGACCCGACAGTGAACATCGAAGGCCCAGCGTTTATCGGCAAGGGTGCGACGATTCATCGCCGGACGCACATTGGCCCCTATGCAGTGGTTGGGCGCAACAGCCGATTGCAAGAGCGCACCTCGGTGGAACGGACCGTGTTGTGGAATCACGCGTCTGTCGGAAAGTCTGCGACACTTTGCGGGGCTACTGTTTGCAGCCGCGTGAGGGTATTGGATGCCGCCACGGTCCACGAAGATGCGGTGATTGGGAACGAATCTGTCGTTGGGGATTCTGCCGTGATCATGCCTAAGGTGAAAATCTGGCCGCAAAAGGATATTGAACCTTCAACCGTGCAGCAGTACTCGGTCATCTGGGAAAGTTCCCCCTCCCGGACCCTGTTTGGAGCGCAGGGAATCTCCGGCACGGCTAATTGCGATTTCACGCCGGAACGGGTGAGTCGGATTGCTGCCGCTTATGGGTCTTGTTTGCGCAGGGGATCGAAGGTCACGGTGACATGTGACGAACACCCGTACAGCAACATCTTGAAATACGCCGTCATCTCCAGTCTCCTGGCCATCGGAGCGCAGGTCCGGGACGCTGGTATCACACTGGTGCCTGTTGCGAGGTACGAGTGTCGACGGTCAGCCAGCCAAGGGGCTATCCACATCCGGATGTTGTCGGAAGATGAAGACCGCATGGCGGTGCTGTTTTTTGACAGTGACGGCCTTCCGATTAGCAGAGGGATGGAACGTAAAGTCGAAAATGCTTTTTACCAGGAGGATTTCGTTCGGCCCGACCCGAAACAGCCGGTGTTCGTAGAACAAGTGCTGTACTCTGCAGAAGCGTATTCCCAGTCGCTGTTGAAGGACATTGACGTCCACGAGATTCGCGACCGGAAGTTGAGAATCGTCTTCCAATCCGACAATCGGCAGGTCCGGCTGTTGATGCATTCCATTTTTGAAAGACTGGGCTGCAGTGTCATTACGGTGATGAACCCCACTGTTCCCCTCGAGAAAGTGGTCGCCGGAAACTTGGCCGACCTTGGGGTTTCTTTGGATGCCGGGGCTGAGACGCTTGGGTTAGTCACGGAGCAAGGGAAACTGCTCAGCTCAGAGCAAGTCATGATGCTGCAGGCGTTGATGACTGCCAGGAAACACGGTACCGTGGCCATCCCGGTGACTGCCCCCGATGCCTTGGAGGGCATGATTCGCACAGAAGGGGTTGTGTTTGCGCGGACCCCGACTACCGCACGGCCCATCTTGGAGGTGGGCAAAGGCAGTGCGTTTCAGTTGCCGTTTGACGGCGTATATTCCATCGTGTGTATTTTCGAGTACCTCTCGCAGCAAGGCCTGTCGTTGGGTGCCGCAGTCGACGGGTTGCCGGAATTTCACATGCGCCAAACGGACGTGTCTTGCCCGGCCAATACCAAGGGGCAAGTCATGAGGCAATTGATGCAGGAGACTGCCGGGCACCTGACGGAACTGATCGATGGGATCAAAATCCGGACGGACGACGGTTGGGCACTGGTCCTGCCGGAGCTTGACCGGGCCGTGATCCGCGTGATTGCAGAAGCAGCCACGGACAACCGGGCCGGTGACTTGGCGGCTTACTATACGGAGCGGATTTCGGCGTACAAGAAGGGTTGAGTTCCATTGCAAAGAACCCCAGGGGGCTGCGATTTTGCAGCCTCCTGCTCTGGGGCTGACGAATCAGGTTCTAGGAGCAGCTTGGGCTCTTGGACGAATGATGACACGCACACCCTCTTCTCTCCTGACTACACTAATAAGGAGAGGAGGGGGTATGTTGATGAGAGAGCTTGCACATCGTCAACTGGAGCGTATGCGCTTGCCCAATGGACTCTATATCGCCAGCCTTTCACCGTTTTACAGGTACGTCTGGATTCGCGACACGTGTTATATTGCATTGGCCTTCCTCAATCGGGAGGACGGACGGTTTGAACAAACCTATCACGCCGTGTTCGATATATTCCACAAGTACCGGTGGAAACTCGAATACCACAGCAAACACAGGCCGAAAGCGGAGTTTGAATACGTCCACCCGCGTTACAGCGCCACAGAGTTTGAAGAACTGACGCAACCGTGGGGAAATGCGCAAAACGATGCTGTCGGCGCGTTTTTATACGGGTTGGGTGAAGGTCTCAGACGGGGCAAAAAGATGTTTCGCAACGAAGCGGACCGAGAAATTGTCGAACTTTTGGTGAAATACTTAGTGGTGCTTGAATACTGGCAGGATATCGACAACGGGATGTGGGAGGAAACCCGTGAACTGCATGCCAGCAGCATCGGAGCCTGCGTGGCGGGTCTGCTTTCTGTTCGACCGTACGTGTCCGTCGAGTGGGAATGGATTCGCAAAGGTTTGACAGCGCTTGCAGAAATACTGCCTCGCGAGAGTGCTTCCAAGGCTTGCGACTTAGCTTTGTTGAGCCTGATTTATCCCTATCAGTTGCTGCCGCCTTTGATTGCACGGGAACTCATGGGACAGGTGGAACACAACCTGTTGAGGGAGCGTGGGGTGATTCGCTATGCCGGGGACCGCTATTATGGGGAAGACGGACGCGAGGCCGAGTGGTGTTTTGGACTGGCTTGGCTTGGGCTGTGTCACGGGATTCTAGGAGACTTGGAAGAGGCACGAGGGTACTTGCGCCGGACGGAACAGGTGATGTCCACGCCGGGCGTGGTCCCAGAACTGTATTTGCCTGTCTCGCAGACTCCGAATGAGAACACGCCGTTGGCCTGGGCGCAAGCGATGTATTTGCAATTGGACGAACTCGTTGCGGGGGAACCGCTGTCTAGGAATCAGGAGTTCTCCGGCATGTTTCCAGGGACGTGACGGTTCGGGAATGCACCGCAAGCAGCCCTTCATAGGGCCAAAATGATAAAACGCGGCCAAATGCGCGGGGCAAAGTGCTGGAGGGGCCAAACGGCCCCAGACGTCAACCACTGTGGCGCACGGACCTGCGATAACGGTACTGACTCCATTGATACCGAATGAAACAACCCACGCAAAAGCCCATATTGGCAATCAACGCGGCAAGCGCGACCAGCGCGGACAGGACAAACCCTGCAGCCTCGATACCGAGCCAGAAGGCAGCCAGGCTCATACTCAGGCAAGCCACCGCGATCCACTGGTTAAAGCGCAACTGGGCTGCGTCTTCCAAAACGTATTCAGAAGGCTGCTTGCAAAGAAAGAGTTTCGCTGTCTTCATGACCGGGTTGAAGTGCAAACCTAAGCTCATTACACCAACGGCCCACGGCAGGGCTAGAACCCAGTGCATCCCGAAAACCCATGCAAACAAGACGGATAAAACGATAAACCACTGATTGGTGCGTACGAGCGGGCGCGGAACCGGTTGATTTTTGCTCATCCTTAAACATACCTTTCTCATCGGAATACTTAATATACATCTATTATGTGGGTTCACATGTACTTCGTCAACGCTTTCTTTCATTCGTCGTATGCTTTCTTCTATTCGTCGTATGCTTTCTTCCGTTCGTTGAATTCGGGTATGATGGATTTGTTGCGCAAAACTTTCGCAAGACTTGGGGAGGGTAATTCGTGAAGTATCGGAAACTTGGACGCAGCGGCCTCAAAGTCAGTGAAATTGCATTAGGAAGTTGGCTTACATATGGTGCGGCTGTCGACACGGGAGTCGCAAAGGAGTGCATTCGGACCGCCTACGACTTAGGCATCAATTTCTTCGATACGGCGAACGCGTACAACCGAGGTGCGGCGGAAGAAGTCGTCGGGTCCGTTTTAAGGGATTATCCACGAGAATCGTACGTGCTTGCTACCAAGGTTTACTTTCCAATGGGCGATGGTCCGAACGACAGGGGATTGTCGCGCAAGCACATCGTCGAGCAATGCAATGCAAGCCTGAAACGTTTGGGTGTCGATTACGTGGATCTGTACCAGTGCCACCGTTTTGATGAGGAAACGGACCTGGAAGAAACCCTGCGGGCCTTGGACGACCTCGTGACGCAAGGAAAGGTGTTGTACGTTGGCGTCAGCGAGTGGTCTGCCGTGCAAATTCAAGACGCCGTAGCTTTGGCTCGGGAATTAAATTTGGATCGGATCGTCTCCAATCAGCCTATCTATAACATGCTGGTGCGCTACATCGAGCAGGACGTCCTGCCTGTTTCGCAGCGCTACGGAATCGGACAGGTTGTATTCTCGCCGCTGGCGCAAGGGATTTTGACGGGGAAATACAAGCGGGGTGCTGCCATTCCATCTGGGACTCGAGGCAGCGACGAGGCGTCCAATCACTGGATCCAAACCTACATGACGGACGACGTTTTGGCTGGCGTTGAAAAACTAGGCCAGGTGGCGGCTGAACTGGGCGCGAGCCTGTCTCAACTGGCACTTGCGTGGGTACTCCGCCAACCAGGAGTATCCTCTGCGATTATCGGAGCGTCGCGGCCAGGGCAGGTTGTGGAAAATGTCAAAGCCAGCGCGTTTGAGATTCCGGAAGATGCGCTCAAAGAGATTCAGGGAATTCTTGCAGAGATGTCGCCAAACCCAATCTGGTGACAGGGCATTCATATAAGACCGTTCACACAAAGTGCCATCCTTTGACGCATTCAGCGCGTGTCAAGGAATGGCACTTTGTTTTAAATCCCGCCTAAAAAAACTACGAAGCCCCAAATTGGGACCCCGCATACGCGTATTTTAATATTTTCACGAGTTGCTGACAAATTTCTACGTTTAAATTTTTAAGGAAAACACGCGATATTTGCCCGAGTTAACAAATTTGTCGAAAGTAGGCGCTCACTTGGCGTTAGAAGCGAAAGAAGACGCGATGGTCATGTTCCAACTCGTTCCATCCCAGTGGTATTGGATCCCGGCTCTTAACAAAGCTTGCATGGCGGAATAAATCGGTACGTATGTCGTGAGACGTCCAGTACTCGGGTCATTTGCCGCGATGGATGGCGCGGTTCCGACCGTCGTGCCGTTTAAGCGGATTTGCGTTCGGCCCGATCCTAAATGAATGCTTGTCAAATTTACGCTCTGTCCGGACGGGATCGCGATGCTCCATGTATCCCCATTCCACTGACTGGGGATTCCGAGCGCCTTCAGTGTTTGCATGACGTACCAAATAGGCATGTAGGTGGTGTTGTCTTTGACAAACGCAGGAACTTCGTTAACGAGGTTGCCGTTGACCAAAATAGCCCTTTCATCGCTCGGAACCGACAGTTCCTCAGGTACCCCCAAGGCCTGTTCCGCCAGCAGTGCAAACTCCTCTTGGCCCAACACGGACGGATGAATGTCCGGGAAGGGAAGCAGCAGTGTGGACGGATAGGGGTTAATGGCAGAATAGGCATTCGCAGTCAGACAGTGGGTTTGAGCAGCCGTCGATGCGATGATTGCGTTGGCTTGGCTGATGGTCTGTTCCGAGATGGTGTGCAGCGTCGTCAGTGCGGCTGGAATCGGATCGTAAAGGTTGTATAAAACGATTTGTGCATTCGTTTGTTGGCGAATGGCTGCAATGATGGCAGGAAGGTTGAGCTTCAGTTGGTACAATGCGTCTTGCAAATTCAGTTGGTCCTGAGAGGTCACAGTGACCGGTTGGCCAATGGCTGCCGCATTAATCAATGGTGCCGCTGCATGAAGCAAATCGTTGCTGCCGATATCGAGTGTAACGACTTTCGCTTGTTTGAGGGCTTGTTGGTACGGGGCCGTCGACAGTGCCTTGAGTAAATCACTCGATGTGGCCCCGGGTACGCCCAAATCGTCAACGGTGCCTAGGTGCAAAGCTTTTCCGAGCAAATACGGAAACGCCTTTGTCGATGGGGCCTTGTTGTTGCCCAAGTTGTAACCAAATGTAATGGAGTCGCCCAGTGCCACCATGGCGTTTTGCGCGGGTTGCGCAGGGATGCTTGTGCCTGAAATGGTGTTGTTCGTGGTATTGGATGGGGTGGTCACTGCGCTGCCAGGTGTCTTGGAAGTACTGGTTGAACTGGTTGAACTGGTTGAACTGGTTGAAACTGAGGTGCTGTTGGTGCTGGACGTGCTAGCCAGGGCAGTGGTGAGCGGAGAAAACGCCCCTGCAGTCAGTGCCGCCGCTGCGATGAACGCCAAAGCTTTGAATCGGTCCGTCTTCATATTTCGCCCTCGCTCTCGTAACCTTTTCTACTGTTATTATACATGGATGTGGAAGACATGGATGGGGTAGTGAAGTGGGAAAGCGCACGAGACAAGTTGGCAAGCCAGGGAGAGCTAGTCTAAGTCGGAAACAATTCACTCTAAGAAAAAAGGCGCCCTGGGATACCGGGCGCCTGCCGATTGAAACTGGGTCTTCAGGCAAAAACAATGGTCTTGTTTTCGTGAATCAAAATGCGGTCTTCCAGATGCCACTTGACGGCGCGCGCCAATACTGTGCGCTCCACGTGACGCCCAATGCGTTTAAGGTCTTCCGCTTCGTTTTTGTGGTCGACGCGATGAACATCTTGTTCGATAATTGGGCCTTGGTCCAGTTCGGCAGTGACGTAATGAGCCGTAGCTCCAATCAGTTTAACCCCGCGTTCGTAGGCTCTGGTATACGGGTTGCGGCCAATAAAAGCGGGCAAGAAGGAATGGTGGATGTTGATGATTTTGCCCGGGTACAAGTCGACAAATTGAGCCGACAGGATTTGCATGTAGCGAGCCAGTACAACCAGGTCCACCTTTCCTGCTAACAGGCTCTGTTGTTCAAATTCCGCTTGCGTTTTGTTCGTTTTGTCTACCGGGATATAGTGAAACGGGATTCCCAGGCGCTCGACCATGTCTTTTGCCTCATTGTGATTGCTTACGACCATCGCGATGTCCGCAAACAGGTCTCCAGCTTGCCACTGCCACAGCAGTTCGAGCAGGCAGTGGTCCTCCTTGGATGCGAAAATGGCGATCCGCTTTGGGATGCTCGCCTGTTCAATGCGCCAACTCATCCGAAACGTGTTTGCGATCTCCGCAAACTCTGTCCGGATTCGGGGGAGTTGCTGCTCAATGTCCACGAGGTCAAACTCGATGCGCATGAAAAACAGCCCTGTCTCGGGGTTCGTGGAATGCTGATCGGATTGAACGATGTTGGCTTGATGCCGGTACAGAAACTGGGCGACGGCAGCGACGATGCCAGGACGGTCCGGGCAGGAAATCAGAAGTCTGGCGCGGTTTGCCAATTCGCTGCGGCGTTCCGACCGCGAAGCTTGTGCTTGCTTGGAAGCCAACTCCGGCTTTTGGTCCTGCGTCAGATTCGCAGGTTTTTCGAACGAGGTTTCGTTGGACATGGCGGTCTCCTTCTTCACTTGACAGTCTGGATGTACTGGTGCATGCGCTCGAGCGCCCGTTCAATCTGTTCGATGGACGTGGCATAAGAGCAGCGGATGAACCCTTCGCCGCCCATGCCAAAGACATTGCCGGGTACGATGGCCACCTTGCCGTTCGTCAGCAGCCCTTCAGCGAACGCTTCTGAACTTAGTCCTGTAGAACGGATGTCAGGAAACGCATAAAACGCGCCCTTGGGTTCGTGACAGGCCAAGCCAATGTTGCGCAGGCCGTTCACAATGAGTTTGCGCCTCCGGTCATACTGTTCAATCATTTTATCCTTCTCGGAACGCCCGTTTTCCAGCGCTTCCAAGGCCGATTTTTGACCCATGATGGGGGCGCAAAGCATCGTATATTGGTGAATCTTCACCATAGCTTCAAGAATTTCGCGCGCTGCCGCGACATAACCAATGCGCCATCCTGTCATGGCAAATGCTTTTGACATTCCACTGACCAGGATAGTCCTTTCTTTCATTCCCGGCAAAGCGGCAATGCTCGCATGCTTGCCTTCGTAGGTCAGTTCGGCATAGATTTCGTCCGAAATGACAAACAAGTCGTGTTCCCGGATCACCTGAGCAATGGCCGCGAGGTCATCTTTGTTCATAATGGCTCCGGTGGGATTGCTCGGATAACACAAAATGAGAGCTTTGGTCTTCGGTGTAATAGACGCTTTGAGAACTTCTGGAGTCAAGCGGAAGTCGTCTTCGACACGCGTCGGGATTCCAATCGCTTCAGCACCGGCCAAAACTGCACACGGTCGATAGGAGACATAAGCGGGTTCTGGAATGAGAACTTCGTCTCCTGGACAGACCAAAGTGCGAAGGGCAATGTCAATCGCTTCACTGGCTCCGACTGTGACAAGAATTTCGGAGCCGGGGTCGTATTCCAATTCGAACTCTGTTAAATAATCGGCAATCGCGCTGCGAAGTTCTGGAAGTCCGTGGTTGGACGTGTAGCTCGTATAGCCTCTTTCCAGTGAATAGACGCAGGCTTCGCGGACGTGCCACGGCGTGACAAAGTCTGGCTCGCCAACGCCCAGTGAGATGACGTCGTCCATTTGGCTGGCTAGGTCAAAGAACTTTCGAATTCCGGACGGTGGAATGTTACGGACCGTTGGCGAGAGGCGATCGTATAGACGAGTCACGGCGTGATCACCAACCGGCGGTCGTCTTCGTGATCGTCAAAAATGACACCGTCAAACTTGTAGGTCTTCAGCCGGAAATGCGTTGTGGTCGAAGTAATGTGTTCAATGGTAGACAGTTTTTCCGCAACAAACCGGGCCACTTCCTTTAAGTCGGTGCCTTCCACGATGACTTGCAAATCGTAGGCCCCGGACATCAAGGAAACGGAAGTGACTTCTGGAAAGCGGTAAATCCGCTCTGCAATGGCATCGAAACCGACCTCGCGCTGCGGGGTGACTTTCACGTCGATCACGGCTGTGACCTGTTTTGCGTCCATCTTGTCCCAATTAATGACCGCAGAGTAGCGCAGGATGACTTTTTGCTGCTCAAAATCTGCAATGGCGCTGGAGACTTCAGCAGGATCGAGATTTAACATCGCTGCGATGGTCTCGGAAGACAATCGCGAGTTTTCGTGCAATAAATGCAGAATGTCGAGCTTTGACTTGATGTCCATGTGTTTCTCTCCACCTATTCAAAATATTTCCCTTAAGTATCGCAGATTCCAATGAGTTGGGAAACCCCCATGGTTTTGTGAGAACCGCGGAATTTTATGACGAAATGTCGACATGGAGCGATTGACCACAACTTCGAGGGATTTGCTACAATACAGATGTTTCCTGTAAAGGAGAGATAAAGGATGGAAACCATGTATGGACTGCAGGACCGTCCACCTGGGACCGTTTTGTGGCTTTCCGCAATACAGTGGTTTGTCTTCACGATGACGAACTTGATTACCGTACCAATCGTGTTAGGCCAGGCGTTCGGCATGACGGCTCAACAAACGGCCATGTTTACCGATCGCACTTTTTTCGTTTCGGGTGCCATCGGCGTGTTGCAAGTCCTGTTTGGGCACCGTTATCCGATCATCGAAGGGCCTGCGGGAATGTGGTGGGGCGTGTTCATCGTGCTCATTCAAATGACCCGCGACATTGGCGGCAACATGCAAGTGCTTCAACAGCAGCTTGAATTTGGGCTGCTGATTGGCGGTCTTGTGTTTATTCTGCTGGCGGCGTTCCGCGCCCTTGATGCGGTGCGCAAGCTGTTTTCTCCGATGGTCACGGGAACTTTTCTCATTCTGTTATCGCTGCAGTTATCAAAATCGCTGATCGAAGGGGTACTGGGCATAGGATTTCGAGGCAGTCCGTATGTGGTGCCGAAGATCGTCTTACTTTCCGTACTCTTAATTGCACTCACCCTCCTGATGATGATTCGGGGCAAGGGCTTGATCAAGAATCTGGCGGTTTTGATTGGACTGGCGGCGGGATGGGTCGTATATGCCCTGTTTGGGCTCGTCGACCTCCCGAGCACTCCGTCTCCACTTGTAGCTCTGCCGAAGTTGTTTCCGTTTGGCACGCCTCGTTTTCAGTTGGGGATTGCCATTACGGGCGCCATCACCGCCCTGATTCTGTTGTCCAACCTCATTGCCAGTATCCAGGCTTTGGCGAAAGCTGCTGGAGAAGAACCCTCGGGCGCTTCATTTAACCGCGGCTCTATGGTAACCGGCCTCGGGACTTTGCTGGCTGGCTGCTTTGGGACCGTCGGAGCCGTACCGTTGACGGCCGCTGCGAGTTTGGTGTCCTTGACGGGGATCGCGTCGCGGTTGCCGTTTCTGATGTCTTCTGCCCTTGTTTTGGCATTGGGGTTTTTCCCGCGGGTCGGCCAACTCGTATCCACGCTTCCGTCTCCAGTCGGGTATGCCATCTTGTTTACGGTTTTTGGTCAACTGTTGGGGTTCGGCTTACGCGATATCCGGACACTGGCGCTGGACCAGCGCGATTTGTTTGTCATCAGCCTGTCTTTGTTAAGTGGAGTCGGTATTTTGTTTGTTCCAGGGACAGCGTGGCTGAACCTTCCTCGAGTGCTCGGGTACTTGCTCGACAACGGATTAATTGTGGGAGTCCTTCTCGTCTTGCTGTTGGAACACGTCGTGTTTCGCCGCAAAACTGCGCCTTAAAAGACGCGTGAAGACAAACGCATGCCATACGTAAAAAGTACTCAAAAATACAGAAAAAATGTACGATTCCTCGTGCCGTAATTGTCACGAAGAATACACACAATCTAAACCATTTCACAACAATTTCTCGATAAAAACTTGCTACAGTATGTAGCGGCAATACACAGTCTGTCGCCCTGGACGGGGAGTCGCTCACGCTGCTTACTTCGGGAGACGCGATGAAGCAGGCACCCAACAGCATCTGTAAGGCACAGGAGGACTTTGAATGAGGGTCAAAATCAGCGAGTGTTCGAAACACAGTTATTGGTACGCCTCGCGCCTCAATGAAGTGTTTTCAGTCGTCCAAATCTGCGGCGGAATGCGCAAGTATGAAGTTGAAGTCGGAAGCAACAAAACGGCGTACGTGGATTTTGGCGACGCGGTGGTCGTTCCTGATTCACCGCGGGTTGAAAATCAGCCCTCTCGCTCCACCATGGGCAGCCTTTCATAGCTGCACCAGATTGGGCAACGTACAGGTGATGAGACGGTTCGATGCTCTGCATATTTCTCCTGTGAAAGGTCGTGGTCCAGTGGACGACAAGGAAGCACAGGCACTCAAGGGCGTTGTATGCTCCATTCAGGTTGGATTGCCTCAAGAGATTTTGGCTAAACCAGACGAGGATTTACCGAATTGGCGGACGGGATTCGTGAAGACTCCGGTGGCGGGACCGGTATGGCTAGGTAAATTGAACCTGGCAGGAGACGGCCAGGCAGATTTGCAAAACCACGGCGGTGCGGACAAGGCGGTCCTTGGTTATGCAGCGCTTCATTACGCACAATGGCAGGTTGACTTGCACATGCAATTGCCGTACGGTGCGTTCGGGGAAAACTTTACTTTTGACGGGTTGTCTGAGGACACGGTCTGCATCGGCGATGTATACCAGATTGGCGATGCAGTGCTTCAGGTCTCTCAGCCTCGCGGTCCGTGTTGGAAAATTTCTAGGCGGTGGGGAATACCGGACCTTTTGGCAAGAGTACAAAACACGGGACGCACCGGATGGTACTTCCGGGTTCTTCAGGAAGGCGGTGTGCAGGCGGGTGACGTTGTGTACCCATTGAGCCGCGTACACCCAGACCTGAGCATCTCAGTCGTCAGTGGTGTTGTGAATGCGAAGCAGCCGGACCTTGCGATGATAAAGAAATTGGCCGACTGTGAAGAGTTGGCGCAGGGGTGGAGGGACAAAGCGGCCAAAAGGCTGTAATCCATGGCCGATAGGGCGTGCAAAGCCTGCAGAAACGGTTCGGGCTATGCCGAGGACGGTGCTCACTGCAAAACGGCGGTGGGAGAACCTTACAGGCCAAAAAAAGAGCAAGACCTTAGTTTGAGGCCCTGCTGAGTACACCGAGGAACGGTGCCATAGAGAGAGTGTTGACCAAAGACAGAATAACTCGGAACCCCATTTGGGCACATGACACCTTAAGATGATCGTATACTGCAAAACGTACTAGTCTGTTTTGCTTAGGGGCGAATCATTTTCCCTCTTTGTCAATTCTCCAGCGCTGAAACTCCAGCCATTCTCGAAATTGCTCTTTACTGACGCCGGAATTCATGGCTTCTTTAGCGAGGTCCATCCAGTCTGGATCTAGACTGATTGGCGTATCGGACGATTCTTCTCCTAAAAGGGCCTGGATGGACACGTTCAAAACGGAAGCAAGTTTTTCGATGACCTGTATAGACGGGTTGCCCTGGATGTTCCGTTCGATAGCGCTCAGGTACGACTTGGCAATGTCGGCCCTTTCCGCGAGCTCGGACAAGGAAAGTCCACGTGCAAGCCGCAACTGTTGAATACGTTTTCCAATCATCAGCGAAATCCCCTCAGTATCAATATATCGTAAACCATAAATATACCGTGAAAGATATATCTTGAAAAGGCTCTTACCCAGCTTGTCTGTATAGCGGTGAAGCCACCGCGCATCATTAGTATTATAGCAAACGGATCTCGTTAAAAACGCGTCCAAGCCCATTTGCGACAAAAAAACACGGCATTCCAGCCGTGCGCATGATCTGAGGTGGTCAAACGCTCGATTCTCGATGACTGTATATGATGTAAGACGTATTATTCTGTCTTTGCAACGGCAACGGAATATAGAAACTCTCGAACTTGGTCAATGCTTAGAGCCATCTTTCCAGCCAAAAACATGAGGTACACCCATTCTGGATCTATTGGTTCATGCTCATGGATTTGGACCTTGTACGAACTCATCCCCGACCCCTCCGGTTGGTACCCTTGCCTTCTGGAGCAGTCCAGCCGTCATGGCAGTTTCACCGCAGACCTGTGACTTTGCGTCCCTGCTTTTCAGACAGGTTTGCCCATTTTTCCAAAGGAAAGAAACACCTTTGTTTTAAAATTTGACATTGTCATTTCCGAGATAAGCCTGCACGATGAACAATTTGGATGAGGCAAACTGCGTGGATCAGACCCTTTTCACGACTCTCACCCCGTTACGAAGAAGAGGTTTTTTTTGTGAATCATTTAACGTTGCCGATGATTGTTAAATATATGGCTGAACTGAAAGACGTATGCGAACCCGCATGAATTATTTCCGGCAGCGTGCAATGCATGTGCAACCATGCATCTGGATCAGTCGGTGTACGCACTGGCGCTGATGCGACTTTCCCCAAGTACGTAATGAGTGTCCGCGACGAGAATTTCGCCGATCTCCAGTCTAATAATCTCCGGTACTTCATCAATCAGGCGCGATATGCGCAGTAACAGTTCGACAATGGACTGGGGGCAAGACTGGTCAATCTCTTGTTGGGCAAACCCGCAGACGTGTTCTACCATTTCTCTGGCGTCCAGGTCCGTCAGAGGCGTAATCCGGATCATCGATTGCATTACGGCACCCTGGCGAGAACCTAACTTTAAACGGTTCTCGGACGAATCTTCAATGTCGTGAAGCCGGTACAGTTTCATTAAGGGCCCAAACAAAGGGTCCGGATTGACAGACACTGCGAACCGCTCACTGGTTTTGGAAGGCTGTAAACGAGTTAAGGGTGGGTGTTCAACGGCAATTCCAGCAGCTGCGAGAACCTGATGCACGGTGCGTTCGGGCAAGGGAATTTCTTCACGGGCACCAGCGGCGGTCATCGCGTCTTTGACGAGAGCGCGAGCCATGTCTGAGTGAACGTGATCCAAGTCCGGAATGCGGCCTTGAGGCTGTCTGCGGTACTCGGCGTATTCTGTGAATCTCGCTAGAGCGTGTACGGCCTGTTCTGGAAAGGGATAAACGGGAATTCGCTGTACGCCGGCATCAATATAGCGCGGAGCGTAATCGTTGGTCATTAGAAAGTTGGCGACGATAGGCTTTCGGGTGGGTAAAGGTCCCCCGGACTCGTTGTCAAAAGAGCGATAGACCTCAGCGACCGCTTCCGCAATGGCCTTCGAGACGGACGCAGAATCTTGGTCAGACAATCCCACGGGAATGAAGATGACGACCACGGAATCGACGCTGGGATCGCGCAGAACCGCCGGAAGTACATCCCGGTACATCTCAGCCAGGGTTTCAAAGCCGAGGTCGACGACCGGTTCGACGAACTCAAGTCCTTCCTGCAACAGTGCGTCTGCGGTCATGACGGCGCCGCCCGCGGTGTTGGTGACGACGGCTACCCGCCGCCCTTCGGGAAGGGGACAAAACGACAACAGCGAAGCGACGTCGAACAAATCGCGCAGCGCGTGGACTCGAATGATGCCGGTTTGGCGAAACAGGGCGTCGACGGCGTGATCCGGTGCGGCATGCGCAGCAGCTCTTGCCTCAGATACAGAGGCTCCGGCTGGGGTGCGAGCACCTTTCACCGCCAAAATCGGCTTGTGTTGCGTCACACGCCGCGCAATTCTGGAGAATTTTCGCGGGTTCCCAAATGACTCCAGGTACAAGACAACCATCTGGGTATCTGCATCGTCTTCCCAGTACTGCAACAGGTCGTTGCCTGAGACGTCTGCCTTGTTTCCCATGCTGGCAAAGCTGGAAACGCCAAGTTCCATTTTATCGGCGTACTCTAATATGGCGATGCCGAGCCCTCCGGACTGACTGGCAATCGCTAATTTTCCAGGTTTCGGCAGACGCGGGGCGAAGCTTGTGTTCAGGCGGATATCCGGGCTGTTGTTAATGATTCCGAGGCAATTGGGGCCAATCAGGCGAATTCCGGCCCCCCGAAGTTTTTGTACAACTTGTTGCTGGAGTTCTGCTCCATGAGCTCCAGCTTCAGAAAACCCCGCGGAAGTGATGATGACGGCGCCTACTTTAGCCTGAATACAATCTTCTACAACGGGAAGGACCTGAGACGCTGGAACGACAATCACGGCTAAGTCCACCGGTTCGGGAACTTCACACACGTTTGGATAGGCCCGGACGGCCGAAACGGAATGGGCCGTTGGATTGACAGGGTATACGGTGCCCTGAAATCCACCGTCGAGGATGTGCCTTAACAAGACATGTCCCAGACGTCTTGAATCGCGCGACGCACCAATGACGGCGACGGTCTGCGGTTGAAAAAAGGAATGCAGTGACGCTGCCGTTGCCAGTTTTTCGCGCGTTTCCTGCAGAGCCCGCCGGCGTTCGGTTTCGGCCAACGGCAGGACAAGGTGAACGGTGTTGGAGTCGCGCTGGCTCTGAATCTCGTATCCACTGGCTTCAAAGACTTGCAGCATCTTGTAGTTTTCACCGAGCACGTATGCCTCGAAACGTTTGAACCCGTAGTGCCAAGCGGCCTCAGCGAGGTGTTCCAAGAGCAAGGTTCCAAGTCCTTTGCCATGTAAACGGTCGTCCACTAAAAAGGCAACTTCTGCGGATTCATCGTCTAAGCGAGAGTAACTCCCCACCCCCAGAGCGGTATCTCCAGACAGACACAGCATGCTCAGACCGTTTGGACCCGTCCCTTTCACCATGCTGTTGATGATTTGTTCACTGACCTCTCGGACAACATGAAAGAACCGAAAATACAAACTTTCTGCGGAAGCGTGACGGAATAATTCTTTAAGGATTTCTCTGTCGACCGCATTGTCTTGAATCGGCCGCAGGTCTGCCACTTTCCCGTCGCGCAGGATGATTCGCGTCATAAGCAGCCCGCTCCTTTGTTCCATCCCAGATGGCGTAATAAACAGTCATCCGCGTCAATGTCTCGTTTACCCTATTGTAAACTCCCGTCGAACGTCAACAAACCCCAATCAGACCATTCGATGGACTATTACATGGATTGTGATGAGCAGGGCGCGCCATAACGGGCTGTGGAACTGGGCGGGGGATAGTGGGGGGATCGTTAGGGGGTCCTTCGGTCTCTCTGACACCGCCTGGAGCAGTTGTCTCCGATCAAATCCTGTCCCCGGGCAAACCGTGTACTGGATTTGCTCGGGGACAGCCTCGTGTTTCACCCTATCCGCCAGCGAACCGGACAGTCCGGACACTCAGCGCTGGGCCACCTGAGGGGTCGCTTAACTCACAAATAAGGATTTTCGTGCTTGGCTTTCAACCGTTGCCAACGCCGGTCGATTTCCTGGTCAATGTCTTCCACGAGTTCTTTGTACTCGGGTTTGAGCAGGTGTCTTGTCTTACCCATGGTCCCCAGCCAATCGGTCACAGGCACTTTCTTGCCTTTGGCTTCTGGGTCGTAGGTGATGGTGGTGATGCCGCGCTCCACTTCGTACAGCGGGAAGAAGTTGGAGTTGACAGCGAGTTCTACGATGTCGCGTCCGTCTTCGTCCTTGGACTTCCAGTTGAGCGGACAGGCGCTGAGCAGCTTTCCGTACGCCAGTCCTTCGTGCTGCGCATACCACTGGGCTTTTGCCGCTTTGCGCACCAAGTCTTGCGGGAACGCCTCAGTTCCTGTAAACACATATGGGATGTTGGTGGCAGCCATCAACTGCACAGTGTCTTTGTGGTGGAACGACTTGCCGGATTCATTTTTCCCCACGTTTGACGTCGAGGTCATATGGCCTTTGGGCGTCGAATACGACAGTTGGCTCCCGGTGTTCATGTAACCTTCGTTGTCGTACTCCACAATAATCATTTTGTGGTTGCGCAGGGCGGCGCCGATCGCTGAACCCATGCCGATATCCATTCCGCCGTCGCCGGTGACCATCACAAATGTAAAGTCGTCGCTGACGTCAATTTCGCCTCTGCGCTTTAATTCAAAGAACGCTTCGACGGTTCCAGACAGGGTTGCAGCCCCGTTTTGGAACAGGTTGTGAATGTACGTCTGCTTGTGTGAAGAATACGGGTACCCGGTTGTCGTGACCATACCGCACCCCGTTTGGAACAACGTGACGATGTCCCCTTCGATGCCCTTGAAGAACATTTCCAAATTGGGGAAGATACCGCAGCCTGGACAGGCTCCATGGCCCGGTGCAATCCGTTTGGGTTTGCTTGTGAGTGCGCGCAGGGAGGGTACTGCGACTTTGAGCCGGCCGTCTTCTTGTTCTGTGACTTTGATGAGACCGGAACGGAATGCGTCGTCGTACAGCGGCTCAACCACGCGCTTTGGCGCTTGCTCAGGGTCGCCCGGAGTTTGCCCGTAGTAATCAAATGGAACTTCAATCACGCCGGTTTCTGCCGCCTTTATCGCCAGTGAGAACAGGGCTTGTGCATCGTCTTGGTAGAAGTCTTTGCCGCCAACGCCGAAGACTCGGCTGAGCACCAAGGTGTGGTTGTCAGGGTCTTCTTGCAGCGCTGCTTTGACTTCGTGCGTGATGTTGGCGCCATGACCGCCGTAGGAGTCAGCTCGTTCGCCGACCAGCACGGCTTTGACGTTTTTCAACGCTTCGCGGATTTCCGCGGCCGGGAACGGGCGGATCATGTTTGGACTGATAACGCCGGCTTTCACACCTTGCGCCCGCAGTTTGTCGACGACGTCTTTTGCAGTCTCTGCTGCAGAGTTTAAGAGGAACAGCGCAACCTCTGCGTCTTCCATCTGGTACAGGTCCAGGATGGGGTAGGAACGTCCCGACAACTTGCGGTATTCTTGCTCGATCCGTTCAAATACGTCGTGCGCTGCATACAGGGCTTGCGAGTGTTGATAGTGGGTGTTGATTAAATCGGGATCGTTCATGTACGGCCCAATCGTGACTGGGTTTTTCGGGTCCAAAGCATGGACGTATCCGGTGGGTTTGTCACCGACGAAGTCCTGAACGACCTGCCGGTCGGCAAAGTACAGCACGCGCCGCTTTTGATGCGATGTGAAAAATCCGTCATAAGCGACAATGACTGGCAAGCGCACTTTTGCGTCTTCAGCGAGTTTGAGTGCCATGATGTTCATGTCGTACACGGCTTGAGGAGTTCTGGCCATTAAAATGACCCATCCGGTATTCAAGCCGTAGTACAGGTCTGAGTGGTCGCCACGGATGTCCAGCGGGCCACTGACAGCCCGGGTTACCAGATTCAGGACCATGGGAAACCGGGTACCGGATTGCACAGGGAGCTGCTCCAGCATGTACAGGAATCCTTGTGAACTGGTGGCGTTAAACACGCGAGCGCCGGCAGCGGCAGCGCCGTAACAAATACCCGCTGAACCGTGTTCCCCATCGGCTGGAATCATGACGATGTCGTGTTCGCCGCGGGCCTTCATCTGGTCCAGGTATTGGGCCACTTCGGTGGACGGCGTGATGGGGAAATAGCCCATAATGTGATAGTTGATCTGGGCTGCCGCCATGGCGGCCATTTCATTGCCGCTTTCAAATACTGAATTTTGTTTGGGTTCAGGGGCACTCGGTTGCTGTTCTAACTCTCGTTCTTGAATCATCACCATCACTCCTGTTCTACAGATACGAGTGCGAAATGATGCGCTACGCGATGCTCAGCAGCGTACGAATCGTTCTCGCGCAGCGGCGTCAAGGCGTCCGTCGGGCACGCTTGAACGCACTTGAGACAGCCCTTGCAATACTGATAGTCGATGCCTTTCAGAAACATATTGGCCTTTCCTCTGGCGTCGAGCCCTTGCTCCCAAACGAAGCACATGTCGGGACAGACGACGTCGCAGGCGGCGCAGTGGATGCATTCCGCGAGGTTGAAGTCGGGAAGAAACCCTTGCCTGGAGCCGCTGAGGTCTTTTAAAAAGCTGTTTCCAGGATTGACAATGGCGCCTCCCATCGGCTGGGTCTTGTACCCGAGTGCGGGAACCGGGCGCTGAAAGGGTACGGACTCCGCTCCTTGAGGGACTTCTATTCGTTGAAATGTCACGCTTTCGTACCCGCGATCAAACGTCCGAAGGTTGGGTTCCACCATGTGTGGATACTTTTTCTCAAAGGTTTTCCGGATCACGGAGCGCATGGTGTCGGCGTCAAGAAAATCGCAAATCCGGAACAGGGCGCCAAGCATTGCGGTGTTTACACGAGTTTTTTCTTCAAGTGAGATGCCGAGGGCATCGACGGTGGCGAGTGTGCCGTGATCGAGCCCGAGTTCCTCGCGAATCTCGTCAAAACTGCGAGTAGAGTTGACCAGCACGATGCCGTCCGCGACCAAACCGCTGACGACATTGACGGTTTTATACAGCGCTTCGTGAAAGATTCCGACGACGTGCGGCTGCTCGATAGGACTATGGTCGCGAATTTGTGTATCTGGGTCACAGAACCGAACAAAAGATTTCACCGGTGTTCCTTTTTTTTCAGAACCATAAGAGGAAAAGTTCGAACCGTTTAAGCCGAGTCCCATGACCCCGGCTTCGGCCAGCATCTTTCCCGCCAGATTCGCTCCGAGCCCGCCAATGGATTCCAAACGAATTTCGTAAAAACCAAGTTCGTTTTTAACGGGTAGTTTAGACATTGCGTCACACCCCTTGTATATGGCACGTAACACGTGGCACGTTTGGTCCTACATGTCGATCTTAAAAATGTGGGGGGATTTTCGTAAGCATAGGAGTAACTAATTTCGGCTGACCTGTATGAGGGAGACCAAAGTGTTGTTCGGACTATACGAGATAGAATGAATGTACTATTGGAGGACTATCTCAAGACGTGCTGTGTTATAGTTCAAAATTATTGACCCAAAGGTGTTCCACAACAGTTAAGCGGTTGTCCACTGTCACGGTCTCGGACGAATCGATGAATTTCGCGAAAAAACAACAGATTTCGGGACAAAGGTCCTATATACGGGAGCTCGTGTGAGAGGTAAATTCAAATCAAATTAAATGGAAACCGCCATCTACAACTCGATGGGAGTCATCCGGCGTGCGTTTTTTGCAGGCGTCTGGAGCCTTGGTGATAAAAGATGTGGAGCCTTGGTGGTAAAAGATATGGAACAGGGGGGACGGGACGATGGATCAGATTACCCGTTTTATGAATCCGTCGAGGAGAAAATTGTTGCTGTTGCTGGCTGAACAGTCGCCGAGAACCATACCTGAACTCAGTACTCTGCTGGGAATTACGCAACGCACCTGTAAAGCGACAATCAACCGGCTCATGGAACTCGAATTTGTCAAAGTGCTGCCGGACCACTCTGTGGTCATCACGGAACACGGCCGAGACTATGCCCGCCGCTTGAGGGTGTCCATTCGTCAACTGGCGTAAAACTCCGATACCTATGGCATTTGTGAAGATGCCCCGCTAGAGGCCACCGCTTTTGCGGCGGCCTTTGGCGCGTCTCGGGGAGAGGACTGTTCTCTCATGGACTCACGGTGACTAAAGTTCCATAGTGAATGTCGTGCCACACCGTATCTGCGGTTGGAGGCGGCAGTTCTACGCATCCGAGGCTTTGCGGAAATCCATAAGACCCCCGGACAAATCCGTGCACCGCGTCACCGCCGTTAAAATAACTCACCCAGGGAACGTTTGGATCGTGGTACTTGGTCCCGTTGGGATTGGTTCCGCTCATGGTCTGTGCCTGATACCGAAGGTAGACGGGCCATGTCCCTGTGGCAGTAGGGCTCTGTGGAATACCTGTGTTGACCAGGGAAGTCAATATGACTCTTCCATTCTGCCAGAGTGTCAAACGTTCCGGCAGCGCCTCACTCACCTCGACGTAACTGTATCCGTACGCATTGGGTTTGGCTTGATGGGATAGCAGCTTCTTCCAAACTACGGGTCCAGCCACTCCATCTACGGCGAGTCCATTTTGCCGTTCGAACGACATGACGGCTCCTTGGGTCATCGAATCGTACATCCCTCGTGTCCACAAGGTCTGCAGTTGCGGCGGGGTGTTTGCATACCTCCAATGCCATGTTCCAGGTTGAGGCAAAGTCGACGGGTTGACCCCATTCGCGTGAACCAGTTGTCCGTGAATCGAACTGGTCGGAGTGAAAGTCAGCGGCAAATAGCCCAGATTACTCAACAACTCCTGCAAGCGCTGGACTGCTGGGGAACGCGTTCCTGGCGTCAGCACCGGGTAAACAGGTTTTGGGGTTTTTTTGGGCTTTGGAGCTTGCGCTGACACCGGGAGGGCTGGAGATGGGGAGTCGGCTTTCTGGATCGGCGGCGCGTTCAAAGCGTTGTTTCCGGAGGTCGATTTGGCGGATGGGTGCGTTGCCACCGTAACTGAGGTGCGGTTCAGCGCAGCACAACCGGTTAAAGCGAAACAGAGACAGACCGTGGCGAACAAACGAAGTCCTCTCAAAGATTGACACCTTCTCCTCGTGGAGTCACCCTCTAGAAGGTTTCACCCTTCCGAGCTCTACCATATTGAGGAACCTCGCTGAATATTCGTTAAACACTGCTGAGAAAAGACATAGAGAGACTCGTGAGGGGGGATTTCCCGAACTCCATCAATGTGACGGTTAATCTATATGAAAAGAGGACAAAAAAAGTGCCGGACAATTGTGGCCGGCACCGCGAGGATTGCAATAAAGGGGGATTGTAAAACCGCTGACTTTTCATAGAAACGGTGTAGATGGGATGTTGGTAGGTCATCCCGTTAGCGTGCAGCTTCAGTCCCGGGACTCCGCTGCGACTCGCACAATCCAGTCGTCCGCCCATTTTTGTACTTCATCCATGACTGGAGCGAGCGCTCTTCCTTTGTCGGTCAACTCGTATTCAATGCGCACCGGAGTCTCAGGGTACACGTGCCGCTTCAAAATCCCAGCGCTTTCCAGCTCCTTAAATCGCTCAGCAAGCATGCGATCGCTCATGTTTGGAATCATTTCGGAAATATCTTTGAACCTCTTGCGCCCGTCCAACAATACGCGAATAATCAGACCTGTCCAACGCTTGCCGAGTAATTCAAAGGCAGATTCAAATTTTGGGCATAAGTGTTCGATTTGCATTCTACGTCGCCCCCTAGCTGCAAAAATTTGAGCCGTCGATGTGTTAAGGGTATTTTAGCACGGCAACTTCACAAACGTAAGTGTACACCAGAAAATGGTTCTCAAGTAGAACCTCATTTTTGGATTAGGGTATGATGTTGAAGGATAGGAGGGATGTCCATGTACCAGAGAAAACTGGGCAATGAAGGTCTCGTGGTATCGGCTGTCGGACTGGGCTGTATGGGAATGTCCGATTTCTACAGTCATCGCAACGACGAAGAATCGATCGCGACCATTCACCAGGCGATTGAGTCCGGTGTGACGCTGTTAGATACGGCCGACATGTATGGGGTCGGACGGAACGAAGAACTGGTGGGCAAGGCCATTGCCGGCCGCCGCGATCGCGTGGTGATTGCAACCAAATTTGGCAATGTACGCGATGCTTCCGGCGCGTTTGTAGGCATAAACGGCAGACCGGAGTACGTGAAGGCGGCTTGCGACGCAAGCCTTCGCAGGCTGGGTGTGAACGAGATTGACTTGTACTATCAACACCGCGTTGACCCGAGTGTACCGATTGAAGAGACCGTCGGTGCCATGGCGGATTTAGTGCAGGCCGGAAAGGTTCGCTATATCGGCTTGTCGGAAGCTTCCGCGGACACGATTCGCCGGGCGCACAAGGTTCACCCTGTCACGGCGCTGCAAACCGAGTATTCGCTGTGGAGCCGCGACGTCGAGGAAGACATCTTGCCCACGTGCCGCGACTTAAAAATTGGATTCGTACCGTACAGTCCCCTGGGACGCGGCTTCTTAACGGGTCAGATTCAGCGGTTTGAAGACTTGGCGGAAGACGACTATCGCCGCTATTCGCCGCGTTTTCAGGACGAGAACTTTCAAAAGAACCTCGATCTCGTCGCAAAAATTCGCGAATTAGCCAACGAAAAGGGTTGTACACCTGCTCAGTTGGCACTTGCCTGGCTGTTGGCGCAAGGCGACGACATCGTCCCGATTCCAGGCACCAAGCGGCGCAAGTACTTGGAGGAAAACCTCGGCGCCCTCGATGTACAATTGACAGATGCAGATTTGGCCGCTATCGAAGCGGCAGCGCCTCGGGGTGCAGCGGCGGGAGAGCGCTATCCAGAGGCAGCGATGCGGTCTGTGAACCGATAAGAGCTGCATGATACGGGATTAAAGGGGAAAATTTGATGAAGATTGTGGTTGCTCCCGACTCGTTTAAAGGGTCGTTGTCCGCAAGAGAGGTCACACGGACCATGGTGCAGGCGGTACAACGGGTCATACCCGATTGCCGAATTGATGAAGTCCCAATCGCTGACGGCGGGGAAGGCACGGTCGACTGCCTGGTGGCAGCAACCGGGGGGCAAATCGTAAAGGTTCCGGTTCGCGATCCGTTGGGGCGTACGGTGGACGGTTCGTATGGTCTCCTGCCGGACGGAACTTGCGTCATTGAAGTGGCTGCGGCGGCGGGACTCACCATGGTTAAGGATGCAGAGCGGGATATTCTTCGCCAAAGTTCCTATGGTGTGGGACAACTCATTGCTCATGCTTTGGAAGCTGGACACACCTCGTTTGTTGTCGGGCTTGGCGGCAGTGCTACGAACGACGCCGGGGCCGGCATGCTCGAAGCGTTGGGAGTGCGTTTTTTCGATGCGTTGCACCAAAGCGTTCCGGGTACACCCGAAGGGTTGTTAAACCTGCAAAGCGTCGACCTGACTGGAATTCACCCTGGGTTGGCCCAAGCGGAGATTCGGGTCGCTTGTGACGTCAACAACCCGTTATGCGGTCCCAATGGGGCTTCGGCCATCTTTGGTCCCCAAAAGGGTGCCACTGAGGAACTGATTCCCGTTTTAGACCGAGCATTGGACCGGTTTGCGGGTGTCGTGGAATCCCAGACTGGAACTGCGTTTCGGGAGATGGAAGGGGCCGGGGCGGCCGGCGGACTGGGTGGGGCCTTCGCCGGAGTATTGGGTGCCAAACTGATTCAGGGAATCGATTTGGTGCTCGATGTTGTGGACTTTAATCGCCGATTGCAAGGTGCGGATTTGGTGTTGACTGGGGAAGGGCGGACGGACGGGCAAACCATGCAAGGCAAAGCCGTGTTTGGAATCGGCCGGCGCGCCAGAGAGGCATCAGTACCCGTGTTTTGTATTTCCGGTGCAGTGACCCCTGACGCCCGGGCGCTGTACGACTTAGGCGTGACTGCGCTGTTTGCCATTCCAAACGGCCCGCTCTCGCTGCCGGAGTGTCTGGACCGCGCGGGAGAACTGCTCGCCGACGCAGTCGAATCCGCCGTTCGCGCGTTTGTTGCAGGTCATTCCTCGTAAATCATCTTCACGGTCATTCCACCGTCAACGACCAGGTTGGCTCCCGTAATGAAACCAGATCCGGGGCCAGCCAGAAACAGGCAGGCTTGCGCAATGTCTTGCGGGGTGCCCACTCGCCCTGCGGGATGCTGCGACAAGTCCTGCGGCCGGTGGCCAGGCAGGGTTCGCCGGGATTCTTTCTGCCAATCGGAAACCTCAATCCAGCCTGGACTGATGGAATTGACGCGAATGGAGGGGCCTAAACTCACAGCGAGCGAATGCGTGAGAGCTAAAATGCCTCCTTTGGATGCGGAATACGGTTCCGTATTCGGTTCGGACATCAGCGCGCGTGTAGAAGCGATATTGACGATGACCCCGGGGGCTGCCTTTTGCAGCGCCTGAGCCGCGTAACGCGCCATCATGTAAGGGCCGCGCAGGTTGACGGAAACCACCCGATCCCACTCTTCCATAGAGCGCTCCATCAGCGGCGTCGTCGTGAATATTCCAGCGTTGTTGACCAAAACGTCGATTCGCCCGAAACGATTTAGCACTTTGCCGATGAGGTGTTTGACGTCTTCTTCGACCGCAACGTCGGTTCTGACAAACAGGGCTTCAAACCCCTGTTGTTGAAGGCGGTTGACCTCTTCTCCGGCAGCTTCGGCGTCTGAATCTGCAAGGACCACGCGGGCTTTGTTTTGGGCAAATGCTTCGGTTACGGCCCGGCCAATTCCTTGGGCTCCTCCTGTCACGATGGCGACTTTATTTTCAAACTCACTGCGATAATCCAAATGAGTCCCCTCCTCAACCCTGCACTTGGCTGTAACGCTGTTCCAGCGAATCTGAGACCAGCTAGCTGCCATCCCAATGGCGTAACGAAATGATAAACGCCTCGTTCATGCACAACTTCTTGTTCTCGACATTCTAACAAAACACCCCCTTCAATACCAAAGAAAGACCTCCACCTTCAACGGACCCAATCGCCCAGTGTCACAGATTGGTTGAATATCCACCCATTGCATATGGAACTTCTGGGCTCGACCCGTAAAAATGGTAAGCATAGTAGAACTACGCAGGGTTCTGGCAACAGGTTTGGTCCGAATGAAACGGAAATTGGGAAGGAGTTATCCTTTGAAGGTTTTGAAGAGGGAATCAGGGCGCGGCAAGCATAGACGCACTCGTAAGAAAGGGCTGCACAGGCGCTCTGCAAGGCGCCTGCAGATACATACCCTTGTGATCGTGTTAGCCGCAGCCGTTCCGTTGACCATTGGCTGGTTTCCAGTCCGCGCTCAAACGGCAACCTATGCGGTGAACGAACAAGCGCGCATGGAGGTCAATGGGAGCGATTTCGCGACAGTGCCTGGACTGGTGCACCAGGGTACAACGTTTATGCCGATTTGGTACGTCATGCAGATGCTGAAGTCGTTTGGCATTCAGTCTCTGTGGAACGGATCGCAGTGGGTCATCAACTCCAATGGGACTCCCGAACCCACCGGGTTCTCGACGCCCGCCGGAACATCGATTAAGCAGATTGATTTCAACTCTCAAAACATCTATACAGGGGTTTCGATCGTTTACGGCGGAACCACGTACCTGCCGGTTTGGTATGTGATGAAAGGCCTGACGCAAATCGGGGTCAACAGCACGTGGCAAGGGAGCGTCTGGAACGTCGTCGAATCGCGGCCCCAAGCGGCCCCTAGGGGTCCCCGGGTTCTGACATGGGTCGTGGACTCGCTGACGTCCTCGTACGAAGACGTCCGGCAGCACGCCGGAGAAATCAACGAATGGAGCACGTATTCAAACAACTCCATTGCGTTGCAGGGAGCCATTACAGGCATCATGCCCAAGGCACCCTCGGCGCTGAGCGGGTTAAAGCTGCCGACGTACTTCACGATTACCGATTACCAAGGATCGAACTTTGATGGGCAGCTTGCGCAACAAGTCCTCAGCAATCCTGCCGCGGTTCACACTCTGATTGCGAATTTGACCAACGAAGCCATTCGCATGAACTACGAAGGCATCACGGTTGATTTTGAAATGCTTCCTAGTTCCGCGCGGAGTTTATTTAGTCAATTTGTCGCTTCACTCGGTGAAAGCCTTCACGCTGCCGGCAAACAGCTCATTGTCGCCGTCCCGGCTGAAACGTCAAACACCTCTGAAGCGTGGGACCGCGCATACGATTATCAGGCTATTGGGCAATCGGCGGACCAGGTGGTCGTCATGGCATACGACTACACCTTTTTTGGTCCTGCTGGACCGATCGCGCCGGTTCCCTGGGTAGACAAGGTGTTGCGTTACGCCGTTCAATCCATGCCCGCGCAAAAAGTCATTTTGGGGCTTGGTACGTACGGTTACGATTGGGCGGCGAACAACCGGATGCCTAAAGCGGAAAGCCTCCCCGCGGTTTCAGCACAGGAGGCTCAGTTGTCCGTTTCACCCAGTTGGAACGCACAGGCGCAAGAACCTACGTTCAGCTACACAGACGCACAAGGAGTCGACCACACCGTGTACTACGAAGACCAGCGCAGTATTGCCGCGAAGCTTGCGCTGGCACAGCAATACCACGTCGGGGGGATTGCGTTGTGGCGCATTGGCTTGGAAAACGCGCCGGTCTGGTCCGCCATTTCGACCTATTTACAGGTTAGCCCGTGACAGCAGTCGCTGGTGTTCCCGCCTGAAACAACGCCCAGACACGACGGTTAGTCCGAGGCTTTGGGCGTGTTGTTCGGCCTCTTTGCTTTGAACTTCGGGTTGAAACCAAATGGCCTTGGCCCCTTTGCGTGCAGCGGTTTCGGCAATTTGCCCGAGTTCACTGCGGCCAGCGAACACATTGACGATGTCGACAGGCTCTTCAATTTGCTCTAATTTTGGGACGGACTTGTGCCCCAGTGAAGTTTCAATCTGTGGATTGACTGGAATCACCTTATAGCCCTGTGATTGCTGATAAGAAGCAACCTGGTAATCCGGGTTTCGCGGATCGTCTGTAAGTCCAACCGCTGCAATGGTGTTCGCCTGTGCAAGCAGGGTACTTAGGCCAGCGTCGTTTAACAAGGCTCCATTCCTCCTCACCGTCGTGCTTCACTTGTTCTGCTTCGCAGTATGCGTTAGTCTTGGCTGAGCACCGCAAAATATGCAAAGCGGCCTGTTTGCCGAAAGCGACTCGTGAGATGGGGGACCGCGGTTGAATCGTTTCGCGTTTGTGTTGTCGCTTTCCACGATGCTGCTGTTTGGCGCCATGGACATGTTGCGTGGCGTTGCAGCGCCGTTTTTGCAACACAGCTTGAGCCTGACGTACTTTCAGCTTGGGCTGCTGTTTTCTATGAATTCGGTCGGTTACTTGGCCGGGAGCTTTATGAGTGGGTTCGCCGTAGAAACCATAGGACTTAAACCGGTGAAATTGATTGGGGCTGCAGCCATGGCAGGCGGGCTGCTGTGGTTTGTTCGCAGCAGCGGATTTGCAGAGGCTGCTTTTGGCTATGCTCTCGCCGGAATGGGCGGGGGATGGCTGGAAATCGGGATCAACGGCATGATTCCTGCACTCACTTCAAACGAGCGCACCCAAGCCAAGTATTTCAACTGGCTGCACGGGGTTTACGGGTTTGGTGCTTTCGTGTTTCCAGTCTTGGCGGCATGGCTGATTGCTGCCTTACATGGGTGGAGGCCGGTATTTGGAGTCATGTTCGGGTGCACGGTTGTCCTTTTAACACTCGTGGCACTTGCAAATTATCAAGGATTGCACGTGGCGCGCCAAGGGAAAAAAGACCCGGTCCCAATGGGGGTTTTGCTGAAAAACCCGCACCTATATGGACTGTTGGCTGCCATCTTGACGTATGTTATGGCCGAGGGAGGCATTGGCGCTTGGCTGCCGACCTATTTAGTGCACGACAGAGGGTTGAGCTTGGGACAGGGATCCGTTTATTTGTCGGCATTTTACTTGCTTTTCACGATTGGCCGGTTAACGGCCCACACCTGGGTACATCGCCTTGGAAACCTGTCGTCAGTTGCTTTGGCCGCACTCGTCGCGATTTCATGTCTCGTTATAGGCGCGGTTGGCCAGGGGTACTTTACGGCTTTTCTGGCCTTGGCCGGTTTCGGCTTTGCACCTATCTTTCCAACCATCACCGCGGCTGCCAGTCACCGATTTGCTGACCACGCGGGGAAGGTTTTGGGACTGCTCTTTGCCGCTGCAGGGATTGGTTCTTTGGCAGCTAACGCACTCATTGGCAGCGTAGCGGCTGCGTTTGGAATGCGGGCAGGATTTCTGCTCATTCCCGTTTTTTTAATCTTCTAGTGGGAAGCATCGGCGCTGTTGCAGCATTTTGGAGAAGGCAGGGTTTTTACCAGTAGACAGGGAGCAAGTTCAGGATGACAATTCCCACGACGTACAAAAACGCTGCCCCAGGTATCCACAAAGCGTGGATGAGCTTATTGGATTCATGACGCCATTCTGCGAGAAACGTGCGGACAATTCCGTACAGCATCATAGCCATCGCGATCGCTAAAACTGCCGTGTACATACGACCGTCTCCTCTTTCATCCCATGTTTTTGATTCCTTCGTATCCAACCCACGCGCGCAAGGGCGAGGGCGACCGCCAGGCCATGCTGCAGTCGCCAGCCCAGCCATTCGCATCAGGGCAATGCCTTTAGACCCGATAGTTTACCGTTCAATTGGTGCAGCTGTGAGATGGATGTATTGGTCATTTGGCTCAACTGCCCAACCTTGGCTGCTTCCGAATTGGCTTGAATGACAGACGATCCGTTCGCGTTGAGCAACTGGTTGTTCAGGCCAGCCATCCCGGTGAGGTCGGTGCTGACGTTTTGAGTAGCCTGGTTGAGGTTATCGAGTCCAGTGACGATGGAACTTTCCAACGTTGCAAGGTTCTGCAGGTGTTGGTTCATTTGCTTTAGGTAGGAAATGGTAGACTGTTGCTGTATTTCGATATTGGCCAAAGCGCTGGTCGTGCTGTACAGCGGTTTCAACGCGGTTACGGTTTGTGCAACCAATCCTCCCGTGGTTGCGATGGAAACATCAATCTGATTCATGGTTTGATTCATTTGCGACTGAATGGCTGTCTGCTGAGTCAAGCTGTACCCGAATGTCCCCAGCCCCAGTAGACCGGCGAGCATCAGTCCCGATGTCATCCAAACCTTTGCCATACATTACCCTCCTTCAAACGGGTGTTGAATAGGCCTACGGCAGCACATGGAGCAGGGAACCGAGCGACCCCAGCGCGCCTGAACTGGTTCCAGACCCGGACGTTGCAGACCCGGATGTGCCGGATCCGGACGTTCCAGACGCTGCTGACGTCCCCGATGTGGTTTTGGGTGAGTTACTGCCGGTACTGGCGATGGGTAAATGCAACCCGCTCAGGGGAAGGATTGAAGAACCGCCTTGGGACGTAGAACCACTCTTAGTGGCCGGGGACAAGCCCAGCCCGGACAACAGCTTATCCACCTGCCCGAAAAACTTGAACTCTTGCATACTCTGATCCAGTTCAGCAAGCAGTTGGTTCATTTGCTGGTTCATCGTATTCGACGTTTGACCGCTTTGGTTGAGTGCCTGAAGAAGTTGGTCCATCATGTTGGCGTTTTTTCCGACGCTGATAGACAAACTCGAAGCCTTGTGAGCAACGTCTCCGGTCAACTGTACACTCTGTTTTTGACGCACTAAGATCTGTCCCATCAGGTTTACGTCTTCCGTAGTGAGCTTTTCTTGTGTAGCCAATTGGCTGGCTAATTCCTGCCCAGTTTGCTGTTGCTGTTGGATAATCGCTTCTTGTTTGTTCAATTGGCCGAGCTCATTTTGAACGGTAAGGACTTTGGTGTGCAGTTGTTGAGTGTTCAACAGCATGGAATCAGTGGTTCCCGTCAGGTTCGAAAGCAGGGCTAAAAGGTTATGAGATTGGATTTTGGCTCCAAGGCCTTTTACTGGCGCCAAGCTGAACGCTGCAGCCAGAACCGCGATGACTCCGACTGGGATCAGCCACTTTTTCATCCCGGATCCGCCGCTCCGTACAGTGGCCTGTTCTTGAGTTGCTGGCAACATGGGTCTCCCCCCTCATTTGCGGTTACGGGAGTAACCGTGTTTTTTGGTTCATGGTTTGCAGGTCCTGGTTCATAGCTTGTTGGTCCTGAACCATCTGATTTAAGTTTGAAATCAGGTTCGTGTTGGTCTGCATGATTTGGTTTAACGAATTCAGCAGCTGTCGGGCTGAAGCAGCCGCCGCTTCTACTTGCACTTTGGAACCTTGGGTGGAATTGGCCAAGTTTGTAACGCTTCCTTTGATTCCACTCACGGTTTGTTCCAAGGCAGCCAAACCGTTGTTCATGTCGACGGTCGTATTTCGGACTTGCTGCAGCGTGCTGTTCATTTGCTGGGTAGACGCCTGCAAGGTTGTCAGTCCTGCCAGCCCGCTGCCCATCTGCCCGGAAAGCGATTGCGCCTGCGTCAACTGGGATTTCAGTTGCTGCGCCTTCACAGCCATGTCGCGTTGCAGTCCAACCTGAACCAGGCCGTTGGCGCCGAGGCCCAACAAACACAACACAGTGATGATTTTCGGTGCAGACAGCGTACTGAGGAAACTCATCCTGGCACCCCCGGTGTTTTGTTGTTCATTTCATCTGCATACGTTTTCATCTGGTCCAAATTTTTACGGTCTTGTTGAATCAGCTGGTCAAGCGTCGAAATGGAATTCCCCAAGGACTGAGTCGCGTGGGCCAATTGGCTCATGTTGGAACTTACTCCCTGCAGGGTTTGCCCGCTGCTTGAACCCAGTCCGACCAACTGACGGTTAATGCCTAACGTATCGGCATTGTACTTGTCGATAAGGTGGATGTGGCCGTCAATCGCTTGGCTCACCGCGAGTGTCGCATTCAGGTTCTTGGACATCTGCTTCGTCGTGTCTACTACGCCCGAAAGTGCTTGATTTTTTTTGATAATACTCCCTTCGATGGAAACTAAAGTTGAGGTGGATTGGAGGCTGGAATTTAACCCTTTGTCGATTTTAGCCAGGTACTGGGTCGTAACCATGGTTTGCGCCAACAGCCCTGCGACCACCAGCATGCCGGCGTACCCTGCAATTTTCCCAATCATTCCCTCTCGACCTCCTTCTTGGCTTGGCAGGTTGGAACGCACACTTGCGAAATGCTCTGCGGCTTGCTAACTTTCAACGCGATCGCGATAGATTACGGCATTTCTGTGGCAATTTGTCCGGTTTGCGCACTGGCCTTCGCCAACTTTTGGGCCAACGCCTGATTCGATTTGGCCATGTTCGCGGCAGCGGCAGACAACTGATTCATTTTCGAAACCATGGCGCTCGTGGTTTGGCTTTGTCCTGTAGAAGAATTATTAATGGAGTTCAAGTTTCCGTGCAAAACCTGCCCGAGCTGAACGAATTGCTGACTGAGGTTTTGTTCTTGTATGCTGAGAGCCTGAAGTTGCTTGAGAGAGCTGACGTCTCCTGCGACACCTTGATTAAGCGATTGCAGTTGATTTCCAAGGGTTTGGGTTTGTCCGGAGAGTTTGTCAATCTGTTGCATGTGACGGACAATCTTGCCGTTTTCGGCAGTGAGGCTGTCGTTGTTGTTGTTGATGCGGCGAACCATGCCCAGCAGGTTCAACTGCTGCGGGATGGCGACGTGGGCGGAGGCCATGGATAATCCGCCTCCCACTAAAACGACGAGTACCACGGCAGCAATCAACCATCTACGGCGTTTCGACGTACGTGGAGCGACAGCCGTTGCGTTCGAGGCCATGTCAGCAGCTCCGGATTGGTGTAAAGCATCCCCTGTGAAGTCCCCATACACCGCCCCAGCAGGTATTGATGCGGCCGTTTCCGGTTCGGCAGAGGAAAACTCCTGAACGATTGCGGACCGAGACCCCGTCTCTTCGAAGGGTTCAGACCGGGAGATTGGCAGGTAATCCACACCGTTGTACATCGCCTCGATGAGGTCGCCGTACTTTTGTAAAATCACTTTGTTTTTCACCTTGAGAGTGGGTGTCAGGTCTCCGGCCTCTTGAGTCAGTTCATGGGCCAATAATACGGCTCGTTTGGGTTGTTCAAACGGTGCAAAGTCCGCAGCGGTCTTGGCAATTTCCTGGGACAGCAAGCTCCGTATCTTAGGATGAGAGAGCCAGCGATTCCTATCGGCACCCAGGCTCAGTTCATGGGCCATGGACTCGAGCGCGGGAAAGTCAGGAACGATGAGAGCGCTCACATACTGGCGCCTATCGCCGACTAAGACGGCTTCGGCAATGTATGGACTTAGGCTGATTGCATTTTCAATCGGCCACGGGGCGACATTTTTGCCAGTCGCCAAGACGAGAATGTTTTTCTTGCGATCGACAATTTTGAGGTATCCATCCGGTTGAATTTCGGCAATGTCGCCGGTATGCAGCCAACCATCCGGCGTGACCGTCTTTGCAGTTTCTTCTGGATTGTTGTAATAGCCCATCATCACATTTGGACCGCGGACCAACAGTTCTCCGTCGTCCGCCAAGCGTACCTGGACTCCTGGGATGGGTCGTCCTACGGTCCCAGGACGGCTGGCTCCAAACGGGTTCGCTGCGATGACAGGTGCCGCTTCCGTCATTCCATAACCTTCGTAGATTGGGATGCCAGCGCGAATGTAGAATTCGGCGATGTCTTGAGCGAGTCCGGCTCCCCCGGAGACGACGGCTCGAATACGCCCGCCGAGGCCTTCCCGGAGTTTCTGATAGACGACCCGGTCGACCAGTCGGTAGGCTAGGCCTGAAGTCTTTTCGCTTTGCAGCCCCTTTTTTAACAATGCACGCATCGGCCGCGGCGCATGTTGGAGTTTCGTCTGAACCCCGGCATAAACCTTTTCCAAAAGCCGAGGCACCGTGACGAGGATCGTCGGACGGGTTTCTTTTAGGTTGGCTTGAATCGCATCGATTCCCTCAGCGTACACGACCGTGGCACCGGTGGAGAGTGTCGCGTATTCTTCCACAGTTCGTTCAAAGATATGGGAAAGCGGCAGATAGGAAAGTGACACATCTGTCGATTCAACCGGCAGGATCGACAAGCTCGCCTGCACATTCGACACCAAATTGCGGTGCGAAAGCATGACGCCTTTGGGATTGCCTGAAGTCCCAGATGTGTGGACAATGCTCACAAGTTGCTCTTCAGAAATGGAGTGGATATCGGGCAAAGAAGAATCGCGTTGTCCAAGTTGCAAGACACTGCCGAATGTCAAAATCCTACGGCTGGAATCCCCAGATGCTTCCTTGATGACAATGGCGGTTTGCAAGTGTTCAGGCCAAACTTCTTCGACCTTTTTTAGCTGACCTTGGTCTTCAACGATGATATGGGAAACCTCTGCGTTGTTCAAAATGTACTCGACTTGATTGGCCGGAATGGTTGGGTAGATGGGAACGACGACGGCCCCCAGGACCATGAGGGCGAAATCGCTCACAACCCACTCGGGGCAATTGGTCGACAGCAGGCCAATTTTATCGCCGGATTTCACATGGAGTGCTTTAAGTCCATTGGCGAACTGCAATATGGTTTCCCAGAGCTGTTGGTACGTCATAGAGTGGTACTCTCCAGCGTGCTTATAACGAAGAGCTTCTTTTGTCCCGTGTTCCAGTACTGTATCGTATAACAGCTCAACCAGGTTCACAAAGATACCCCCTAAGCCCACTAAACTGTAATAATACAATGTTCGCGACAACTCCAAATTTTGTGTCTTTATAGTTCGTACTTTTCTCACATTTTCTTTAGAAGAGAAACGAGGAAATCACGACGCGGATGGGGTGTGTATCGAGATGAAGCCTGTCAATAGGGCGAGGATGTGAGGACATATCGGTGCAGGACATATTCGATGGGGAGGATGACGAGAGCCACTAAAATGGCACTTCCAAATGAAACATGCGTGCCAGCCCAGAACATAGGCACGATCCAGACGATGAAGGTCATTCCCGGGAATCCTAAAAGCAAAGAAGGCAGGTTACCAAATTTTCGCAGGATGGTCAAATCCCCAATCGTTCCTACGGCGGTCAGGACAAGGACTGTAAAAAATACAGGCCAGAGGGATGAGTATAAATTGGGCGCCAGCGTATCCGCGAACAGCAGGACGGCGCTATATCCAGCAAATTTAAAGGATGCGTTCATGACGGCCACGCCATTTGTCGGCAATAACATGGTTCGACTCCTCCAGTCGATGAGCAGATGGGTTGTCGGTGAAAGTGGGTTTATCCGTATGTTTCCCAATCCTGTGCAATTTAGAGGTCTCTCAATGGAAGGAGCCCCGAGTCAAGCCGCTTGGTATCCGCACCGTCATGGGTGGGCAGCGTCTGAATAAAAACACCGATTTTGCGATAACCTCAAGGTGCACATCCTCAGTGATGTTCGGCATGGTCGGCACATTACACAACGGAGACATCGTACAACGGAGACAAAGCCTATGCACTTTGACAGACTGAGGAAGACCCTAAACAAGTGGTTGGTCGTTTGTGTAGCTGCTCTAGGGACCGTCGCGTGGGATTTGCCGCAACGCTCTTCAGGTGCAGATGCATCTGCAAAGGTGCTGTATTTGACCTTCGATGACGGGCCCAGTATGCGGTATACCCCGCAAATTTTAGACATTTTGAAGCGGGAACACGTACAAGCGACGTTCTTTGTGGTGGGATACCGATGTAATCAATTGCCTCACATTATCAAGCGGATCCACCTTGAGGGACATGAAATTGGGAATCACGGGTATTCTCACGTTTATTGGTCAGAAGTTGCTCAGGAGTCCGAAAAAAGGGAGCATTTGATACGCGATATCTTGGAGACGGACCGTGCCATTGAACACACCGCGGGCATTCGGGTGGAGTATTACCGCCCGCCGGGAGGACTGGTGGACAAAGGCGAAACAGAAATTGTGCACAAATTGGGACATCGCTTAGTGCTGTGGTCGGTGGACTCTTTGGACTGGAATGCAACGGATGCCAAGTCGATTATACAAAATGTAGAGCAAAGGGCAGGACCAGGTTCTATCGTACTGTTTCACGATGGGGTGTCGAGCAGTCGTTATACGGTATTGGCGCTTCCCGAATTGATTAAGTACTATCGCCATCTTGGATACCGGTTTGAGGCATTGCCGCCGCACAGGGGTCAATAAGGAGATCAGGGGCAATGAGGAGCCGCCGCGAGTTCTAGAAATGAGATTCGGGCCGAGGAGTTCGGACCCCATGTTGGAGGGTTGAGCGAAGGCGGTCAGGACAGATCGCATTTCCAAAATCCGGTGATCATAGTACGGGGCGCTGACGCTTAAATTAGTACCCGTAAAACGAACCTTATGAAGGAGGTTGACGCTGTGGCACTGACGGGGCATGAGGCATTTGAGTTGAACGAATTGCTGCTCAGCTGCACCAACAGTATTCAGTCCATGGGATTCTTTATTCATTCTGCAAAGGATCCGGAGCTAAAGGCAATGATTCAAAAACACATGGCCGCTCACGTCCAGGATTACAACATGAAAATCGAGTTTGCCTCTAAAGGATCCGCACAACAAAAACTCGCAGTCCCGATGATGCCGGCAAAGATGCTGTCCAACGCAAACACAATTTCCCAAGCCGTAACACCGAACCCGCAGGCGACTGCTTTTGACGATCGCGCCATCGCAGTCTCGTATTTGCTTACGCTCAAACGCGCGGGACGGGAATACGCGTGGGCGACGTTTGAGGCCAATGAACCTCAGCTGCGCTCATTTTTGGAGGATGCTTTTACCATGTGTTCTAGACACGCTTTCGAGGTTTCTCAATGGCTGGAGCAACGCGGGCATTATCCCGTGGAAAACGCACCAATTGGGTACCTGCAAAAACTTACCCAAACCTATCAGCCTGTGCGTCAAATGGCCGGTGTCCATTAGGACTGTCTCTCACTTGTCTTTTCATGAGGACTTGTCTCCAACGAACTGGGGGGATTTAGGCACAGAACCGCAAGCAGAGACCCCGGCATGCACTTCGCGGGTCTCTGCTTTTCCCCAGGTTAAATTGGTGAAGCCGACCGCGAAGCGGGTGCAGCTTTAGATAACGATTGGCTTGGCCGAAACGGAGAACACCGGATACCTATTTTGCAGGGTTTAAGGAAATGGTCTTCATCATCGCTAAAAACGGAGCGATCGAATCGGTCATTCCGGGACAGAACACCGTGAAACGGACGGGTTGACCTTGAACCTGAACAATAAAGATACTTGTAGTCCCTTTACTGTTTGCGGCATGGAAGACCAGTGCGTTGCGGAAAAACGGATCCTGGCGATAAGTTTTTGATACGTCTTCCTCCACGTGATTTCCAGTGGCCCGCAGAAAATCGACAGCGGTTTTCTTTAACTGTTGTGGTTGACTGTTTTTCGGTAAAACTTCAATCCGCATGGAGAAATTAGGAACCTTGCCAAGGGATACAGTATCTTTACCCGGCTCCTCGGGACTTGCCTTATAGCCTGAAAGTATGTACATCGCAAATGGTTGATTTTTGCTTGTATAAAGGTTCCCTTTCCACAGTTGCGTTCGTCCATCGGAAGAAAATTCAATGACCTTTTCCTTGGGCAAAGAATTCGCCGATCCACTTAAAGGCAATTTAGGCAAATTTACAGAAGCTTCGACACGAGTTATAGAAGCTAAGCTGGCCAGAGAAATGATGGCCAAACCCATGGCCATAAGCCGTGACAAACGTGGGAAACCATTCACAGACTTAACCCCCTGCAGAGTGCGGTGTAGGCGAATACCAACAAAGTTAATATTACCCAAACATCGCCCGGGTATTCTTTGTGAGATGCCGACGTTGGATTTGCAGGCTCCTGGATTTGGAGGCTCTGATTTGCAGGCTTTGGATTTGCATGGGGGTGCGGTATGTGATTTGTCGCTGACGGATTGCGCGACCCAAAATGCAAATGCGAAAGGACCGCCCCGTAGAACAGATAGACCAGTACTGGGACGGTCCGCGGATGTCGTCCTTGCCAGACAAGGCCTACATACAACTGGCCTTGTCTTGGGACTCATGTGGGGTAATTAGAAATTAGTAGCCAGCCCCAGCTGCAGCGCCTGCACCGTAAGCGCCCGGGACGAGCAGGAAGAACAGGACAAAGATGATCAGAAACACGACAGCCCAGCGCGTATAGCCACCAAATACTCCGTACATTGCAATACCCCCTTTGATGATTAACGTTGGATTTGGCCAACGTCACTCTTACGATATGACCATGACCTGTTCTTCGACCAGGGCATATGACCCATGGGATGGGCCCAATCATGGATTCATGGATCGCGAGGGCCGGAATAAATTTGCAGGGCTGCAACTCAAAATAGTTCAAAAGAACCATGGATCATTTGACTCGAGATCAGCTAAGCTCAGACTGGCAGTGTTTCCAGGATAGCGCTGCTGAATCAATCTACTCTACCCATTCGCGACGTCAGCACATGCTGGCGTCTTTTTCTCTCTGGTGCATGATGGGTGGAAAGAAAAAACCATCGAAAAAACCACTTCACTCTATGCAGACATACACAGAGTAAAGTGGTTCGGTTCACAGTGTCCAAATTAGACGGCTATTATGAAACCCACTTCCGATAACAGCCATACCGCTTAAAAGTGTGGTCGGAATGACAGGATTCGAACCTGCGACCTCACGGTCCCGAACCGTGCGCTCTACCAACCTGAGCTACATTCCGAAGTTGTCCAACTGCTTGAGTCCGCAGCGACATGAGCTAATATACCACGCGCCTCCATGACGAGTCAACTAGGCTGTAAATGGATTTTATTGGAGTTTGAGACGGATGTACGTACATAGAAGCCTTTGTCGTTTTTTGAATATGCACACCTCCGGAAATGCGAACACATGTTTTGCTATAATGAGAAGAGGACAATCTGAGAGGTGGGTTTGCCCTTGTTCCCTGCAACATTTGATGAAAATCAGGTCCTCTCTGGACTAAATCCAGAGCAACAACAAGCCGTAAAAACCACGGATGGTCCATTGCTCATTATTGCTGGGGCTGGAAGCGGAAAGACCAGTGTCTTAACGCGGCGGATTGCGTACCTCGTGGGCGCAAAGCGCGTAGCTCCGTGGAGCATTCTGGCCATCACGTTCACCAATAAAGCCGCCCGGGAAATGCGGGAACGCATTGAAACTCTCGTAGGGCCCATGGCTGCCGACATTTGGGCGACGACGTTTCATTCCATGTGCGTCCGAATTCTGCGCAGGGACATCGAACAATTGGGGTATCGCAGCGGTTTTTCGATATTAGATGATTCGGACCAATTGACCACCATTAAACGCGTGATGAAAGACTTGGATATCGATCCGAAGCGGTATGAACCGAGAGCGATTTTGTCTCGAATCAGCGCAGCAAAAAACGAACTCAAATCCCCGGCTAAATTCAAAGACACCGCAGGAAACCTGTTTGAACGCCTCTCAGGGGATGTTTATCTCGAATACGAAAGGCGTTTAAAAACCAACAATTCTCTGGACTTTGACGACTTGATTATGAAGACTGTGGAGTTGTTTGAAAAGTTCCCGGACGTTTTGGCGTTTTACCACAACAAATTTCATTACATCCACGTCGACGAGTATCAGGATACCAATCACGCTCAGTACAAATTGGTGTCACTGCTTGCACAAAAACGGCGAAATTTATGTGTAGTTGGGGATTCCGATCAGTCCATTTACGGGTGGCGGGGAGCGGACATCCAAAACATTTTGCGTTTTGAACGGGACTATCCTGAGGCCGTGGTCACCCGCTTGGAACAAAACTACCGCTCCACAAAGACCATTTTGCAGATTGCCAACAACGTGATCGCTCATAACCACCTGCGGAAGAAAAAGGACCTTTGGACAAAGAATGAGCAAGGTGAAAAGGCGGTTTTGGTCAAGTCTCCAGATGAACACACAGAGGCCAGATTTATTGCTGAACGCATCCAATCCCACGTTCAAAACGGGGGACGGTATCAGGATGTAGCGGTTCTGTACAGAACCAATGCTCAATCCCGTGTGATTGAAGAATTGCTGTTGCAACAAGGGGTCCCTTACCGGATTTTCGGCGGCCTGAAGTTCTACGACCGCAAGGAAATTAAGGACATACTGGCGTTTTTGCGGTTGATTGCCAATAACGCAGACGACATCAGTTTACAGCGCGTCATTAATGTTCCTAAACGCGGAGTTGGCGAAGGAACCGTGACCAAGCTGCAAACCTATGCGACTGCGTATGGAGTACCGCTGTTTGTGGCCCTTGGCCAGGCAGACCAGGCAGGTCTCAGTGCCCGCGCCCAAAAACCGCTTGCAGAGTTTGCACAGATGATTGACGACCTCACTCAAATGCGAAACTTTTTGAGTGTCACGGAATTGACTGAGGAGTTGTTAAAACGCACCGGGTATCGCGAAGCGCTGCTTGCCGAAAAAACGCTCGAAGCTGCAGCCCGTGTGGAGAACCTCAACGAATTTCTGTCTGTGACGGCAGAATTTGATGCGGCTTGGCAAGGTGCCGCGCAGCCAGGGGACATTGCAGCAGCGCAAGATGCAGGTCTTCACGTGTTAGAGGCGTTCCTCAGCGAAGTGGCCCTCGTCAGCGACATCGACCTTAATGGCGGAAACCCTGTCAGCAAAGACCCGGCCAACCCGGCCAACCCGGAACCGTCGGATCAAGTCGTGCTCATGACGCTTCACAGTGCAAAGGGTTTGGAATTCCCCGTTGTCTTCCTCCCGGGTTTGGAGGAGGGGATTTTCCCGCACTCCCGGTCACTCGGTTCTGATTTGGAAGTTGAGGAAGAGCGCCGCCTGTGTTATGTGGGCGTGACCAGAGCCAGACAAAAATTGTACTTGACCACCTGTTCTACCCGCATGATCTTTGGCAGAACCCAAATGGGCGTTCCTTCGCGATTTCTACAGGAAATGCCCGAAGAATTCCTCGAACCAAAGGATTATGTGGAGGTATCCCGAATGGGAAGCCGGGGATTTGCACCTGCGCAGATGTCCAGACGGACAACCGGCAACCCGGAGTCGACAGGGGCGGATTTAACCGTGGAATACAGTTGCGGGGACAAAGTGGAACACCGAAAATGGGGAGTTGGAACGATTATCGAGGTCCGGGGTTCCGGCGATGACTTGGAACTGGGCATCGCTTTTGCGCCGCCTGTGGGAATTAAGCGGCTCATGGCCCGGTTTGCTCCCATTCAGAAGCTGCCGGCTAAATCAGCGCAATAACTCGTGCAAATGAGTCGAGCAGCGGGAAGGAAAGGGCCAGGCCAAAGGTCTTACAGCACGGCCTGGATTGTTCCAAAGATAGAGTTTTCAACGGTGAATTTTGTTGCAAGAAGGGAGCGAAATGCCTTTGGCGGAACCTTCACAGTCCCTAGACGAGGCCCGTCACCGGGTTGAGCAGCTTAAGGAGCAAATCAACTACCATAACCGGCGTTACTATGAAGAGGACAACCCCGAAATAACGGATGCCGCGTACGATGCCCTGATGCGTGAACTCATCCGCCTGGAACAGGACTTTCCTGAGTTGCTCAGTGCGGATTCGCCCACTCAACGAGTGGGCGGGGAAGTGCTGTCTGCGTTTGTCAAAGTTCGACATGAGATTCCGATGCTGTCGTTGGCGAACGCATACAGCGCACAAGACCTGATTGAATTCGACCGTCGCGTCCGCGAAGGCGCACAAGGTGAGCCAGTCTCGTACGTCTGTGAACTGAAGATTGACGGTTTGGCGGTATCGCTGCGCTATGAAGATGGCAAATTGGTTCAAGCCGCCACCCGCGGCGACGGCGATGTGGGTGAAGACATTACGGCGAACGTCCGCACAATTAAAAGCGTTCCCCTGACTCTTCCGGGCAAGGTTTCTGTCGAGGTCCGCGGCGAAGCTTACATGCCAAAACGCGCTTTTGAACGGTTGAACGCAGCCCGAGAAGCTGCAGGGGAAGCGCTGTTTGCCAATCCCCGCAACGCAGCAGCGGGTTCATTGAGACAGTTGGACTCGCGAATTGCGGCCGCCCGCGGGCTAGCCGTGTTTGTATACACGGTGGTGCTGCCGGAACGCCAGGGACTGAAGTCGCACTCGCAATCCCTAGACTGGGCGGCAAGCCAAGGGTTCCCCGTCAATTCGGATCGGGGCTTGTTTACGAACATTGGCGATGCCATCGAATATGTCGAGGCTTGGGGAGACAAGCGCCATGAACTCTCGTATGCCACAGATGGAATGGTCATTAAAGTCGACAATCTCGAACTGCAAGAAAAACTCGGGTACACCGCCAAAAGCCCGCGTTGGGCCATCGCCTACAAATATGCTGCCGAACAAGCGGAGACGAAGCTGAACGCGATCGTGCTGAGCGTCGGCCGCACAGGAGCCGTGACACCGACTGCTGTTTTTGACGCGGTATCTTTGGCTGGGACAACGGTTATGCGTGCCTCCTTGCACAATGAAGATTACATACGGGACAAGGACATTCGCGTGGGTGACACCATTGTGGTGCAAAAGGCAGGAGATATCATCCCGGAAGTGGTGAAATCCGTACCGGAACTTCGGACCGGAGACGAACAGGAATTTACAATGCCGGAGTCGTGCCCACAATGTGGGGAGCCATTGAGACGCCTGCCGGAGGAAGCTGCCTGGCGGTGCGTGAATCCCTCGTGCCCGGCACTGATTCGGGAGGGGCTGATTCACTTTGTGTCGCGGGATGCGATGAACATTGAGGGGTTGGGTGAGCAATGGATCTCCGCGCTTTTGGAGAAGGGGCTCGTCCGCGACGCGGCAGACTTGTACCAGCTTCGCAAAGAACAATTGATGACGCTTGAGCGGATGGGGGACAAGCTCGCCAGCAACCTCTTGGAGGCCATTCAATCCAGTAAACAAAATTCTCTCGAACGCCTCCTGTTCGGTCTCGGCATCCGTCTGGTGGGGGAAAAGGCGTCTAAAGTTTTAGCCCAGCAGTTTGGGACGCTGGACGCCTTGATTTGTGCCGGTGTCGAAGACCTTACAGCCATTCGCGAAATTGGGCCGAAAATGGCTGAGAGCATCGTCGAATATATGCGCACAACGAGTACTTTAAACCTGTTAGACCGTCTGAAAGACTCCGGTGTAAACACCATCTACACTTCCGGCAGGCCTGCAAGTCAAGGGGATCCCGGTTCGGACGAAGCCCCAACAGCATCGGTGTTCCAAGGGAAAACCTGCGTGTTGACGGGCTCTCTGCAGGGATTGGACAGAAAGCGCGCTGCAGAATTGGTGGAATGGATGGGGGGGAATGTGACCGGAAGCGTCAGCAAACAAACCGACATTCTCGTAGTTGGGGAAAAGGCCGGTTCTAAGTTGGAAAAGGCCACACAACTTATCAAAAGCGGACAAAAGCCGGATCTGTTAATTCTGACGGAAGAGGAATTTTTGAAGCGGGTCAAGGAGTCCGGGTTAAATCCTTAAGGGTACATGCAAAAGGTACATGCAAAAGGTACATGCAAAAGGTACATGCAAAAGGTACATGCAAAAACCGATGGCCTCAGCTCAACCGCCATCGGTTTTGTCTTACTGTTCACTTATCCTTGTTCACGACTGCGAATGAATTCAGATACACTGTAGCGTTCTTCACTTCGGGCGTGGAACCAGGTAATCCGGTTCGAATACCTCCCAAGTGCAAACACGACGGGGACGCCAATGACACAAGCTAGGATTAGTTCGTTGGTGGACACACCATGACCTCCATTCCTCTTTGCATGGATGGCAATTGTCTACCCTATCTCTATGCCATCCCTGTCCTGAACATGCAGGGAAGTCCACGCCGACAGCTGAGTTTCTTGAGATATTTTTTAGGTATAACCCGCAATCCGCAACAAACGATAACAGTGCCTGAGCGCATCGAGCTTTGCTATAATAAAGCAGGACGGCCCAGAACGTTTTCTGGGCTTGTCTCATGAAGGGTTTTCGACATAAATCATTCAACGTGCTCGAATGACTGTTAGGGGAACGGGTTGCAACGACAACCTTAAAATCCTTTAAATGGATTTTAAGGGAAACTACGAAACCACGCTAAAAACCGCGCTAAGTGAAATGAATGATATCGCGTTTGAAGGAATGGACGAAATCGCATCGAAGCAGAAGAGGAGTGTTTGGTACATTTTACTTGGATTTGACTTCGTTTTAGATCTGGCGCGGCACGCTGTCAGAAACGCGGCATAGCCGCATTGGAGGTCTCGGATTCGAGATGATTGCACCTTGGCATTATGTGATTAGTTTCATTTTGGCTTTTGGCTTGGTTTATGCCACGGTACCTTATATCCGGAAACTGGCTATCAAAATCCGATTTGTGGATCAACCCAATCCGCGCAAAATTCACAAGGAACCCGTGCCCTTGTTGGGTGGGCTTGCAATTTACTTTGGATTCATTGTGACGGCAGGCATTATGGGGAGGACCCAGCACACGTTTTGGGGAATCGCTATTGGCGGCTTAATCATTTTTGCGATTGGCGTGTTGGACGATTTTTACAAGACGCGGGGAAAGGACTTTAAATGGTGGCCGAAGTTTATTATGCAGATCTTAGCGGCCGTTGTCCTTTTGTTGTTCGGAATTCAAATTGGCGGCGTAAACCTGCCTTTTCATCACGGGTATTACACCTTCCCGGTATGGCTGTCCGCAGTAACGACCATTTTGTGGGTCGTGGCATTGACCAACATGGTGAATTTTTTGGACGGCGTCGATGGGTTGGCATCGGGGTTGTCGGCGATTTCGGCGGTTACGCTGTTTTTTATTGCCTTGTTGAAAGGGCAGCCAGTGATGGCTGTCTACGCTGTGACACTTATGGGATCGGCTCTCGGATTTTTGCGCCACAATTTTCACCCGGCGCGAATTTTTATGGGAGATGCTGGGGCGACATTTTTAGGATATGTCCTGGCCGCGATCGCGGTCGACGGCGCATTCAAAAGTGCCACTGTGGTCTCCTTGACGGTTCCTGTACTCGCTTTAGGCGTTCCCATTTTGGATACGATTTGGGTCATTGTCCGACGCTTCCGGGAGAATCGTCCCATTTACTTGGCTGACAAGGGACACACCTTTCACCTGCTCATGAAATCCGGCTTAAACCAAATTCAAACCGTGGCGTTCCTGTACTTGCTTGGCATCTGTTTTTCTCTGGCTTCCATTGTCGTTTTGCTTGTGGCCCATTAACCTAACACGCAAACCGCAAAGCACAACCGTATTTACAATTAGAGCCACGGCGGTCCTGCCCGTGGCTCTAATTGCTGCGACTGGGGTCTCATCTGCATGCGGCAGTGAAAGTCGGTATGCTATAATCCGAGGGAAATAGTTCGGTTGGGGTGCCTCAGAGAAGGGACTACTCGACACACTGTGGGAGGGAACGATCGTTGAAGATCAGTGAGGACACCATTCGCCACGTGGCGAATTTGGCTCGTTTAGCTGTGAGTGATTCCGAGGTGACCAAACTGGCACCGCAGCTCAGTGACATTATTACCTATGCAGAGCAACTGCAAAGCGTGGACTTGAGCGCTGTGGAACCGACCAGTCATCCGTTTCCGTTAGTCAATGTGCTTCGCGCCGACGAACCGAGACCGAGCCTGAATCGCGACGCAGCTTTAGCCAATGCACCGGATTCCGACGGGGAACAGGTTCGGGTGCCGGCCGTGATGGAGGGCTGAGGATGAAAGTACATAGCGTAAAGGAAATTTTGACTTCCCTGAGCAAGAAAGAGACCCAGCCTAGTGACTGGACCTTGGCAACACTGGACAATATCCGCCAGGCAGACGACACCGTCCAGGCTTTTTTGACGGTGGAAGCCGACCAGGCCGTTGAGCGCGCCAAAAAGCTGGATTCCAGCGAACACTCGAGCGAGCTTTTGTTCGGTGTCCCGTATGCCCTAAAGGACAACATGTGTACCCAAGGGGTGCGCACTACGGCGGCAAGCCGCATTCTTGAAAATTACATTCCTCCGTATTCTGCTACTGTTGCGGACAAGCTGCAGCAGCAAGGCGGAGTCATGGTCGGCAAGACGAATATGGACGAATTCGCGATGGGGTCTTCGACGGAAAACTCCGCGTACCGCAAAACTCGAAACCCCTACCACCTCGATGCTGTGCCAGGTGGTTCATCCGGCGGCTCGGCGGCTGCCGTGGCGGCCGGCATGGTGCCCTTTGCGCTGGGGTCTGACACGGGGGGGTCGATTCGACAGCCTGCCGCTTATTGCGGGGTCGTCGGGTTAAAGCCCACTTACGGCCGCGTTTCGAGGTTTGGTCTCATCGCGTTTGCGTCCTCCCTGGACCAAATTGGCCCGTTTACGCGTACGGTGGAGGATGCGGCCTACGTCTTGCAGGCCATTAGCGGGCACGATCCGTACGATTCGACCTCGGCTCCAGTCGAAGTGGACAATTTCACAGCTGCGTTGACTGGAGATGTGCGGGGACTAAAAATTGGGGTCGTCCGCGACATTGATTCCACAGGCCTCAATACCCACGTCGACGCCGCCGTGCAAAAGGCCATTCAACTCTTGCAGCAACAGGGCGCGACGGTCGTCGATGTCCAATTGCCCCACAGTAAGTACGCGGTCGCTGCGTACTACCTGATTGCCCCAGCAGAAGCGTCTTCGAATCTTGCCCGGTACGACGGGGTTCGCTACGGACGAAGGGCAGAGGGCGAAAGCCTCATTGAAATGTATCGTCGCACGCGCAGTGAAGGGTTTGGCTTGGAAGTCAAACGCCGCATCGTCATCGGTACCTACGCCCTGTCATCAGGATATTACGACGCCTATTATCTGCGGGCTCAAAAGATGAGAACGTTGATTCGCCAAGATTTCGAAGAAGCCTTTCAAGCTTGTGATGTCATTATTATGCCGACTGCACCGACGCCGGCTTTTAAGTTCGGAGAAAACCAGGACAACCCATTGCAGATGTACCTCAATGACATCTATACGATTCCAGCCAATCTGGCAGGGATTCCTGGAATCAGTTTGCCTTGCGGCATGACCCCGGATGGACTGCCGATTGGATTGCAGATATTGGGCAAGGCGTTCGACGAGAAGACACTGTTGCGCGTGGCCCACGCATATGAACAACTGCGCGGCTTCGAGATGCCGTTGCCGAAGCTGGAGGGTTGAAGATGGAGTTTGAAACGGTCATTGGGCTCGAAGTTCACGTCGAGTTGAAGACAAAGTCCAAAATTTTTTGCGGATGCAAAACGAACTTTGGGGCGGCGCCAAACACCAACGTGTGCCCCATCTGTATGGGGCATCCGGGGACCTTGCCGGTACTCAATGAGCAGGCCGTAGAGCTTGCGTTGCGGGCGGCTGTTGCGCTCAACTGCGAGATCAACCAGAATTGCAAGTTCGACCGCAAAAACTACTTTTACCCTGACTTGCCCAAAGGGTATCAAATTTCGCAGTACGATTTGCCCATTGGCGAACACGGCTATGTCGAAATTGAAGTCGATGGCGAGCGCAGGCGCATTGGGATCACGCGGCTTCACCTGGAGGAAGATGCGGGGAAGTCGATGCATGCGGCGGACGGATCGCACACATTGGTGGATTACAACCGCACCGGTGTGCCTCTGGTCGAAATCGTCTCAGAGCCAGATATCCGGTCTCCGGAAGAGGCTAGGCTGTACTTGGAAGCCCTGAAATCCATCATGGAGTACTGCGATGTCTCCGACTGTAAGATGGAGGAAGGGTCTCTCCGCTGCGACGCCAACATTTCGTTGCGTCCGGTGGGTCAAAAGGAGTTCGGACAGAAGGCGGAACTGAAAAACATCAATTCGTTCCGCTTTGTTCAAAAGGGTCTCGAGTACGAAGTCGTGCGGCAAACTGAAATCTTGCAGCAAGGCGGCACAGTCGATCAGGAGACGCGTCGGTTTGACGAAGTCAACCAAACCACGGTTTCCATGCGGTCCAAGGAAGAGGCACACGACTACCGGTACTTTCCGGAGCCCGATCTCGTTCGGCTCCACGTCGATGACGCTTGGCTCAGCCGCGTACGGGCTGAAGTTCCCGAATTGCCGGCGCAAAAGAAAGACCGGTACATGAACGAGTTGGGACTTCCCGCGTATGACGTAGGCGTGTTGACCGCCGATCGGTTCACCGCAGACTATTTCGAAAGGGTGATTGCCAAGGGAATCGACCCTAAAGCGGCCAGCAATTTTATCATGACCGACCTCATGGGTTACTTGAACGGCAAAGGCCAGGAAATTGCAGATTCTCCTGTTTTACCCGAAAACTTGGCCGGTTTGCTCGCGGAGGTTTCGAGCGGGAAAATCTCTGGAAAACAGGCTCGCGACGTGTTCAAAATCATGTGCGAAACGGGTAAAGATGCAAAGACCATCATTGCCGAACAGGGTATGGAGCAAATTAGCGACGAATCCGCGTTGGCTGCGATTATCGACGAAGTCATCGCCAATAATCCGAAGTCCGTGGAAGACTACCGCAGCGGTAAAGAAAAGGCCTTGGGTGCCTTGGTGGGTCAAACCATGAAAGCGAGCAAAGGAAAGGCCAACCCAGGGGTCGTCAATAAAATGATTCTGGAACGAATTAAGCCGTGACAACACCTCAGGTCCCCATTCACGTCGGACAACGAAAACGAGTGCAGGCGGTGCGTCTCAACGACGATGGCGATGGAGTCGCTGCGATCGAGGGGATGAGTGTCTTCGTTCCCCAATTGCTTCCTGGGGAAACTGCGGAGGTTGAGATTGTTCAGGTGGAACGCCGCTTCGGCCGCGGCCAGGTCGTCGAACGTTACGATGCAGCACCTGTTCGTACGGACCCAGTTTGCTCGGTGTTTGGAGCCTGCGGGGGTTGTCAAATGCAACACTTTTCTTACACTCATCAGTTGGAGCACAAGAGGTCTGTCGTCGAACAGACCCTGATCCGTTCGGCCAAACTGTTGGACGTGACGGTGTTGCCGACACTGGGAATGGGTACACCATGGCACTACCGCAACCAGGTGCAAATTCCCCTTCAGTATGTACCGGATGAAGGAAGGTACGTGAGTGGCTTTTTTGCGGCTCACAGCCACCGCGTGGTGGAGACCCAAGAATGCGGTTTGGAAGCTTTAGAGACCGAGCGCACCGTGCCTCTTGTTCTTGGCGTTTTAACGAGTGTACTTGGTGAGCGGGCTAGTTCTGTGCACCACTTAGTCATGAGGTATTCGTTTACCACGAAAGAGCAGATGATCGTCCTTGTCGTAGACCATGCCGGACTCGACTTGAGTCGGGCGGCGCAAGAAATCGGGCAGTTTCCGGGCGTCGTCAGTGTGGGTAAAACGGTGCAACCCAAGCGCCACGGCCCAGTGTGGGGCCCGCGGGTAGACGTGTTGTGGGGCGTCGATCACTTAACTGAAAGGATGGGGGAATTGGAATTTTTGATTTCTCCCCGTTCTTTTTTTCAGGTGAATACCCTCCAAGCTCAAAAACTGTACGACAAGGTGCTGGAGTATGCCTCGCCCCAAGCGACCGACTCGGTACTCGATGCATACTGTGGAACAGGTACGATGGGATTGTTGTTTGCGCGGCAAGTCAAGCGCGTCCTAGGAATTGAAAGCGTCGCTCCAGCGGTGGCCGATGCGCGAAAGAACGCCAAGCACAATCACATCGCCAACGCAACATTCGAGGTGGGTGAGGTTGAACACGTACTGCCCCAGCGAATCGCGCGAGGCGACCCATTTGACATTGTCGTGCTGGATCCGCCGCGCAAGGGCTGTCATCCGGACGTGCTTCAAGCAGTCATGGACGCGCGTCCAAGAACCGTGGTATACGTATCGTGCAACCACGTGACACTCGCCCGGGACCTGCGGACATTGGTCGATGGAGGCTATGACGTGCGTGAAGTTCTACCTGTGGACATGTTTCCTCAAACCAGTCATGTGGAAGTTATATCGTCAATGGTTTTGGACAAATCTAGGGGGCATCGATTGCAGCGAGACTAGGGGAAAACCCTAGTCTTTCGCTATTCTTGGGGCTATTCGTATTAGGATTTTTGGAATCATGAACGTGATGGCTTGATTAGTATGAGGGAACATGTCAGGTTGAAGGAGTTGCCGTTGCCGTTCCCACTGGTAACAACAAATGATCGACTTAAGGCATTTGACATTCAGCTAAGGGTAACTGGAACCCATATTTTCTATGAACACCAGCTCGCATGTAAAGGGGTTAGACAGTCGTTCGCTTTCGGAGATGCAAAATTTTCCCATCACATACGACATATTCCAGTGTTTCATCAAGAGGATGCCGATACGAGTAATCGTAGTCTTCTATAGATTCACATATGAATTCCGCTTTACGAATTGAGCCAGGTGAAACGCCATATACCCCCTGGGCCAACAGTCGTAGACGGGCATCCATGAAGGGCAGGGGTACATTAAACTTATCGGCAAGGTGTACCACCTGGGAGTGCCAAGAGCAATCTTCAATCATGTATTGAGCAATCAAATAGGTAGGCGCCAGTGCGTACATTGCGAAATGATTCGCTTCTCGCTCCTGACGAATTCGCTCTGCCTGACACAATATCTCTTGGTCTCCAGTGTGTAATAGAACGTGGCCATATTCATGTGCTAATTCCACTCTTTGTTGCAGTTGAGGAGGCCGACTATCGACGATTATTGAGTACATTCCATCAACCATTTCGTAATATTTACTCTCGATTGGAGCATGGTGTACCCATACACCGGATTCCTTCGCGAACAGTTCTATATCGATTTCCGTAGGCGACTGAATGCCACGTCGTTTGTAGTAGTCCAAAACTCTCCATTCTAATTTAGTGGGTTGATAATTTTCTATAAACGTACACACCCTTGCATTCGTCCCCATTCTTGCTGTATTCACCGACAAGCCCGGCTTTTCTATAACAAGGGAAAATCTATTATCTTTTCTATTTCATTCTCCCTGTTTCTGTCCAGGTTTTCGGTCTTTTTCTAGTTCGTAAATAAGTCTCAGCCCACGCATCATCTCTCTTTTACGGGTAGACGGGCTTTTACTGAAGTCGTAGAAGAAAGTTCCGGTTAAATGGTTTTTTACCCACGTTAAAAACTCACGTTCTTCCGATGGAAGTATTGGTAGTCCATCCGCACTTCTACCTGTCAGGAGCCAGTCCAAGGAGACCTCGTACACTTCGGCCAATCGTATTAAAGTCTTCGTATCAGGCTCCCGATACTCCGTCTCATAGCCTGTATAGGTTGAGCGAGCAATTCCTAGTTCATCTGCAACCTGTTGCGTTGTAAGTTGCTTTGCTGCCCTAGCTTGAGTCAGTCTTTCGCCCAATGCCACTGCAATACCGCCTCCATTACATCGTATGCTGCAACTTCAAAAAGTCGTCGCTAATAGCGTCATTATACTTGACCTATGTCTCACCGTGCAACTATGATCGCTCTATCGAATTTTGTCGCGTTTCGCGATAGAGGAGGTAGAGTTATGGATCGGCAACCACGTACTTGGTTGATTCGCATGCGTCGTCAACGACGAATGTCTCAACAACAACTCGCTATGCGCGCGAAGATTTCCCGTAACTATTTATCAGAAATTGAGTGTGGGGTAAAGAACCCAAGTGTGATCGTGTCAAAACGCATTGCCCAAGTGATGGGATGTGAATGGGTTCAGTTTTTCTAAGTGGTTACGTTGCGAATAGCGACAACATTGAAGTTGGAGGTTATGTTTAATGAGCTTGCGGAGGCAGCCGAAGGGCAAGGCAGATAAGATAAATATTCGAATTAACCGTGTTCCACATCGTCATCCACATGAAGCAGAGGACTTAATTGCGCGTTTAGTTGTGAAAAATCTGGTATCACATAGCGCGACTTCTGAAGAGATTTTCTGATATGTACATCTGTTTAACTATGGATGACTTCGGAACAGGATTGGGGTGTGTAGATGAGTATTCCAAATGAATTGAAAAGGGTTGTGATCAAAGAAGAGCTACTGCGACTCACCGGCGACATGTTTAGAGCGATTATTCTGAACCAGTTTATTTATTGGAGTCAACGAGTTCGCGATGTTGACCGTTTTATCAGTGAGGAGCAAAAGCGCATGGAGCAAGAGGCAAGTGAGTTAAATATAAAGCCAACGAATGGCTGGATTTATAAAACGGCAGATGAATTGCTTGAAGAAACCATGCTCGGTATTTCGAGGCAATCGGTAAACCGCTATGTCAGTTCACTGGTCGAGCAGGGGTATCTGATGTGTCGAAACAATCCTGATCACAAGTGGGACCGTACGAAACAGTATCGGGTTGATTTTGTAAAAGTTCGCCATGACTTGGCGGTGCTTGGTTATACCCTGGATGGCTATGCAATGCTCAAAATGAGCAATGCATCGCTCACGGAGAGCATTGGAGAGCTCAATTTGAGCGAAGGAACGCGCAATCTGAGCATTGGAGAGCCCAATCTGAGCGATGGAGCGCTCACAGAGAGCTATCGAATGGTACGAAATGAGCGAGCAATACCAGAGATTACTACAGAATTATCTATTGTTGCTAATAAATCTATTGTTGAGCACACAGACAGAACATGTTTCGGTATCGATGATTTGAACGAGGAAAGAAGCAAGCTAGGGGGTACCCCTGATCCATACGATGCTGTGGATTTTTGCATGAGGAAACATGCGAATGACTTGTACGCCGCGAAAAAACGTGATTACGAGGCAATCAATGAATTGCTTGAAAACGGAATTCCACTGAATTTCATCCTAGCTGGGATTGATTATACGTTTACGCAGTATCCAACTAAAAAAATCAACACGTTTGTATATTGTGCACAGGTTATCAAAGAACGATGGGAAGTAGAGACCGCTAAGCGTATTTGGCCAGAGAACCGTATGAGTAAAGAACAGCAAACGGATTTCCCTAATAAGTCCCCTGAACAACGATCCAAGCGAACTCAGTCACCAAAGCGAGACGAACGCTACAAGGCATTTTATGAACTGTTTCCGGATAGTTAGGAAATCAACCTGAGTGCAGGAGCATATCAAACAAGCAGGGAGCGGTGACGTATTGTGACTATGGCGTATTACAAATACACGGTTGTGAATTTAACAGATCACAAGGATTTGGTGACGGTCGTCCCTCCAGAGGCGTTTGTAGAGCAAGTTGGGGCGCTTCTAGAAATCATTGGTCTTCAGCGAACAGACATAGTCATTTACTCCCACCAGGACGGAGAATTATATCGTCCTGCGTCTGAAGCGAGTATGGCGGATGTTTCCCTGACATCCCAGTATCATTCAAGTGAAAGTATACCTAAAATGTCATCTGCCGAGAGCTTGGAGCTGGGTCAACGAATTGCTGCGGCGTACATTGTCATTCGAAAGAAATTTGTTTACCTGAAGATGAAAAATTGGGCACCTCAAAAACCGGAGACACAGCGTGAACTTGCCGACTTACGGGAGAAATTAAATATTGTAGAAAATGCGATTCTAGGTACGGGGGAAATGGAAGCTGTTTTTGATTTGTGGCTTCGTAAGCAATTTAGTCCAGAGAAGTGCGCGATGGAACTTCATATGGGGAAATCGACCTGGTACAGGCGGTGCCGGGCAGTAGCCCGGCATATTGCATATCACGTAACAGACAAGTTATCACCAGATTCCCTTCGTGAACTGCTCCGAGATGCAGAAAAAATGGAGGATTGGATGTCTCTGTTTGCCTACTTGAATGACGGCACTTCATGATGAGCCTGAACCCACAAGCGCATCAGTATCCGAAATTACATCCTCATTCATGGGTGGTTGTGTTTCGCCAATCAGTCGAATGGCGCTCTCAACCACTTCTTCATGTGAAATTTGATATTCATCTGCGAGACGCATAATCACATCCAATATCGTCGATGAAATCATCCATGTGACAGGTTCCACCAATTCGTATACGTCGTCTCGAACCTCAATTGGATACTCAGAATTTCCGACAACCACTTTGTTTCCGGTCAAGTAAATTATCATGTCGTGATTCGTGACAATGAATTCAATCGGTAGCCGTACTCTAAAATGCTCGAGTAGTGCAACTAGGGTACGTGAGGCGTGACCAATGTAATCTGTCCGAAATGTACGGAAATGGAGTACGGATTGCGCTGTAGAAACGATGACCTGTGTTTCATGCGATTCATCCGTGATAATTTCAATGGTTTCAGCCTCATCTGTAATCGACTCGGCGTATGCCAGTTCCTCATCATTTGTCCTGAACGCACTAAATACATGCCTAATTCGGTCCATGTACTGAATATCTACGCCGTAATTGCTTTCCTGAATTGACATCTCTCAAATCTCTCCCCTTGAACCAATTTCGTTGAAGTGTATCAAAGTATGACACGAAGTTGGCACCATCTTCGTGCCACTTCGCAGTACGGTCATAGCACAGGTGAACTGCTTATGGCAGGCATCAAATTTAATATGAAGGCGTGGTAGCGTGTCGGATTCCAAGAGCAATGCATTGGCACCCGTAAACCTCGATCATACGATGACCAGTCTTGGATTTCGTCCTGTCGATCCGTTTGGGTTGCTGAATTCGGTGACGAAATCATTTGGTTTAGTCATTCAAGAGATTTTCGCCTGGGTGTACTTTCTTTCGGAAATCGGGGTGCTTTTTGGACTAATTGTTTTTCTTGGAGGAGCCATAGGGCATAACGGGCGGGTTAAGCGTGCTGGAGCACTTATCGCACTGTACGCCATTATCGGCTTCTTGGCAGCGGTCATACTGCCAGGCGTCATCGTTGCGATTGACAGTCATTTTCATAGCTGATGGGAGGTGTCTAAGTGATGAAGTCATCAACGAAGTGGATGTTAGCGCTCGGGACGATGATTGCTACAGTCACCTCGACTGTACAGGCTTATGCAGCCAGTGGAGTCACCAATCCGCTTTCAGGGCAACAAGGTTCGGTAGCGAGTATTTTGAACACGCTAATTAGTTGGGTGCTCGGCGCTGTATCAGCAGTTGCAGGTGCATGGATGCTATTTCACCTCTACAAAGCTGTTATGTCGTTCATGGCGAGCGCAAATCATGCGCAAAAGAGAGAGGAAGCAAGGGCTCATTTAGTCCATGTCATCGTGGCTGGTGTACTCCTCGGTGCGGCAGGTGTTATCGCAGGCGCACTTTATAACTTTGGGGCCGGGCTCCATTAAGTTCCAAGCACGTTCTCTGTTGTCACACAGTGAATAGGGACCGGAGCATTGATTTATCAGAAAGGAATGAGGATTCATGCTAGAGGTGCACTCGCCGGTGCCACTAACTGAAGGGGAAAGTCTCATCTGGGGCATCAGCACGAAACATGTGATGCATTTTTTTGTAGGTATAGCAGCTTCTAGTCCGCTATCTGGGTTGGCCGCAGTGGTACTTCCGCTTTTTCACGGTCCGCGTTTTGCAAGTATCTTCCTTAGCATCGGAATTGGTCTCTTGTTTGCGGCCGTACCGTTTGGTGGTCGCTCCATCGCAGAGGCGATTTGGCTTGGAATGCGCTTCTTATGGAGACCAAAGGTTGTGCTTTACGACCGTCAGTACCGTATTCGTACACATCGACTATTATCCGCCAGGAATGGAACTAGAGTATGAAGTGGCTCATGATTGCTGGTTTGCTCGTCGTTGCACTTGGCGTTCTGATTATGGTGGATCGGCGGAAACAACTTAGTTCAAAGAGAGCTGGCAAAGGAAGAAAGTCTGCTTCGTCACTTCAGGAATTTCTACCGCTAGATGGATTTCATGAGACAGGTGCACTCGTGGTGCACGGACATTTTCGAAGGCAAATTCGCGTGGGGGATATGAACCTGCATTCGATGTCGCTTCAAGAAATTCAGGCTGTTCGGGACCGCTTTAAAGAGATGCTCAAACATTTGGATCATCCATTCCAGATCTCTGTACAAGCACGTCGTGCGAACTACACGGACTTTCTCAAACACGCTGAAGAGACAGTCAATCATTCAGTAGGCGTGTACCAAAACCCGACATTTGAAGCGTACACAGATTCTTTGAAAGCATATTTACGCGAGGAAGCACAAAAACCGCGTACGGACAGGGCCAGTATCATTGTCATTGGCGTATTACCCAAGGTCGGGGGAGAGGATGATTCAGCACAGCTTGAGCGTTTAGAACGGGAACAAAGTTACGTAGAGGCTGGTGTATCGGGTATGGGACTTCCATATCACGTCCTTGACCCAATTGAGAGTGTTGAGGCGATTCAAAATTTCTGGAACCGGGAGCGTGCAGTATCACAGCGGTACAGGGATGCGTTCGCAAGGCAAACTCATTCCCCGCGCATAGACGGGGCAGAAGTGGAGGTGAACGACGTTGTTCAAGTTTAAAACGGGCAAGCGTAACTCGAAAAAGGTGTATCTCCCTGAAGACCCAAGCGTACTTGGGGAGAATGCACCGACATTTCGAGATCTGATGACATTAGCGGACGGGATTGAAGTGAACTCAACTGAGATTTATGTCTCACCGAGCGGGTTTACGAAAACGTATTATGTAACGGGTCTGCCATCTACCATTCACTTTGGATACTTAAACCGATTTTTCCACGTCGGTGCGGATGTCCACATTTCCATCCATGTGGAACCTGCTGATTCAGCACTCACGATTTCTAAGCGAACAAAGATGATGACAAAACTTGAGGCACAAATTCTTGCAGAGCAGAAGGCGGGGACTAATAAAGCGATTGCGTTCTATCAGCAGGAGTATCAACTTCTTGAGAAAGAGCGCGAGGAGCTACGCCTAGGCATCGAGAGACTGTTTTACACCACCATCATTTTTGCGGTCAGTTCACCGGATCGCGATGAATTCCTGACTGCTTGTGAACGTATCGAGCGGGAAGGTTTCGAGGGATTTATGATTCGGCAGGCATACCAGGAACACGACCTTGGATTTCGCTCGGTCGCGCCACTTGGTGAAAATCTGCTTCGGCATCCCATTGAAATGACGTCGAGTGCACTGGCAAACGCCTTTCCATTCACAAACAGTCGGTTTAGTCATGAATATGGAATTCCCATCGGGATTGATTGGTCGTCTGGTCACCTCAATCGGTATGACCCTTGGCACGAGAAGTTATCCAATTCCAATATGATTATCATCGGCACCTCTGGAGCGGGTAAGAGCTATCTCGTGAAAGGGTTGGTCGCGAGAGGCGCGGCGTTTGGCATCCGATTTGTCATCATCGATTATGAAGGAGAGTACACGGCGGTGGTAAAGGCGCTCGGTGGCGTATCGATCCGCATTGACGAGCGTTCTCCATATCGGATGAACCCGTTTGAGTTGGAGGAGGAGGAAGAAAAGTTATCGGATGGTCGTGTGCGAAAGTTCGTCGACGTGAAAGAGAAGATATCCGAGATGGAACGATTCATTGTCAGTATGGCACACTTACATGCCGCTGACCGATTAGATGCGTACAATATCGCTGCGATTAACAATCTGTTGCAAGCGCTCTATGAAGAGGATTTTCGTTTTACTTCAGACCCGGAATCACTCTATGACCGACGTGATAGCTGGGAGCGAAATTCGAACGGAGATCGTTTGGTTTTACGGGTGAAGCGACAACAACCTTGTTTCTCTGATTTTTTTGCGAAGCTTGAACAACGAGCAGAAACAGACGCTAGGTTAGAGGAACTTGTTATGAGACTGCGCCGATTCCACAAAGGTGGAACAGAAGGCATGTTCGATTGCTATAGCAATGTCGAGCTGTCCGATGCACCCATTATCCACTTTGACCTTTCATCGCTACCAGAAAAAAGTCATGCCAGAAGACTTGGCATGCAAGTCACGTTTGAGTGGGTACTTGAGAAATTCATCAAGAAAAACGTTCATGTAAAGAAGTGTGTAGTCAGCGACGAGACACAGAAGATGCTTGAACTGGAGGATACGGCACGATTCATTGAAGATGTGTTTCGTCGTATTCGGAAACGCTCAGGGTCAGCGGTGGCTGCAAGTCAGGATTTTCGTAAGTTTGCGGAAAATGAATTTGGACGCGCCATCGTGCAGAATTCTGCGACGAAAGTACTGCTTCGGCAGGATAAAAACGATAAAGCGGCTGTGATGGATGTATTCGGACTCGAAGAACGCGAATTTGATGATCTCATTGGATACCGCAAAGGAATGGGCCGTTGGTGGGCAGGTGGGGAAGTGTTCTATAACGTGCTGAGTTCCTTCCCAGAAGAAGAGCAACTTTTCTCCACGACATTCGTCCAGTCGGAGCATCAGCTTGCACGCCAAAGAGGTAGCGTGATGATGAGATGAATTGGTTTGATAATCTCATTGCGAATCTAATTAATTCACTGGCAAATGGTATTCAAGCCCTACTGAATCACACGATCGTTTCGGGCGGCAATGTAACGGGAAATGTCATGGGTAATGTAATTCTGACTGGATTTTTTCCAAGCTCGAATGTCCCAGTGTGGGGTACTGGGACTTTTTCAGATTTAATGGATGCGAAGGCGACCGCTTCACTTCAGCCATTCTCGGCAGCATTCTGGGCCTTTGGGTGGACGTTCTTGCTCATCTCCGTGTACTTGCTTGTCATCCAAGTCTCTGGAGCTGCAAACAGTGCCATTCAACGAGAGAGATTGAAAAACGGATGTTTTGGACTGGTTATCGCAGCGGTCATGATGTGGGTTGGCCCCCATTTCGGAGTGTTGGTTACGCAATTGTTCTACTATCCAAGCGATTATTTTTTGACTTTGAACCCCTTGATGAAATGGACATCACTGAGCATGAACGGCGGCCAAGCATTGCTCAATTCGGTTGTCAACTTTCTTCAAGCCATTCTTTCGTTGGTGATTTGGCTTGTCTACGAATTCCGTAAGGTGTTCCTGTATGTGTGGATGGTGTTCTTTCCACTGGCAATGGCGTTTCATGCCAATGAGAAAACGAAAGGTATTGCAAAGATGTGGTGGACAGAATGGATTTATCAGATGGCTATTCCACTTGGACAAGCCATTGTATTTGGAATCGCGAGTGCTGTAGCCAGTCCGATAAATAGCCAATCCCTAACCATCGAAGATATCTTCGTTGCGCTAGCCGGAACGATTGGTCTTCTCGCCTCTGCGGTATACGTAAGAAAACTAATTGAAGCAGTTGCACATAGTTTTGGCGCATCCATGGTCGGATTTAATGGGGGGGCACGACTGGGGCAATTCGCAGCACTCGGGCTGAGTGCGTTCGCCGCGGACGCCGGAGGGAAGCTAGCCGTCAAAGGGGCTGCCAAAGCGATAGGAACACCTGCAAAGTCACTGTTTCAAGCCATGGACAATATACCAGCGGTTCGTTCCAGAGCTGAAAAGGCGGTGAAAGACCGCCCTGAACTATTTACTCAAGCCATTCAAGCGGGAGCCGGTGTCGATGATATCATGCTACATCACCAGATGGGAGCTTTTGGGGATGCCATACAGGCTGATGGTGCGGGACTCGAATCGGTGAGTGCAAAAAGCGGACAGATATCTAGGCCGACTAACAACAGGGGAGCTTACAGAGGAGGGGTGATGTCCAGTGGTCCTCTTCGGCCAATGGTTCGCTCAGGAACCCTTGGGGCCATTGGTAGTGCAGTTTCATCTGTGAAGAGTACCGTCTCAAACAGTAATCTTGGGCTGATTGGTAAGAGTATAGTGAATGACTACAAACAAGCTGGGGGTCTTTCAGGCGCTGTTGCTGCAAAAGTAATTCCTACTGCTGGAACGGCAGCCAACAAAGTAAGTGGACGGTTTACTCGTCTTGCCACAGATCCCGTAGAGCAAGCAGCCGGAAAGTACCTTGCAAACCAGCAGTTAAAACAGGAGCGCATGGAGGGGATGAGAAGGCACATGCGAGATGTCTTGGCGACCAATTCACTGGCTGCGCGGATACCACATATAAACCATCTGTATGATAGACAACAGAATGTTTTCAACGGCTTCTCCGTTGCGGAACAGTCGTATCATGATGCACACACAAACCTAGTATCGGCGCTTCAAAGCACTACGTCTATGAGCCCGAAACAAGCGAATAAGACTATCTCGGAGATGGAGAATCGGTGGAACTCAGGGCAACATGTACAAAACTTATCCTCATATAGCCCCGCGGTGCAGACAGCCTACCGACAAGCGTACTCTAGTTACCGACCAGCCATGTTGGACCGCCAAGCCAAAAACGCTGTGCTATCAAGTAGGCTTCAACTAACGCCACCGGCTGATCCACACAGAAACAATAAGTTGGGAACACAGGCACTGATGCAAGATGCACGCAATGCAGTTCGGTACGGTCGTTAAGTATTCAGTGATGCGTTAGCGGGTCATTTCAGGAGTAAAATGGTCCACGGCATCTCCCCCTAAGCTGTTATCTTGGAGTGAAGGGGGGACGCATGTGCATTGGCTTGTGGTTCAAATTCGTGATTTACCGTGGTGGCTACCTGGTTTGTTGGCTCTAAGCCTATATTGGTTACCCAAGCTAACATTATGGCCATTTCGCCGCTTTGCTTGGATAGAGATTTTGGTGGAAGAGCACGCGGAAATGCTGGCAGCAATTGCTCTGTTTGCATTTTACATGGTGTACGTCTTGTCATGGATAGCAGTACCCTTTGCGGAGGTGGCGTTATTCATTGTGGCTTGCGGGGCGCTCGGGGTTTTGATCTGGTTAAGTGTTGCGGTCATTATTTTCTTTGTATGGCTTATTAACTTATCTGCCAAGGGTTCATCGTTCAAAAAGCCTGCGGATCAGGAGACGGTTAACAAAATTGAAAGCACTGCGCTGTCTTGGCGAAGTAGGTTTCGGGTTGTACAAGGCGGAAAAAATGAATAAGGATGTGCATAAACTGACCTATCTTCATAGACTTTCTAAAACCCCAGACCCTCAATCTATTACAGAAATTGTATTCCGCTTGCTCATACGAGGGTCAATTCCAGTTTAAAGTGGCTAATCCCTGATTTGATTGCTACTTAGCATTAACCCCGAATATAGTTCGGCCAAGCATCGCTGCAGCATCTTCCTGTATGTTTGGTAGCAAGTGTGAATAGGCGTCCATCGTGATTTGAATGGATGAATGACCTAACCGTTCGGAAATGATTTTTGGGTGAACATTATTCCTCAATAGCAAAGATGCATGGGTATGCCTCAGGTCATGGAATGTTATCCTGTCGAGTTGAGATTCATCAAGTAATTGATACCAGACATTCATCAACGCTCTGGGGGTAATCTTTTTTCCGAGGCGTGTGCATACGACCAATCCACTGTCTGTATAGCTTGCGTTGCTTTCCCTATCCTTGTTCAAACGTTGTCGGTGCCTTTTCAAAATGTTCACGGTGCCTATGTCGAGTGCAATGGAACGAATGCTAGATGGTGTTTTAGCTCCTGGAATAAACTCCTTACCGTCATGACTTAAGGTCTGCCGAACGGATAAAAATTGGTTGTTGATATCGACATCTATCCAACGGAGTCCTAGAATTTCTCCTTGTCTCATCCCAGTTAATAGCGCGAGATGAAAAGCGATATAGGTATAGGGGTCTTTCGCGGCAAACTTTAAAAACAACTGGACTTCCTCCACGTTCCAAACTTTCAAATCTCTTCGTTTGATTTTTGGTCTACTTATGAGAGAAACATAATTTTTGGAAATTAACTGCATTTTTTCAGCTGTATTTAATGAAGCATAAATGATGCTTAAAATTCGTCTGACAGAGGTATCGGCGAGTCCTTTGTCTTTCAATGCATTGGAAAAGTGTTGAAGGATCATGGGATTTAATTGGGACAAATGGAGGTGGCCCAACATAGGATTGATTTGGCTCCGGATATAGGATTCACAAACTTTATAGGTTTGTGAGCCGATATTATACCGTCTGCCTTTCAACCATTCAGATAGGTAATCTCGATAAACCATCTCGTCACTGTACATAACGTAAGCTCCTCCTAATAATCTCAGTATTGATGTTGCCCGTGTTTCGAATCGGAAGTTTAGTTTGAAAGGACACATCATTTATTCGAGTATTCTCCTGATGCTAGAACCGATGAATCGGTTTTGTCACCATACACAGTTTCGGTCACGATAACCCCCATGGAGATTTAATGAACCTCAGCGTTGATTACGAGCTCACCCACCAGTTTGGTCATTTTACAGCCACGAGTATCCATTAGTTACAGATTTTTAAACGGCGCACACCATAAATGGGGAAACCATCTGTAATAACCAGTCATTCTATGATGGATCGATTGGTACCGAAATGGCACTTATGAAAAATTTGACCGTGATAGACTTCGCATCAGTAGTGTGACTTTTAATATGAAAGGGGTATTAGAGAGTGAGCAAAATGACGCGAGCACTTCTGATAAGTACATCTCTGTTGGCTAGCATCAGTACATCGTTCGCGACGACGGCGCAGGCTGCATCGAATTACACATCGTACGCTACCCATATTTACCTGAATGGAAAAAATGTCAGTAATCCATATCACATTGTGGCGAAGGAGTACCCGACAGCAAAGCAACCGACGAGTTGGCTTGCCATTTGGTACCTAATGCAGGCGCTCAAACTGATGGATATTCAATCGACATGGAACGGGAATACGTGGAATCTGGAATTGCCAGCGGAAATATCTGTAGACCTTATTAATCCACCGACGCAACAAAAAATTCACTCAGGAGAAATGGCTATTTCCGTAAACGGGACTATTGTGCAATATGCACCTAGTATTTCCTACAGGGATCCTGGCGGAAATGGCACGACGAGCTACACACCGATTTGGTATGTGATGCAAGTGCTACGACGCGTGGGTATTCAATATTCATGGGACGGGACCAATTGGAAGATGGCTCAGGGACAGAACGCCACAAAACTGGATGTGGTCAAAAACTTCGTCACCGCTTTACACATTAATCCGGACTCCCATGGATCGAATCCGTATAACGATGTGCCTGCTAATGACTGGCCATATATTCATGCTGGTATAGAGAAAGGCTATTTTCAAGCTGATAGTGCGACTCACTTCGGCGCAACGGATAGCGTCGATATGTCGACGGTTGATTATGCTTATCAAGCGTATATCGGGATCCCCGACAGCGAAATGGGTTGGCAGGCTGGTGGAAACTTAGAAAAGTGGTCCAATATTGTTGGACTGAATAACGGAATTAGTCTGTCAGACCCAATGAGTAGGGCTGATTTGGCTCAGATGAACGTGAATCTAACGCATTTATTCGAAGGATATTTCAAAGGCAGTAATGGAACGTATCATTTAGTTTTCAAGCCCTATAATGTCTATTTACCCTATCATCAAAACCCGCATGTCAGTATGTCGTTTGCAGCAACTCAAATGGCAGACGCCATACAGCAAGTAGATGCAATGACATTCATCTTGAATGGAAATGGGGAGCTTTATAAAATTCACGGTCTTTCAGACAGCAATTTGCATGAGATCACTATAGGGAATTGGGGGACATTAAAAAGTAACACGTACTATAGTTTGAACGCTGGACGCAGTTGGAATTTTGCCAGTGGCTTCTATGGCTATGACTCGCGAGATAGTCAAAATGGAGGCGTCAGTAATGCTCCAGCAGAGGTCCAAGTTAAGGATTCCGGAGAGACGATTATTGATGTGAGTGCAATTATCCCCAATTACGATTCGGTACCATTTGCGCAAGCTGCTGTTAAAGTCAATGACCAGACTTTGGAGCAAATCTTGTATTCAAGTGGTGCTGCGAACTATTCGTCCTACTAGGCACAAGGCATAGACGCTGTGTTCTTAATGGCATTTAGGGGGCGATTAGAGATTGGAGATAAAACATAAAGCACGAACGGCAGTCATCACGGTGTTAGCAACACTAGGAATGGTGTTCGGCGACTCAAGTTACGCTTATGCATATATCAGTCGAGGGGGGAGTCCTGGAAGTACCGCAGGGAGTTTTGCAAACACGCAATATGGAATGATGATTGAGGGCGGCACTGACTTCGTTGTCCAAAACACAACTGAACCAGCACTGTCTAACATGGGCAGGGGGGATATCTTTCTATACGGTGCGGACGGCATCAGTATTATTGGCGGTGAGGATTCTCTAGGTGGCATCTGGCACTTTGATCATGTCTCACACAATGGCACGCCAATTGAGTCGAATAACGGCTACCTAGAGATAGATGGGGACGCATCAACGATTGACCAGTGGATTTCCGCTCTAAATGGAGACCAGTCCTATGTTAGTTCACAATTGTGGCACACGACTTGGACAGATCGTGCTGGAGACAGCTTTAATACAGTTTCCATTTCACAAATTGTCGATGAATCTGGCGGAGAATTCGCACCGAATCCAAATAACTACAACTACACCGTGTATGCAACGGAGCCCCCAAAAGCTGACGTGGGAGTAGTTGGGTCAACGCAGTCTGTGCAACAGGGACAGAATGTTGATTTTTACGATCACGCATATATCGAGGCGTACCACTCAAATTATCATTTTGAATACGTAGAGGTCACCAATTCGAGCGGACAAGACGTGACGAACCAAGCATTTAATGAGAACTCCTTGCAAGGCAAAGCGCCGTACAATGGGGAAACACTAACTGCTCCGAATGGCGCGGTGATGGTTGAAGTAAATGGCGGAGGAGCGACAAGTCAACCACCATCGTACATGGAGACCGTAGACGGTGGAAGTTCTCAGCCAAACAGTATTGATACGACAAACCTTGCTCCTGGAACTTATACCATCACACTTTACGTGAAAGATTGGTTTAATCGTTCTGCTTCGCCAGCAACCGCCACATTCAAGGTGACCAAAGGAAGCAGCCCTCCGACTGGCGGTGGAGGTAACAGTGGCGGCGGAGGTGGCAACGGGGGTACCGGCGGAGGTGGTGGAGCAGCGTGTCCACCTGCAGCAGTGCCACCAGAACCGACAAATCAAGTATTGAACTACATTTGGTCACCAGATGGTTCTGGTGGACAAACGCTAACTTGGACGGATACGAATTGGGTATTGGAGCAGACAACTGATGCTCAAGGGTGCGTCATGTACGAGTGGGTAGACCAGCCAAAGACTTATTCCCACGACTACCCGCTAAACGTGAGTAATTTGCAGGTAACGGGCTTATTTTATGACCCAGGTCGACCAGGGGATTTGTGGTCTCCATCCAATACTTCTGCGTCCCAATCGAATAACGATGCATATTCAGATGGATCAACGGAGGCTGGAAACCCGGGCTTATCGACATATGGGAACGCAAGTGGATCACCCGTTATATACACGCGCGTGGGTGGTGGATTCTCTTTTCGTTTGATGTGGACAGGCTCTCCACATGACATGCCGACAAGTGCAAGCGTGACATATAACCTCGTAAATCCAGATGGAGAAACGCGGGCGTGGACTAAGTTGTTCGAATTACTTCCACAAACGGTATTCAATGAGGGAGACTTTCCTGTTTGGGACCCGAATGGAAACGGATACCCACCCCCGGCTACAGAGTACGGATGGGCATATACGTCCATTCCGAAATATGCAAGTCCAGGTACGCCAAACTCTTATTCGGAATTAACAGCATGGAACTTAACTGGAGATTCGACTGGAGCAGCTCACATTCAAGCAGATGTCACATTCACAACGGGTACCGGCTCTTCGGTGAGTTGGCGGCACGCTGATTTGGCTCAAATGCTTGGTTACCCAACGTGGTATTTTATCCACGAAATCCCGATACCGAATGCACCTTATGAACAGAATCAACCAGAGTATAGCCGTAATTTCACGTATTCGTTGCCTCAAATTCAGGGAAATGGGCAATTGCTCCCGGCATACGTCACGCCTGCCCCATAACCGGAACAGAGAAGAGCTTCTTCTTCCAAAGGAGAGGCTCTTTTTTTGTGTGCGTCCTCATCACCGGCAACAGAACTCGTTGTCAACATGGTTTGAACTTGGCACGAACAAGCGTCTTGGTGTTGTTAGGCTCAATTCAGAGGGGGTGATGCCTTTGCACCCACATATTGCCCTGATTGAACGATTGTCGTCAGGTACAGCATGGGATGACGCGATTCTTCAATTCTGGTTTGACGTTGGCGCGATGGGCGTGGAGCGCTCTGTACGGGGACATCTCACTATGGAGAAAGGGCTAGCTATCGTCGCCAAAACGAGGGTCGATTGGGATGTTACCCAGGTGGAACTTTCGCATGCAATGTACAAGTTGTATCGCCGCAAGGGCATAAGATTCTTTGATGAAGAGAATACGATCCGCTTTATTAAAGGACTTGATTGGCTACTTCATGATCGCGAATTTCTTCATGAGTTCGCCATGCACGATGCGCTCACCGGCGCTTTAAATCGGCGTGGACTAGACGAGTGGTTTGAGAAACGCAGACGTTCTGGGAGTGGGTTCGGGTTTGTTCTTGTGTGCCTTGATTTAGATCACTTCAAGGAGCTAAACGACACAAAGGGACATCAATATGGTGATGCGGCACTCGTCGAGGTGACCAGAGGTTTACAAAGCGCACTGCGCCGTACCGATGTGGTAGCGCGCTTAGGCGGCGACGAATTTGTTTTCATCATCGACCACACGTCATGCCATTCGAATATTAAGATGCGCTTAGAGGAAATCATCCGAGAAATTCCCTTGGACAAGTATGGACTCACACTGACGATGGGCACCGCTTGTTATCCAATCCACGGGACGAACTTGGCACAACTCATGGCAAAGGCGGATATCGGCTTGTACCAGGGTAAGGCGAAAGGTCGAGATACGATTGTAATGTGGGAGGAATGCAATGATTCAGCTAACGATTTCTAGTGATGGGCTAATTAAGTCCGCTACGGGTTCAGAACTTTTGGAAGTGTTCAGTATGACAGATGAGGAACTTGTTGGTCTTCCATACGCCGTGATTGACAAGGAACAACTTGAAATGGGCATTCACACAAGAATTTTTGTCCAACGAACAGGTGATACAATTCCAGTTCAAATGGCGGTATTTCGTAAAAATGGAGAGTGGATGGTATGGGCACAACCGCTACTTGGTGACAAGCAGGATGAACTGCGCCTTCAAGCTTCAGAAGTGTTGTTTCAAAGCATTGCCTATGTGACTTCGTGCGGAGACCCGGAATTAAAGGCTCATGTACAACGGGTAGGGAAGTATGCACGATTTTGTGCTGAAAGAATCCTTCGATGGAACACTCTTGACGCGAAACGTCTCGAACTGGCGGCATTGGTTCATGATGTTGGGAAAATCACGATCCCAAGTGTACTCCGCCTCAAACCAGGTGAACTGGACCATGATGAACGGCGTTATATAGAACAGCATACAGAACGTGGACATCACGTGATCGTTGCACTTGAACAGCGATTTGCAAAAAATGCTTTGTGGATGATGGACCAAAAGCTCCTTCACTTCGCAAAAGACGTGACATTGTTTCATCACGAGAACTGGGATGGGAGTGGGTATCCGACCAATCTATCCGGTACGGATATTCCGATGGCTGCTCGCGTGGTGAAGATGTTGGACGTGATCGATGCATTACTCAGTCATCGTGTTTATAAATCTCCTTGGCCATGGCGTAAGGTCAAAGAACAGGTCATTCTGCTTTCCGGTACTGAATTGGATGAAACCCTGGTGAAAGAGTTGGTCTTACACGAACCGGATTTTTTGCGGTTGGTAGAGGTGACACACGAGTCCATTCCAAGTGTGGAATTGTGAGGTGTCTCGATTGAGGCACCTTCGTCGGCTTCTGACCATTCCACGCGATCCAAAGGAAGTATTTCGCTGGCTCGTCACTCAAATGATTCTTTCATTTGGCATGGGTTGGGTACTTGGCTCCGCGGCACTGACGATTGCGGCCGTCATGCTATTTGGTTTTCTTCTTGGGGACTACCAAGGGGGCGGCTTAGGGTCAGTGGGCAACTCTGTGAACGGGGTATCTCTGGATCCGGTCACAGTAGCGAAGAATCAGGTCTTACTCACCCATTACGATGAGGTAGCAGCGACCTGGGAAACTGGACTTAAAGCGCCTCAAATTCAACAAGTACAAAGCGAGCAGGTGGATTTGCCTGGCGCAGTCCTTCTTGGTATTGGGAAGATGGTAAATAACTTTTCTCCAACCAATGGGCACTTGTACTACGAATACTTGGCACCTGTGTTCACGTGGCAAACCTTCACGAATGTCACGATTACGTATCACGAGGTGACCAAGCAAGTTGGGCATCAAATGGTGTCGACGTGTGAGCAAACAGAGAAGGACACGCCGGTCACGATGCTCATGACAGCAAACACGTGGGATGGTACCTTGGCGAACACATATCAGTGGGTAACCACGCGTACAGGGAGTGGATGTAATGGCACATACACTCGGAAAATTGCATTGGTCAGGACCAAGCGCAACTATGATTGGTCGAGAATTTGGAACCTATTTTCGCACGTTCAAGCTCAAAGCGATGGGCAGCGATTTACGATTGTAAGGAATCAGACGAATCAAGACACATTAGCTGGGTTAATCGGAGCCGTAGATTATGGTCTTGCGGATCCGTATGTGCAGTTGATGGTGAATGCCGTACTTTTTTCAAATAGTACAGATATGACTTTTTCTGGCCATGTTCAACCAGCAAGCGGCAATACCATTCACGACATTTTACGATGGAAAGATGTTATTCAACAGGCAGCACAGACGTATCAAGTTCCGGCGGTACTGGTTGCAGCCGTGATGTATCAGGAGTCGAATGGGCGGCAACACAACTCTGATGGAACAATCAAAATTTCATCTGCAGGTGCCATAGGCTTGATGCAAGTAGAGCCGTCTACTGCAGCAGGACTCACGCTTGATGGAAAGCCAATCGGTGCAAACGCTTATGCAGACTTGTCCAACTCATACATGAATATTGAGATTGGTGCCATGTACCTATCAGAGCTCTACCATCAGTTTGGTGAAAACCCCACAGAGACAGAATCGGCCTATAATGCAGGACCTGGTGCAGAAGAAATTTCACTAGCACAGGGCCATCAAGTAGCTCAGAATGCACAGACCATCCAGTATGTGCAAAACATTCAAGGAAGCTGGATACCTGCACTCACCCCGTATTTTGGCCCTGAAACGAATCCTTCCTCAATCACAAAATGAGCTGGCACGATGTTGGCACGAACAGTCCCTGCACCTACTGTACTGTAGCGTTCAGAGAGGAGGGCAACATCGTGCTGTATCTGGCATTTCCAACGGATTTACGAGATCGATACAAGAAAAGTGAGTGGTTGGTGTACGGGAAAATGGTGAGCGAAACGTTGTTCACGGCGGAGGATATTTTGGTGTTATCCGAGTGGACAATTCCTGATCGAATGGAGCTCGTTCAAACCATGTACCGGGTACGTCAACAAGGGGCACGAGTCATTTTCATTGGCCCATCAATTAGTGAGACGGAGGATTTTAAACGGCAACTCTGCTTGATGGGTGTGTACGACTTTGCATTTTTTGCCGACGAGATTGTTCTAGGTACCATAGACCATTTGATTGAACACCCGCGATCTCCGATCGATGTAAAAGCGTATATAGACCATGGGAGCGACGGATTAACACAAATGCCTCCAGTTGTTGATGTGTACGAAGAAGAAACAGTTCCTGACTCGCTTACACAAGAGGAATCGAATGAGCGCAAAAACGCAGGTAAGGGCGGACAACTTTTTCGTCGCAGTAAAGACAAGGGGACATCCAGTCAATCAAATGAAGAACCTGATTCCAGTAACGGCACGGTTCGACGAAAGTTTACTTGGCCAAATCCGAAGGCGGTGCATATTCGGATTGTTGGGGAACCAGGATGTGGCAAAACATTTGTTGCCTGGAATCTAGCAGCACTCTGTAACCAGCAAGAGTTACCTACGGCTGTGATTGAGGAGAGTCATTTACCGCTTGCGGATTGGACAGATATCAAATCGGGTGTGCACGTGTATCAGGATACGCCAGCAAAGGGGTATCGTGTTTTGCTCGATACTCGACCGCAGATGGAGCAAGGGAGAGCTCAGCCCGACTTGGTGATTGCAGTTACTTGGCCAGACAAAATTCGCATGGAGCGAATCGGTCTAAAGCTTCATCAAGAGATGATTCCGATGCATCAAGTGTGTTGGGTTATCAATGGTCATGATGCAGGTTTACCACTACCAACCATGATTGACGAAGGATACATCGTATTGCCACATGAGCCGAGGCAATATGCGGCGATGCATATGAAACGGCCCCTGGTAGAGCTTGTTGCGTCCTATTCAAGTCTACTTAGCCCAATTGCAGCACGTATTTCTGACTTGTTCATTCAAAACTCGAAAGGAGGAAAAATCGAAGATGTGGATGCTGCTCGAGTATGACCGCGTATTACAACAACAGGCGATGGCTCAACTGAAACGAAGTGGGATTGAAACGATTGGTATTGATCAAGAAGAACAATTATCAAGAATAAACCACGATGCTGTAGAGTTGCTCCTGATTGGTTCAGGGTGGCAAGAGGCCACGATTCATCAACTACGAGAGCACGGCTTAACATGCCCATCTGTATATATCACCAAGGACATGAGTGACAGCGTCTATGAACAAGCAAGGGCATTTGGTTGTGTGGATGCTGTCGCCTATCCACTACCGGTGGATTATCTCACAAAATGGTCGCAAAAAACGGTGGGTCAAGAATCAATTATCGAAACGAAAGATGAACCACTGACAGCGCTGGATGAAGTGTTACGGTCCAAAAACGTACTCAACAAGAAGCACACATACACTCGGGCGGGCACAATGAACGAAGGCTCACCCATTGATGCACCGTCAACCGCCAATCGTGGAAGAGTGATCGCCGTACATAGCGCGCGTGGCGGAGTTGGGAAGTCGGTACTCGTGTCTATGATTGCGAGTCAGATGGCCAAACGTAATTATTCAGTCGCCGTGGTTGATCTCGATCCATTAGGAAATCTTCTTGCCATGCACCGTGGACAAGCTGCCGTGACAACCGATGAGTGGTCACGACTCCCGGCCCAAATGGATGAGCGAATGGTGAAGCAGTCCCTGGTGCAAGTAGGTGGCTTTTATATGCTGCCGAGCGGGAAAAGTCGAGACGGTGTAGACACGGTGACATTGCGTCGAGTGATCTATCATCTCTCCCAATACTTCGATGTCGTGCTCATCGATACGACGCCTTCCGTACCGTGGACGTATACCGCAATGGAACTCGCGCACAAAGTTGTGTTTGTGATGACACCGGAATGGATTTCATTCAAGCGATTCATTGATGAATATCAAGGTGTTCGCCACCAGAAGTCTGAACAGCATGTCACCGTCGTCATCAATCGGATTCGCAAGCGTACGCCTGAGCACAACCGAACGCTACGGCTGTTGGCAGAGGCAGACATACCGTCTGACGTTGTGCACATTCCCGAAGATCGTACGTTGTATCGTCAACTGCTTGGGGCAATGACACTTGTTGGTGGAAGAGATGTACAAGATGGACTTGATCATCTGCTCTCCGCATTACGTTTTGACCCGGTGATTGCACAAGAAAAGCGTAGGCGTCGAGGGATGCGGAGGTGGGGTGTATGAAAACTTCTAAACTGATGTTTTCTTTGAGCGTGTTGGTTTCACTTGGTGCAGGACTTCTTGCAACAACTGTTTTTCTCCAAGCCAGTCAGACACAAACCGTCGTGATGTCTACACACAACCTACAACCGTATACACAGATTGGCCCATCTGATATTAAGCTCGTGACTGTACCCAAAAGCTCAGGGATTAAGGGACTTGCTACGAGTGAAGCGGACGTGATTGGTCGATATTTATCTTTTGCTGTACCGAGTGGATACCCAATCACGAAAGGTGATTTGAATGCTTCAAGCAGTTACTCCGCGTTTCTCACGCAATACGTTGAGAAAACTGGCAAACCCGGCATGCTGTTATCGATTCCGGTGCAATCGGCCTTATCTCAAGTAGTGAATGCAGGTGAGGACATCGCACTGATTGTCCCGAGTCAAGTTGGCGGTCAGACATCGTTTCAGACGATTGAACCCGTTCCAGTTTTAAGTGTGCTGCAACCTGCAAAGGGCGGTACGGCGACAGCACTTCTCGTATTTGTCACGGAACAAAATTATAACGTGTTAGCACCAGCTATCCTCAACAACAACGTACAAATCGGACTGATCCCGCAAAATGGTTCCTTTTCAGCTCCGGAGTCGATTCAGCTTCAGTCCAATCCATCGGCGAGCCAGGGAATACAACCAGCTCAAAACTCGAACGCCAATGAATCGATTGTTCGAACCCAAGGAACGAGCAGGAAGAATCAGCTTCCCAGTAACTCCGCTTCGAACGGTGGTGCACACGGATGATGGACGCCAGTTTTCATGGTTACGTGGCGATGCTGAAAGATCTCGTTTTGAGTGATCCGAACATGTCGCAGTCGGGTGTGACACGCAAAGAGATGTACACCTACCTGTACACAAAGTGTGTAGAACAAGGCTCATTTGTCCCAACCGAATATCGAGAAAAAGTGATTTCATCGCTCTTAAACAGTTGGTACACCTATGACGTGCTTCAAGCTGCGATGGACGATCCGTTCGTCAGTGATGTTCACGTCATCGGATCAACAACAGTAGTGAAGCGAAAAGGCACCAATTATGAATCCTCAGAGTCGAGGTTTCAGTCAGAAGAAGCGTTGCATGAGTTTATCGCGAGAAAGCTCGAGAACACGCCATATTCTTACTCACTCGCCTATCCAATTACAGATGCGATATTGCCAGATGGTTCTCGCGTCAACATCATCGGTGGGCCGAGTACAAGGTACACCGTTTTGGATGAAGACGGGAGAATCATTACCGAACCACGTACCGTTGTCACGATTCGTAAGCCTATCTATCCATTTTCGATGGACGATTTGACACGACTGCAAATGATGGATGCGGACACAAGAGCATTCTTCAAACTCATGATGGCGCTTGGAGACAGTTTTATTATCGCGGGCGGCGTGGGCTCTGGAAAAACGACGCTGATGAATGCACTCACAGGTGACATCCCAAAGAATCTATTATCTATCTTCGTCGAGGAATTACCGGAAATGACACCACTTACAGATTGGTGCATTCGTTTGACGGACCGGAGTCAAAACGTTGAGGGAAAGGGCCGATTAGATATGGCCACAAACATTATCAATACGCTGCGTATGGACAACGACAACGGATATATCGGTGAAGTGCGCACAGCGCAAATCGCCCATCTTTTCCTGCGTATGAGCTTGCTTGTGAAGCGGCAGACAGGCACTACCTTCCACAGTCATATTGGGCACAAAAATAATGTGGATGGTGTACTGACTCGTTTCATTCTGGAAGCGACGGAAGGGGCCGGTGTGCAAGCGTCTTATCTGAATACTGCCAGTCGAATGGCAGATAAAATTCGCCATATTATCACCGCGCGAGACACGAAGTACGGAAAGCGGGTCACTGAGATTGGCGAGATTATCGGATTTGATTTCACAGAACGGGCGCTTTTGTGGAAACCCATACTCACCTACGACTTTATCCGCGACCAGTTTCGTTTCCACGGTGTGACACAAGAAATGGTCGAACGTGCGCAAGTGGAAGGGATTGAGGTTTCTTTACCTGTGAACGAAGAACCGATTCGCAAGTATCGGTTTGCAACGTAAACGAGGGGAGGGGATGGCCAATGAATATTTTTACTGATGCCAGGATGTTTGGTGCACTCATCACGATGGCACTTGCTTTGTGGGCCATTGGGAGAGAAGTACATCGTGCTGAGTGGCGCCATCGCTTTCATGTAGTCATGGGAACACGCAGCGAAAAAACAGGGCCCAATCTCGACTTTTGGCGGAAGTACCTGAGACGAATAGAAACCTACCAATGGCTTCTGGATAGACCATACAATTCGAAAACTACTTTAATGCATGTAACGGGACTATTTCTGCTGTTTTTTGTGGCGACGCTTCTTTTACACTATTTCGTTGTGGTCGGGATTGTCATCAGTGGTTCACTTGCTTTGTTCCTCTATGAGCGTTTTTGGGCAAATCGGGCACGGAAACGAAAAGAAGCACTGGCAGGGGCATGGTTGTATGAAGCCGTACCGATTGCGGTTCATGTCATGACGGCAACACAGCGGCTCGACCAAGCGATCCATCGGATGCAGCAGATGGTACACAATCCTTATCTCAAGCAGAAGCTTGCTCGACTCACAGACATTGTGGATGCGCCGCAATTCGCCACACCGGAGGATGCATTTTTGTATTGGGCGAATGACATGGGCATACGGGATATTGAATATTTTGCTTTGGCGACAAAGGAAGCAAAGAAATACAACGTACCCATTGAACGACTGTGGATTGATATGGCTGATTTACTCGGTAAGGATCTGGAGTTCAAACGAGGGATTCGCGCGCAAACCTCTCACCACCGAACAGGCGGGTACACCTTCTACGCGATGCTAGCTGGAAGTTTTCTCATTGCGTATCCCTTTGTCTCGAAATTCATTAGTGAGGGGACCAAGATACTGTTTTGGGCAGTTCTTGGCATCATGACACTCGGTTTATATCTCATTATGCGTGAGAGCGAACGGATCGACGCGTGAGATTGGAGGAATGAAGATGAGTACAACCTTATCGGCCGTCCTGTTTGGCGGTCTGATTACACTTGCTGTGCTGTTGGCGTTAGGGGCACGGGTACAAGCAGAAGAAGAGTTTCGCATAGGCATCTTCGCGCCGATACGGGAACTTCGTGTCTATGAAAAATTCAGTGCGGCATCGTATATGAAAATCCTTCAGGCAGAGGCACAAGACATTGGAGAACCCGAGAATGCGACTTTATGGATGCGGACGGCTGTCATCACGAGTGTAATCGTGGTGTCGTTGACCATCTTGCTCCGACAGCCTGTCGTCCTGTTCCTTATTCCAATCATCTTTGCGACACCCCTTTGGCTTGCACGCTCAAGACGTACAGCGCATTTTCGACGCCTACGCGAGCAGACTCGTGTGTCCGAAATTTTGATTGCTTTTCTGATGAAGTCCGGTGCCACACTTTCAGATACATTGGCGGTTTTGGAAACAAAAATGGAGTCGCCGATGCGTGAGAAGATTCAAGAGGTCAATGCCAAGAAGCGGTTTACAACGCTCCCGGGCGCACTTCATGCACTGGCTGAATCTACAGGTATTTCTCAGGTAAAAGACTTTGCCATGATCGTTTCGGAATCGGAGAAGTATGGAACACCCGTCGCGGATGCGCTGCTTCGAAGTCTGCAACTAGACACAAAGATTCGAGATGCGAATGCAGCAAAGCGATATGGGAATGTGCAGCTTCAGTTAGGGATGTACGCAACCCTTCTCATCGCAATGCCAGGATTCGGTTTTGTGATTTACGCGATGTTCGCTTATATGCTCAAGTCATTTATTGGCATGCCATTTTAATGCATCTGCCATGGCACGAACATGGCACGTGAAGTCTACATTCATTCGGTATTGTGACGGTGGGGGTGAAAACATTGCTGTCGTCAATACAAAGTCGAGTCAACCGGTTATGGCGATGGCTCGGGGGTGAGCAAGGTGGCATCATGGATGAGTTTATTGTCACAACAGGCATGTGGATTTTTTCGAGTGTCGTCGTGATGATTCTAGCCGGTCTTATCTGGGCTGCTTTGTCAGGCGATGTTCAAGCTATGACAGGGGTACTACAAAATCTATTTTGATGATTGAGGAGAACAGGAATGAATCAATGGGTACGCATAAAGAGGTGGGTCCGATCCGACCGCGCAAACACAGCCGAAGAAAACAGCAATCGTGGGCTATGGTGGATCGCCGCCATCCTTGCGGTCGCGATTGTCGGCGGCGTCGCATATTTTATCATCGGCCACATGGTCAGTCAGGCACAAGGAGGCGCCTCCACGCTCACAAGCAGCCTAAGCACACAACAGGGTCTCACCCAACTGGCCCAACAAGCTGAAAGCGGTAATATCACAGGTGGACAAGCGACCGTTGGTAGTGGTGGATTTAAAGCTCCGTAATCGGCGCAAGACGGAAGGGACAGGCCGGCATTCGGTCTGTCCCTTCTCTGAATGGAGGAGGGTTTCTTGCCGAGCAATTTGATTACCACGTTTTTCATGATCTGCGTTGGATTCGCAGTGTCCATGATTCTGTTTTTAGCCCCACCGCTCGTGGTCATGAAACTGGACCTAGCAACTGTGGCACATAATGCAGCACGCGTGGCCGCAATTACGGGCAGTGTGCAAGATGTACAAAATCAAATCAATCTTGACCTATCGTCCGAACACCTGCCCACCACCTGGAATGGGCAAACCCTCTTCGACGTTACAGAGGTACAGGCAGGTAATCAGCAGCCAGGTTACGCGCTCACCTCAACACCGACATCGCCAAGTGCAACGGTTGAAATTCAATACAATGCCCCGTTGCCGTTTGATCGGGCACTGACACTGTTTGGCGGGCCCGTTTTAAGTGCCACAATTCCGATGACTTCTACAGCATCCTATTGGAATGAAGTGCAGTATACGGGGGTAAGTCCATGAAGCGAGCCCTTCGAAGAGGCGATTTGTTCAAACGCATATATGGCTTTGTGCAACGAGAGGACGCATACACGTTTGCACTGAACTATACGTTCCTATTTGTCACGCTCGGTATGGTTTTATTGGCGCTTCTGATGTGGTTTGGCACTGCCATGACAGCGTACGGGGCACTACGAAGTGCAGCAACAAGCGCTGCATTTGCAGGGCAAGCGCAGGTGACCCAGGTGGACGCCGGGTCTGGAACGGGGTTCACGACGAGTTCAACTTGGGCGCTCGCGGGGAATTATCAAAGTGCAGCAAGTACGCTGTTTCAAACGCAAGTAACCAATATGCATCTCGGTACCGCATTTACGAATTTGGCGTGTTCTGCCACAGCAAATGGGAATCAAATCACGGTAACGGCGAGTGGTGATTATTTACCTATCTTTCTGCAGAAGGTTGCCGAGCGCTATCCGGTCATCACAGCCATGTCTGTACCGATGATCGTCACCGTCAGTGAAGAATACAAAGTCGTGGGTTAGGGGGTGAAGTCAGTGGAAAAAGAGATGAACGTGCTCCTTTGGTCAATCTTTGGGATTGGTGTCATGACCGTAGCCATTATCCCCTCCGCGTGGGGCATGCTCGGTCATATGACAGCAACGGGAAGTGTGAAAAACGCGAACATGGCCCAGGTGCTATGGGGACAGTCCGAGCCTGTATCACAGACCGTTTCAGCGCTCGCAAACGACAGCGGTGTCGCCATCATTCCAGGCGCGACAACGCCACATATCGAAAGCGTTGCGTGGAACACATCCGTATGGGGGCCACAGCTCACGATTACCGGATATGGATTCGGTAATCCGCCGCAAAATCAGAATGACACTGTAAGCATCAGTGACGAGAGCCGTGGGTGGGTTACGGGGAATGGTTCAGGATACGGAGTCAATCCGGTCATCCAAACTTGGCGAAATGATAAAATTGTAATTTCTGGATTTTTAGGCTACGGACAGAGTGATGTGTCAAATTGGAATGATGGACTTGGCAGTTGGGTATTTGCCGGTGGAGATGATGTAAGCATTCAAGTGAAAAATCCGCAAACAGGAGTAACAGGTGTGGATACGGTCACCTATCCATTAAACGCCTCGATGCCTTCTCTCGCTGTGAATCCGATTGCTCAAAACCTTGTGGGTGGGTCTACGACAACGATTACGGGACGCGTACTATTCGCGGGGCAGCCACTTGCAAATCAGATTGTGAATGTAGCTGTGACGGGGGGAGCACTTGGCGGTACGCCTTACGGGAACAATGCGAGCGAACACGTCGTATCCACCGATGCATTCGGTGACTTTTCAATCTCATATACGGCACCGAATCAAGCTGGAACCTGTCAATTGAGTGTGATGGTGGACAGTATAACAGATAGTCAGTCGATCACGATATGGTCTCCCAAGCTTCAACTAAGCGTTGCCACGCCGTCCTTGATCATTGGAAAGAGTGAGGAAGTGAGTGGCCAGCTGACGTCAAACGGTACACCGATTCCGAATCAAACCCTGACCTTAAGCGTGACAGGGGGCAGTATTTCACCGGTTACCGTGACAACGGACGCGGATGGCAAGTTTACCGCGACGTACAATGCACCGAATACAACAGGAACATATACGATCACGGCACAAGGTGCCGGGACTTCTGCAGAGACTTCGGTTCTGGTCACAGAGCCCCCACTTACGAGCGGACCCGTTATGAACAATATGCCCTCACAGTGGAATGGAAACTGGGCCTCGCATATGTACTTAACCAACTTGCCGAACAATGCACAAGTCCTTGCGACGAACGGATCACAGCCAACCGCTGCCTACTTCCACTATGGAAATGGACAAGTTTTTGTCGATACGCAAACGGTTGAGTTTTACTACAACAGTGCAGGTTGGGCCACGACCGAGTGGAACAACATCGTGAATGACTTCTTAGCTCCCAGTCACAAACCTATTCTTCTCTTGAATGACGGGGCGAATTGGGGGAGCAACCAGCAAGCCGTGTCTGCGATTGAACAGAGCGTATCGGATTTGACGCAAAGTTCGTTATCGTCGCCAAGCATTCTAAACATCAATCAGTACGGGACAATCGTGGTTGATGCAGTACAAGATGGCTATTTTGCTCAAAATCTCGAACAAGTTATGCCGCAACTGAATACCTGGATTCAAAATGGCGGAACGCTCATTTTTGACTCGACAGACCAGGCGGATTCAGGGGTGGGATGGAGCATTGGACCGGACGGGATTTCAAACGTCTGGGACTTGCAAGCAGAGAACTATCTGGCGGGAAACTTGCAATAGAGCGTAGTCGATATTCGTGGCGCAGGGATGGGGTATCCTGCGCCACAACACTTACAGGGGAAGAGGCGGGAACGCACGTTGTGGCAGAATGCACTGATTCACTTATTTCCACGAGGAATCTGGCAAGGGGACGGAAAGTGGACGTTAATGATATGGATTGGGCTAATGATGTATACATCCATTGCCGCATGGGTGGATTTACGTGAAAGAAGGATTCCAAACAGTTGGAGCGCTTTGTGGCTCATATTGTTTCTATTGATCCACTTTGAAAGCCGGTCATTCGAATTTGCCATTTTGAGTTTCATACTCATGGCGTTGTTTATGTTGGTCCCGACGCTCCTTGGTATATGGGGGCAAGGTGACTGGAAGATGGCTATGGTGTTAGGTTCAGCAGTCGGCGCACTACCCACACTCATGGTTTGGTTCATCGGTTTTTTGTTCATTCCTCTTTTGAAGCCTTGGCTGTATCGCACAAGTCTTCGATGTTTTCCCAAGGAGGAGGCACGGAGTATTCCACTTGCGGTGCCCGTGTTTTCAGCGGTAAGTTCGTTATTCGTTTTACTTTGGTTCATTAACAGGATGTGAGGTGACAGCCAATGTTTATTTTACCCACTGTGGATTTATGGACAGGGCGACCGACTGCGTACGTCCTCACAGATAAAAATGGATGTCCAATAGAAGCTTCCTCACCACGGGATCTCTATATCCATGTAGACGCTGCTTTACAACGAGATTTCACACCCCTCGTGGTCTGTCGTCCCGACGTGATTAAGTCGGCATGGGAGGAATTTGCTTCTAAAATTTCTGAACCACTTTGGGTGTATGAGACAGGAAAGGTTTTCACTGATTGTGGAAACGTTGTGATGGAAGAGGATGGAGCGCCATGTGCTCGATGGCAAAAGGGTATTGATGACATACAATCACTAAAAACCGCAATGACGGAAGGAATCCATTATGGTAGTGGGAGCGCCCTGACGGGTGTCGAGTTGTTAGAGATTACGTATTCATCGATGTATTACATCGAATGGGGACGATGACGTGTGCCGATACAAGAAGTCGAAGAATTCTTAAACCCTAAAAAACGGAAGCGCCGAATCCATATTGATTCGGCGCTTCCACGTTTTATTGGTTTTTGGATTTCTGAATAAAAGTCTGCATTGCCTTTCGTGCACCTTCTTTATCGTTGCAATGCAGAGTATACACGCCGGTCTTTGCTGCTTTATCAATGCGACCCAGTTGGTCTAACTCATATTTACTCAACTTTCGCAGGGCAAAAATGGATGTAGCTGGCCGAGTCTACTGGGCTTGCAGGCTATTTAATATCGCTCTTG